>CAZNFW010000001.1:0-18552 GCA_964572725.1 uncultured Melioribacter sp.
AGTCAATTGTTTTTTGCGAAGCTGCTGGTTATCATCAACCATTAGTTGCAGTTTACTCTAAAAAAATTTTAAATAATGTTGAAATTTTTTTGAAAGAAAATAATGAAAATGAAAAATCGTTTCATAAATTTCTCAAACAAATTGAAACGGAAATAATTAAGCCAGATTTACTTCCTTTTTATAGAGATGAATTATTTTTTAATGTAAATAGAAAAGAAGATTATAAAGAAATCTCATTAAGATGGGATGATTTTAAAGAAGGGAATGAAAAAGAACATTATTTTTAGTTTTGTCATACATTCTGAAGCAATTGGATATTATATAAGCCGTCGCTGAAGAAAAAGTATGTGAGGCAACTGAAGTCATTTGAATTGTATAAACCTTATGACGAAGTGATGTACTTTATCGTCGGAAAGATTATGTATTTTGCTAGCGTGAGACTCTCAAAACATCTAATCAAAATTATAGTTAGTTTTAGATATGCGAGTAAGCTATAATTGTTTTATAAAATGAATATCATAAAGCAAAAGGGTCGTACAGATGTCCGACCCTTCCCACTCTTTGTAAGACCAATTCACATTCTAGAGTTTGAATGTCTTAAATGCAGCTCCACTTTACAGGGTAAACTCTTTCCACCTAGTTGTACCATCTATGCGTGTGACTGAGACACGGTATTGGACGCCCGAAGTCAAAGTGCGCTCAGTCGATGTAGTCTCAACAATCAATTGAGTCAGGGATGCTCCACTTCCATGCGTCACAGGTGATGCAATCGCATTTTGACCTGGAGATGCAAGTCCCCAAACAATGGTTCCGGGATTTGATGTACGAACCACACTGAGGCTGTACACATTTCCGCCAGACCATGAATATTGTGGTCTTGTGCCTGCACCAACAGTAATCGAAATTGAATTATTTCCTGAGCCAGGGCCTGCAGGATTGTTTTCGTCTTTGCTGCAACCAACAAAGAGCAGAACCAACATTATCGCAGTAGTGATTATTCGAAAGTTGTTCATCCAGTACCTCCTTTTGATTTATGTTTGATTACTTGAGTAAAATCATCTTCTTTACTTCAGTAAACTTTCCAGCCTGAAATTTATAGAAGTAAACACCGCTTGATAATTGAGAATTGATAGTTGAAAATTGAACATTATATGTCCCAGCAGGTCTATATTCATTCACCATAGTTGCTAACTCATTCCCGAGAACATCATATACTTTAAGTGTAACAAACTCTGTTTTTGGAATAGAGAAACTAATTGTTGTGGTTGGATTAAAATGATTTGGATAATTCTGCTGTAATGAGAAACCCGTTGGAATATTTTCTTCTTTGTCTTCGACTGAAGTTACAACATCCGATAATTTCCTTTTGTAAACATATCCTAGTGAAGTTCCTACATAAATATAATCACCGTCAATTAAAATTTTTCTAATATGATTTTTTAAAACTGATGAAATATTTCCCGTGATATCTGTCCAGGTATCCCCAAAATCAGTGCTTAAATAAATAAAACCTGAGCTATCGGTCATAAATGGTTCGCATGCAGCAAAGATATTGTTGTTATATTTTGTTAAATCATTAATGTTTTTGTAAAGTATGTTTTTCTCTTTCCATGTTATACCATTATCAGGGGAAAAGAAAAGTGCACCATTTGTTCCAACAAAAATTTTATCCTGTCCTTGTTAAATGAAGTGTTTCAAAACAATGTATATTATAAATACGAGAATTGGCTAACTCTTTCCAGGTCATTCCATTATCTGAAGAGCGGTAAACACTTGGTCCAATGCCTGCATATAGAAAGTTTGTGCTTTGATGTAAGCCTAATGCTATATAATAACCGCTCAGTGCAACCCTTGTCCAATTGTCACCGTTGTTGGTTGAAACAAAAATACCATACCCACCTCCTTCGACAATATTTGAACCTGAAAAAATAATTGTATACACATTAGGAAGAGCTTGATAAGGAATTGTTAATCCATTTGATTTTTGTGTCCGGCTTGCACCATTATCTGTGGAAATATAAACACCACCCTTGTCTGTCCCAGCTGCAAGTTTCCCACTTGACTCAGCAAGGTCACGAACCTTTAAATCTGTAAGCCCATTATTTCTTGCAACCCAAGAAACTTCATCTGATGTAGCAAAAACTCCTTTTGATAAAGTCGATGCAAATAATGTGTTATTAACTTTAACTAAAGATGTTATTTCTGCATCTAATGGCTGACCAATTAGTTGCCATTGGGCGTTAGAAATGGAAATATTAACAATAATTAAAAAAACTATATAATAAATTTTTTTACTCATTTTTTTATCCTTTTAATTTATTGACTAACTGAATGGTTGAAGCAAAACTAAAATGTAAGTTCAAAGATGTAAATAAGGCAGATGCAGTATTTTTTTTGAGATTATTTAATTATTCTATTTTGAATTGCTTTTTGAACTGCTTGAATTTTATTGTTGACTTGAAGTTTTCTGTAGATATTCTCGATATGTTTTCTTACAGTGAATGGAGATATAAAAAGTTGCTGTGCAGTTTTATTATAATCATATCCTTTCTTTAAAAATTCTAAAATTTCTTTTTCCCTGCGGGTAAGATTATAGTTATTATTTTCATCTGTTGTAAAAAGCTTCTCTGATTGTCTTAGTAGTTGAAGAGTTTTAGCGGCAATAGTTGCTGACATTGGAGCGCCACCTGAAAGTACTAATTCTATGTTCTCTATAATTTTATCAATTGGTTCATCTTTTAATAAATATCCGCTTGCACCTGCTTTAATAGCATTGAAAATTTTTTCATCGTCATCAAAAACAGTCAGCATAATAATTTTTATATCAAGGATATTTTTCTGAAATCAATTCGGTTGCTTTTATACCATCCATAACTGGCATTTCTATATCCATAAGTAATACATCGGGTTTAATATTTACATTGAGGTAATTAACAATTTCCTGACCATTTCTTGCGGTAAAAAGTATATTAAATTTATCCGGGTATATTGATAATTTTTCTAATAAAGATTTTATCAAAAATTCATTATCCTCTGCAATAGCTAATTTAATTTTCATAATTAATTTTCATTTTTATTCAGAATATAAACCTGTTATTGATAAATACAAATAAGTCATATGCACTATTTCTATTCAAGAATTTTAAACGAGCATTTAATTTTTGTTCCTTAATTATTTGATTCAATAATAAAATTACCATCAAGTTCTTCACATCGCCTTTTCATATTTATTAATCCACTTTCTAATTTTTTTTCTTCGATATTAAATCCTTTGCCATTATCACTAATTGTTAGAACAAGTTCAGTATCAATTTTAGAAAAATTAATTTTGATTAAAGAAGCATTCGAATGTTTAATTGCATTTTGAATTGCTTCTTGAATAATTCTGTAAATATTTATCATCTGTATAGAAGTAAGATTAAAATCATTCTGTATTTCATTATTGATTTCAATTGTTATCGAACTTAATGATTCATTCAATTTCGAGATAAGCTCATTTATTTTTAGGAATAATTTTTCAAAACTTCTAGTTTCGTCTTTCATAGCCCATATAGTATTTCTTAAATCAGATAAAGCATTTCTTGCAAAGTCTTTAACTGAGTTAATATAACCTTTCGAATCAAGATTTGAATTTTTATAAAGAAAGTTATCTAATGAATTAATGATAAAAGTTAATTGAGAACCGATATTATCATGAAGTTCACGAGAAATTCTTAACTTCTCATTAGTTAATTTCTTTTCAATCTCCGCACTTTTTATTTTTGCTTTGAATTCAATTTCGGATAATTCTTTTTTCTTTCGAAGTTGTTGATATTTATAAACTTCGATAAAAATTAAGATAAGAAGAATAATTGAACTTGCTGTAAAAATTAATTGCTGTTCTTTAACTTTTAATTTGAATTCAGTCTCTTTAATTAATCTGTCTTTTTTTTGAGTTTCGTAAGCAATTTCGAGCTGTGCAATTTTTGTTCTTACCTCATAACCATCGATGCTGTCCTTTAGTGTTATATATAAATCCATTTTTTTAAGTGCTTCATAGTAATCATTTTTTGTTTTATAGAGCTTAATTAAATTATCAAGACTGTAAAGCATCAAATAGGAATAATTAATTTTCTTTGCAAGCGAGTAAACTTCATTAAACTTTTTAATAGCCTCATCAATTTTATTTTGCATTACTAAAAAGTCGCCGTGAAGTGACAAATTTTCAAGTCGACCAAACTCACCTTTTTCTTTTTTTCTGTATTCGTCTGAGATTTTTAAATATCTATAAGCCCCATCAAAATCTCCTAATGTAGCTTTCAAAACAGCAATTTTATTTAAGCTGAAGGGAATACCAATCGAATCGTTAAGTGATTTTTTTATTCTAAGTGCTTTGTTATAAAAATAAAATGCGCTGTCATATTGTTTATCCATCTCTTTAAGTACACCGTAATTGTCATAAAGTTTGCTCAGCCTAAATTCAGGTATTTTATTTTTTTCAGCAATATTTATTGCAAGCTGCATATATTCAATTGCTTTATTCAAATTTCTTCGTTTCATCTGATAGCCTAATTCTCCATATTCATAACTTAATTCATCATACATTTTTTTTCTTTTCGAATATCTTTATTGCTTCGAAATGATGATGCATAGGATTTTCGTATTCACCTTTTAAGTAGTAAACTAATGCAAGATTACTGGATGCTTTTGCAATGCCATTTTCATAATTAAGTTGCTTTGCCTGAATCAAATTTTCATTAAAGATTTCTTTATGCTTTTGAAGGTTTGATGCAATTTCTTCAAATGGAATAGAATTAATGGAATCTATTTCTCTCTGGTTAGATTGAGAAAATGAATTATAATAAGTCGTAATAATAAGAATAATAAGTAATTTATTTCAATTTATTAATTGCACTTCAATAGAATAATTTGTGTTATTAAGAAATTTTTACTCTCTAAATAAAGATAAAAAATCTTTTAAATCAGTTAAAAGTAAAACATTACTTTTTGAATCTGAGTTTAATAGTTTTAATGTCAAGCAAAAAAATCTTTTATTGTGATGAATAATTAATATTATCAATTTATATTTATATTCTTAATTATTTCTGGCTATGGAGTTAGCCCAGGGTTGTCTAATTGAATTATGAAAATGATGAAGTAGATTGCTATGTATTTAGACAATTCCTAATCGTCCATTCTTAAGGACTGATAACTCCTACCAATAAATTTAAAACAAACTCGGGTGATAAATTGCAAAATTATATTGTTGTATTTATTGGAGCCGGATTAGGAGGAGTTTTACGTTACTGGCTCTCAGGCTTTGTTTATAAATTTTTGCATCCAACTTTTCCTTATGGAACTTTATCAGTTAATGTATTGGGAAGTTTCATTATTGGTGTTGTAATGTATTACTTTGATGCTAATGAGTTAATAAGTCAACAATTAAGAATTTTTCTTACAATAGGCTTGTGTGGAGGTTTAACAACTTTTTCTACTTTTTCTTATGAAACAATTAACTTCTTGAAAGAAAGAGAATTTTTGTATGCAGGTTTAAATATTTTACTAAATCTTTTTCTTACTCTCTTTGTACTTTTCGTTTCTTATAAACTTTCAAAAATAATTTCTGGAGAGTAATATGGAAATTAAAGGGGAAGCGAAATTAATTCGTATCTTTATTGGGGAAGATGATTTAATTCATCATATACCAGTTTATGAAAAAATTGTACTTGAAGCTCGAAAGTTTGGCTTAGCTGGAGCAACTGTATTTAAGGGCATTATGGGATTTGGAAAGGCAAGTCGTATTCATACTTCAAAAATTTTAAGACTTTCTGAAGATATGCCAATAATTATTGAAATTGTTGACGAAGCAGAAAAAGCAGAAAAGTTTATGCCTATACTGCACGTCATATTTGAAGAAGCTAAATGCGGCGGATTAATAACCATAGAAAAAGCTGAAATTATAAAATATGTTACTGGAAAATAATTTAATTCGAAATGAACTAAAAAATAAAATGCAATGTTAATCTTGACAAAATAATCAAGATTCAATAGGTTTGTAACATAATTTTAAGGAATAATGTATGAGTGAAATTTTAAAATCTGTAAAAGAGGAATTTGACAGCACAAAAGTGCTTGAAGAATTAACTAAATCTGATTATAAATGGGGTTTTGTAACAGAAATTGAGTCAGAAACTGCTCCAAAAGGACTAAATGAGGATATTATAAGATTAATTTCTTCTAAGAAAGGGGAACCAGAATGGATGACTGAATGGCGTCTTAAAGCATTCCGTTACTGGCAGAAAATGGAAGAACCAAAATGGTCTAATGTAACTTATCCACCAATTGATTTTCAGGATATTAGTTATTATTCAGCTCCAAAGAAAAGACCTCAAAAAAAGAGTCTTGACGAAGTTGATCCAGAATTACTGAAAACATTTGAAAAATTAGGAATTCCTCTTGAAGAACAAAAAATTCTTGCAGGAGTTGCAGTTGATGCTGTATTTGATTCTGTTTCTGTTGCTACAACTTTCAAAGAAACATTGAAAGAAAAAGGTATAATTTTTTGTTCAATATCAGAAGCTATTAGAGAACATCCGGATTTAGTGAGAAAATATTTAGGGTCTGTAGTTCCATACACAGATAACTTTTATGCAGCTTTGAATTCTGCTGTCTTTAGTGATGGTTCTTTTGTTTATATTCCTAAAGGTGTAAGATGTCCAATGGAATTATCTACTTACTTTAGAATAAATGCTCAGGAGACAGGCCAATTCGAAAGAACATTAATTATAGCAGATGAAGGTTCGTATGTAAGTTATCTTGAAGGATGTACGGCACCAATTAGAGATAATAATCAGTTACATGCTGCAGTTGTCGAATTAATTGCACTTGATTATGCAGAAATAAAATATTCAACGGTTCAAAACTGGTACCCGGGCGATAAAGAAGGAAAAGGCGGAATTTACAATTTCGTTACTAAAAGAGGTGCATGCAGAGGCAAGCACTCAAAAATTTCATGGACACAGGTAGAAACCGGCTCGGCAATTACATGGAAATATCCAAGCTGTATTTTGCAGGGAGATTATTCAGTCGGTGAGTTTTATTCTGTTGCTGTTACTAATAATTATCAGCAGGCAGATACCGGCACAAAGATGATTCACTTAGGAAAGTATACAAAAAGTACGGTTGTTTCTAAAGGAATTTCTGCAGGCAGAAGTAAAAATTCTTATCGCGGTTTGGTAAAAGTAGGTCGTAATGCAATCGGTGCCCGCAATTTTACTCAATGCGATTCAATGCTCATGGGAGATAAATGCAGTGCAAATACATTTCCTTACATTGAGGTCGAAAATGATACAGCAAAAGTTGAACATGAAGCTACAACTTCTAAAGTAGGCGAAGATCAGATTTTTTATTTGAACCAAAGAGGAATATCTACCGAAGATGCAGTTAATATGATAGTCAATGGGTTTTGCAAAGAAGTATTTAAAGAACTTCCAATGGAGTTTGCAGTAGAAGCACAAAAATTACTTGCAATAAGTCTTGAAGGAAGTGTTGGATAATTAAAAAACAAAAAAAGGAAGAAAGATGTTAACAATTAAAAATTTATATGCAATTGTAGAAGACAAAGAAATATTAAAAGGAATTAATCTCGAAGTAAAACCCGGTGAAATTCATGCTATAATGGGGCCGAACGGTTCAGGCAAAAGTACTCTTGCAAATGTTCTTGCTGGAAATAAAGGTTATGAAGTTACCAAAGGAGAAATCTGGTTTGAAGGAAAAAATTTACTTGAATTGGAACCAGAAGAAAGAGCTCGAGAGGGTGTATTCCTTGCTTTTCAATATCCAATCGAAATCCCAGGAGTTTCAAATGCAACTTTTCTTAAAACAGCAATTAATGAAAAAAGAAAACATCTTGGTTTGCCTGAACTTTCTCCAAAAGAATTTTTAGACTTAATGAAAGAGAAAGCTAAAATACTTGGAATGGATGATTCCTTAATCAGCAGGTCTGTTAATGTTGGATTTTCTGGCGGCGAGAAAAAACGTAATGAAATTTTTCAGCTTCTTATGTTGAATCCTAAACTTGCCATACTTGATGAGACCGATTCTGGTCTTGATATAGATGCATTAAAAATTGTTGCTAATGGTGTAAATGTTTTTCATAACGAAAATAATGCTGTAATTGTAGTTACTCACTATCAAAGATTATTAAATTATATTGTTCCAGACTATGTGCATGTATTATCGAAAGGAAAAATTGTAAAGTCAGGCGGTAAAGAATTAGCACTGATGCTCGAAGAAAAAGGTTACGATTGGATTGCTGCAGAAGAAATTCAAACAAAAGCAGTTTGATGGAGAAGTTCAATGGAAAGAATTTTAGATACAAAGCAATGGTATATCTCTCAGGCGAATTTATTAAGAGAAAAAAATAATGGTTCTGAAAATAATTATTATAAAAAGTATAGAGATGAATCCTTAAAAAAATTTCTGGACTTAAATTTCCCAACAAAGAAAAATGAAGAATGGAAATACACTGATGTTTCTCCAATTATTAGTGAAAAATTTATTCCATCTGCATTAATAGAAAATCCTGTAATTGAAAAAGAAGAATTGAAAAAATACTTATTTCATGGATTTGATTATTATCTTTTAACTTTCTTAAATGGTTTGTTTTCTAAAGAATTAAGTGATATTGAAAATCTACCAGAAGGAATTTTAATAGGAACTCTTAAAGACAGCTCAATACAAAATTTTATTTCTGAATTACAGGAACAATATTTTAATATTGAGAACTCATTTAATGCATTAAATAACATCTTTGCAGTAGATGGTTTTGTGTTAATAGCAGAAGAAAATATGAAATTAGAAAAACCAATTCAGATTTTGTTCTTAAATGGTAATCCTGGTTCTCAGGTTCTTTCTTCACCACATAATTTTATAATATCAAAGAAAAATTCACAACTCGATTTAATTATTAATTTCAAAGGATTAGGAGATAAAAAATATTTTACAAATTCAGCCACCGAAATATTTATGGATGAAAGCTCAATTATAAATTATTATAAAATTCAGGATGAAAAAGAAGATTCATTTCATATAGAAAAAATTCAGGCAATTCAAAAAGATAAAAGCATATTTAACCAGTTCAATTTGAATTTTGGAGGAAATATTGTTCGGAATGATATTAATACAAAATTAGACGGAGAATTTATTGAAACACATTATTATGGATTGTATTTAGCTCAAAAAGAACAACACATTGATAATCATACATTTGTAGACCATGCAAAACCACATTGCACAAGCAATGAACTTTATAAGGGTATTCTTGATGACAAATCGCATGGTGTATTTAATGGAAAAATAATTGTAAGACCAGGTGCCCAAAAAACTAATGCATATCAACAAAATAAGACAGTTCTTTTATCAAAGAATGCAACAATTGATACCAAACCTCAGCTTGAAATTTTTGCAGATGATGTAAAATGTACTCATGGAGCTACTGTTGGACATCTGGATGATGAGGCAGAATTTTACATTCGATCTCGTGGTGTACCAGAAGAACTTGCAAAGTCAATTTTAATTAGAGCTTTTGCATCTGACGTTGTTGAAATAATAAAGATTGAAGAACTTCGTGAGCAGATTAATCATATGATATTTGAACATTTGCATCGTATAGAATTTCAAAATCAATAAATTCTACTAAAAAAATTTTTAGGTGAATAGTGATTAATTCAATTACAGAAGTAAAGAGAAAATTTAATGTCGAAGAAATTCGAAACGATTTTCCAATTCTTAAAAGACTGGTTAATGGAAAACCTTTAGTCTATCTCGATAATGCTGCAACTACTCAAAAGCCGCAAACTGTAATTGATGCGCTTACACATTATTACACATATGATAATGCAAATATTCATCGGGGCCTATATTTTCTAAGTGAGCTTGCGACAGAACAATATGAAAATGCTAGATTAAAAGTAAAAGAATTTATAAATGCAATTAGCGCTTCCGAAATTATATTTGTAAGAGGTACAACTGAAGCAATCAATCTTGTTGCTTCTACTTTATGCAGAACAAAATATTTTAAAGAAGGAGATGAAATTTTAATCTCAAATATGGAACATCACTCCAATATTGTTCCATGGCAACTAATTAGAGACAGAAAAAATATTAATCTAAAAGTAATACCAATCAACGATTCTGGTGAATTATTATTAGATGAATTTGAAAGACTAATAACGGAAAAAACAAAGCTTGTTTCGGTTGTTCATATTTCCAATACTTTAGGAACAATAAATCCTGTAAAGGAAATTATTAAAATTGCTCATTCACATAACATTCCAGTTTTGGTGGATGGTGCTCAAGCAATGTCACATTTAAAAATTGATATTCAGGAACTTGATGCAGATTTTTATGCATTCTCTGGACACAAAGTTTTTGGCCCAACAGGAATAGGAGTTCTTTACGGTAAAACTGAATATCTTGAAATGATGCCTCCTTATCAAGGCGGCGGGGATATGATTAGAACCGTAACTTTTGAAAAAACCACATTCGAAGATATTCCAAGAAAATTCGAAGCAGGAACACCAAATATTGCAGGTGGTATTGGGCTTGGTGCCGCAATTGATTATTTGAACCAGTTTGACCGCAATGAATTAATTGCTTATGAAAATTCTTTGCTGGAGTATGCAACAAATAAATTATCCGAAATTGATGGACTAAAAATAATTGGCACAGCTAAGGAAAAAGCTTCTGTAATTTCATTTATTATTGATGGGATTCATCCTTACGATATTGGGACAATTATTGATACAGATGGAATTGCAATTAGAACTGGGCATCATTGCACACAACCAATAATGAGAAGATTTAATATACCTGCAACAGCCCGAGCTTCTTTTTCTTTTTATAATACAAAAGAAGAAGTTGATAAATTAGCAGAAAGTTTAATAAAAGTTAAAAAAATGTTTGCATAATTATGATTGACAAAGGAAAATTAGAACAGGATATTATTGCAGTATTAAAAACTTGCTATGACCCTGAAATTCCTGTCGATATCTGGGAACTGGGTTTAATTTATGAACTAAAAGTTGATGATGAAGGAAATACATACATTAAAATGACATTAACTTCGCCGCATTGTCCCGTAGCAGAAAGTTTGCCATCAGAAGTCAAACATAAAGTAAAGAATGTAAAAGGTGTGAAAGATGTTTATATTGATTTAGTCTGGGAACCGCCATGGAGTATGGACAAAATGAGTGAAGAAGCAAAGTTTGAATTAGGTTTTCTATAAACAAAAAAGAAAGGAAATACCATGTTTGAAATAAATATGAAACCACCATTGTACGATCCTGAAGCTGTTCAGCCGATGCGGGATGAATTAATTTATGTTGGATTTCAGGAAACAAGAACTCCGCAGGAAGTTGAAGATGTTTTATCACAAAAAAATGGAGAAACAATATTTATAGTTATAAATTCTGTTTGTGGCTGTGCTGCTGGCAGTGCACGTCCTGCTGCAACGATGGCTTTACAGCACAGTATAATACCAGATAAATTTATTACAGTTTTTGCTGGAATGGATAGAGATGCTGTAGATTTTCTTAGAGAAAAATATTTAAATCAATATCCTCCTTCTTCACCTTCTATGGCTTTAATTAAAAATTCTGAAGTTCTTTATTTTTTGCCAAGACATCGCATAGAAGGCAGATATGCAGAAGAAATAGCAGAAGAATTAAAATCTGTTTTTGATAAATATTGCGAAAGAAAAGGACCTTCAATTTCACCAGAAAAATATGCTCAGCTTGTTCATGCAATTTCTTGTGGTTCGAAGTTACAAATTAATTCGTAGATGTTTAATGAAATATTTTATTTTGTCATTTTCGATAAGGTGGTAATTGAATAAGGCTCTTTGAGATTGTAAAGTAGGTTTTAAAATAATAGAACACTGATGACGCTGATTGAGCAGATTTTCACTGAGTAGATATAGATTGAAAAATTAGCGATTGAATGTTTAATCAGAGTAATCAGCTAAGAGAATTGTAGTATTAATAATAAATTTTAATAGAAAAATAATTTAATAGAGATTAAAGAGAGCAAATGAAATTCAGTGCACAGGAAGAATATGGTTTAAGATTGCTTTTAAGAATTGCGAAGTTCTATCATGTTGGAAAATCATTAACAATTCCTGAAATTGCAAATGCAGAAAAAATATCTCAACATAATGTGGGAAAAATTTTACGCATACTTCGATTGGGTGGTTTTTTAGTAGCTGAAAGAGGTCAAACAGGCGGTTATACTCTTTCAAGACCGCCTGAAAAAATTAAAATTAGTGAAGTGCTCGATGTACTTGGAGGAAGATTATACGATGATTCTTTTTGCCAGACTCACTCAGGTTTTTCAAATTTTTGCACGAATTCAATAGACTGCTCAATTCGTTCCTTATGGAAAATTATTCAGGATTCAATTGATTCAATTATAGAAAATCTTACTTTAAAGGACTTATTAAGTTCTGAAAATATTATGTTCGAATTAGTAAATGATCCTAAAGCTTTGAATAAAAATTAATCTTTTGAATAAGTTACTCAAAATTTTTAGTTGTAAACCAAAATAATTATTTTTGCTAAATAAATTTGAACCGATTCTTAAAGAACGGTTACAGATTTTAATCACCAAATAAAAAAAATAAGGACTTGATCGATGAGACAAGTACCAGAATCCAAATCTCTATCTCTTCTCTTCCTCATTTCTTTCAATCAATTAATATTATTTCAAATAAATCTTAAAGCACTTTTTATTAAAAATGAAAACTGTTATTGAGTTTAAAAAAGCAAAGTTAGATAATAAAAAAATCTCGATGGTTACTTGCTACGATTATTGGTCAGCAAGAATATTGGACGAAAGTAATATTGATGCAATACTTGTTGGTGACAGCGCAGCTATGGTAATGCACGGTTTTGAAACAACAATCAATGCAGAAGTTGAAATGATGTGTTATCATATTGCGGCAGTTAAAAGGGGATTAAAAAATAAATTGTTAATTGCAGATTTGCCATTTCTTTCTCACAGAAAGGGAATTGATTTTTTGATGAATGTAATTGATAAATTTATGAAATGCGGAGCTCAAGCTGTTAAAATTGAAGCTGCAGAAGATATTCAAATAATTGAACATGTTATTAAATCTGGAATACCTGTGATGGGGCATCTTGGTTTAACTCCACAATCTGTTTATCAGTTGGGCGGATTTAAACTTCAGGGAAAGGATGCTGAATCATCTAAAAAAATAATCAATGATGCAAAAAAATTAGAGCAGGCTGGATGTTTCTCAATAGTTCTTGAAAAGATACCATCAGATTTATCAAAAAAAATAACTGATGAATTATCAATTCCTACAATTGGAATAGGTGCTGGTTCTTTTACGGATGGACAAATTTTAGTTCTTCATGATTTACTTGGCTTAACAAAAGACTTTGAGCCAAAATTTTTAAGAAAATATTTGAATGGATTCCAATTAATTTTAGATTCCTTAAATAAGTTTAATGACGATGTCAAAAATAAAAACTATCCAAGCGAAGAGGAGAGTTATTTATGACACAGGTAATAAAAAAAATTTCAGAATGGAAAAAAATTCGGCAGTCCAAAAAATTTGAAAACAAACAAATTGGATTTGTACCTACTATGGGAGCTTTACATAAGGGTCATGAATCTTTAATTGAAAAATGTGTAAGTGAAAATGATGTTTCTGTAGTCAGTATATTTGTCAATCCAACTCAGTTTAATGACCCGAATGATTTAAGAAATTATCCTCGAACATTTGATGAAGATTTGACAATCTTAAATAATAATAATGTTGATTTTTTGTTTTATCCAGAATATGAAGAAATTTATGTGGATAATTACAAATACAAAATTGTTGAAAATGAACTGAGTAAAATTTTATGCGGAAAATTTCGACAAGGACATTTTGAAGGTGTTTTAACTGTGGTAATGAAATTGTTCAATATAATTCGCCCACATAAAGCATATTTTGGTGAAAAAGATTATCAACAATTAAAACTTATTGAAGGAATGTGTGAAGCATTTTTTATGGATATTCAGATAATACCTTGCCCAATAGTTCGTGATAATGATGGACTTGCATTAAGTTCAAGAAATTTGTTATTAACTGATGAAGAAAGAAAGCTTGCAGTAAATTTCCCAAAACTTCTTAAATCGAATAAATCTAATGATGAAATTAAAAGGGAACTCGAACAACTTGGTTTTAAAGTAGACTATATTGAAGAATTTAATGGCAGAAGATTTGGAGCAGTTCACATTGGAAAAGTGAGGTTAATAGACAATGTCGAAATATAAAATTTTATTTGGAATAACTGGTTCAATAGCTGCATATAAAAGTGCTTACTTAATTTCGAAATTAGTTCAAAACAATTTTGAAGTTAGAGTAGTTGTAACAGAAAGTGCGCTTAAATTTATTGGCGAAGCTACACTCGAAGGTTTAACAGGCAATTTAGTTTATAAAGATTCTTTTGAATCAGGGAAAATGATGGCTCATATAGATTTAATTAAATGGGCAGATGGAATTATTATTTGTCCTGCTTCAGCAAATACAATAAATAAACTGGCAAATGGAATCGCTAATAATCTGTTAACTTCACTTTTCCTTGCATATGATTTTAAAAAGCCTTTTTTAATTGCTCCTGCTATGAATACAAACATGTATGAGCATCCTGTTACAAAAAATTCTCTTAAAAGACTTCAAGAAATGCAAATTACTGTTTTACCAACTGCAGAAGGTTACTTAGCTTGCGGAGATTACGGCTCAGGCAAATTATTAGAACCAGATGAAATATTTGAATACATTTTAAAATCTTTTAATAAAAATGAAGATAAAAAACTTAAGATACTGATTACCGCAGGAGGAACAAAAGAAAACATAGACGGCATTCGATACATTACAAATTTGAGTACTGGAACTACAGCTTCAGAAATTGCAAATTATTTTTGCAGAAAAAATCATGATGTCACATATCTTCATTCAATAGATTCAAAAATTCCATTGGCTAAGTGTGATAAAATTTCTTTTGCAGATTTTAATGATTTGAACAGCAAAATTGAAAAACTTTTAAACGAAGAAAATTTTGACGTTGTGATTCATAATGCAGCAGTAAGCGATTATTCAGTTGATTCGATTGAAATTGATGGAGTAAAATATTCTATCCCATTTAATAAAAAAATAAATTCCGAGAATGAATTTATTACTTTACATTTGAAAAGAAATTTTAAAATACTTGAAAGAATTAAGACTTACTCAAGAAATAAAAGAATATTTCTTGTAGCATTCAAATTTACGAACACAAAAAATGAAGAAGAAAAGCTTGAAGAGGTTCGTAAATGTTTTAAAAATTCTTTATGCGATTTAGTTGTGAATAATGATTTGAATGATAGGAGAGAAAATAATATTCAAAGATTTTTTTACATTTATGACAAAACTTCAAATAAAATATTTGCAGAAACAAATTATGAACTTGCAAAAAAACTTGAAGAAATAATCTTAAATAAAATGGAGTTAATAAATGATACTCTGCATTGATGTTGGGAATACTCAAATTTTTGGCGGCGTATTTGAAAATGAAGAATTGATTTTTCAATTCAGAAAAACATCGCGTCAGGATTTTTCATCGGATGAGATTGGTGTTTTCTTAAAAAGTGTTTTAAGAGAAAATAAAATTAATCCAGAAAAAATTGACGGCATATCAATTTGCAGCGTAGTTCCTGACTTAAATCATTCATTAAGAGCTGGATGTATCAAATATTTTAACAAAGAACCATTTTTTTTAAAACCGGGAGTTAAGACGGGATTAAAAATTAAATATCGCAATCCTGTAGAAGTTGGGGCAGACAGAATTGCTAATGCAATAGGAGCAACTCACATATTCCCGAACAAAAATTTAATTGTTATAGATTTTGGCACAGCTACAACTTTTTGTGTTATTAATAAAAATAAAGAATATCTCGGCGGAATAATTTTGCCCGGAATAAAAATTTCAATGGAAGCTCTTGAAAGCAATACAGCTCAACTACCATTGGTAGAAATTAAAGAAATTGAAAATGTAATTGGCCGTTCTACAGTTGAAAGCATTCAGTCGGGTTTATACTTTGGACAAATTGGCATGGTCAAAGAAATAAAATCGAGAATAATAGAAGAAGCATTCAAAGAAGAAAAACCAGTTGTAATTGCCACAGGAGGTTTTTCAAGATTATTTGAGAATGTTGGGTTGTTTGATATTATGATTCCAACTTTAGTACTAAATGGTTTACTTATAGCTTACAATATGAATAAAGAAAAAGAGGTAACAGTATGATGAGAGAAATGTTAAAATCAAAAATTCATAGAGCTGTTGTTACAGATGCCAATTTAAATTATGAAGGTTCAATTACAATTGATAAATCTTTATGTAAGCAGGCAGATATTTTGGAATATGAAAAAGTTGATGTATACAATATCAATAATGGAGCCCGGTTTTCTACATATGTAATTTTTGGGAATGAAGGTGAAATAATTTTAAATGGAGCTGCGGCACGTATGGTTCAACCAGGAGATTTGATAATAATAGCCAGTTATGCAAGCTATTCAGAAGAAAAACTAAAAAATTATTCGCCAAAAATCTTAAAGCTCGACGAACATAATCGTGTTATAAAATCCTGAGAAAAAATTATGTTTTAAATTTGCGGCGTCTATTCTCTTTTCCTATTTTTGTAACCCAATGTTGAAGAAAATTATAATAGCAATAGACGGTCCTGCTGGTTCAGGCAAATCCACAGCTGCTAAAAATCTGGCAAAAAAACTTGGATTTAATTATCTGGATACTGGCGCAATGTATCGTGCTATAACATATATGGCACTTCAAAAAGGTATTGCTGATGATGTAGATGCAGTGATTGAGATGACAAAAAAAATAAATCTAAGTTTAAAATTTGAAGATGGGGTTACAAGAGTTTTTGTTGATGATGTGGAAGTAACAGATAAAATTCGAAGTGCAGAAGTAAATTCAAAGGTCAGTGAAATTAGCGCTATACCAGAAGTAAGAGAAGAAATGGTCAAAATTCAAAAATCTATTGGAAGCAAAGGAAATATTATTGCCGAAGGAAGAGATGTTACGACAGTTGTGTTCCCAGAAGCAGATGTAAAAATTTTTTTGACTGCTTCGCTCGATACAAGAGCACAAAGACGATTAAAAGAATATCAGGAAAAAAATATTCCAATAACATTTGAAGAAGTAAAAGCTAATCTCGAAAAAAGAGATAAAATAGACAGCGGACGTAAAGTTTCTCCTCTTAAAAAAGCAGATGATGCAATAGAGTTTGATAATACGGGTTTTACACCTGAAGAGGATTTAGAATTTTTACTGAAGAAAGTTAATGAGGTTTTACAAAGCAAAGGAATTGAAATTAATTATTAAGTTTTAGCCATCAGTAAATAACTAATGTATAATAAAAATATGCTGCAGCGACTTTCTTTGATGGCGGAAAGACGTAAGCAGTAAAATTAAAGCAGGAGGACTAATGTCCGATTTACAAAAAGATACAATGCAAAAATCTACAGAACAGCTCAGATTCGTTAATGCTGAAGAGTATTCATCAGAAGAACTAGAACAATTATCAAAACTTTATTCTGATTCCTTCCGTGATATAAAGGAAGGAGAAATAATTCAAGGTACTATTGTAGGAATTGATGGAGATAATGTTGTTGTTGATGTAGGATTCAAATCAGATGGCACAATACCCAAATCAGAATTCAGCTCAACAGAAGAAATCAAAATCGGTTCCAAAATCGACATTGTAATAGAAAGCGTTGAGGACGAGGAAGGAAATTTAGTACTAAGTAAAAAGAGAGCCGATTTCCTCAAAATCTGGGCTAAGGTTATGGATGCTTATAAAAATGATAAAGTTATTCCGGGAAAAATTCTTAAACGAATTAAAGGTGGTATGGTAGTTGACTTGATGGGTGTCGAAGCCTTTTTGCCGGGTTCACAAATTGATATTCGCCCGGTTAGAGATTTTGATGCTTATGTTGGCAAAACAATGGACTTTAAAATTGTTAAAGTGAATGAACCAGCAGAAAATATTGTTGTATCTCATAAAGTATTAATTGAAGAAACTATTGCAGACCAGAGAAAAGAAATACTTGAAAAACTTGAAAAAGGTCAGGTTCTTGAAGGCACTGTAAAAGCAATTACAGACTTTGGTGTTTTTGTTGACCTCAATGGTGTTGACGGATTAATTCATATTACAGATTTAAGCTGGGGAAGAATTAATCATCCTAGTGAAGTTGTTAAACTTGATGAGAAAATTAAAGTTGTTGTTACAGATTATGATAAAGAAAAGAAAAGAATTTCTCTTAGCTTGAAACAACTGCAGCCTCACCCATGGGAAAATATTGATGAAAAATATAAAGTTGGAGATAAAGTTTCAGGCCGTGTTGTTTCCCTTACAGATTATGGTGCATTCATTGAAATTGAAAAAGGTATTGAAGGATTAATTCATATTTCTGAATTTCCGAAAACTTTTGCTTTAAGATTACGG
>CAZNFW010000001.1:18562-63955 GCA_964572725.1 uncultured Melioribacter sp.
TTCTGAAATGAGCTGGACTCAGCATATAAGTCATCCTTCACAATTTGTGTCGATGGGACAGGTTGTCGAAGCAGTAATTTTGAGTCTTGATAAAGAAGAAAAGAAAATATCTCTTGGAATGAAACAATTAACTCCTGATCCATGGCAGGATATAGTAAAGAAATATCCTGTTGGTTCGCGTCATACTGGAATTGCAAGAAATCTTACAAACTTTGGTGTGTTTGTTGAACTCGAACCGGGTATCGATGGATTAATTCATATTTCAGATTTATCGTGGACAAAGAAAATTCGTCATCCCGGCGAAGTTGTAAAGAAAGGCGAAAAAATTGATGTAATAGTACTAAGCGTAGATACAGAACAAAGAAAAATTTCTCTGGGTCATAAACAAATTAATCCAAATCCATGGGATGGTTTTGAATCTGTTTATGCAGTCGGTAAAGTTACAGAAGGCAAAGTTGTTCGAATTATAGAGAAGGGTTTAATTGCAGAACTTCCCCTCGGTGTTGATGGATTTATTCCTGCTACTCAGTTATCAACTTCGAAAATTAAAAATTTATCTTACTGCTTCCCGATTGGCACTAAGCTCGATTTGAAAGTAGTAGAATTTGATAAAGAAAATAAAAAGATAGTTCTAAGTGCACTGGCTGTATTGAAAGAAAAATCTGATGAAGAAATAACTGAATATATTGCTAAACATAAACTTGATAAAGTTACCGTTGATGATATAAGACAAGCTGATGCAGGTAAATTTGATTCATCGGACTTTAATTTATATGATGATAAAGTTCCGCCGGCCCCTCCTCAGCCGCCACAGACTGAGGCTCCTAAACAGGAAGAACAAAAGTCTGAATAATTATTAGGTGTTAATTTTAATTCGGGCTGCAGATTTATTCAATTGTTGAATAAAACTCAGCCCGTTTATTATTTAATAATGAACTAACTTGATTTGATGGATTTGTAAAATTAATTTTCTAATGGTCTTATTAATCGAAAGTATTACTTATGAATAAAAAAGTTGCATTCTATACATTGGGATGTAAATTAAATTTTTCTGAAACAACAACAATCAGCGAACAATTTTTGAAAAGAGGTTTTGAGGTCGTTGATTATAGTGATTCTGCAGATGTTTATGTTGTGAACACATGCAGTGTTACTGAAAATGCTGAGCGGGAATGCCGGCAGATAGTACGACGAGCTCTGAGAACTAATCCTGATGCTTATGTAATTGTAACAGGATGTTATGCTCAATTAAGACCAGAAGAAATTGCAAAAATTGAAGGAGTAAGTGCTGTTCTTGGAAGCAACGAAAAATTTAATCTCTTTAATTACATTAATGATTTTGAAATATCAAGCAAATCTGGTACAGTTAGCAGAGAAGAAAGGAAAAACCTTTCGTGTATTTATGTTACACCTACAGAAGAATTGAATTCCTTTTATTCATCTTTCTCGTCCGAAGCTAATGACAGAACACGAGCATTCTTTAAAGTTCAGGATGGATGTGATTATAAATGTTCTTTCTGTACAATTCCTCTTGCTCGTGGAAAAAGTAGAAGCGCAAAACCAGAAGAAATTGTGAATGAATTTAAACAGTTGTTGAATTCTAACTACAAGGAAATAATTTTAACTGGTGTTAACGTTGGAGATTATGGAAAATCTTTCGGTTATAATCTTTATTCTTTGTTGAACGATTTATTAAAAATAGATGGAGATTATCGAATTAGAATAAGTTCAATTGAACCTAATTTATTGAATGACGATTTAATTGATTTAATTGCAAGCACAAATAAAATTTGTAATCATCTTCATATCCCACTTCAAAGCGGTAGCAATAAAATATTAAGATTAATGCAGAGGCGTTATAAAACCGAAGATTATCATAATTTGATTTACAAAGCAGTTGCTAAAATTAAAGAGCTTGCTGTTGGAGTTGATGTAATTGTTGGATTTCCAGGCGAAACAAATGAGGATTTTCTTGAAACTTATAATTTCTTAAAAGATTTGCCAATTGCATATTTGCATGTATTCACTTATTCAGAAAGACCAAATACAAAAGCCATAAATTTGCCAGGTAAAGTTGAAATTGCTGAACGAAAGAAAAGAAATAATATGCTGAGAATTTTGAGTGACAAAAAGAGAAATGAATTTTATCGTTCAATGATTGGAACTGAACAAACGGTACTTTTTGAAGCAGAGAATCATAATGGATTAATGAAAGGATTTTCATCAAATTATATAAGAATAAAAATTCCTTATGAAGAACAATTAATTAATCAATTTATAAATGTAAAAATAACGGGGGTTGATGAGAATATTGCTACCGCAGAACTATCACTAAAACAGGTTGAATTATGAAAAAATTATTTTTTTTATTCTTAATCTCATCAACAATATTCTCTCAAACATCACAAAAAGAAAATTTCTTTGAGCTTCGTTATCATTTGTTAAAAAATAATTTTGATAAAGCTCAAAATGTAAAAACTCCTCAAAATAACATAGAAGTGATTAGCTGCAATAACTTCATGGAATTAAAAGAAAAAAAGAATCCTGCGCTTGGAATTTTATTTTCTATGTTGATACCAGGAATGGGTGAATTATATGCAAACAATTATGAAAGCGGAAAATATTTTACAATTACTGATGGTTTTCTCTGGGGTGTATTTGCTGGATTTAATATTTATGGTAAATGGAAAGAAGATAATTACAAATCGTTTGCTCAATCTAAAGGTGGTGTAAACCTCGAAGGAAAAGATTCAGATTATTTTGCAACAATAGGAATTTATATTAGCATAGATGAATATAATCGAGTTAAAGAATTGAACAGGGAATTTTATAATGTGTATGACCCTAAAATAAATTTCTGGAAATGGGAAAGTGAAAATCAGAGAAAAGAATATCGACAAATGTGGCTTTCAAGCGAGCAGGCATATAACAATGTAAGATTTGCAATCGGTGCATTGATATTGAACAGATTAATTAGTGCTATTAATGCGGTCAGGCTTATTTCTGCATATAATAAAAACATTTCGAATGAAATTAGCTGGGAAGTTAGTTCAACTGTAGATTCTGGTATACCTTCAACAATATCGATTAATTTCAGGAAAAATTTTTAGGAATAAAAAAGAGGCTGACCAGCTGGTCAGCCTCTTTAGTTTAGAAGTTTGGATTTTCGTTCCTTTCACCTTCAGGAATAGGCAAATACTGCCATTTACCTGGTAAATGCCATATTCCAAATCTTCTTTGGTCTGGTAATCTCATTCCCTGGAAGCAAAGTTCCTTATCACGTTCTTCAACAATACTTGGTTTTGATGGGTCATTCAAAGTAATTTCTGTTAATGGGTCAATTTGATGCGAGGCTCTAACTTCATTTACTAATGCAAGTGCATCACCTGATGCAGCACCTCTTAAAATAAGTTCAGCTAACATTAAATTATTTTCCTGCCATGTCATTAAAGGAATTCCAGTAATTAAACCAGTTCCTGCATCGAGTTTATATTTATATTGATAGTAAAATGTACCAGTAGCACCTGTTGCCAGCGCAGCTTTTTTAAATGGAATTCTGTTGGCTTCTTTTGGATCTTTTGTTACATAATCTACCATTCTTTGTGTAAGCACAAATTGTGAACGTAATTCACCTGCCTGAACACGATAGTTATTGTCATTTAATGTATTATATTTTGCATCGAATACTGGGTCTCCGCTTTTCATACCATCTTTTGCATAGGTAGCAGCATTTGCATAATCTCCCTTAAAGAGGTAAGCTCGAGCAATAAGAGAATTTACTAATCTTTTTTGTGCGTCAGTTGCAGCAAAATTTAATGCATTTTTCCATTTTTCAATAGCGAGATTGTATAATTGAGCTGATGGAATAACTGCACTTCTATTAATAGCATCGCCGCCTGATTCCTGTGTTAACCCAAAGTAAGTAGCGCTGAAGTAACGAGCTAAGCCTCCGTATAAATATGCATTATATAATCCATTCTTTTTAATGTTTTCATCCTTAAAAGTAATTCTATCAATTCGGGCTACTAAAGTATCGGCATATTTTCTAAAACGATGCAACGGTGTATAAGCTGCATCAATTGAGTTGTTATCTAATAAGATATCCCCTAAATCGATTTGTTCATAAGTTGGATAGGTAGCATTTCGAACTGATCTGGTAAAAAATAATTGGTCAGAAAGTCCATCTGCAGCAATAAATAAATCATCAATGCAAAATGCTGCAGCATCTTGAACGCCAATTACAAGGAAGTTAACCTGATCTTCTCTATCAAGTACATTATCTTCTACTCTGTCAATAAATGGGTCGACGCTTGTTACATAATCTTCACAGGCAAATACTGTGAGGAATAAAAGTACGGGAACAAATTTTAATATTTTTATTTTTTTCATATTCATTCTCCTTCAATTAAAATCCAATTTGGAACCAGAAGTTGAAAACTTTAGGATTCTGAAGAGTTAAGAAATCCTGTCCACGTGATAAACTTCTACTACCAGCAAAGTTAACTTCAATATCTGCACCTGTGTATTTGGAGAACTTAAACATATTATAAGCTGAGAATCCTACAACAAAATTGCGAATGTAATTCCCAGGAATAAATTCAGAAATTAAATCTGTGAAATCATAACTCAAACTTACTTCTCTTATTACAAGGAAATCAGCATCTTCAATAAAGTTTCCATCATAAACATAATTCATGCTTGCATATTGTTCTGCAGCAGCTCTATATTCAGCTGAACCAACTTCGAGCCTTTGAATTTCTGGATATTTTGTTGTAAGACCCAATTTAGCTTTTAATTCTTCATAAGTTGTATTGTTGCTATATTGAATAGCAAATTGTTTTGTAAGATTATAAACTTTATTGTTTAATCCATATTCAGCCAGAGCATAGAAATTGAAATTCTTTAAAAATCTAAAATTAACTGTAAATGAACCATAATGGTCTGGATATGGATTACCTAAATCAACTCTATCTTCAGTAGCTTCAACCCCGATATATTTGCCACTGTTATCAAATTTAGCACCTTTTGTTTTCCATGTATAGAATTCATGTTTTCTCATTCCTTCTTTAATAACATTAACATCAAAGCCGTCAAAAATAGGTTGAGCTCCACCCAAGTCAGTGACTTCATTGTTTTGGTAGTTCCATATGAAGGAAAATGATAAATTGTAATCTCTTCCTCTTATTGGGTTAAACTGTAAGAGGGATTCAAAGCCCCAATTTTTCATTCCTCCAATGTTAAAGGGCACATCACTCGCAGTAAGACCAGTTGATGGTGCATTTTGTTTGTTAACAATTGAATTGGTTGCATTTTGTCTGAAATAAGTGAATTCAAGAGAGAACATATTTAAAAATTCTGTTTCGAATCCAACTTCAATTTCTTTAATTTCTTCTGGTTTTATTGATTCATTACCTATTGCGTTTAATACTGCCCCAATTCCATGTCCTGCATTTACAGCAGACCATAGCAATGGAATACCATCATCATTAGCAGGTAATTGACCACTGACACCATAAGCTGCTCTAAGTTTCAATAAATCAATTTCTTTCGGAAGCTCAAACATTTTATCAAGACGCAAAGCAAAGCTGGCTTTTGGATATGTAATTGCTGGAGCTGCACGTCCGACTGCACTTGCATAATCTCTTCTTACTGCCAATGTCCAGAAATATGTATCTTTATAAGAGAAATCATTTTCGAAGTATATACCTGCATCACGGTTATGAGCTGCGCCTTCATTATATTCTCTTATTGTAGCACCTGAGCCAATGTTCATTATATATTGAGAACCAAACTGCTCAGCATTCATAAAACTTGTTTGAACTCTGCGGTCAGAAATCTGTGTACCAATTATTGATGTACTTCTCAATCCTTCTAAAATATCGTAAGAATAACGAGCATTCAAATCATAAGTGAAACCTCTAAAATGTCTGTTGTAAATTCTTTTTGAACCTTTATTTATTGTTCCATATCTGTATTGTGCTGGATAAATCTGGTCCTGTCTCCAATCAGAATCTTCCATACCAACAGAGGCATTTATATCCATATTTGGAATTGGTGACCATGTAATGCTATAAGAACCGAGAAATTGGTTGTTGTTATTTTTATCCTGGAAATTTGCAACTGCTGTACTATCTGTAAAAGCCCATAATGCTAAAAGTGTGTTGCCAAGATATCCATAAATATTGTTGTCATTATTTGGTGCCTGCATAAAATTATAAGCAAATCCAGTATTAAATTTCATGCTTAAATTATCTGCAGGATAAGCGGCTACATTAACTTTGAAAGTTTTACGGTCTCCTTTGATTGGGTCAAGAATACCTTCTTCAATACGGTTCTGGAAAGATGCATAATATCTTAAAATTCCAGTCCCACCTGAAGCACTAATAAAATGGTCTCTTATGAAACCGTCTTTATAAATTTTATTAGCTCTATCGTTATCTTTTACTGAAAGAAAATCTTCAGCTTTATATTTGAACGAAGGGGTATTGATTCCAAAGTTATATTTGTAATCAATGGATACTGCTTTACCTAAACCAGGCATTAGCTTACCTGATTTTGTTGTAATCATTACAACACCGTTGGATGCATTAGTACCATACATTGCTGCAGCGGCTGGTCCTTTTAATACTTCAATTTTTTCAATATCCTGTACATTAAGATTAGCAAGAATGCTAAATCCCTGACCACCTCTGCCATAACCAACAATTTCTGTATTATCAACTCTAATTCCATCAACATAAATCATTGGTTGTTCATCACCATTTAATCCTCCACCACCTCTTACGAAGAAACTAAATCCACCACCAATATTTCCTGAGGTTGGTTTTAATTGAACACCTGCAACTTTTCCACCTAATAATTGATTAATACCTTGATAGCTTTGAATCGCGGTTAATTCAGCTGCAGGAATTCTTGAGACAGCAATTTCTGATACAGATTTAGAAGTCCTTGACGCAATACCCGTTACCACTATTGTTTCACTTTCAAAGACATCTTCTTCTAATTGAAAGTTTTGTTCAATCGAATTTCCTGTAAGTATAATATTAACTGATTGAGATTTGTAGCCAACATACGTTACACTGAGAACAACTTGTTGGCCTTTTGCCAAATCCTTTGGTACTTCGATTGAATATTTGCCATCAAGGTCTGTTGCGGCTCCTGTATTGAGAGCTTTAATAAAAACATTTGCTCCTACAAGGGGTTCCCCTTGTGTACTTGTTACCCTTCCCATAATTCTGAATGTGTTTTGAGCAAAAATAAGGGTTGGTATTAGAGCAAACAGCAATAAAAGTGGTATTATTTTTTTCATACACACCCCTTTTTGGTTAATGGATTAGTTAATTAAATTAATTTAGCATAGAAATTATATTAGTTAAAACATGATTATCCATCAATTTGAATAATCAAATTAATTTTTGTTAGTCGAATAACAATCTAATTTTTCGATTTTAAAAAAACAACAAAAAATTTTATTTGACTTATTTTTTGAATATTTTTTTCAGAGATGATTAATTACTTTTTTTCTGTAACTTTTGTAATAAAATTCAGACTTATTATGAATAACTTTCTTCTTCATATTCAGTACGATGGAACCAATTATGCAGGATGGCAGGCACAACGAAATGCACCAACTGTTCAGCAAAAAATAATTGATGCAATAGAAATAATATTGAAGGAAAAAGTAAATTTGATTGGTTCAGGAAGAACAGATACAGGCGTTCATGCATTTGGTCAAACAGCAAATTTCAGGTCTGAGAAAAATATTGATTTGAATAAATTTCAATACTCATTGAACTCAATTCTTCCTGATGATATTTCAATAAAAAAAATCGAAAAAGTCCATGAATTATTTCATGCACGATATGATGCAAAGAACAGAAGTTATATTTATATTATCTCGCACTGTAAATCTCCATTTTTAAACAAATATTCTTATTTATATCCATCAATTGTAAAATTTGATATTGATAAACTAAACGAAATAAGTAAAGTTTTTTTAGGCGAACATGATTTTACTTCTTTTGCAAAAGTGAATAAAGAAATTAAAAATAAAATTTGTTTTGTTAATGAAATTCGATGGCGCAAACTAAAGGATTTAACATTATTTTATATTTCAGCCAACCGGTTCCTTCATGGAATGGTTAGAACAATAATTGGAACACTTCTTTATGCAGCTGTAAAAAATTTGAATGAAAATTATTTGATTGATGTTCTTTCCAAAAAAGATAGAAAAATTGCAAGAGAATCTGTACCGGCAAAAGGTTTATTTCTATATAAAGTGAGGTACTAATGATAGATTTAAAAAATAAAGTAACAATTATTACAGGCGGCTCTCGTGGTATTGGAGAAGCCTGTGTAAGATATTTTGTAAAAGCTAATTCAAAAGTTGCATTTACTTATAAAAATTCAAAATCAAAAGCAGAGAAACTTGAAAAAGAATTTCCTGATTTGGTTAAAGCATATCGTGTAGATATGGAATCAGAAAAAGAAATTTTCAATATGGTTTATAATGTTGCAAAAGATTTTGGCAAAATAGATATTCTTATTCATAATGCTGGAATCTGGAACGATGGTACTCTTGAAAAGCTGACACTTGAAGGTTGGAATGAATTAATGAGAATCAATTTAACGTCAACATTTTTATTTGCTAAAGCATGTTTGCCTTATATGAAAAAAAATAATTTTGGCAGAATGATTTTTATATCATCTACAGCAGGTCAGCGAGGCGAAGCATATCACTCACACTATGCAGCATCAAAAGGTGGTATAATTTCATTTACTAAATCTCTTGCAGTCGAGTTAGCTCCTTATAATATTACAGTAAATTCAGTTGCTCCGGGATGGGTAGATACAGAAATGTGCAGTGAAGTATTTTCGGATTTAGATTTTAAAGAAAAAGTGCGCAAGGAAATTCCTGTGGGTAGAATTGCTACTGCAGAGGATATTGCTGGTCCGGTTCTTTTTCTTGCTTCTGATTTAGCAAGACATATTAATGGTGAAATATTAAATGTTAATGGAGGAAGTGTACTTTGCGGTTAATTAAAAAATTGAATAAAACATATTAAGAAGCTCATGGAAATTCTTTCAAATTTGCATCCCAAGGTTGTTCATTTTTCAGTTTCGATGTTTGTAATTTATTTCGTTTTTGAATTAATGGGGTTCATATTAAGAAAAGATTATTTATATAAAAGCTCTTACATATTATTGATACTTGGAATAGTGAGTGCAATTTTATCAGTGCTTACTGGAAATCAAGCATATGAATCAGTGATTAGCAGTATTACAAAAAAAGAAATTTATAAATTAATTGAACAACATCAGGATTATGCTAATTTCACAGTCTGGTACTTTACTGCACTTGCATTTATTAGAACTTATTTATTGATTAAGAAAAAGTTTTTTAGAAAATATCAATTAATATTTGTTTTGCTTAGTTTTATTGCTGTAATTATTGTTTTATTAACAGCTCATTATGGTGGTGAACTTGTTTTCAAATATGGAATCGGAACTAAATTATTTGGCAAATAAAATTTATGATTAGAAAAATTATCTTAATAGTTTTTTTATTTATTGCTTCTATAATAAACGGACAGATTATAAAATTTGGTGAAGCAAAGGGCTTATTTATGGCAGTAGGAATAGGTCCAAAGTTTCCTGTTGGAACTCTTAATAAAAACAGCAACATCGGAGTTGGATTTGATGTGACTTTATCTTACACAGATAATATTTTCATTCCATTTTTTTTATACTCAACTGTTGGCTATGGGCATTTCCCCGGGAGACAGGATCTTTATAAAAAATCAGATTACTCTTCGTTCTCAAGCAATGTAATTTTAATATCTTCAGGTGTAAGATATTATTTCCATCCAGTTCTGGAAAATGTAGTATTACTTATGCCAATTGTAGATGTAGGGATTCAATATGCATACTTTGAAAATTTGCATCAGTTCAAACTCGATAGAAATAAACAAAATTTTTTAGAAGATTTTGGGAGATTTGGATTTCAAGTTGGTGCCGGGTTTTCAATGTTTATTCTTGATGTAATAACTTATTATAATTATTTGCCAAGCAATCAGCACATATCGTTTGTAATAAAAGCGAACATTCCAATCTTTGTTAAAATATAGACTTGTTAATGTCTATTCAAATTCTAAATTCTAATAAATCTATTGTCAGTCTATGCAGAAAAAACAGAAAATTACAAAGTATTTAATTGCAACATCCATTCTGCTTTTAATTGTAAATGTTGCTTTGGATTTTTTTACAAAACAAAAAAGAGTTGAAAATTATGAAAAAGAATTTACTTGCCGTCAGCTCGATTCAATTTTTTATAATGTGCTTAATGATTTTGGAATTGAACCCGAATGGATTTCTTCTGTAAAATTTAAAATTATTGATGAAGATTCTATTGAAAAAAAAATTGTTGTAAAACTTCCTGCCGATTTGCCAATACCTCTGATTATAAGAGATTTTCATAAAAAAATTGAAAATGATATTACAAGTTTTGTTTCTGAAGAAAAAAAATTTTTTGGTACAACAGAAATTAGAATTTATTCAAATGAGTATCTCAAACAGGTCATACAGCTGATTCCCGATAATCAAATAATAAGAAAAAGAAATGAACTTTGTTTTATTATCTCTGATGCAATTGATTTGAACGAGAAAGATTTTAATTCTTTTCTGTCAATTCCTTATCCATTTTCGGCAGCTGTTGTTCCCGATGAAGATATAATTATGAAAGCAAATGAACTTAAAAATTATTCAAAAGAATTTATAGCTCTGTTGAATGATGATGTTACAGATATGCCGTTTAAGCTAAATCCAAAATCTCATAAATATATTTTGAAGAATTCTGTTAAAAATATTGCTTCTTCTTTCAGCAATGCCCAGCTTTTTGTTATTGATGAGTCTTCGGAACTGTATAGGTCAACAACATTTAATTTCATTCGAGATGAATTCAAAAAAAGGAAAATTAATTTAATCAATCTATCGGAGTTTATTTACTTGAACTCAGATGATGAAAATGAACTTATATCAAAATTCAGATTTCATGCTGAAGATAAAAGCGGGAGTGATAAAATTAATTCAAATGAGAAGTCACATTTATTAAATCAAAAAATATTTTATTTATCTTATGAAAATTTTTTAAAGATAAAAAATGAATTTGACAGAATGAGAAAAAAGGGGAATAAAATTATTCCGGTTTCAACAACTTATCTTGTGAAAAATAATTTAATAAAGTAAGTCTATAAGGTTAACTTATCAATTAAACCGCCGTAAATATCAAGTTCAATTAATTCATTGGTTAACATTTTAAGCTGTGGAAGGATTTTATTTTTATCTCCAACAACAACAATTGTTAATTTATCAGAATGTATATTCTTCTTAGCTGCATCTATTATTTCTTCTTCTGTAACAGACTCTATTTTATTGATATACTCATTGTAATAGTTTAATGGAAGGTTGTGAATTATTAATAGGGCAATACTTTGTGAAAGTTGTGTATAAGATTCAAAGTTAGAGGGAAAATGTTTTACTAAAAATGATTTTGCAAGATTAATTTCTTCTAGTGTAATATTTTGTTTGATATTATTTAAATCATACAAAATTTCTGATACTGATTCGCCAACATTTTCGATGTTGACTGCTGTGCTAATTTCAAAATACCCGGCTTTTTGATAGTAATTAAATGAAGAATGTGCACCATAAGTAAAACCTTTTTTCTCTCTAAGATTGAGATTAATTCTGCTGAAAAATTCTCCGCCAAGTATTGAATTCATTAATTTATTTGCAAAATAATCAGGTGATTTTCTTAATCCATCAAGATGACCAATTCTAATTTCTCCTTGTGCAGAATTTTCTTTGTGAACAATAAAAAATTTTGTTGATGTTTTCTTAGGAAGTTTTAATTCTAATTCTGGCAGAATAATTTCATTTGAAGTGAAATATTTATCAATTAGTCTGGAGATTTCTTCCTGCTGTAAATAACCAGCTGCTATAAATTTCTTTTTAGAATTTTTTATGTATTTGTTATAAAATTCTTTTACATCATCAAGAGTAATATTATTAATTGTATGTTCATAACCAATTGAAGGATATGCATAGTAACACTCTTGGAATATTTGTTTATCAAATACAGTAGAAGCGATGTACGCAGGTTCGTCTTTTAGCTGCTTTATTTTATTAATAAGTTTTTTCTTTTCACGCTGAAAATCTTTTTCATCAAATCGCGGCTCGTTTAATATTATTGAAAGCAATTCAAGTGAACGTTCAAAATTTTCTTTAAGTGATAAAATCGATAAAGCAAATGTATCATGATTAACAGTAATGCTGAATATAGTGCCCAGTTTTTCAAACTCATTACTTAATTGAAATGCATCGTATTTGCCTGCTCCTTCATCAATAAGAAAAGAAGTTAGAAGAGCCAGTCCATTTTTATTTTCAGGGTCATATTTACTGCCACTAAATAAAATAACATTGAAACTTACAATTGGAAGTTTTTCTTTGCAGGTAAAAAATATTTCATATCCATTCGAAGATATAAAATTATTAATCTGTGGTATTTCGAAAGTAATGTTATCAGAAGGAACTGGTGCTTTTGTTCTATCAATCATATTATTTACTCTTTGGAATTATGTGTAATTCAACATAAGGATTTGTTAGAAATTTTATTGCTGTTTCAATAACATCTTCTTTTGTTACATTTTCATACCGCTTTAAATCGAACATAAAAGAATCGGGCTCAGTTAAATAAAAATTATAATTATTTATTTGGTCAACAATTACATCAAGCTTTTGAAGTGAGTAAATGTAGTGAGATTTTATACTGTTTTTTGACCTGATTAATTCTTCATCAGAGATTCCGTTATTAATAAGCAAATTTATTTGTACAAAAATTTCTTTTTTAATTTCTTCGAGGGATATTTCTGATTTAGCAGTTGAAATAATTATAAACATTCCCGCATATTTACCAGAGTATTGAAAAGCATTAACATCCTGAGCAGTTTGCTTTTCGTAAACAAGTGATTTTGTGAGTCTTGAATTTTTAGATGAAGTTAAGATATCGGAAAGAATATCAAGAGATGCATCATATTTCCCAAAAATTTTATCTGAATGCCATGCTAAATAAATTCTTGGCAGCTGAACATTATCCTCATGAATAATTTTTTTAGAATCATCTAATTTTTGTTCGGGACTTTTAACTTCAGGTATTGAATTATTTGATGGAATTTCTCCAAAATATTTTTCAACTAATTTGATTCCTTTGTCAAAATCAAAATTCCCCCCAATTACGAGCGTAGCATTATTTGGACTGTAATAAGTCTTAAAAAAATTTATTACATCATCGAGTTTGAAATTCTTAATGTCTTCCATCCATCCAATTGTAGGCCATGAATAAGGATGATTAGGCGTAAACAAATTTGAAAGCAGAATTTCCCACGCAAGCCCATAAGGTTGATTTTCATACCTTTGTCTTCTTTCATTCATAACAACATCTTTTTGATTGCTTAATTTTTCTTCTGTCAATGCAGGCAGTAAAAATCCCATTCTGTCTGACTCTAACCACAAAGCTAATTCAAGATAGTTAGAAGGAATTGTTTCGTAATAATTTGTTCTGTCGAACGAAGTAGAACCATTCAGTGAGCCGCCGGCTTCCTGAATTAATCTAAAATGTTCACCTTTGGGTATATGCTTGGAACCTTGAAACATCATGTGTTCGAATAAATGAGCAAATCCAGTTTTACCTTTTGATTCGTTAGCTGAACCAACCCGATACCAGATATTAACTGCAACAATAGGAAGACTTTTGTCTTGATATAATATAACTTCAAGTCCATTTGCAAGTTTATGTTTCTCGTAATTTATTTTAAGTAAATTATTGTTCATATTGTTGTTTAATTTTCTTTTAAAATAAATTCAATTCGTTCAAGTTTTCCATCAATGTTTGAGCGCGGATGAATATCAAATATTTTGCAAAGCAATGGATATAAATCAATATTCCAGAGTGTTCCAGTTCTATAATTTTTTTTGAACTTTGGACCGATTGCAAGAAAAATTCCATGCATATCAAGTTGATTATTGTCGTATCCATGATTTGCTTTTGTTGTATTTATCCAATTAGATTTTGAATTGCGTATTAATGACCATCCCAAATCAGCAACAATAATTATAGGAAATATAAAAGGATGTTTATTGTAATGATAATATTCTGGCATCTCTTCTTTCAAATATACTTTGTAGTGGTTCTCATTTTTTTTAAGAATATCATAAACTTCTTTGAAATACTTAGCGGGCGGATCAATCATCATTATAGGGCCATCATCTTCAAATTTACAATTGTAATTTTCCAATAACTTTTCAATGTTAATAGATTTCTCTCTGGAGATGTCAGTCATTCCGTGGTCGGATACAATAATTATATTAACGCTGTCAATCATATTAATATTTTTTAATTCGTTTAGAAGATAACTGGTTACATTATCAAGATGTTTAATTGCATTATTAGTTTCTTCTGAATTAGTTCCATTGTCGTGAGCATAAGTATCAGTTTCATGAAAATATAAATTTATGAAATGAGGTCTTTCAGATGGATGTAATTTCAGCCAGTCAATTACTCCTTTAATTTTTTTCTGATATGAACGATTGTGGTCGTAAAGTTCGAAATAAGATGGATGTCTATAAGGAATTCTTATTTCAGAGCCCGGCCAGAAGTAACTTGCTGTTTTAATGCCGTTTCTTTCTGCTGTTTCCCAGAATGCTTCGCCAAGATACCATTTTCCGTCGCGGACTGCATTTGTATCGCTCATCCTGTATCTTTGATTATTAAATGGATTAATAAAGCTGTTGCTAATTATTCCATGATTTTCTGGATACATTCCTGTGATTAAAGAAATATGATTTGGAAAAGTTTTAGAAGGAAATGAAGGTCTGAGAGAAATTGCGGATACTCCTTCATTGCGAATATATTCTAGATTTGGCGTTATTCCACGGTTCAAATAATCCCATCGAAAACCATCGAATGAAATTAAAATTACATAGGGTTTTTGTGCAAAAACAGAAATTTGAATTAAAATTAGTAGTAGTAATAGTTTATAAATTAATTTTTTCATGATAATTCCATGATTTTGATATTACAAATATAGCTAAGTTAAAATTTAACACATAAGAAAGAATTTTAAAGAGCATAAAAAATAAAAAATCCTTTTGCTATTAAAAGTATTTTCCTATTTTCTATTAGGAAAAATTTTCATTTAGGATTTTATCAGAGTATTAAATAATTATTAACTCTGAATTAAAACTTGTATATGAAATTAAATCCCCTGATATTTAGCTGCATAAAAAATTTTTTATCTCCAAAAGAAGTAAGTATCTTTTATTTAATAATCTACAAACCAATGAGGAGTGTATATGAAAAAAGTTCAACAATTATTTTCTCTAATAACTTTATTTTTATTTATGATGGGAACGTCTTTACTTGCACAAGGCGTTACATCAGCAGCTCTAAATGGTAAAGTAGTTGATCAGAATGGAAATCCATTACCGGGAGCTAATATCATAGCAGTACACCAGCCTTCAGGAACACAATATGGAACTACTTCAAGAGAAGATGGAAGATATAATCTGCTTGGTTTGAGAGTAGGAGGTCCTTATAAAGTAACAGTTTCTTATGTGGGATATACTACTCAGGTGGAAGAAGGTTTTTCACTTGAATTAGGGCAAAATTTAAGAATTGATTTTAAGCTGCCAGAACAAGCAGTAGAACTAAGCGGTGTTACAGTCACTGCAGAAAAGGGTGCAATTTTAAGTCAAGCAAGAACTGGAGCTGCTCAAACCGTTACTCCTCGTGCTATTGAAGCTATGCCAACCGTAAGCAGAAGTTTTCAAAGTTTTGCAAAACTTTCACCTTTATTCTCTGGAACAAATTTAGGTGCTGCAGGTCGAACAAGTCGTTATAACAATATACAAATTGATGGAACCCAGTATAATGACTTATTTGGATTAGGTAGCACAGGTACTCCGGGTGGTCAAACATTCACAAATCCAATAAGCCTTGATGCTATCAGTGAGTTTCAGGTAGTTATTGCTCCTTATGATGTTCGACAAAGCGGTTTTACCGGTGGTGGAATTAATGCAATTACAAGAAGCGGAACAAATATTCTTTCTGGTTCTGTATATTTCTATGGAAGAAATCAAGATTTAGTTGGAAAGTATAAAAATAATGGTGTAACTTCTAAAGCAGTAGATGAATTTAAGGATTACCAATATGGATTTAGAGTTGGAGGACCAATCTTAAGAGATAAATTATTCTTCTTTGTTAATGGTGAATTAACTGCTTATGATAATCCTGCCCCAAACATTTCTTTAATCAGCGGTTACGGCGGAAAAACTCCAGCTGATTTAAGAGCACTTGCTGATCAGGTTAAAGCAGCACTCGCAGCAAAAGGATTTAATGCAGGTACCTATAACGATGTAACACTTCATCAACCCAGTACAAAATTATTCTTAAGATTTGATTATAACCTTGCTACTAATCATAAATTAACATTAAGACATAATTTTGTTGATGCTTCAGCAGACAAGTTTTATAATTTCCGTCAGGTAAATACTTTGTTGTTTGATACCCAGCCTTATAAAATGAGTAACACAACAAACTCGACAGTTTTAATTTTGAACAGCACTTTTGGCAATACAATGTCAAATGAACTTATTGCTGGATATACTATGATACGTGATAAAAGAAAAGGAATTTCAGCTGATGCTCCAGAAGTATTGATTAAAGAATTAAACGGTACATTTAGTTTTTATGCAGGTCCTGATAGATTTTCTTCTGCAAACAGATTAGACCAGGATATTATTGAATTTACAGACAACTTCAATATCTTTGCTGGTGATCATACTTTTACAATTGGAACTCACAATGAATTTTTCAAATTCTCAAATCTTTTTGCTCGTTCAGCATTTGGTTATTACGAATATAATAGTCTGGATGACTTTATTGCAGATAAAATTTCATTCTATCAAAGAGTTTATTCAAGAAAAGGAGACCCACGAGATCCTAAAGCAATTCCTGCAGCTGAATTTTCTGTTCTTCAATTTGGTTTCTATGTTCAGGATGAATGGACTGTCTCTTCAAGATTAAAACTCAATTATGGACTACGTATTGATGTTCCAGTATTTCCTGATACTCCAGATGAAAATCCATTGGTTCCACAATACTTCCCGGATTACAAAACCAACAGAGTTCCAAGTGGAAATTTACTCTGGTCACCTCGTATAGGATTTAACTGGGATGCATCAGGCGACAGAACAACTCAAGTTCGTGGTGGTTTAGGTGTATTTACGGGACGAATTCCGTATGTATGGATGTCAAATAATTTTGGTAATGCGGGAACATTTACTGCAGAAGTAAGAAATCAAGGTACTGGATTGCAATTTAGAGCTGACCCATATAATCAATACATAGCAGGAGATCCTGGAACAGGTTCTGCAAGATTACAATCAGAAATAGATTTAGTAGATCCAGATTTAAAACTTCCACAACTTTTAAGATTTAATGTTGGTGTTGATCAACAATTACCATTAGGTTTTATTGGAACATTTGAAGTATTGTATTCCAAAAACCTGAATGAAATGCTTTATAGAAAAGTTAATTTGAATTCGCCAATTGCAAAAGTTTCTATGATTGGAACTGGTCTTGATGGTCGTCCAATTTATGGTGGAACAAATTCTGGCGGTGGTAATTTCTATGATGTTCTTGAGTTATATAACACAAGTTCCGGCTATCAATATAATTTGGTATTCCAGGTACAAAGAAATGTTGCACGAGGATTTTCAGTTAATGCAGGCTATACATATGGACAGGCAAAAGACAAGAACAGCTTGAACTCATCTCAGGCTCAATCACAAATGAGATATAATCCAATTGATATTGACCCCAATAGTCCAAAGCTTACTACTTCTCAATGGGAAGTTGAACATCGTGTATTTGCTTCTGTTTCTTATACAGAAGAATTCTTTAAGAATGCTCCAACAACAATTTCCTTATTCTACAATGGTCAAAGCGGTTCCCCATATTCATACATTGTGTATGGTGATTTAAATAATGATGGGTTTGACCAGAATGATTTGTTCTATATCCCAAGAAATAAATCAGAAATACTTTTAGGTAAAATTGTTAATAAACAATATGTGCCTGCAGATTCAAAAATGTATGATGATTTAGAAGCATTCATTAAGAATGATGATTACTTAAATGCAAATCGTGGTAAGATTGCAGAAAGAAATGGTGCAAAAGAACCTTGGCAGCAATATTTAGATTTAAGAGTAACACAGGATATTCCAGATTTATGGGGCATTGGCAGATTCCAGTTATCAGTGGATATCCTTAATGTTCTTAATTTACTCAACAGCGAATGGGGAAAAGTTGAAAGCGTTGGCAGTTCAACATATCGTATCGTTACATATCAAGGCAGAGTTGATGAAAATGGAAATGTAAACTCTAAAGCTGAATTAAATACAAGACCTGTATATTCATTCTCTAAACCAAATAACAATAAAGCAGCACAAATAAGCGATATGGCATCTCGTTGGAGAATGCAGATAGGTTTGAGATATAGTTTTTAATTTGATGTTAGATTAGAGCCTTCAGATATTCTGGAGGCTCTTTTTTTATTTATAATTAACAAACTGTACAGGAAAATCTAAATCAGCATCTTTAATTAATTTTATTACAGCTTGAAGGTCATCAATCTTTGGGGAAGTAACTCTGATTTGTTCATCCTGAATTTGTGCATTTACTTTTATCTTGCTCTCTTTAATCATTTTTGTTATCAGCTTTGCATTATCTTTTGAAATTCCGTGCTGCAATGTTATTACTTGTTTTATTGTTCTTCCTGCAGCAGTTTGTGGTTCATTTAATTTCATTGCTTTAATAGATAATCCTCTTTTAATAAATTTTGATTGAAGAATGTCAATAGATTGTTTTCTTGAATATTCATCTTTTGTAATTAATGTGATTATTTTTTCTTTTTTGTTAAGTATAAGTTCAGTTTTAGAATCTTTCAAATCATAACGCTGCTGTATTTCCTTTAAAGCTTGATTGATTGCATTATCAACTTCTTGAAAATTGATTTCTGAAACTATATCGAATGAGTGATTGACTGCCATAATTTAATTCTCCTGAAATTAAGTTTAAATTGTAAAATGTACTTAAATAAAATTAGCACAAAAATTTTTATTTCATAAAAAAATCTTTGATATTAAATAATTAATAACTTATATTTCACATGTACAAGAGGGTCTCCGGTAGTTTTTGGTTCCCTTATTTATAAAATTAATGATTGCAAGTAATTGCAATAAGTGTTATATGAAGCAATTACTCTTAAGGGCAATAATTTTATTCCTACTATTGAATTTAGTGACTTTTGGGAAAGCAAATCCCGAAGAAAAAATTATTGATTTGTTAACTCAAAAAGGTTTTGAGAATGTAAGTGTAAGAATTGATTCTGCAAAACTTTTAATCCTACTTGAAAACCGTGTTTACAGATATAATGTTGAAGCATTAAGAAATGTTATGAATATATTATCTGAATTTAGTCAGCTTAAAATGATTGAGTTGATTGTTATGCAAAATAAAGTGCCTCTAATTTCTTTTAAGTATAATAATGAAGATTATCAGAAATATAAAAAAGGCATTATCAACAAAAAGCAATTAGAAGATAGGATGATAGTTTCTTATAATGTTGATAAAGAATTTCTAAATGAAAAATTTTTATTTGAAAACGAATCTGATTATAAATTTGATTTAGTACTAAATCCAGGTTTTAGAGGACAATTTGGTGATTACTCAAATCCAGTGAGAGCGCAAATAAATTTTGTACCTGAAGTTAATACTACTTTTTGGAAAGGCATGAACATAGTAACACAAATATTGATTCCTATTTATAATGAATTTCCGGGAGAAGGTGATTATATACGACCTGGCATAATTTCATTAAATCAAAATTTTAGATTACCGGAAAATTATTTTTTTTCATCTTCAGCAGGTTATTTTACAGAGAATAGATATGGATTTGATATATCTATCAAAAAAATTTTTTACAACGGCAATTTAATTACTGGAGTGAATACAGGTTACACAGGTTATATGTCGTTTATGAATAAAAAAATTTTTTATTCTGATTTATACTTATGGACTTTTAATATGAATGTTGAATACAGAATTAATAAATATGATTTAACAATTGGAATGACAGCTGGTAAATTTTTATATGGTGATAAAAGCATAAGATTTGATGTAAACAGGCAATTTGGCGAAGTTGAAATTGGTTTTTTTGTTGTACGTTCTAATAATAAACAATCGAACGGTGGATTTAATTTTAGCATACCATTGTTTCCATCTTTATATAGTAATCCATCATTAATAAGAATTAGAACTGCTGAAACTTTTAGGTGGGAATATAGAGTGAAAGGAGAAATTCCTGCAATGATTGGGGTAACTTATAATACTGGTAATTCATTTTTTAGAACATTAAAAAAATACAATCCAAGTTTTTTATTGAAGAGAGTAAATAATTAATTATTCATAATAATATAGGAGTAATGTATGTTAACAAAAAACAAACGATTAACAAGTTATCTTGTTATAATTAGTATCATTCTTTCGGCTACAATTTTTATAAGCTGTGAAAGTACAAAGACAGCTCCCATTGTACCAGCACCTCCTACACCTGTTACGCCGCCAGCTGCACTTGTTTTAAGTGGTTATGTAAAAGATGCTGTTACATTAGCTGGAATACAAAGTGCTACAGTTATTCTTGCGAATGAAAATGGAGATATACTTACTACACTAGCTACAGATGCATCAGGTAAATATCAGTATGATGTAACTAATATTCCAGGGGCAAAATTAAATGTTAGTGCGTCTGCAGCTTCTTATAGTGTAAAAAAAGTTGTTGCAACTATAAATAAGTCGAATTACACTTCTACGGTTCCAGTAGCTTATTTAACAAAAATCACTGGAACAACACAAAATATAATTGCAGCAAGCGGGGGACAGGTAGTAACTGGTTCGATAGAATCTGTTTCTGGTAAAGCATTAACACTTCAAGTTCCACCTAATGCATTGCCGCAGAATACAGCTATTACGGCTGCCTCGCTTACTGTCAATAATGTAGTGCCGCTGCCTTTAAGCTCAAATAAAGTGATTGCTTCTGCAGCAAACTTCGAACCAACTGGTATAAGATTTCTCCAGCCCGTTACTGTTACTTTCCCGCTGCCTTATACTGCGACACCAGGAAAACAATTGACTTTATTAAAGTTGAATCCTAACACTTTGATTTGGGAATCTGAAGGAATTGCAATTGTCGACGCCGATGGAAAGACTGCATCTGCTCAATTAACTAGTTTTTCTTTTCATAGCGTTGGAGAAAGTGGTACTTTTACGCAGACAAGTTTTAGTGATAATCAAGCCGATGCTGCTGAGCAAATTGTAGCTAACGGGCAGTCAGTTCAACATTCATATACACCTATAATAAATATTACACAAAAATCTGGTGATTTAAGCGATGCCTGGATTAGAAATATAATTGGCAGTATTGATGTTTTCTCTGCTTATGATTTTAGAATGAATGCACAAGGTCAAATTCAACCCGTTACAATTTCTTATATTGCTACACCGCAACCAGATTTACCAAGTGAATATAAGAAAGATCTTGATGGAGATGGAAAAGATGACCATTATATTCCTAATGCACCAAATGAAAGAGGGACATGGGTTTGGTCTGCTGTAGTTCAAAGATTTTTGGTCTCTATTTCAGGCACAGTAACTCTTGGCGATCAATCAGCTCAAGTAACAGTTAATTTTAAAATTTATAAAAAAGTACGAGATAACTGGACTTGGGTTAAAAAGCATGATCAGGGAATTGGTGGATAATATAATTTAATAATGATTGATCAATTTTAAGAACAATGTTTTTTAAAATGAATTAAGGGATTGAACAAAATTTATTTCATGAATAATTTTTTATTGTATTTATTTTATTAAATATCAATCCTTTTGTTCAATCCCATAAGTTGAACTTAATGTGAATCTGAAAAAAATTAATCGAGTCTAAGTTGTATTAGATTGCAGTTATTGAAATTTTGGGGTAAAAATGTTTGTGTGATTTGTTTGATTCTTAAAATTAGAGCAGGAAAAATTATGAAAGTTTGTTTTTACTTTATAGTAAATAAATTATTGTCGGGGTGGAGAGATTTGAACTCTCGACCTCTTCGTCCCGAACGAAGCGCGCTAACCGGGCTGCGCTACACCCCGATTTTTATTTGCAAAAATATTGTTTTTAATGCTGATATAAAAATGAATTTAATTAAATAGGAGGGTAAGATGAAAAAATTTACATTAATAGGTTTATCAATTTTTTTTATAACAATTACAATACAGGCTCAGCTGGCTAAAAATAGCTGGTCGCTTGGAGCAGGATTTACTTATCCGCGATTTATTAATGTTAACGTCACTGCTGCAGATAAAAACTTCGGTGGATTTTTGTCGTTGCAAAGAAATTTTACAGAACATGTCGGTCTTCGTTTGACAGGCTCATATCTTCATTTAGAAGGTAAATGGGGAACACCTGTAAATACATCTAAGACAAATGTACTTCAGGGAAATCTTGATGCATTATTTTATATAGTCCCATGTGAATCAGTTTCACCATATTTGTTTTTAGGTGGTGGGCTTGATTATCGTATGCTTACTAATAAAGCTACTCCCACATTGGATGACAATGCTTTAGCTTTTCAATTTAATAGCGGTGTGGGATTGGAATGGGAATTAACTTCCTGTTTGAAATTGATTTCAGAGGCAGGTTATAATCTTGTTGCTAATTCTGAATTTGATGGAGCTTTAGGTGTGGGTGAAATAAATGGAAAAGATTCTTATATGACAGCAAAACTTGGTGTACTCTATTACTTTTCTAAAGGAGAACCTTCCAAACTTTGTCAACTTTATTCAGGTTTAAGTGTAGAAGGAGTTTCAAAAGTTGATTATGAAAGAATTGAAGAAATTGTAAAAAGATACATCCCACGCGAAGTTGTAAAAGAAGTTGTAGTTGAAAAACCTGTAAGCACTCCTGCTAAAGCAGAAAAATGGGTATTAGTTGGAGTTAATTTTGAATTTAATAGTGCTAAAATTACTCCCGAATCATATCCAATTCTTTTTGATGCTGCAAAAACTTTACTTGAAAATCCAAACCTAAATGTTGAAATTCAAGGTTATACTGATAATATTGGTTCGGAAGCATATAATAAAAAACTATCACAGAAAAGAGCCGATGCTGTCAAGAATTATTTAATCTCGAAAGGTGTTAGTGCAAATAGACTCAAAGCAGTAGGTTACGGCGAAGCTAATCCAGTTGCCGACAACAATACTGCTGAAGGCAGAGCAATGAACAGAAGAATTGAGTTTAAGATTCAGTAATAATAAAATTATACCTCTTTACTTTAAAGAGGCATTCATATAAGTTTGCATTGAAAATTATCCTTTAATTTTATCCAGAGAGATAAAAAGGAATGCTAATAATTCAATTATTTAATTAAAGATTCCTCGGAGACGATATGTCAACGAGGATTTTTTTTATATAGAGGTAATAATTATGGATATAAAAGCAAAAATAGTTGACGAAGAGGGACTAAACAGAACAATAACTCGTCTGGCTCATGAAATTCTTGAAAGAAATAAAGGTTCTCGAAATATTGTTTTAATTGGAATGAGAACTCGAGGTGAATTTATTGCAAATCGGATTAAATCAAAAATAAAAGAAATTGAAAATTTTGAGCCGGATTTTGGTGTACTTGATGTAACACTTTATAGAGACGATTTTAGAACAAGACTAAAACAACCGGAAGTTTCTGTTACAAATATTACATTTGATATTAATGAAAAAGATGTAATACTTATCGACGATGTTTTATACACAGGCAGAACAGTTCGTGCAGCTCTGGATGCATTAATGGATTTAGGAAGACCAAGTACAATTCAGCTTTGTGTTCTGGTCGATAGAGGTCATCGTGAATTACCAATTAAAGCCGACTTTGTTGGCAAGAATATTCCAACTTCAATTAACGAAGAAATTCGTGTTAGACTTAAAGAAATTGATAGTGAAGATGCTATCTATTTAGTTAATGTTCCAAATAAAAATTAAGAGAGAAAAATATGGCACTATCAAGCAGACATTTATTGGGTTTGTATGGGGTTCCAAAAGAAGATATACAATTAATTTTGGATACTGCAACAACATTTCGCGAAGTACTTGAAAGACCAATTAAAAAAGTTCCCACACTTCAGGGCAAAACAATCGTAAATCTTTTTTACGAAAATTCAACTCGCACGAGAATTTCTTTTGAAATTGCTCAAAAAAGATTATCGGCTGATACTATTAATTTTTCAACATCAACAAGCAGTACAAAAAAAGGTGAAACATTTAAAGATACAGTTAGAAATATTGAAGCCATGAAAGTTGATATGATTGTAGTAAGACATCAATCTGCTGGTGTGCCGCAATTCTTAACAAGAATTACTAAAGCAAATATTATTAATGCAGGTGACGGCTTGCACGAACATCCTACTCAGGCACTGCTCGATATGTATTCGATAAGAGAAAAATTTGGCACATTGAAAGGATTAAATATTTGCATTGTAGGAGATATTGCTCATAGCAGAGTAGCAATGTCAAATATATTTGGGCTGAAAACAATGGGTGCAAATGTTTCTGTATGTGGACCAGCAACAATGATTCCAATGGGCATTGAATCTCTTGGAGTAAAAGTATTGCATGACATCGATAAAGCAATAGCTAATAATGATGTATTAAATGTTCTTAGAATTCAACTTGAGAGAGATGCAGGTAGAAGAATTCCTTCAACAAGAGAATACCATAATTATTTTGGTATTACATCAGATAGAATAGAAAAGAATAATAAAAATATTGTAATACTTCATCCAGGTCCAATAAACAGAGGTGTTGAACTCTCATCTGAAGTAGCCGATGGACCTTATCAAATTATTTTAGATCAAGTAACAAATGGAGTTGCCATTCGAATGGCAGTTCTTTATTTACTGGGCACAATGGTAAATTAAAAGGTGAAAAATGAGAATAATACTAAAACAAGTTATCCTCCTTAATCCTTATCAAAATCTTAATGAAAAAAATGATTTATTCATTGAAGATGGAATAATAAAAAAAATTGGAAATCTTACAGAAGAAGATTTCAAAACATCAAAAGTTTTTGATTTCGAAAATAAATATTGCGTTCCCGGATTATTTGATATGCATGTTCATTTAAGAGAACCCGGCAGAGAAGATGAAGAAACAATAGAAACAGGATGTATTGCTGCCGCTGCAGGTGGATTTACAGAAATTGCATGTATGCCAAATACAAGTCCAAATATTGACTCTGCTGAAGTTGTCACATATATAAAAGAAAAATCTAAAGACCTTCTTGTTGAGGTTTATCCAATTGGAGCGGCCACACTTGAAAGAAAAGGTGAAGCTATAGCTCCAATGTATGAATTAGTTGAAGCTGGTGCTGTTGCATTTTCTGATGATGGAAATTCTATAAAAACTGCTGGCATATTAAGACATGCAATGGAATATGCTCAAATGTTGAATGTTCCAATAATAGAACATTGTGAAGATGAATCTTTAGCTTGCGGGGCAATGAATGAAGGCATAGTCTCAACAATTCTTGGTCTGCCTGGAATTCCGAGTGTTGCTGAAGATTTAATTGTTATGCGTGATATTTTAATGGCTGAGTTTACAGGTGCAAAAGTTCATATTGCACATATTAGTTCAAAAAATGCAGTCGAATTTGTTCGCCAGGCAAAAAAGAAAAAAATTCAAGTTACTGCAGAAGCAGCACCGCATCATTTTACACTTACAGATGAATCTCTAAAAACATACGATACAAATTTTAAAATGAATCCCCCGCTGCGTACAAGTGAAGATGTTCAAGCAATAATTGAAGGATTAAAAGATGGAACAATTGATTGCATAGCAAGCGACCATGCACCTCATTCTATTGAAGAGAAAGAAATGGAATTTATCTATGCACCAAATGGAATTATTGGATTAGAAACACAGTTGGGTTTAGCATTGAGCGAGCTTGTCCATAAAAAACATCTTACTTTATCACAATTAGTTGAAAAATTGTCAATCAATCCAAGAAAAATTTTGAACATTCCTGTTCCATTAATTAAAGAAGGAGAGAAAGCAAATCTTACAATTTTTGATAAAGATTTAATATGGACTGTAGATGTTTCTAAGTTTAAATCAAAATCAAAAAACTCCCCTTTTGATAAACGCCTTCTTACTGGAAAATCCATTGCTGTAATTAATAAAAGAAAAATGTTCTTTGAAGATAAATTTTTAAACATATAAAGTATTCTGAAATATTAATCAATAGTGTATTAAAATAAATACAAGTTGTTTTTCTGTAATTTATTTTTAGAGAATTTTTAAGTATTCTTACTGGCATATCAATTGAGTTATTTTCTCCAACATTTATGGAGAAAAAAATGAAAAAGCTGAATTTATTAATTGGTTTTATAATTGCATCATTCTTGCTTATCGGATGTGATGTGTATGTTAATGACCGATTTGATGATACTCCGCCTTCACCTCCTACAAATATTAGAACAATAACAGGAGATAGAAGAGTTGACATTTACTGGGATCACAGTCCTGAAAAAGATGTTGCTGGTTATAATATTTACTATAGTTATTCTTACAATGGAAAATATACATTAATCGGAAACACAAGCGATAATTATTTTATTGATGATGGATGCGAAAATGGTGTTACCTATTATTATGCCGTGACAGCATATGATTATAATAACAATGAAAGTGAACTTAGTAAAGATGTAGTTTATGATACTCCGCGTCCTGAAGGATTTAATCAGGCAGTTTTTGATTACAATATTTCACCAAATAATTCAGGTTATGATTTCAGTAATTATCAGGTGGTACCTTACAATAGTGATAATGCAGATTTCTTTTTTGAAAATTATAATGGAACATATTATGTAACTGTTTGGGAAGATACTGATATACAAGATATGGGAGAAACAAGAGATATATATGATGTAAGTTATGCACCTCTTGATGGATGGGTTACTAAAAAATCAGAAGAAAATGTTAAGTATGCTGAAGCTATAATTGGTCATACCTATGTAATCTGGACATGGGATAATCATTATGCCAAAATCAGAATAAAAAATATAACAAAAGAAAGAATGGTATTTGATTGGGCATATCAAATTGCAGAAGGCAATAGAGAATTAAAAAGAAGTGCAAGTAACTTTAATCGAAATAATATGCCTCTAAATATTATTCGTAAATGAGATTTATTTCATTTTAGTTTGCTTAAAAGCATATTCCTCTATAGGGATATGCTTTTTTATTTCTTTTAATTTATTTTATTGATGTCGATTATTGTGTCAAAAATTTTAAGGACTTTGAATTGAAAAGTTTTATTGAAAATGCTTTTTATAATTTAACTGTGATTCTTTTCACACTATTAATCTTTTCTTATGCATCAGAAAATTATTCTCAGAATATTAAGATTGCAGATGTAAACAAAATTTTTATTCATATCGAAGATGGATTAAATAATAATGCTGTTGATAAATTTGCAGGTTACTTCTCAGAAAAAAATTTTATAAGTCTAAAAAACGGCAACTCGGGTTATTTTAGTGCAAATCAATCATATTATGTTATAAAAGATTTTTTAAGCATTTACAAACCAATATCTTTTAAGCTTACAAATATTGTAACAGATTCAACTAATCCATTTGCATCGGGAATTTTGAGATATAATAATAATGGAATTAGAGGGGCATCAGTTGTATTTATTTCGTTACAATTAATCAATAATCAATGGCGAATTTCACAAATCACAATTAACTAAGTTTTAAATGAGATTTTATTTGTCAAGAGTTGGTATAAAAGGAATTATCTTAATTTGTTTAATAATTCTGCTGCTATTATCAGGAATATTATGCCCAATATTCTTAAGAAGATATAAAAATAACTGGGAATATCTTGTCAGAGAAAGAATAAAAAGTAACGAAAGTTTAGTTCAAAACTCTTTTAATGAAAAATTAAAATTACATTTTTATAGTGCTAAAAAAATAAAGAAAGATATCCGCTCAATAAATTTGAATGATGAATTAATACATAATCTTCAGCAATATTCTTCTTTGATATTACAGATTTATGATGAACAAAAACAATTACTGTTCTGGAATTCAAAATCATTTCTAAATCAAACAGAATATTTGAATTCTGAATTTACAAACACCCCATTCTTTTTTGATAACGACTTGTATGTATACTTAACTTTAATTGATACACTTCAACAAGGTCATAAATTGTTTTATCTGTCAGTTAATATTCCAGTTGAAAAAAAATATAATCTTGGGAATAAGGAAGAATTTATTAACTGGTCTGAATCACTTTCTCAAATACTAAATACTAATGTAGAGATAGTTTACAACAGCATTGAAACAATTAAAATAGATGGAAGATTTCACACTTTCCATTTAATGAATGATAAAAGCAGAATCGCTACAGTAATATTCGAAAAGCCTGCAGTTGATTTTATATTGAATGATATAAGCAACCGTTTTAAAACATTTCAACAAATTTTATTGTTATTAATTTTTTTTGATTTAATATGGTTATTATTCCCTAGAATTAAAAATCTTAAAAACGATTTATTAAGATTCATTTTATATACTTCAATAGCAGCCTCAATTAGATTATTGCTGTTTATCTTTAACTTCCCATCATCATACTTAAGAAATTCATTAACTAATGCATCATATTTTTCGTCAACATTCGCTTTTGGTATCGTTCGTTCACCACTTGAATTTACTATCACAATAATTACTGTTTTATTTATTGTAGCAATTGGATTTAGTTATGCATTAAAATATTTTTTATCAAATAAAAGTTTCAAAAACTCGTGGCATATATTTATTCCATTGTGGTTTATATTTACTTTTTTGTTATTACTTGTCTGGCGAGGATTAGGTGCATCGCTTCGGAGTGTAATTTTTGATTCTACTATTCGTTACTTTAAAGAATTTAATCTTATACCTGATGCTCCAACTTTTTTGATGGATTTAAATATTTTACTTCTTGGAATCTCAGCAATTTTGTTTTCAATAATATTATTAATATTACTGTTTTCTTTTAATCCATATAAAGGGTATAAAAATTCATCATTAAAATTATTTGCATCGTTATTCATTCTTTTGCAAATATCTGGTTGGATATTTGATAGTATTCAAAAACAACCTCAGGGTACTCCAGCAATTCGTATTGTATTCTTCACCGTGCTTTTTCTTATTGCATATTTATTATTATTTGAGAATTATAATAATTTTGTTAAATGTATATGCATTGCATTTGGAGCTTCAATAGCAACTGTGAGTCTGCTGACATATTACAATTCTGAAATAGAAAGAGAATCATTAAAAACTACAGCTCAGGATTTAATGCGAGCTAATCAAAATATTTATCAGTTTATGATTTACCAAACGCTGGAAGAAATTCAAAATAATAAAAATGTTATTGATGTATTTGAGAAAAATAAAAATTTTTATTCGTTAGCATTTATTACTTGGACTAAAAGTTTGCTGCATAATGAGTCAATTCCATCATTTATTAATTTTTATGATAAAGAAAAAAAATTAAAAGGTTCTTTCTCGTCATTCAAACAAAATATTCCAGTAACTGAAAATGTATTGGCAGATTATGATTTATCAAGTGATATTACAATTAAAATATTACCAAATATATTCGGTGATGAAACTTTAATTAAAGGAATATCAGTTATAAAAAATAATGATGGTATTTTAGGTTATGCGGTTATTGGAGTTTTATTCGAGGATATTAATTTTAGATTTTTAAACATACCGAAATATTTCCTTGCTGAACAGCAGGGAATTTCATCAGCAATAGATTTAGAAAGAGTTAAGATATTTTATTTCCATAATAATAAAATATCTAAAGCATATGGTTCAGTTACATTATCTCAGGAGGACATAAAAAAATTCTTTAATGCCGACTTCACTAAATTCAACGAAGCATGGTTGTATCTTGACCTGAACAAAGAAAAATATCTTTTTTATGTTTTTAAATTATCCGATGATAATTCCAGAATATTAGCAGTTGGAAAAGAAGAAAAAGATTACACATGGAATTTATCAGACTTTTTCAAAGTATTTTTTATACATTCTTTAATTATTCTTTTTTCTGTATTCATTGCAGCTTTATGGAATTATAAATCATTGTTGAAATTTTTCCAGAGTTTCAGAATTAAGATAGCAGCAGTATTTGTAGTAGTTGCAATTGTTCCTTTAATAATATTTTCAGTTTACTTTAAGGATATTACGGAAATAAATAACGAAGAATATAATTACAATAATTTGTTGAAATTATCTGAACAATTAAAGAACTATTTTCATAAATATGAAAAAAATGATTTAAATGATATTTCTCTGATATTTACAAAAGCATCTGAGGATTTGGGATTGAAATTTACAGTATATTCTGATAAAAATTTTGTCTTCAGCACAAATGAAAATTTATATCAGTCAAAATTATTTTCTGGGATTGTTCCTGCTAAAATTTATTACGATATACAATACAAGGGTTATGAAAGAGTATTTTTTAAAAATCAATTTGAAAGCAGAAATTATAATTCACTTTACTTTAAAATATTATTTTCAGAAGAGGAATATATTGTTGAGATAAATGATATATTTAATGAATTGGTAAATCTTGCACAAGAAAGAGATATTAATGTTTTTATGTTTGGAATAATTTCTCTTGCAGTGATTCTGCTTATTATTTTCAGCACAATTTTAGCAAATCATATTTCACTGCCAATCAGAAAATTAACAAATGCTATGAGGTCGGTAGGAATCGGAGATTTAAATGTTGAAGTAAAAGGGAAATATTCTGGTGAAATATATGAACTTGCAAATGGATTTAATAAAATGGTTGCACAGTTAAAGAAAAGTCAAATTGAGCTGGCAAGAATTGAAAGAGAAGCTGCATGGAAGGAAATGGCTAAACAGGTTGCTCATGAAATAAAAAATCCTTTAACTCCCATGAAATTATCAGTTCAACAATTAATTGCAGCTTATAAAGATAAATCTCCTAAGTTTGATGAAATATTTAATAAAGTTACTTTAACAGTAATCAATCAAATTGAAGTATTAAAAAATATTGCCTCTGAATTTTCTAACTTTGCAAGAATGCCAAAATTAAATGTTGAAAAAATTGATTTGAGAAAAGTAATTGAAGAATCAATAAATCTGTTTACAGATGTAAAGTTATCGATAAAATACGAACTGAAGAATGTGATATTTGTGAATGCTGACCGTGACCATTTAAGCAGAACGATTATTAATCTTATTCGAAATTCTATTCAAGCTGATGCAAAAAATATTTTAATTACTGCTGAAACAGAAGGTAAATTATGTCATCTTCGGATTGCTGACGATGGAACTGGAATTCCTGAAGAATATGTTGATAAGGTTTTTGAAGAAAATTTTACTACAAAAAAACAGGGAATGGGATTAGGCTTAAGCATGGCAAAAAAATTTCTTGACAGTATAGAAGGCAGTATTGAAATTGAAAAAACATCTAAAAATGGGACTACTTTTTTAATTAAAATTCCAGCTGTTTAAGTATGCTTACACAATATCAACAAAATGCTCTTGATTACAAAAGTCATATTTTGTTATCGGCAAATGCTGGTTCGGGAAAAACTTTTGTTCTTGCAAAGAGATTTGTAAATATTTTATTAAATGATGATGTCCAGCTTGAAAATCTTGTTGCTATTACATTTACAGATAAAGCTGCAGGCGAGCTTAATAAAAAAATTGCAAATGAAATAGATGAAAGAATTCAAAATGAAAATGATAACACCACAAGAAAAAAATTAGAAAGTATCAGACGACAACTTGTTTCTGCTAATATATCAACTATACATTCATTTTGTGTAAATGTTCTTAAGGAATTTGCACCCGAAGCTGGCATAGATGTTAATTTTAATCCAATAGACCAGATTACAGCTGATGAATTATTAGAATTATCAATAGATGAATCGCTGAACAATTTAATTTTAGATAAAGAATATCAAGATAAATTAAAATATTTAATCAGGTTCTTTGGTTCAAAAAAAATTCTTGTTCAACATATTAAAACTTCTATAGGATCAAGAAAAATTATTGACCAGCATCTTAAAGATTTATACTCAAAAACAGAAAATGAAATAGCAGATTATTTTGATAAAATTTTTGAAGAGTTATTTAATCGATTGTTCAATAATAAAATAGATGAATTAATAAATGCTGTAAGAATAATTAATGATGAAGCTATTAAGCAAAATGAAAAAAGTCAAATTGCAGTTGATATTGCAGAAATTCTTTCAAAATATTCAAAGGCGGAATCAATAAATGAAAAAATTACTTTTATAAAATTAATTGATGAAAAAATATTAACAGATAGCACGAGAACAATCAGAAAAACAGGTTACTTAAATAAAAATCGAGATAACTTCAGCCGAGAAATAAATACTGCTGAAGAAATATTTTCGATAATGAAAAATTTTTATGACATACAGAATGACAATAAACTGCATAAAGAACTTGCAAGATTCGGGAAAAACTTTGTTGATATTTATGATTATGTGCTAAAAGTATACTCCGAAAAAAAGCATCAAAGAGGTTATCTTGATTTTGAAGATATTCTTTTATTTACCCAGAATATATTGAAACTTGATGATGTAAAATTGTATCTGCAGAAAAAATATAAATACATAATGATTGATGAATATCAGGATACTAATGAACTTCAATATAAAATATTTATGCCGATTCTTGATGAATTGAGAACTGGAAATCTTTTTGTTGTTGGAGATGAGAAACAAAGTATTTACATGTTCAGGGATGCCGAACTTGAAATATTTAATAGAACTAAAGAAGAAATAAAAAGCAGTGAACCAGAAGGGAAATTATTAAATCTCCCGCATAGTTTTCGAATGGCACCTCAAATTATACTTTTTACAAACACATTGTTTTCTAAATTATTTTCAAATCCAGACCCATTTTATAACGAAGTAGAATACAGCGAATTGATATGCACAAAAGATGAAACTGAGGAAGGAGCTGTTGAATTATTATTTGCCAATGCAGCCGAAGGAGTTATTGAAGCCGAAATGGTTGCAAATAAAATTATTGAAATTACTTCGGGGGAAAATAAAAAAGTAGAATTTAGAGATATAGGAATATTATGCAGAAAGAGAGATTATTTTGAAGAACTCGAAAAAGAATTTATTAAAAAGAAAATTCCATATACAATTATAGGTGGCAAAGGATTTTATCAACGGCAAATTATATATGACATTTACAATTATCTTTCATTTTTAATAAATCAAAATGACGATGCCGCATTAATTGGAATTTTACGCTCTCCTTTTTATACAATTTCTGATACAGAACTATATGAGATATCACTTAATGAAGGGAAAAATTTTTTTGAGAAGTTAATTAATAAATCCAGTCAAAATGAAAATTATAAAAGAATTGTAAACCAGCTCCTGAAACACAAAGATATGGCAGTAAGCTCGGAACTTTATGAATTAATAAGAAAAATTTTGCTCGATACAAATTATTGGGCTGTAATTGCATCTAAAAGAAATTCGGAACAGGAACTTGCAAATATCAACAAGTTAATTTCACTGGCAAGAAGTCATTCGAAAAAAAGTTTTAAGAATTTATATGATTTCGTTTTTGCTCTGAAAAACTCAATTAAAACAATTGAAGATGAGAGTCAAGCACAAATCGTTAAAGACGAAGATGCTGTTAAATTTTTAACAATTCATCAAGCAAAAGGATTGGAATATAAAGCGGTATTTATTTATGGATGCAATGGTTATACAAAAGAAGATTTTGTTAGAACAAAAAGTATGAATATTGATAAAACTTTTGGTTTTCTTGTTAAAGTTCCGTTAAATGATGATTATTACGACGGATATTATACACCACCAGTGGCTGCACTTTACAATTATATTAATTACAAAAAAAATGTTGCGGAAATAAAAAGATTATTTTATGTAGCTGTAACAAGAGCAATGAATTATCTTTTTATAAGCTTAACACATAAAGATTTTAAACCGCAGCGAGATTCATTTTTTTATTTTATTAATGAGGGACTGGAATTGGATTTTTCAGTTGATGAGTTTATATTGAAAGACAAAGTGAAATTTATGAAGAAAGAAGAAAGCGGTTATAATTTTTATGATAAAGATTATGAAGTGAAAATATCATTAGTTAAAGAATTAAAGTCAGCACAGTTATTATTTCAAAAGCAAGAAAAAGATTTTTCTGTAAATGAATTTCTTATTGATAAAATAATAGACCATCCAAAAAAGGAAATTATATCTGCCACAAAAATCTCAATGTATAATCAATGTCCTGTAAAATATGAATTAACATACGAACTTGGATACACAACAATTTATGATATGATAAAAAAATACCGAAACCAATATGAATTTAATTTAAAAGAAGATGATGAAATTAAATTTTATTCTGATGTTAAAGGTAGAATAATTCATTCAGTCTTAAAAGAAAATGTTACTCTGGATACACTTGAAAATCTCATTGATAAAAAAATTGATGAAGAATCAATAAAAGAAGGTGAATTAAAAATTAAGCTAAAAGAAAATATATTCGAAGAACTGAAAAGATTTTGCTCTTCTAAAGAATATAAATATCTGATGAATTCCAAATCAAGAAATGAAATTGAAATTTATTGCGAAGAAGGAGAGCATTACCTGTATGGAATTATTGATAAATTAATTTTCGAAAAAGACAAATTGATAATAGTTGATTATAAAACAGATAACATTCAAATAGATGATATTGATAAACGAGCTGAGGAATATTTCATACAACTAAAGTTTTATGCTTATATTTTGAAAAAATATTTTACTGATTATGATAAATTTGTAATGAAAATAATTTTTATTAATTATCCTGACAATTATGTTCAAAAAGATATAGGCGGCGAAGAATTAAAATTATTTGGTGCTGAATTGAATGAGTTTATTAATAAAATTACAACTGGAAATTTTTATCCAAATCTAAATCACTGTAAAAAATGCCATTTCGCATTAGATGGGGAAAAATGTATAAAAAGCTTTTCTTCGGAACTCTCTTAAAATTTTTTGCAATTTCTGTTATTGTAATTTTGTGGACTTCTTGTTCAACCTGTAATTTCCCTCTTTATGAAATTCCACCTGACTGGAAGGATTTATCAAGAAGAGATAGTGTTATTAAGTTATACTCAGAATATTTGAGAGGCAAAAAAATATTTTTGGATCCTGGGCACGGAGGCGAAGACAGAAAAAATAAAAGCAGAAATGGTGAAATAATCGAAGCAGATGTAAATCTAAAAGTAGCATTACACTTGAAGGATTATTTAGAAAAAGCTGGTGCTGTTGTTTTTATGTCCCGTCAGAAAGATGAAACAGTTCCATTAAAATTAAGACCAGAACTTGCTAACAACATTAATGCAGATTTATTTATTAGTATTCATCACAATGCTCCAGCTAAATGGGAAGATGATTATACAAATTATACATCAACTTATTATCATGCTAATGAAGAAAATTATGAATTTGAACCCTTTGAGAAAGATTTAGCAAGATATATTCAGCGTGATTTATCTTATGTTATGGGAAATTCTGGTGGATTGGGTTCTTTTGATGGAACTTATTCTGATTATAATATTTATCCAGGCGAAGGATTTTATGTTTTAAGAAATACTAAAATGCCTTCAGTTCTTGTCGAATGTGCATTTCATACAAGCAGATTGGAAATATTGAGATTAAATGACGAAACATTTAACCAGATTCAAGCATGGGGCATATTCAGAGGTATAGCAAAATATTATAAAGCTGGAATACCACAAATCGAAATTATTACGGATAGTCTCGCTTATCAGAAGAACATTTTGAAAATGTCTGTATCATTAAAAGATCAAGCTCAAATAAATCCTAAATCGATAGTTGTATACTTTGACAAAAATGAGATAGATTATTCATTCGATAAATTGAAAAATATTTTATCTTTTTCTGTTGAGGTAACTGAAAATCAAGAGCATTTGTTAAGAATAGTTTGTGCTAATAAAAATGGGAATCATTCTTTGCCTTTTCATAGAAAAATATTAGTTAATGAAAATAAGATTAACATTTATCCATATGAATAAAAATGTTTACAGAAAAATCTTAAAAAAATTCAAGGAGTTCTAAATGAAAATTTATTCTAAACAAGAATTGAACAATTTTTTCTTATCGCTTACTTATGATGATATAAGTTTAATCCCAACAGAAATATCTCAAGTAAAAACAAGATCAAGCATCAACACAAAGTCAAAATTTCTGGATATGGAATTATCTCTGCCAATAATTTCAAGTCCTATGGATACTGTAACAGGGATAGAGATGGCAAAGGAATTATCAAATCAAGGATGTCTTGGAATTGTAAATCGCTTTGATTCATCATTAAAGGAAATATTTAATAACGGGAAAGTTGTAGAAGGAATTAAGGCTGTATCAATTAGTTTAAATACGGATGAAGAATTAATTGAAAAGATAGCTGAAAATAATTTAATAATTTGTATTGATACTGCAAATGCTAATAATGCTTTTGTTCTTAAAAAGTGTGAAGAAATTAAATCTAAGTATAATGTCAAAGTGATTGTTGGTAATATAGCTTCGGGAATAACTTTGAGAGATATTGCAAATGCAGGAGCAAATGCAGTAAGAATTGGTATAGGAGGCGGAAGTGTATGCACTACTTCAATTCAAACGGGAATTGGGATTGGTCAGGTTTCTTCGTTGCTCGATGTTTATTTTGCAAAAGAAGAACAAAAAATCAAAATAGACTTAATTGCAGATGGAGGAATAAAAAGTCCCGGTGACATCACAAAAGCATTAGCGTGTGGTGCTGATGCAGTAATGCTTGGTAGAATGCTTGCTGGTACAAAAGAAACACCCGGTGAGGTTATTAAATATAACGACCAGCTCTGGAAAAAATATCGAGGTTCAGCTTCTTTTGGTGTTAAAATGAAAAACGAATTTATTGAAGGTGAAGAAACATTAATTCCATATAAAGGAACCGTTAAAAATGTTATTAATGCAATTTCAGATGGATTAAGAAGTGCAATGAGTTATTTGAATTGCAACAGCATTGATGAATTAAAAAAAATAAATTCTTTTGCAGTGCTCAGCACAAGTTCTTACATAGAAAGATTGCCCAAAAAATAGAATTGGATTTAAAACTGAATTCATTTTTTTCTGAATTTATAATTAATTCTTAACGAATTAGTTACTACTGATACTGAACTTAATGACATTGCAAGAGCTGCAAACATTGGGTTTAATATACCAATTGCTGCAAGCGGAATTAAAATTATGTTATAAATAAAAGCCCAGAACAAATTTTGTTTTATCGTTTTAATTGTTTTATCTGATAATTCAATTAATTTCACTACATTGGTTAAGTCGCCTTTTAGCAATGTAATATCTGCAGTTTCAATTGCTATATCAGTTCCGGTTCCAATAGCAATACTTACATCTGCCTGAGCAAGTGCTGGGGCATCGTTTATTCCATCACCAATCATAGCAACAATATTTTTATTGCTCTGATATTGTTTTATAATATTTGCTTTTTCTTCGGGTAAAACCTCAGCTTTAAATTCTTTTACACCTACCTGTTTTGCAGTTACCTCTGCTGTTAATTTATTATCACCTGTTAACATAACCGTGTGAATATTTTTAGCATTAAGTTTTGCTACTGCTTCAATGGATGTAGGTTTTATTTTATCTTCTATCTGTACGAAACCTTTTAATGTATTATCAATTGCTACACCTACAATTGTCTTACCTTGATTAGATAATTCTTCATATATTCTTTCTAACTTATTTAATTTGATGGAATACTCTTTCATTAAATTCATTGTGCCAATTATAACGGGTCTGTTATTCACAATCCCTGCTATACCAAATCCAGAATGATTGGTAAATACTTCCGGGAAAGAAAAATTTATTTTTAATTCTTTGGCTTTTTCAACAATTGATTTTGCAAGAGGATGCTCTGATTTAGATTCGAGTGATGCAGCATAAAAGAGCAGTTCATTATCATCAATATCATAAGAAAATATTTTTGAAACCTCTGGTTTACCTTCTGTTATGGTTCCTGTTTTATCAAATACAATGGTTGTGATTTTATGTGCTAATTCAATTGCTTCGCTGTTTTTAAATAATATTCCATTGGAAGCTCCAATTCCGGTTCCAACAATAATTGCAGTTGGAGTAGCAAGACCAAGTGCGCAGGGGCAGGCTACAATTAATACTGCTACGAAATTTATTAATGCATTACTGAATGAATGTTCTGATGAAAAGATTAGCCAGCTTATTAATGTTATTAATGCTATCACAATAACAGAAGGTACAAATACTCCAGCTATCTTATCAACCAATTTTTGAATTGGAGGTTTTGTTGCCTGTGCATTCTGTACAAATTTTATTATTTGTCCCAAAACAGAATTATCACCTGTTTGTGTAACTCTAAAGTTGAAAGTGCCATTAATATTTATTGTACCGCCAATAACTTTTGAATCAATAGTTTTTTCAACAGGAATAGTTTCACCTGTAATCATTGATTCATCGACAAAAGATTTTCCATTTATAATAATTCCATCAGCTGGAATTTTTTCACCAGGTTTTATAACAACTATGTCACCAATCTGTAAATCTGTAATTGGTATTTGAATTTCGTTATTATTTTTTATTACAGTAGCAAATTTGGGTTTTAATTCAATTAGTTTTTTAATCGCATCGTTAGTTTTTCTCTTGGCTTTGTATTCTAACAATTTCCCCATTAAAATAAGAGTGATTATAACTGCTGCAGTATCAAAATAAACATGAGTGCTTTTATTTGACAAAATGAATATCTCAGGAAATAGTGTGACAACGCTGCTATAGATATAAGCTGAACCTGTTCCAATGGCAACGAGAGAATTCATGTCTGCTGATAAGTGTTTAAGATTATTAAAAAATGCGTTAAAAAATCTTTTACCCGAGATAAAAATAATTGGAGTGGTGAGAATTAAAAGTATTTTTTTTATCTGTTCAGAATTTAATGGAATAATTTCATTGAAAAATTTATAATCCATAAACATATTAAGCAAAAAAACAGGAACAGTAAGAATTAATGCAAGTGTAAATTCTTTTTTTAATTTTGTGTAATAATCATTTTCTGATAAATCTTCGATAGATTCTTCTTTTTTGGATTCTTCAATTCTTAAATTATACCCGTATTCCTTTAATGCAGCAGAAATTTTTTCCAGATTTATTTTGCTGTCTTCTGCTTCAAATATTACTCGTTCTGTTGCAAGGTTGACATTTACATTTTTTATGCCTTCAAAACTGTTTATAATTTTTTCAACTCTGGTAACACAACTTGCGCATGTCATCCCTTCAACAGGTAAATTGAATGTTTTCATGGCTAATTCTTTCTTACTTTATAACCTGCATTTTCAATTGCTTTTTCAATTTCTTCTTCTTTTACTTTTGATTCATTAAATGTAACTTTTGCAGAGCCTATGTTTACTTCAAAAGATTCAAGATTTAATCTAGATAATTCTTTTTCAACTGCCATTACACAATGATGGCAGCTCATTCCATCAATTATTATTTCTATTGTTTTCATTTTGTAACCTCATTTTTAATTTGAAAAATAAGAAATGTTAAAATGGAAAGTTTATATATATTTCAAAAAGATTTATAAAATTTTTTGATTTATTATTTTGAAATGATTTTATCTAACGGCTTTCTTAAGTTCTTGGTCATTTTTTTGAATTCACTTGCAGAAAGACCTGTCACTTTTTTGAATTGATTTGATAAATGTTGAACACTGCTGTATCCTAATTTGAATGAAATTTCACTTAAAGTAAGTTCATCATATTTTAATAATTCTTTTGCTCTTTCAATTTTTTGTAAGATAATAAATTGCTCAATAGTTATACTTTCTAATGAGGAGAAGAGTGAACTTAAGTAATTGTAATCGAGTCCAACATTTTCTTCTATAAGTTTTGAAAAATTTTTATTTCTCACCAAAAAGTCTTCGTTATTATAAATTGTAGAAATTATAATGCTTTTTATTTTTTCGACAATTTTTGCTTTTCTGTTTTCAAGCAATTCGAATCCATTTTCTTTTAGAACTTTTTTGATTTCATTTAACTTATTTTTATCTATATCTGATGTAATTTCAACTTCTCCAAGTGAAATTTTTTTTACAACAATTCCTATTTTTTCTAATTCTTCCTTAACAACTTTTATACATCTGTTACAAACCATATTTTTTATATAGAGAATATTCGATTTAGATTTCATTTCTGTTATTGGCTTTCTTTTTTGTATCAGGAGTGTATAAGTTTATATTTTCTTCAGAGTATTTACTTAGAATATCATGATTATTTTTTATCAATGAAAAGTTTTTTGCTTTTTTCTTCATCATGTTTTTGATTTCTATTTTTCTCATTCTTCAAATTTGCTTTTGTATTATTGTTCAGTATCTCAATCCTTTTGTATTTATTATTATTCCCCGAGCTTAAATTGTATTTAATTTCTTTTTTAACAACATTTTTGTTTTGATGTGGATTTTGTTTTGAGTTTTGTAATGAATTATTGTTTATAATTTTAGCTGGAGTTGAGTTAATTTTATAATCAGGAGTTTTATTTAATAATTCTTTCCCATTTAAGTTACTTACATCTTTTGCGGTCGATTTTTCAGGTTCTTTCTTATTGACAAATTTAGAAATAACAATCGTTAAAATTGTCAATATTACCGTTACTTCCAGAACTATGTATATAATTGGTATTAATTCCATAAAGCAAATAAATAAAAAAATTTCTTTGCTGACAATTTTGTTGAGTAAAAATAATTATATAATTGATAACAGGAAAAATGTAATTAATTGGTGTGAGTCAAAACAAAAAAACTATTATGATAAACTTTTTACCTTACAATTGGCATAACTTTGAGTGCTGCTAATTTTTCATCACTATCTGTATAATAATTCAGTAAATTAATATTTGACCTGTCAGATGAATAAATTTTGTCAAACGAATTTTGGTTATCATGTTTATTCGAATTATAATTTCTATTCATTTCTTTTTGAAATTTATCAGGGGCTTCGTTTTTCCTGAATAAAGGATTAGTATTCATTATTTCAATTCTTGGTTTCAAATTTTTTGTTTTATAGTATGTGTTTTTTTGAGCTCGATTATTTTGATAATAAGAATTATTTCTGTATTGATTTTGAAAATTAACAGATTCATTTAGATTTGCTCTTGCAGTGTTAACATTTACTACAGGATTAGGATTGATTATCCTTTGCGGCATAATTATTTGATTAATTTTATTTTTTTCTTCCTCTATAATTGGGTTTTTTTCGGCTTTTATTTTATATGAGATATAAGAAATTATAATTACTATCATCATTAATCCGAAAAAGAGAATTAAACTTGTATATATAATTGGCAATAAGCTCATTTTTTACCTCTTTTTTTTAGACTATTGTTCAAAACATATACCAGAAAAATTCTTTGTTTTTTTGATAAATTTTAAGATGGGTTAATAAAGAATTCATCTAAAAAAAAGAAATTGTTTAATTGTGAAACAGTTCGAACATCTTACTGCATTCTTAAATTGGATATAAATTTAAGATTTGATATTTTTTCAAATACGATTTATAATTTAGGGGAAAATGTTATGACAAAAGCAGATATAGTAGATAGGGTTGCTCTCGGTACTGGACTTACAAAGCTTGAAACCGAAGCAATAATTGAAGGTTTTCTGAATACTATTATAGAAGCGCTTAAAGAAGGTAAAGGAATTGAAATTAGAGGATTTGGAAGTTACAGAGTAAAAAAGAAAAAAGCCAGATATGCAAGAAATCCAAGAACTGGCGAAACAGTTTTTGTTGAAGAACATTATGTGCCTGTTTTTAAGTTTTCTAAGGATTTTAAAGCTGCTGTCGATAATGGCATGAAAGGAAAAAATTCACTTAAATAATGAAAGAATAATATGGGAAAAAATAATAGATGCACAATTTGTGGTGAACCAGTTGAGCCTGATTATAATTTTTGTCCAAGTTGTGGTGCAAAAATTGGTGAAACCATACAAAAGTCTAATCCTGCAACAAAAAAGATAAAACAAAATAATCAAAAAACTGAAGGACAAATTCCAGTAAAAAAAATTTCAACCACAAAAATTATATACATATTAATTTTTCTTGTTGCAATTGGGGGAATAATAATTTATTCATCAGGAATATTTGATAAACCAAAAAATAATTTCAGAACAGATCAAATGCCTGATGATGAAATTCATCGTGGAATTAATTTACAAAGCATTCAACAGATAAATGAACTTGAAGAAGAATTAAAGGCTAATCCAGAAGATAAATCAAAATTGTTAACACTTGCTCATCTTTTGAATGATTCAGGATTCAAGGAAAGAGCAATTGAGAAATATAAAGAATACTTAAAAACTGATTCAAAAAATTCTGATGTACTTGTAGATATGGCAGTTTGTTATTATGAATTAGGTAATAATGAAGAAGCAATAAAATTAATGAAAGAAGCATTGAAGTATAATCCAAAACATCAAATTGCACATTTGAATTTAGGAATTGTTTATCTGGCAAGTGGAAATCATGACGAAGCAATTTCATGGTGGAAAAAAGCTGTTGAAATAAATCCAAATAATGAAATTGGAAAAAGAGCACAAGAGTTAATTAAATCACATTAAAAAAGGAGAGAAATATGCCCTGCGGAAGAAAAAGAAAACGCCATAAAATGGCAACACATAAGCGCAAAAAAAGACTGCGCAAGAACAGACACAAAAAGAAATTAAGATAATCTAAAGCCATCTTAGCTCAGCTGGTAGAGCAGCGCATTCGTAATGCGCGGGTCGGGGGTTCGAGTCCCCCAGATGGCTCAATAATTTTATTGCATACTTATTTTTGCAAAAAAACTTCACAATTTTTATTAACCCATTTCATTATTCATTCCATATAACTGCCTCATCTATTTGAATTTTTAATTGTTATGCTTCATTCAATTATCTCTTATGCTTCTTTCTAAAAAGTTAATAATTTTCAAAAAAAATCTTGACAATCCCACATAAAAACAGTTATTTTGCACCCAAGTGGGAAAAAGTGTTTAATAGTGGTAAATTTCAGGAAAAATTATCATGTTCATGGGGAGTTTCACACATTCAATTGATTCTAAAGGAAGATTAAGTATTCCATTCAGATTTCGTAAATACATTAATCCTGAAGCTGATGGAACATTCATTATGACACGAGGTTTGTACAGGAATATTGATGTATATCCATTAGATTTCTGGAAATCTGAAGTTTTGACTCGAATAGACCAGCTTGATGATTATATTCCAGAAGAAGCTACATTTAAAAGAATGCTTTTCGAATTATCCGCAGAAGATAAACTTGATTCACAGTCACGTTTATTAATTCCAAAAAATCTTCTTGAATTTGCTGGTATTGAGAAAGAAGTTTTTATTCTTGGACAAAATAAAAAATTTGAGCTATGGAATCCTGTTATTTATGAAGAATATAAAAAAGAAATTAATGTTCCTTATGCAGAATACTCAAAAATTATTATGCAGCAAAAGAAAAAATGAATTTACATACTCCAGTTCTCCTGAAGGAGAGCATAAATTTATTAATAACAAATAAGGATGGAGTTTATTTTGAAGGTACAGCAGGTTTTGGTGGACACACAGAAGAGATTCTTAAAAATCTTAATCGCAAAGGTAAATTAATTGCTACTGATAAAGATGAGAAAGCATTCAAGCATTGCAAAGAAAAATTTCAATCTGATAAAAGATTTTCCATTTATAATACAACATTTTCTAATATCGATATTATTTCAAAGATTGAGTTCATTGATAAGTTTGACGGCATCTTTGTAGATCTTGGGGTTTCTTCTTATCAGCTCGATTTTATTGAAGCGGGCTTTACATTCAGAGAAGATTCACCCCTTGATCTAAGGATGAATAAAAGTGAAGGAATTACTGCTGCTGATGTTCTTAATAATTTATCCGAGAAAGAAATTGCTGAGATTCTGTTCAAGTATGGAGAAGAAAAAAAATCAAGACTTATAGCCAGAAGAATTGTTGAAGCAAGAACAAAAAAAAAGTTTGAAACAACTTTTCAACTGAAAGAAATTATTGAAAAACTTGTACCGCCGAATTATTTGCTTAAGTCGTTGTCGAGGGTTTTTCAAGCATTGCGTATTTATGTAAACAATGAATTAGATGAACTAAAATTATTCTTAGATAAATCAGTAAATCTGCTAAATAAAAATGGCAGGATAGTGGTGCTAACTTATCATTCGCTGGAAGACAGAATTGTAAAAGAAAAATTTAAGTATGAAACTCTTAAGTGTGTATGTCCTGTAGGAACACCTGTTTGTATTTGCGGTAAAGAGCAGCGACTGAAATTGGTGAATTCAAAACCAATTGTTCCTTCTGAAGATGAAATAAAAAATAATAAAAGAGCAAGAAGTGCAAAACTAAGAGCAGCAGAAAGAATTTGATATGAAAATGGGTTCATTAAAAAATTTTATAGTAATTGTATTTATTACCGCATGCCTTTTGTTTATTCATGTTGCTACTGTATCTGAAATAAAGAACATGAAAAAAGAAAAAATTAATAAAATAGAACAGCTTAATGAAAAATTAAACAGAATTGAAATGAAAATCGTAGAGAGGCAAAAGTTGATTGCAGAAGATAGAATAGTTTCAATAGCAAAGGATTCGCTCGGATTAATATTACCAATGGAAAATTTAGAAACTATCAGAGTTTCAAAAGAATTAATTAAGAGAATAGAGAAATTAGTTAAAGAAAAATATGATTAATTATCGAGCGCTAATTATTCTTGGTTTTTCATTTATATTTTTTATTGCACTTATTGTGAAGTTATATACAATACAAGTGATTAATAATGAGTTTTATTTACTTAAAGCACAGGTACAGCAAAATAAACCTCAGATTGCTAAAGCTGAAAGAGGAATTATTAAAGATAGAAACGGTGAAATACTCTGCTTTACACGAGATAATATTTCTTTTTATGTAGATACAAGAATGATGAATGAAAAAAGAGTTGATACTATTGCAAAAGTATTTTCTAAAGTTTTTGGCAAAAGTCAAAAATATTATA
>CAZNFW010000001.1:64055-144757 GCA_964572725.1 uncultured Melioribacter sp.
AAAAATTCTAAACAGCCAAAACCAGGAAAAAATCTTATTCTAACAATAAACAAAATTTATCAAAACATACTCGAAGAAGAATTGGAAAAGGGACTTAAAAAATATGAAGGTGAATCTGCGGTAGGTATAATAATGAATCCTAATACAGGAGAAATATTAGCCTTATCAAATATTCCTGATTATGACCCGAATAATTACAATGATTTTTCAATAGAAGTTTTAAGAAATCGTGCAATTACAGATACATACGAACCAGGTTCAACTATTAAATCACTCGTTCTCTCAATTTTATTTGACTTGAATCTTATAAAAGAAAATGAATTAATTAATACAGAAAATGGCAAATATAATTTTAGAAATGTAAGAATAATGGATTCTCACCCTTTTAATAGTTTAACTGTGAGACAAATACTCGAGCAATCAAGTAATATTGGAATGTCAAAACTTTCGGCAAGAATTCCTGATGAGATTTTTTATAAATATTTGAGAGACTATGGATTCAGCAATTATACTTCGATTGAATTACCCGGTGAAGCAGATGGAACTTTGAAAATGCCAATTAATTTTACTCCATACACAAAAGCATTTATGTCATTTGGTTATGAACTTTCAGTAACGCCTTTGCAACTGATTACAGCATACAGTGCAATGATAAATGGTGGTGTGTTAATGAAACCATTTGTTGTAAAGGCAATTGCAGATAATAAAGATAGTTTAATAGAAGAAATAAAGCCAATTAAAATTAGAAATGTGATAAGCAAAAAGACATCGGATTTAATGAGAAACTTACTTGTTGGTGTAGTTGAACATGGAACGGGAAAAGAGGCACAACTTGACAATGTGTTAGTTGGTGGCAAAACAGGTACATCACAAAAATTAGTTAATGGAACGTATACTAATGCCAAACATAATTCTTCCTTTATTGGATTTTTCCCCGCAGATAATCCGCAAATAATTTGTTTAATTCTTGTTAATGCACCTAAGGTTGGGAAATACGGAGGCTTTGTTGCAGCTCCAATTTTTAAGAATGTTGCAAAAAGAATTCTTGATGCAGATTTAAATTTAGTTCCGATAAGAAAAAAAATAAATAGAACAAATAATTTAATTGAAGAATTAATAACAAAAGTAAATAATGAAACTTCTGATGAAAAAACTTTCTTTAATATGTCAGAACACAAAAATGAAAATAAGGAAAGGAAAAAACTTTTGTTAACTGACAAAAATGTAATGCCAAATTTAATTAATCATTCTATGCGGGATGCAATAGCGATTTTAAATGAAATTGGCTTGAATTATAAAATAATTGGAACAGGAAAAATTGTTTCGCAAAGTATTGAACCCGGAACAATTATAAATAAAAATTCTATTTGTTATTTAAGATGCTCAGTTCCAAGAAAAGTTGATATTATTAAAAAAACAGAGGAAAGAAATTGAAATTAGTCGAATTACTGAACAATGTAAAAGTTATTCAGGTTGTTGGCAGTGCTGAATTAAAAGAAATTGAAGACATAACTCATAATTCTCAATCTGTTAAAGAAAATTCTATGTTTTTTGCTATAGAAGGATTTAAGACAGATGGGCATAAGTTTATTCAGGATGCAATTAATCGTGGAGCAGCTGCAGTTGCTCTTTCGAATGTTGATGCTGTGCCTGATCAGTTGTTTCAACATGCAAATTGTGTAAAAATAGTTGTTGAAGATACAAGAAAATCATTGGCAGAATTTTCAAATATTTTTTATGGCAAGCCTTCTGAAAAAATAAATTTAATTGGTATTACAGGAACAAAAGGAAAAACTACAACTGCATTTTTCATTAAAAATATTTTTGAAACAGCTAAACATAAGACCGGGCTTATCGGAACAATAGCAAATTACATTGGCGACAAGGAAATTAAAACAATGCTTACAACTCCTCAATCTAATGAAATAAACTCTTTACTTGCTCAAATGCTGAATGAAGGTTGTTCTCATTGTGTGATGGAAGTTTCTTCTCATGCACTTCATTTGCACCGTGTTGATTATCTTAATTTCAGATTTGGAGTTTTTACAAACATTACATCAGACCACATGGATTATCATAAAACTTTTGAACATTATCTTAATTCGAAGAAAATCTTATTTGATATGCTTTTGTCAGATTCTTTTGCAGTTGTAAATATTGATGATAAGAACACTAATAGCTTGCTTAAAGATTCTAAAGCAAAAAAAATTACTTATGGAACATCTTCTACTTCAGACTTCAGAATTAAAGATATTGAATTTACACTTGATGGAACTAACTTTTCTATAATTCATAACAATAGAGAATATAAAATTAACACCAAACTTGTTGGACACTTTAATGCTTTTAACGCAACAGCAGCATTTAGTGTTGCAGTGATGTCCAATTTAGACATTGATTCTATAATTAAAGGAATTAAAACAACTCCACAAGTTCCAGGAAGATTCGAAGTAATTTCGAGAAAAAATAAAAAAGTAATAATTGATTATTCTCATACAGCAGATTCTCTTAAACAAGCGCTAATTGCTGTTCATCATATTGTGAAAAATGAAAGGCCGGTTTATACAGTATTCGGATGCGGAGGTGACAGAGACAGAACAAAAAGACCAATTATGGGAAAAATTGCATCCAAAATGAGCAAAAAAGTTTTTGTAACTTCAGATAATCCCAGAACAGAAAATCCACAACAAATTATAGAAGAAATTTTATCTGGAATTAAACAAAACAATTTTACTGCAATTGAAAACAGAGAAGAAGCAATTCGAACTGCAATATTTGAAAGTGAAGAGAATGCCGTTATTCTAATTGCTGGTAAAGGACATGAGAACTATCAAGAAATTAATGGAGTGCGAAAACATTTTTCAGATAAAGAAGTAGCAACCAAATACTTAGAAGAATGGGCAAAGTAAAAATAACACTGGAAGATTTGTTTAATCTTAGCGGCTCGGTAATTTACAATCCCGACAGTTATAAACCTCTGTCTGTAGTCGAAATTGATTCGAGAAAAATTAATAAACCATGCTTATTTGTTGCAATCAAAGGAGAAAAATATGATGGTCATAATTTTATTCAAGATGCAATTGATAAAGGAGCAAAAGCAGTAGTAATTTACAGAAATAAATTAGAAAAATTTAGTTCATTGAACATTCCTTTTATAACTGTACCTGATACAATCAAGGCTTATGGTGAACTTGCAAACAGATGGAGACATAAACTTAATGCAAAAGTAATTTCTATAACAGGAAGTAATGGCAAAACTACTACAAAAGAAATGATTGCAGCTTTACTTGAAGAAAAATTTAATGTAGTAAAGTCAGAAGCAAATAACAATAATCATATTGGTGTACCGCTTACAATTTTTTCTGCTGATGAAAAATGTGAAATGCTGGTTCTTGAACAAGGAACAAATCATATTGGTGAAATTCCATACTCAGCGAAAATTTCGCAGCCTGATTATGCAATCATTACTAACATAGGTGATTCACACCTTGAATTCCTGAAAAGCAGAGAAGATGTGTTTAAAGAAAAATCTGCTTTGTTTGATGAAGCAGAAAAAAGAGGAGGAATAATTTTTATAAATGTTGATGACCAGATTATAAATAAAAATAAGAAGAGATATAAAAATATTGTTACTTACGGTTTTAAGCGAAATGCAGAAATAAAAGGCAAAATTCTGAGTTATGATGTTTTAGGTAGAGCAACAATTTTAATTCAACATCATGAAAAAAGTTTTGATTTGACTCTTCCTCTGTCAGGAGAATCAAATGCAAAAAATTTTTTAGCTGCTGCTGCAATTGCTCTTAAAATAGGATTAAATGAAGATGAAATAATTAATGCAACAAATAGAATAAAACCAGTTCATGGGAGACTTGAAATTAAAGAATATGAAAAAGCAATATTGGTTGATGATACATATAATGCCAGTCCTGCATCTGTAGAAGCAGCTTATAAATTCTTGAAAAATATAAAAAAGTATAAAAACAAAATTATTGTATTGGGTGACATGTTCGAATTAGGAAAGTCAGCACCGAAATTACACAGAGAACTTGCAAATATTTTTAATGAAAATAAAAATATTACTGTACTAACGATTGGCAGCCTAATGAAATATTTGCATCGTGAATTAAAAAAGAAAAAAATAAGAACAATACACTTTGACACACGTGATGCCTTAAAACTATATCTCCAGTATGAAGAAATAGATAACTCTGTGATTTTAGTAAAAGGCTCGCGTGGAATGAAAATGGAAGAATTTATAAACATTCTGGAGCAAAGATTTAAATAATGTTTTACTATCTATTTAATTACATAAACGAAACATTTAATCCACCCGGTTTTGATGTTTTCAGATTTTTATCATTTCGTTCAGCTCTTGCTGCTATAACAGCACTGGTAATATCATTCATTTTTGGTCCTAAAATAATATTAAAGCTGAAGGAGAAACAGGTTGACCAGCCTATTAGGGATGATGGTCCTCAAACTCATAAAAAGAAAGCTGGCACACCAACAATGGGTGGAATTATAATTCTAATTTCTGTTTTAATTCCGGTTCTTCTATGGAGTAACTTAAAAAGTATTTACATTATTCTTGCATTATTTGCTACAGTAGTGCTTGGTGCAATTGGATTTCTTGATGATTATTTGAAAGTTGTCAAGAAAGTTCCAACAGGATTGATTGCACGCTATAAATTAATGGGACAAATATTTGTCGGATTAATTATTGGTTTATCAATTTACTATTTACCTGAATTTTCACAATATAATACCCAAACTACTCTTCCTTTCTTTAAGAATTTGAACTGGGATTTTTCTTACCTGTATATTCCATGGGTTATTTTTATAATAACTGCTACTTCAAATGCTGTAAACTTAACTGATGGATTGGATGGACTTGCAATAGGGACAATTATTATTGTAATGCTTGCTCTTGCAATAATTGTTTATGTAACTGGCAATGTTATTTATGCAGATTATCTAAATATAATTTATTTACCGGGCAGCGGTGAATTGACTGTTTTTATTGCTGCTTTAATTGGTGCAGGATTGGGATTCCTCTGGTTTAATTTTTATCCTGCAGAAGTTTTTATGGGAGATACAGGCTCGCTTGCTTTAGGCGGGGCCTTCGGTGTTATTATGATTATTGTTAAGAAAGATTTGTTGATTCCAATTTTAGGCGGAATTTATTTTGCTGAAACACTCTCTGTTATAATTCAACGATTATATTTCAAATATACTAAGAGAAAATATGGTGAGGGAAGAAGAGTATTTAAGATGGCACCAATTCATCATCATTTTGAACAACTGAATTGGGCTGAGCCAAAAATTGTAATTAGATTTTATATCGTAACAATAATTCTTGCTATAATAAGTTTAGCGTCTTTTAAGGTAAGATAATGAACATTAAAGGTAAAAAAATAACAATTATTGGAGCTGAAGAAAGCGGTGTTAGTGCAGCGTTGCTCGCAAAAAAACTTGGTGCGATTCCATTTGTAAGCGACTTCAGCCCAAAAGCAAAATTAGAAAAATCCTTAATAATTCTGGATAATGAAAATATTGCTTATGAATACAGTAAACATTCTGAAAAAGTTTATGACTGCGATTTTATTGTAACAAGTCCCGGTGTTCCATCTGAATCTGAAGTGTTATCTAAAGCAATTAATATGGGCATTAAAGTTTACACTGAGCTTGAATTTGCTTCATGGTTTTGTAAAGGAACTATAATCTCAATTACTGGAACGAATGGAAAAACAACTACAACTTCTTTAATGAATTATACACTTAATGAATGCGGACTTAAATCCTACCTTGCCGGAAATATTAAACCTGCTTTTTCGAAAATTGTGCTTGATGTTAAAGAAAATGAATTTGTGTCACTCGAAACTTCGAGTTTTCAGCTCGATTTTGTTGAACACTTCAAACCAAAATTTTCATTAATTCTAAATTTAACTCCAGACCACCTTGATAGATATGATAATAGTTTTGAAAAATATATTAATGCCAAAATGAATATTGTAAAAAATCAGGATGAAAATGATTATTTGATTTTTAATGAAGATGATATTCAAATAACTAAAAGAATCGAAAATGTAAAGGCTAAAAAAATTGGGTTCTCCATTTCAAAAGAACTTGAAACAGGCACTTATTTCAAAGATGGTAAACTGTATTTTGTATTCAATGGTGAAAAACAAGAAGTATGTAAGTCATCAGACCTGTTTATAAAAGGTGAACACAATATTGCAAATGCTCTTGCAGTATTAGCTGTTGCTAAAATATTAAATCTTCCTGATAAAAAAATTAAAAACGCCTTTTCAACTTTTAAGGGAGTTGAACATCGAATAGAATTTGTTCGTGAATTAAATGGTGTTGAATATTATAATGATTCTAAAGCAACAAATGTTGATTCAGTTTGGTATGCATTGAGAAGTTTTGACAAACCAATTTATCTTATTCTTGGGGGTAAAGACAAAGGGAATGATTACGATAAAATTCGTGACCTTGTATTAAAAAAAGTTAAAAAAATTTATGCGATTGGATCTTCAGCAAACAAAATTTATGAATACTTCAAAGAGATTGTTCCAACAGAATATAAACAAACATTAGAAAGTTGCGTAGAAGCAGCAAGCATCGATGCTGAAAAAGGGTCGGTTGTTCTTCTTTCTCCCGCATGTGCAAGTTTTGATATGTTTGATAATTATGAACATCGGGGAAAAGTATTTAAGAACGCAGTGAGTAAATTAAAATGATGAGATTAATGGTAAAAATAATGATAATAATTGTAGTATCTCTAATGCTCCTTGGAGCTATTATGGTTTTTACAGCAAGCGGAACATATAGTTTAAGCAAGTTCAATAATTTTTACTTTTTATTTAAGTCACATTTATGGAAGGTTTTTGCTGCAATAATTTTAATGTTTGTTTTTGCAAGCATTCCTTATGATTACTATGGAAAATTAAGTAAATGGTTGATGATTTTAACAGTAATTTTACTCATCATAACTTACTTCTTGGGGACCAAAACAAAAGGAGCTGGACGATGGCTGAATGTGTTCGGGCTTTTTAGTTTTCAGCCATCCGAATTAGCAAAATTTTTATTGATTATTCATCTTTCTGCATTGATTGAAAGAAGAAAACATTCTATAAAAGATTTTAAGAATGGTTTCTTATATGCACTAATTTGGATAGGATTAACAGTTGGCTGGATTATTATTCAACCTCATGTGAGTGTTTCCATTATAATTGTTTTAACTTCTTTTGCAATACTTTATGTAGGTGGTGCTCAATTTAAACACATAGCAGGTGTTTTTGCTGTAACAGCTGCTGGTTTTGTTCCTATAATTTTATTATACCAGCATGCAAGGCAAAGAGTAATGGACTATGTAAATAGTTTAATTACTGGTGATGATATAAATATTCAAGTTACTCAAGCGAAAATTGCACTTGGCAGCGGCGGTTGGTACGGACTCGGATTTGGGAACAGCAGACAAAGTGATTTATTCTTACCAGAATCATACGGCGATTTTATTTTTTCTGTAATAGGTGAGGAAATGGGATTTATAGGCACATTGTTAATTCTGATTCTTTATCTCGCTTTATTTGTTGCATGCTTGATAATAGCAAAAAAATCACAGGATAAATTTGGTCAGCTTTTAGTATTTGGATTGAGCTTTCAGATTTTGATTAGTGCATTTATAAATATTGGAGTTGTAACGGGACTTCTTCCAACAACAGGAATACCTCTTCCGTTTATAAGTTTTGGCGGTACATCAATAATATTATCAGGTATTTCTATTGGAATAATTTTAAATGTTGCTCAACAATCATTAAAAACAGAAGAATTAAAATTAGCACAGGTAGGATGAATAATATTTATCGATTCATATTTGCTGGAGGAGGAACTGGCGGTCATCTTTATCCAGCTTTAGCTGTTGCTCAAAAAATTCTTGAACTTAAACCAGAGGCTGATATTTTATTTGTAGGCACAAAAGATAAAATAGAAGCTCGTGTTGTTCCAGAATATGGTTTTAATTATAAATCAATTTTGATTAGCGGATTTTCAAGAAAATTTAATTTGAACAATTTTCTTTTCCCTTTTAAGCTGATAATTGGAATGATTCAATCATTAATAATTGTTATGAAATTTAAACCTCGTGTTACAGTTGGAACAGGGGCTTATGTTTCAGGTCCAGTTGTATGGGCAGCATCTGTAATGGGTTCGAAGATTGTTTTGCTCGAACAAAATAGTTTTCCCGGAATTACAAATAGATTGCTTGAAAAAAAAGCTGATGAAATTCATTTGACTTATGAAGAATCAAAAAAATATTTCAGAGATAAAGAAAAATTATTTATAACGGGCAATCCGGTAAGAGTTGATTTAAAACTTATAAATAAAGATGAAGCATTAAAAAAATTTGGCTTGAATGAATTAAAAAAAACTTTGCTTGTAATTGGAGGAAGTTTAGGTGCAAAATCAATTAATGATATTATTGCAAAAATAGCTGATGATTTAATTAAAAATGATATTCAAATTCTCTGGCAGACAGGTTCTTTATATTATAATGATTATAAATCTTATGAAAAAGAGGGTATAAAAGTATTGCCCTTTATTAAAGATATGCAGGCGGCTTACAGTGCATGTGACCTTGTTTTAGCAAGAGCTGGTGCAACAACAATTGCAGAAGTTTCATCTTTAGGGCTGCCAGTAATTTTTGTTCCTTCGACAAATGTGGCTGCCAATCATCAATTTATGAATGCAAAAGTTCTTTTTGATAAAAATGCTGCAATCCTGATTGAAGATAAAAATTTGCAAAACGAACTCTTAAAAAAAATAATTGAATTAATTAATGATGAAGTACAATTAAGAACTCTTAAAAAAAATATTTCTGAATTTTCAAAAGCAGATGCAGTAAATACTGTTGCAGAAAGAGTAATAAAATTAGCAGAAACATTTTAAAAATGATTTTAATAAGGAACAAATTTTTATGATGACAAAAACAATTAGGAATATTCATTTTGTCGGGATTGGCGGAATTGGAATGAGCGGAATTGCTGAAATTTTATTAAGTCAAGGATTTAATATTACTGGCTCAGATTTGCATAAATCTGAAATAACAGACCGATTAGAAAGTCTTGGTATAAAAATTTATGAAGGTCATTCGCCGGATAATTTAAAGAATGCTGATCTTGTTGTTTATTCATCTGCTGTTACACTTGATAATCCGGAAGTAAAAGCAGCAATTGAAAGAAAAATACCAGTAATCAAAAGAGCAGAAATGCTGGCTGAATGCATGAGGATGAAATATGGAATTGGCATTGCTGGCACTCATGGAAAAACTACTACAACTTCTATGGTTGGACTTGTTTTGACAGGGGCAGGAATTGATCCGACAATAATTGTGGGTGGAAAACTTCATAGTCTCGGCGGAACAAATGCAAGACTTGGCAAGGGAGATTATATAGTTGTTGAAGCTGACGAATTCGACAGAACATTTCTAAAACTTACTCCAGTAATTGCAGCAATTACAACTCTCGAAAGAGAACATCTTGATACTTACAAAGATCTTGATGACCTCAAATCCGCTTTCACAGAGTTTGCAAACAAAGTTCCGTTTTTTGGTTTTGTTGTACTTTGTCTTGATGAGCCTGCGCTTCAGGATATAATTCCTTCAATTAATAAAAAGATTATTACTTATGGAATCTCTCCGCAGGCAGATATTAGAGCAGTAAATATTTCACACAACAAAAATTTATCTGAGTTTACTGTGCTTTACAAAGGAGAAGAACTTGGTAAAATTAGATTGAATGTTCCCGGTATTCATAATGTTAAAAACTCACTTGTTGCCGTAACAATAGCAAAAGAAATGGGAGTTGATTTTTCAATTATTAAAAAAGCACTTGAATCTTTCAGCGGTGTTTATCGCAGATTTGAAAAAAAATATGATGAAGATGTTATGGTTGTTGATGATTATGGTCATCATCCTACAGAAATTGATGTAACACTTGATGGTATCCGCAGAGGGTGGAACAGAAGATTAGTAGCTGTATTTCAGCCGCATTTGTATTCGCGCACGAGAGATTTTTATACAGAGTTTGGCAGATCTTTTCTTAATTCTGATGTTTTTATTTGCACTGATGTTTATCCAGCACGCGAAGAACCTATTGAAGGAGTAACAGGAGAATTAATTGCTAATGCCGCAAAAAATTATGGACATAAAAATGTTTACTATGAGCCTGATAAAACAAAAATTCCAGAACTGCTGAAAAGTATTTATAAAAAAGATGATATCATCATTACAATGGGTGCAGGCGATATATGGAAGTATGGAGAAAAATTTGTCGAATATCTTAAATCAAGAAATAAATAATTAGTTATGAAAAATTTACTAAGTATAATTTTGCTTGTGATATTGACTGGAATAATTTTTTACATAGGATTGATGCAGAATAAAAAAAATGAAATACAGATTGATACAATTACAATTTATGGGAATGAACATTTATCTAAAGAAGATTATATGACATTTGCAAATTTAGTTGATAAAAACAGCTATAAAAATTTATCGCTTCGATTTATTAAAGACAGAATCGAAAAACATCCTTATGTAGATTATGCAGATGTTAAATATGAAGGAAGTGGTAAAGTTACAATCAAAATTTGTGAGAAAAATTTTAGTTCAATACTTATTGATAATCAAAATCAGTTCATACTAACAGAGGATATGCAGTTGCTTCCATTTTTGCCTAATACAAGAAATGTTGATTATCCAATAATATCAAACATTTTTAAAAAAGATTCTTTAAAAGCTCTTAAATATCTCAGAAATAATTATGATGTATTGACCGCATCAAAAATTTTGTGCGGAATAAAATTCCTGAACGAGGAATTATATAATGAACTATCTTTAATTGATATGAATAAAGGTGCTGACATTATGCTTTATTTTTCATCATTAGACTATCCAGTATTAATAGGCAGAGGAAATGAAATTAAAAAAATTGTTTACTTCAATAGTTTATGGAATTATCTGAAAGGGAAAGAAATAAATAACTATATGAATTATATAGATTTAAGATATAACGAACATATCTATTTTGGTATTCAAGATAGTTTACAAGCAGGAGAAAAGAAATTATGAAAAAAAATGTAATTGCAGGCTTAGATTTAGGAACTACAAAAGTTTGTGCTGTTATAGCAGAGCAGGCAGAAAATAATATTAACATACTTGGCTTTGGAGTCTCACCGTCAGAGGGATTAAATCGCGGTTTGGTGGCAAATATATCTAAGACCGCCGAAGCAATAACTCATGCTATGAATGTAGCATCAAACAGAGCTGGTCTTAATGTGAAAGAACTTAATGTAGGTGTTGCAGGAGAACATATTACAAGCTTACGACATAGAAATTATGTAACGATTAATAATCCAGACCATGAAATTACAAGGGAAGATTTAAATCGGCTTGAATCTGATGTTCAAACAATAAGAATTCCTGCGGATAGACAAATTCTTCATATAATTCCAGAAGAATTTTTTGTTGATTATCAGGGAGGAATTGATGACCCGATTGGTTTGTGTGGTTCACGTCTCGAAGCAGTAAATCACGTTGTGCTTGCATCAGTTCCTGCAATGGAGAATATTAAAAAATCTGTTGAACGAGCCGGATACTCTGTTAAAAATTATATTCTTCAGCCAATTGCATCATCAATATCAGTATTGGAAGAAAATGAAAAAGACCTTGGTGTTCTTCTAATTGATATTGGTGGCGGAACAACTGACCTTGCAATATTTCATCGTAAAGCTATTAAACATACAAAAGTAATTGGTGTGGCCGGCAATCAGGTTACAAATGATATACGCGAAACATTGGGAATTGTAACTGCTGATGCAGAAAAAATTAAGAAAGAATATGGCTATGCAATAGAAAGTGCTATAATTAAAGATGAGGATATTTACATAAAAGGAGTAGGTGCAAGAGGGAATATAAAAATTCCAATTTCATTATTAACACAAATAATTAGTGTAAGAATGAGAGAACTATTCACTTTAATTGATAATGAACTTAGAGTTTCCGGATTTAAAAATAAAATTAAAGCCGGGGTTGTGTTAACTGGTGGTGGTTCTTTATTAAAAGGCTGTGTTGAATTAGCTGAGGATGTTTTTGGATTGCCTGCAAGAATTGGAGTCCCGCTTGATTTAGGCGGGGGATTATCACATGAAATTGAAAGTCCGGAATTTGCAACTGTAGCAGGTTTGATAAAAGGATTACCGGGAATGAGGCAGGATGAAATTGTTGTAGATTTTAAAAAATCAAAAAAGGAAAAAAAGTTTAAACCAGGTAAATATTTCAAGAAAATTCAAGAATTCTTTGAAAATTTATAAATATACCACAACAAGGGAGGAATTATGGAACAACATAACAATAACAAAAAACTCAGATTTGTCACTCTCGATAGGGAAGAAACCCAAAAACTTTCAGCTGTATTGAAAGTTGTGGGAGTGGGCGGAGGAGGATGTAATGCTATTGACAGCATGATACATCGTGGTTTAAGCGGTGTAGAATTTATTGCAATTAATACTGATGCACAAGCACTCGCTAAAAGCCTGGCTCCACTCAAAGTTCAAATTGGTTCTAATATTACTAGAGGATTGGGAACAGGTGCTATTCCCAATATTGGCAAAAAAGCTGCTGAAGAAGACCGCGACAAATTAACTCGAATTCTTGATGGAAGCGATATGGTTTTTGTTACTTGTGGAATGGGAGGAGGGACTGGAACTGGTGCTGCACCAATTGTAGCATCAATTGCAAAAAGTTTAGGTGCTCTGGTCGTTGGAATCGTAACTAAACCATTTACATGGGAAGGAAAGCAAAGAATGAAAAATGCAGAAGAAGGTATTAAAGAATTGAAACAATATGTTGATAGTTTGATTGTGATTCCAAATAGCAGAATACTCAGCATTATAGATAATGCTACTGCAGCTGTTGCAGCATTCGATAAACCAAATGAAATTCTTTATGAAGCAACAAGAGGTATTGCAGATATAATTACTATGACTGGAATTATTAATGTCGATTTTGCTGATGTTAGAACTGTAATGAAAGATAGTGGTCAGGCATTAATGGGTTGTGGAATTGCAAGCGGAGAAAATCGTGCAGTCGAAGCAGCTCAAAAAGCAATTTCTTCTCCTTTACTTGAAGGTATTTCTATAAAAGGTGCAAAAAATATTCTTCTTAATGTTTCTGGTTCTTCAAATATGACAATGCAGGAAATTGAAGCAGGTAATAATATTATTTTCCAAGCAGCAGGCGAAGAAGCTAATGTTATTTTTGGTGCTGTCGTAAAAGAAGAACTTAATGACTATATCTCTTACACTGTTATTGCAACAGGATTTGGCAGCAATGGTCAGGCAGGCAGCTTGAATAATCTTAAACAGGATAAAGATGATAAATCAACACAAAGAAAACCTTCTTCTGGTCTGGGAGGTTTCTCTAAAGATAAAATTGATCTGGACAGCAGTGATGACTTAAATATTCCAACTATTCTTAGAATGAGAAGAAAAGATCCCGATTTATTTCCTGATGATGATTTGAAAACTGGTTTTAAAGCTGATCAAGATAATTTTGATACTAATAATGATGATATTAATAATAAAAAGAAAAAAGATGACGACGAAGAAGACAGCTCTTCTTTCTTAAGAAAAATTATGGACTAATATTAATGGCTGATGTTGATTTTCCCTTGTTGTGGTAAACGAGTGACATTCTTGAAAATCAACTCAGCCTTTATTTTTAATACTTCTGCAAACTTTTTTTCATTTCTTCTTATTTTTGTTTTAGCTTTATAATTGCTAACTTTTATTACAAAAAACAAACTTAGATGAAATATGAAAAAATATATTTTAATTCTGATGGTTCTTTTTGTGATAAATAATGTTAAAGCTCAGGATGAAGAAGTAGGATGGACTTCCAGGTTCGGTATTGCTGCAGGGTTTAGCCCAGCTTATGTGTTCCCAAATCTTGATAAGATAAATTCTCAGGTTAAAAAAATGGGAATAAATGAGTTAAGCAATTCAGGATTTGTAGTATGGGGTGGAGGCGGTTATGCTTACATCATGATGATCGAAAATTTTAGAATAGGAGCAATAGGCTTGAGTGGCTCAACTTCATCAAGCGGTAAGGTTAATAATTTAGAAAAAGAAGTAATTTATGATTTTGGTCTGGGAGGAATAACATTTGAGTATACACTTCCATTCATTCAGAAAGTTGCGGTATCAGTTGGTGCAATTGCGGGTTATGGTTCATCTGCAATTGAAATATATCAGTCAGGCTCAAACTTTACATGGGATAATATATGGAATAAAGTAAATGAGGGCATAATGACAAATGATGTAAGTGATAAGATTACTCAATCATATTTTCTTTTTTCTCCAACAATTAATTGTGATATACCAGTTACACGATTTGTATCATTTAGAATTGGGGCCGGATATAATTTAACATTTGGTAAGAACTGGAAAGTAAATAATGACCGTGATATTTCAGGTGTACCTTCAAATATTAATTCTAATTCATTCTTTATTCAAACTGGAATTTATTTCGGATTTTTTGCTTATTGATTATGAAAACAAAAAATATATTGATTACAGGCGGAGCTGGCTTTATTGGCAGTAACTTCATTAATTACATTTTATCATATCGAGATGATTTGAATATCGTAAATCTTGATAAACTTACTTATGCCGGTAATCTAGAAAATTTAAAACCTGTTGAGAATAAAAAAAATTATCACTTTATAAAAGGAGATATTGCAAACAGAGAACTTGTTGATTATATCTTCAAAAAATTTTCGATAAAATATGTTATAAATTTTGCGGCTGAGTCACATGTGGACAGAAGCATTCTTGGCTCTGAAATTTTTTATCGAACAAATGTAATTGGGACAAATGTTTTATTAGAAGCATCGAGACGATATGAAGTAGAAAAGTTTATTCAAATTTCTACTGATGAAGTTTATGGAAGCTTAGATTCAGAAGGATTCTTTACAGAACAAACTCCACTATCACCAAACAGTCCTTATTCATCAAGTAAAGCTGCAGCCGATTTAATGGCTCTTGCATTTCATCATACTTATGGTTTGCCTGTTGTTATAACTCGTTGTTCAAATAATTATGGACCATATCAATTCCCCGAAAAATTAATTCCTTTAATGATAATTAATTGTTTGAATAATAAAAAACTACCAGTTTATGGAGATGGCCTTAATGTTCGAGATTGGATTTATGTGGTTGACCATATTAAAGCTGTTGAACTTGTGTTTGAAAAAGGAAGAATTGGCGAAGTTTATAACATTGGTGCAAGCTGCGAAATGAAAAATATTGATATTGTAAAAATGATTTTGAAAAAACTTAATAAGTCTGAAGAATTAATTGAATTTGTCAAAGACCGTCCAGGACACGACCGTCGTTATGCTATCGATTCATCTAAAATTCAAAAAGAACTGAGATGGAAACCATTATTTAATTTTGAAACAGCACTTGATTACACAATTAAATGGTATATTGAAAACGAGTATTGGTGGAAAAGAATTATTTCTGGTGAATATCTGAATTATTATAAAAAGCAGTATGGGGATATTTGATTTGCATTCCCTTAGCAATCATAAATTACATTTTTAGTTGTTGTAAAGTCATTACAAAATGTTTTATCTTTTGAATTAGTTTTTATAAACATTTACAAAAAATAATAAAGAAATGAAATCAATTAAATTAATTTTGTTTTTCGTCTTTGTTGGGTTTATAAATTCAATTGTTGCGCAGGAACTTGAACAAACAACAACAAAAGCATTACAGACACCTATTATGCAGCCTATCACTGTTACAGTTGGAGGAAACTTTGTTGTTACTGGTTCATTTACTGCATTTAGAACTCAAAGACTCGACCATTTGATTACTAATCTTTACAATCAAGCACAAGAAATTTCGTTTGGGAGCATAAATAAACCAGAAGTTATAAGACAAATAAAAAAAGAACTAAAGAAATATCCATTAAGAGATATTACATTAAAAAGAGCAGATGGGACAGTATTAAAGATTGATTTACTGAAATTCAGATTAACTGGAGATTTTAAATATAATCCTTACTTAATGAATGATGATGTAATAATTTTTCCATCATATGATGAAAAGAAAAATATTGTTGATATTTCTGGTGCAGTTAATAATCCAACACAATTTCAATTTGTAGAGGGTGATAAATTATCTGATGCAATTTTATTTGCTGGTGGTATTAATAAAGCTTATGAAAATGTAGAAGAAGCTGAAATATCAAGAATAAAAGATGATGGTAAATCGGAAGAATTAATAAGAGTGAAATTAACAGACGACTTTCAGCTTCAGAGGGGAGATAGAATTAGAATATTGTTTAATGAAAATAATAAAGAAGCTTATAAAGTACTTGTTCTTGGTGAAGTTAAGAGACCCGGTTACATCTATATCACAAAAAATAATACTACAGTTAGAGAAGTAATTGAAAAAGCTGGTGGATTTACACCGGATGCTGATCTAAGAAGAGCTGAAATTTTAAGGGGAACAGATGAATCACAACTAATGAAGATAAAATGGATTAGAGAAAAATACGAAGCTGATAGTTCTTTTACTACATTACCTTTAGTTCTTAAAACTGTAGACGAACTCGTAAGTGAAGAATTAAAAATGATGAGAGCAGCTAATTTAACTATAGAAGAATTTGAATATTCATTTGCTTATGATAATTCGTTAAGATTTATTGAGAACAAGAGTTTTGTCGATTTTACAAAAATATTTTCAGACTCAACAAAAGATGGAAGCTTTATAGTTCATGATGGCGACGTTGTGATAATCCCCAAATATCAGAATTTGGTTTATGTATTTGGTCAAGTGGTAAATCCAGGTTTTTATATTTATGATTCTACAAAAACATGGAGAGATTACATAAACGATGCAGGCGGTACAACATATCTTGCAAAGAACGGTAAAAAGACACAGGTAATAAAAGGAAAAAACAGAGCATGGTTTTATGCAAATGATGTAAGTAAAATTGAACCTGGCGATTTCATATATGTTCCTAAAGATTTACCAAAAGATTTATCTTATTATCTTCAACAAGTAGGAGCTGTATCAGGAATAGTTACTGCACTGGTATCTGTTACATTTTTAATTATACAGGCTACAAAAAAATAATATAAAATTATGGATCAAAAACAAGAAACATTAGTTGGTAATACTTTTATTGAATTTATTACAACTGTAATAAAGTATAGATGGTTTTTATTTTGGTTTGTATTTATAATTACTTCCGGAGCAACTTTATATGCACTGTTAGCACCAAAGTGGTATAAATCAACTGCTTCTGTTTTCCCGGCAGAAAAAACTGATTTACTTTCTGCTCTTTCGGGTTTATCAAGCTTGGCAAAAGGGTTTTCAGCAAGTAAAGGTCTTGCTGCTTTAACAGGTGCAAACACAGAAGCCGATAGATACATTGCAATATTAAAAAGTGCCACAATTACAGATGATGTTATTAAAAAATTTAATTTAAGAAAAGTATATGATATGGAAGATGATTATTATGAAAAAGTAGTAAAAGAATGGCAGTCAAATTTAGATTTAGAAATTCAGGATGAAGGAAATCTTACAATAACAGTTTATGATAAAAATCCACAAAGAGCTGCTGATATTGCAAATTATCTTGTAGAAAGATTAAACGAAATTAATACAAAGCTAAGTGTTACAAATGCAAAAGCTAACAGGGAATTTGTCGAAAAGAGATATTTACAAAATATTGCAGATATAAATAATCTTGAAAGTTCAATGAGAGAATTTCAGGAGAAGTATGGGGTAATTGCAATACCAGAACAGATAGAAGCTACAGTTAAATCGATGTCAAATATCTATTTGGAATTGTATAAGAAAGAAATAGAGTATAATGTAATGCAACAAAATTATGGAAATGATCATCCATTAGTTCAGAATACAAAACTTGAGATGAATGAGCTGAGGAAAAAGATAAATCAATTGAATGCAGGCACGGATATTTCACAAAAAGATGTAAAATTATTAATTCCATTTAAAGAAGCTCCACAATTAGGCAATGAATACTTAAAGATTTATCGCAATCTTGAAATTCAATATAAAATTTTAGAATTCATTCAGCCACTTTATGAACAAGCAAAAGTAGAAGAGGCAAGAAATACACCGTCGGTAATTGTATTGGATAAAGCTGCACCAGCAGAAAGAAAAGCAAAACCGAAAGCTTCATTGTATGCATTGGTAAGTTTTGTTAGTTCATTACTTGTTGGATTTATTTTAATATTTTTAAAAGAATTATTCTTGAAAATGAAAATTATCAGTCCAGATAAATACACTTATCTAATCTCATCATTAAAATCTGATTTTGCAAAACTAAGTCTAAGAAAAGGCAATAGTAAATGACGGAAGTAGAAAGGGTAAGAAGAAATTCTTTTTTTTCTGCGCTCACCGTTTTTTCCCGTCTTATTGCAAATGTTTTTATTTTCTGGATTATAGCAAGATATTATGGACCCAAAATTTTTGGACAATTTACTGCTGCACAAGTTATAGCTACTAATTTTATAATATTAGCAGATTTTGGTTTCGATTTATTATTTACAACAGAAATTGCAAAGAACCGTAAAAATGCTAATAAATTATTCATACAATTTTTTTCATTAAAACTATCTTTTTGTGTAATTGTATTAATATTAATGTTTTTGCTGGGTTTATTTGGTTCATTTAGTATTCAAACAAAAAGTTTAATAATGATTCTTAGCTTCTATACGATATTTTCTACACTATCTAATTTTTTATCTGCTTTATATAAAGGTTTTGAAAAACTTGAATATGAAACGTTTCTTACATTACTGATGAATTTATTCTTGATATTATTTGCTCTTCCATTAATAATATTAAAAATAGATATAAAAATAATTGCGTTTATATTTGTTTTAAGTAGATTGTTAGGATTTATTATTGGAATTTTTTTCTGTAAAAAAGTTTTGCCAAACTTAACCTTTGAATTTTCTTTTGAAGGTTTTCAAGAAATTAGAAATAAAGTTTTAATTTTTGGTTTTTTTTTATTGTTTAATAATCTCTTTTTTCAATTAGATACTATATTACTGTCATTGTGGAGAAGTGATGAAGATGTAGGAATCTATCAGGCAGTATTTAAATTAATTATGCTTCCACTTGTTATTCCCGATATTTATACAAATGCATTATTACCTACATTGTCAAGATTGTATAGTGAAAACAAAGAAAATTGGCAAAAAGCTGGAAGATTAATGAATAAAACATTAATAGCTCTGGTTGTCCCTATAACAATTTTTTTGTTTGCATATGCCGAACAAATTATACATTTAATTTATGGTAATGTAAATTATGGCAGCTCTGTACCAGTATTAAGAATTTTTTCTTTAGTACTTCTTATAAGATTTTCGTTTGAATCATCAGCTTTAATGTTAACAACTTCAAACAAACAGAATATTAGGCTTTACACTGTAATAATTGCCAGTATTCTTAATTTAGTTCTAAATTATTACTTTATACCAAGATATGGAATATTAGGAGCAGCTACTATATCTTTAATGACAAACATAATTGTTGGTATAACGTATTTCTTTTTTACTAGAACTCATTTGAATAATATTGTTATGAATGTTCAAATAATATTGTATTTATTTATTTCGCTGATAATAGGATTTTTAGCATGGTTCTATAATTCTATAAATATTTTTATAACCACACCTGCAATTTTTTTAATTTTTTCTTTTATGATATTCTTTTTTCTATCTAAAGAAGAAAGAAAAATATTGTTAAGTACAAACAATTTATTTTCTGTTATAAGAAATAAAATAAAATAAAAATGCCAATAACTTCGTACATTTATTTTTTTATATTCTTAATTTTATTTTTAACACTATTTGTAAAAAAAACTGATGTTTTTTCTCCAGCAAGATTATTTATTATGATTTGGTCTTTAGCTATTGGATTAACAGAACTGAAATTAAGTAGATATCAACCCAAATGGCATTCTTATGAATGGATTGTAATTATTATTTCTTTATTTTCTATGCTTACAGGATTGTTTGCTTCTTATGTAATTAATATTGGGAAACCCTTAGTAAGCATAAAAGATATTCGTCAAATTGTAAAAAAATATCAGTTTGATTCAGATCTTCTATTTAAATATACTGTTACATTATTTTTAGCATATCTGATTTCTTACATAGTTTCTGCATTAGTTATTGGATATATTCCATTATTTACAAGATTTCCAGGAGTAGCAAGAAACGACTGGGGAATTTTCGGATTTGGTCTTTTTGTTCAATCTTTTCCTGCTATTATTTATTTCATTATTCTTTATTTTTTAATATCCAGGGGTCATCCAATTAAAAAATCTTTATTAGGCTTAATTTTTTTAATTACTTTTTTGACATATGGATTTTTATTACAAAGATATTACATAGCTTTTGCAATTATTTTATCTGCAGCAACTCTTTATTATTTAACTGACTTATTGAGGTTTAGAAATGTTTTGTTTATTACAATTATAGGTTTAGCTATAATGTTTGGTATGACTTTTATACGATTAACAGGTACTATTGCAAATTATCTTTATTATTTAAGTCAAATGAAGTACAGTGTAAAATATGCTTTTCTTACAGAGCCTTATATGTATATTGTAATGAATATAGAAAATTTTGTTCATGCAGCATCAAAGCTTGAAAAATTTACCTACGGAATTTTGTCTTTCGATTTTATTTTTGCCATTACAGGTTTGAAACATGTCCTTGCTGAATATTTAAGCTTACCAAAATTTCCTTACTTAATTACAAATAATTACAATACATATACAATGTTTTTTGTTTACTACTGGGATTTTGGAATTCTTGGTATAACATTTTTCCCTTTATTAATTGGTTTTATTTTTTCAAGTGCATATTATAAGATGAGACGACAACCAGACTTGAATTCTATTGCAGTTTACTCAGTTTTTGTGTTTGTAATAATTTTTTCTTTCTTTGTTCCTGTTCTTACATTTTTGCATTTCGTATTTAATTTTATTCTTATTTACTTTATTACAAAAGTAATTACAAAAAAACTACCTGCTTGATAATAATTCATAAATCTTATTTAATTTCCTCAAATATATTTCAGTCGAAAATTCTTCTAAAATTTCTTTTTTAGCTTCTCTTAGTTTATTTATCCTATAATTGTAAGTATCTTCTAATACTTGTATTGAATTTATCCACGAACTTATGTCATTTGGTCTATAAGTTATTCCAACTTTGGAAAGATTAATACTTTCTTTCATCCCACCATGTTCTGGAGCTATAGGAATAATATCTAAAGATAATGCCTCTATTATGGACATAGGTGCAACTTCATAACAACTGGAACTTAATGAAAAATACTTTGCTTTTTGAATAGTTTTAAACATAATTTCTTGTGGCATATAATCTTTTATTATAATCTCATCCTTAAATTTACTTTGATTAACAATTTTTAATATGCTTTCTTTTACTTCACCGTCGCCTATTAATAGAAGCTTAAAATTATTACTTGTTAATTTCTTCCATTCTAAAAATGCATTAACTAAAAATTCCAAATTCTTTTCTTTAGAAAATCTACCGAAATAACAAATAATATTATCTTTTTCATTTATATTTCTTATGTCAAACATTATAGGATTCCTTACTAATTGAATTTTTTCTTCTTGAATGCCTTCTTGAAGCAATTTTATTTTTATAAATTCACTCGGACAAATAAACAAATCAATTATATTTTTGTGATGGAATAAATTATTACTTATGATGCTTCTTATTCCTTTGATAATTGAAAAAGAAAAGCCTCTTCTATCGCAGTTCTCCCAGAATATATTGATTTTATAATTTTTACCCAGACATTTTTCACAAACTATATTCTTATTAAAATTATAAAGACTTGCGTTTGGACAAACTAAATGAAAATCGTGTAATGTTTGTACAACCTTTATATTTCTTCTTGCTTTTGCTTTTTTTATCGCAATTAGTATTGATGGAGAAATAGTTGAAAAAAAACCATGTAAGTGAATTATATCAATGTCTTTATTTTCTAAAAGTTTTTTTATAGTGACATAATTCTTTAATGAAAAGATATAATTTATTGCACCTTTTAACTTATTTTGTCCCTCCCAAGAAAAGAATTTTACATCTGGAAATTCATTGCCCTTATAAGTTTTAACATAACCAGAATAATTATTTGTCTTATAATTTTTTCTGGTGATATTAAAGACAGTTTCTGCACCACCTTTTCTATCATAACTATTTATGTGTAAAATATTCAACATTTAGTTCTGTGTTGTTTTTCGAATATTAATATATTTTTTATATTTTTTCTAATTAAATATGCTAAGAAAATTGAAAATATTAATTATTACGCCTTCAGTTCCTTATCCGCCTAATAGAGGTGATAAATTAAGAATTTTTAACATAATAAAGACCTTAATTAAGAGACACAATGTAAAAGTGTTGGCATTTACTAAAGGCAAAGATGAACTTAATTATGTTGAGCAGTTAAGAAAAAAAGGAATAGAAATTGAAACTATTCAATTATCTAAAATAAAATCGTATATAAATTTGCTTCTTGGAATTTTTTCCGGTAAACCTTTACAAGTTTTATTTTATTTTAATAAAAATGCTGCACAGAAAATTGCTTATTTAACATCTATTGAAAATTTCGATGTAGTATATTTTCATATATTTACTACTATACAGTATAAAAATTACATTAATGCTGATTCATTAAAAGTAGTTGATTTAACAGATGCATATTCATTATACTTAGAGAGATTATTGGAGTTTGAAAAAAAGTTTGTTAGAAGGTTATTCTTCAAGATTGAGAAAAAATTAGTAGATAATTATATAAAAACATTAGAGACTTTCGATACAGTTTTTGTTTGTTCAGAAGTTGATAAAAAATTTTTAGAAAATTTTAATCCAAAACTAAACATTGAAGTTTTTGAAAATGGTATAGATACGAATATATATCATTATAAATTTACTGAACCTGAAAGACATAGAATAATTTTTACTGGTAATTTGCCTTATTTTCCTAATAGTGATGCTGTTAAATATTTTGTTAGTGATATATTCCCATACGTATTAAAAGTTTATCCAGATTCAAAATTATATATAGTAGGAAAAGATCCAACCCCTGATATTATTAGATTAGAAAGTAAAAATGTGATTGTGAAAGGATTTGTAGAAGATTTAGTAAGTGAATATTTGAAAAGTGAAGTAAATATTGCACCATTAAGAGTTGGTTCAGGTACTTCAAATAAAATTGTAGAAGCTTTATGTCTTGGAATCCCAACTGTCTCAACAAGTTTAGCAGTTAGTGGTTTTAACGAAAAAATTAAAAAGTACGTCTTTGTAGCTGATGATGCCGAAGCATTTGCAAAAAAAATTATAAATATTTTTGATGATAAATCAATAAGAATGAATTTTATGAGAGAAGCAAGTGAAAATGTTACAAAACTTTTGAATCTCGATACTGTAGTTGACAACATTGAAAATAGTTTAGTAGAAAAAATTAATAGACAGAATAAAAAGTAAGTTAAAAAATGAAGATATTTTATATTACTCCAAGAATCCCTTTCCCCATAGATAAAGGTGATAAACTTCGTGCATTTTATCAAATTAAGTATTTGTCTAAAAACCATGAAATATTTTTATTTTCCTTTGATGAGACTTTAGAATATAATTCTAACAATAATCCCCTATTAAATTTGTGTGAAAAAGTTGTTGTAATACCTTTAACAAAATTCAAAATTTTTTTAAATCTCCTTAGAAAAGTTTTTAGTTCTCTTCCATTTCAAACTGCTTTTTATTTTAATCCTAAAATCAAAAAAGAAATATTGAATAAAATTGATGAATATAAACCTGATGTTATTTATTGTCAATTAATACGAACTGCAGAATATGTCAAAGATATTAATCATGTACCTAAAGTACTTGATTATGTTGATATAATTTCTAAAGGTCTTGAAAGAAGAATTTTTAAATCAAATTTTTTTATGAAATTATTAATTAAAATAGAACTAAAGAGAGTTAAGAATTATGAAAAGAAATTGTTTGAACTTTTTGACAATTCTATAATAATATCAAAAGAAGACCGGAATTATATGCCCTTTGATAAAAAAGAAGATGTGAAAGTAATTCCAAATGGAATTGATATGGATTATTATTTTCCGATGGAATCAGAAAAAACATATGATTTGTTTTTTTCGGGAAATCTTAATTATCCACCAAATATTGATGCTGCTGTATTTATTACTAAAAAAATTCTACCTCTTTTGTTAAAACAAAAACCTAATATAAAAATATTAATTGCTGGTGCATCGCCAAGTAGAAAAATTTTATCTTTAGCTTCTGAAAATGTAATTGTAAAGGGCTGGATTGATGATATTCGTGAATATTATAAAAAAGCAAGAATCTTTATAGCTCCAATGCAGATAGGAACTGGATTGCAAAATAAATTGCTTCAGGCTATGGCAATGAAAATTCCATGCGTTGCTTCGGAATTAACTGTTAAAGGACTTATTGATGGTGCAAAAGATGTTGTTTTGGTAGCAAAATCTCCTGAAGAATATTCTAATCTTATTATTAAACTTTTAGACGATGATGAATTTAGAAATACAATTTCTCTGAAAGGTTATAATTTTGTTAAGATGCATTATAAGTGGGAAGATATAATTAGAAATTTAGAAGAGATACTTCATAATACATTAATAAAAAATCTAAATTAAATATGTTCGACATTATAATCATTGGTGCTGGTATTATTGGCTTGGCTTCTGCTCTTAAAATTTTAGAGAAAAATCCACATCTGAAATTATTAATACTCGAAAAAGAAAATAATATTTCTCAACATCAAACAGGCAATAATAGCGGTGTTATCCATTCAGGAATTTATTATAAACCCGGAAGCCTGAAAGCTCTTAATTGTATCCGTGGTTATAAAATGCTTATTGACTTTTGTAACCAGCATGAAGTTAATTACAAAATAACTGGTAAAATTATTGTCGCAACTTCTGAAAATGAAATTCCTATTTTGAATAATATTTTTGAACGTGGTTTTCAAAATGGTCTTGAAGGACTCAAAAAAATTAATCATAATGAGATGAAAGAAATTGAACCGTATGTAAATGGAATTGAAGGAATTTTTGTTCCGCAAACAGGAATTATCAATTATTTTGAAGTATCAAAAAAATATCTTGAAATTATTTTGAAATATAATTCTGAAATAAAATTCAATCATACTGTTAGAGATATTAAAATAAAAACTGACATTTGTGAAGTAATAACTGAAAACGAATCATTTAATTCAAAAGTTGTTGTCACTTGTGCAGGATTGCAATCAGATAGAATGGCAAGGATGACGCATCCAAATCTTTCGCTTAGAATTATTCCATTCCGGGGTGAATATTATAAATTAAAAAATGAAAAAACACACTTGGTTAAATCATTAATTTATCCTGTGCCAAATCCTGAATTCCCTTTCCTTGGTGTTCATTTTACAAAAATGATTAACGGTGATGTAGAGGCAGGACCAAACGCAGTTCTAGCATTTAAACGAGAAGGTTATTCCAAAACAAGTTTTAATCTTAGAGATACAATAGATACTTTTACATGGAAAGGTTTTTATAAAATTGTTAGAAAGAACTGGAAGACTGGAATTTATGAATATTATCGTTCGCTTAGTAAAAGAGCTTTTGTAAAAGCTCTGCAAAAGTTAATTCCTGTTGTTCAAGAAGAAGATTTAATTGCTGGCGGTTCGGGAGTTCGTGCACAGGCTTGCAACAAAGATGGCGGTCTGCTTGACGATTTTTATATTGTCGAAGATAAAAGAGTAATTCATGTTTGTAACGCACCATCTCCAGCAGCTACAGCTTCACTTTCAATTGGAGATTATATTGCAGAAAAAGTAATTCACAAATTTTAATCCGGTGATAAATTGAATAAGAAAACAGAAAAAATTCTTTTGCTCATAACAGATTTTGTAACAATAAATTTATCATGGTTTTTGTTTTACTACCTTCGTGTTAATACAGGATGGTTTGAATTAATATCTCAACCCGATTTCTTATTACCAATGCTTGCAATTTATTTCTACTGGCTTATAATTTTTACGATTGTCGGAATGTATAGAACATGGTTTGCTCAATCCCGCTTTGATGAAATTTCAACTCTATTTAAAACATCTTTTGTAGGCATTTTTATAATACTTTTTTTAATTCTTTATGACGACTATAAAACTGGCGTTGCAACGCCTTTGCGATTTTTTATTTTCATTTACTGGATAATATTTTTCTTAACTGTAAGTGCTGGAAGAATACTTATAAGAAGTATTCAAAGAAATCTTTTAGTAAGAGGATTTGGCAGACGAAATGCAATTATTATCGGATTTAATTCTAAAGCTCATGAAATTTATGATGTGATTAATAATCACAAAGCTCTTGGACTCGATGTTGTTGGATTTTTATCAACTTCGAAAGATAATGTTGATAAAGCATACAATGGAAGCAAAGTTGTTGATACAGTAGAAAATGTTGAAGTAGTTATTGATAAATTTAATATTAAAAATGTAATTATCGCTGTTGAAAGACATCACGAAGATTTGATACTCGATATAATTTCAAAATGTGATGGTAAAAATGTTGAATTAAAAATTGTTCCAGATTTATATGACATTATAAGCGGACAGGTTAAAACTTCTCAAATCTATGGAGTTCCTCTTATTGATATCATGCCTGAATTAATGCCAGAATGGGAAAAAAAATTAAAGAGATTGTTCGACATTATTTTTTCTCTCATATTATTAATCGTAACTTCACCTTTTACAATATTAGCTGCAATTGCAATAAAGCTTGAAAGCGAAGGACCCGTTTTTTACAAACAGGAAAGAATGGGAATGAATGGAAAAATTTTTAAGATTATTAAATTTAGAACAATGATAAAAGACGCAGAAAAATATACAGGTCCCGTATGGTCAACTAAAAATGATCCACGAGTTACAAAAGTAGGTAAGTTTTTAAGAAAAATTAGACTTGACGAAGTGCCGCAGGCTATTAATGTTTTGAAAGGTGATATGAGTTTTGTCGGACCACGTCCCGAAAGACCATATTTTGTAGAAAAGCTGTCAAAAGAAATTCCACTTTATAAAAGAAGATTAAAAGTAAGACCTGGCTTAACTGGATGGGCTCAGGTTAAACATAAGTATGATGAATCAATTGAAGATGTGAAAATAAAATTGAGATACGATTTGTTTTATATCGAAAATATGAGCTTGAGGCTGGACTTTAAAATTATTTTCAGAACAATTTTTGTTGTACTATTTGGAAAAGGTCATTATGAATAGTGAATTTAAAACACTTGTTATTATTCCCACTTATAACGAAAGAGAAAATATTCAAAAATTAATTCCATTAATTCTCGAAAAATATCCTGAAATTAATATTTTGATTGTCGATGATAATTCACCCGACGGAACAGCAGAATATGTTGAAAATTTTAGTAAGCAAGATTCAAGAGTTCATTTAATTAAAAGAGAAAAAAAACTGGGACTTGGCACCGCTTATGTTACAGGCTTCAAATATATGTTAAATAATGGTTACGATGTTGCCATTCAAATGGATGCTGATTTTTCTCACGACCCAAAAGAAATAAAACATTTCTTGAAAAAAATTAAAGACTACGATCTTGTAATTGGCAGCCGTTACATTAATGGCGTTCGTGTTATTAACTGGCCAATAAGAAGATTATTGTTAAGTTATTTTGCAAATCTTTATACAAGAGTAATAACAGGAATGCCGATTAAAGATGCTACAGGCGGCTTTAAATGTTTTAAGAGAAAAGTGCTTGAATCTATTGACCTGAACAATATTCATTCAAACGGATATTCTTTTCAAATAGAAATGAATTTTAGAACATGGAAGAAAAAATTTAAGATAACTGAAATACCGATTGTTTTTGTTGAACGTACTAAAGGTATTTCTAAAATGTCTAAAAAAATTGTTTACGAAGCAGTTTTTATGGTATGGAAATTAAGATTAAGAAGTTTACTGGGATATTATAAGTAATATGTTAGAACTGTCAATTATAATTGTTAATTATAATGTAAAAGAATTTTTATTGAATCTGCTTGATTCATTAAAAAAAGCTTTGATTGGCATTTCATCAGAAATTATTGTAGTTGATAATGCTTCGGACGATGGAAGTGTTGAAGCTATCAAAGAAAAATATCCTGAAGTAAAATTAATTATTAATGAAAAAAATATTGGATTTGGTGCAGCAAATAATTTAGCTCTAAAAGAAGCAAAGGGTAAATTTATTCTTTTGATTAATCCCGATACAATTGTTAGAGAAGATACAATTAAAGTGATTTTAAAATTTTTTGAAGAACACCCCGATTGTGGAATTGCTGGATGCAAAGTTCTAAATCCAGATGGAACACTTCAGCTTGCTTGCAGAAGAGGTTTCCCAGGACCATGGACATCTTTCACAAAAGTAATGGGCTTGAGCAAATTATTTCCTAAAAGTCCTCTCTTTGCTAAATATAATTTAACTTATCTTGACGAAAATCAAACCTACGAAGTTGATGCAATAAGCGGTGCTTTTATGATGATGAGACGAGAAGTTTATGAAAAAATTGGCGGTTTTGACCCGCAGTTTTTTATGTATGGCGAAGATCTTGATTTATGTTATCGGGCACAAAAAGCAAATTTTAAAGTTTATTATGTACATTCAACAGAAATTATTCATTATAAAGGTGAAAGCACAAAAAGAAGTAAGATTGATGAAACCAAATTATTTTATGATGCAATGCATCTATTCGTAAAGAAACATTTATCTTCATCTTTTTTGGTTGAATCGATTCTTCAAGTGGCAATAATTTTTAGAAAAGTAATTGCATTTGCAAATGTTTATAAACTTGCATTGCTTAGTATATTTTTAGACTTCATTTTTTTTAGTGTATCAATTTTCTTTGCTGAAAAAATTTATGCTAACGAACGATGGCATGGTTTTCCAGAATATGTGATACCATGGATATATATCTTTCCTGCTTTAATGCAAATCATGATATCATCATTAAATAGTACTTATCAAAAAAATTCAATTTCTGTTCTTAAAAGCTTAATTTCACTTTTTTATGGTTTTATAATTCTATCTGCATTAACATACTTTTTCAAACAGTTTGCTTTTAGTCGTGCTGTTGTTCTAATAACTTACATAATTGCAATGTTATTATTTATTAGCTGGCGTGTGTTTGTTAAAGTTGTTTTTAAGCTGGGATTGATAAGTGAATCAAAAAAAGCAAGAACATTAATTGTAGGAAGCAGTATCAAATCAAATGAACTTGCAGCAAAACTTAAATCGAATATTACTTCGCTTTATCAAATTGTAGGATTTGTAGAACTTGATAAAAAAATGATTGGTAGTTCTGTTGGAAATTATAAAATAATTGGTTCTTTAGATAATATTAAAAAGTTAATTGTAGATGAAAAAATTGACAAAGTTATATTTTCTTCTGAAGAAATTTCCTTCGATAGAATTTTCTCTGCTGTTTCTGAATGTCAGGGATTGAATGTTGAATTTATGGTTGCAGGCAAAGAGCTTGATTATTTAGTTGGAAAATCTTCCGTTACTATGCTTGAAGATATTCCTTTATTAAAAATTAATTATAACATTTCTTCTTTTGGTCATCGTTTAACGAAATTAATTTTTGATTATACTTTGAGTTTAATCTTAATTTTACTTTTGGTTTATCCTTTTATATTTTTACTTCACAAGTTCACATCAAAAAATAACGACTTAATAAATATCATATTACAAATTCCAGATGTATTAAAAGGGAAAAAAAGTTTTGTAGGACCAAAACAAAAATCTTACTATGGAGAATTGTTTGTTGGCAAAGTAGGATTAACAGGGCTCTGGTATGTAGAAAATGTTTTAGAAAATGATGAAGAAGAAATTAAAAGTCTTGATATATTTTATGCAAAAAATCAAAATATTTGGCTCGATTTAGAAATACTTGGAAGAACAATAACAAAAATTTTATTCAGGACGGAGTAAAACATGGCAAAAAATACACTTGATTTTGAAAAACCAATTATTGAACTTGAGAACAAAATTGAAGAGATGCGGAAATATGAAGGGCATCTTGATATTACAAAAGAAATAAAAACACTTGAGGAAAAAGTAATTCAACTTAAAAAAAGCATATATGAAAATTTAACACGCTGGCAGCGTGTTCAGCTTGCACGCCATCCTGAAAGGCCTTATACTCTTGATTATATCTATATGATGACAGAAGATTTTGTAGAACTTCACGGCGACAGGCTCTTCAAAGACGATCACGCAATTGTAGGCGGTTTTGCAAAGTTGGATGAATATAAAGTGATGATAATTGGTCATCAAAAAGGGAGAGATACAAAATCTAATCTCTATAGAAATTTTGGAATGCCAAATCCAGAAGGATACAGAAAAGCTTTGAGGCTTATGAAGCTCGCTGAAAAGTTTAATAAACCTGTAATCACAATGCTCGATACACCTGGTGCTTATCCTGGCATTGAAGCAGAGCAAAGAGGTCAAGCTGAGGCAATTGCAAGAAATCTTCTTGAAATGAGCCGCCTTAAAGTTCCTATCATTGTTGTAATAATTGGCGAAGGTGCAAGCGGTGGTGCACTCGGCATTGGAGTCGGCGATAGAATTTTGATGCTTGAAAATACATGGTACTCGGTTATTAGTCCTGAATCATGCTCGAGTATTTTATGGCGAAGCTGGGATTACAAAGAACAGGCTGCCGAAGCTCTTAAGCTTACTGCAAATGATTTGCTTCAACAGGGAATTATTGATAGAATTGTTCCTGAACCTTTAGGCGGCGCTCACAAAGACCACCAAGGAATGGCTAATACTCTTAAAGCAATTCTTAAAGAAGAATTGGCTGCACTTATTAAAATAAAACCAGAAAAACTTGTTCAGTACCGTCTCGAAAAATTTGGCAAGATGGGAGTTTATATTGAGTAATAAATTTAGTTTGCTCAATTCTGTAATTTGTGAAAATCAATAATTTCTTTTATCGTAAAATTATGCTCACTCACACAACTGAACTTAGAGTTAGATATGCAGACACAGACAAAATGCAATTTGTTTACAACGGTAAGTATCTCGAATATTTCGAAGTAGGTAGAACTGAACTTCTCAGGTCAACTGGTTTGTCTTATTCAGAACTGGAAAAAAATGGTTATCAACTTCCATTAATAGAAGCAAATGTTAAGTATAAAAATCCTGCATATTATGATGATGTTCTTGAAATTGAAGCAAGTGTTAAAGAATTATATTCTCCCAGAGTTCGTATTGAATATGTGATAAGAAGAAAAGAAACAAAAGAATTAATAGCAGAAGGATATACAACCCATATTTTCATTAAAGCTGATACTAAAAAAGCTGTTAGACCCCCACAAATTTATATTGATGCATTAAAAAAATTTTTTATATAAACTAATTATGATAAGAATTTATTAATTAGGTTGTTTAAGTAATTTTTTGATTAAAGGTTCCTAAGTGTTCGAAAAAATAAAAGAGCTAACAAAAGATACTATAATATATGGCATAAGTACTATTGTTGGAAGATTTCTGAATTTTCTTCTTGTACCATTTTACACAAATGTTTTCTCTCCTTCAGAAGTTGGCATCTATTCAAATATATATGCTTATATTGCTTTTTTGAATATACTCTATATTTATGGAATGGATGCAGCATTTATGAAATATAGTTCTACTGCATCCAATGATGAAAAGAAAACAGCTTATTCAACTGCATTTATTTTTGTTGTAATTACATCAATAATTCTTTCATCAATTTTATTTTTAATAAGAGATTATGCAGTAAAATTAATGGAGATTCCCGAAAGATATTTTTTTCTTTATAACTACTTAATTTTAATTATTCATATTGATACTCTAGCAATTGTTCCTTATGCTAATTTAAGATTACAGAGAAAATCAATTAAGTTTACTTTAATTAGATTATCAAATATAAGTTTGAATATACTGCTAAATTTTGTTCTTGTTTTAAAATATAAAATGGGAATAGAAGCAATTTTAATTGCTAATCTTTGTGCATCAGTTTTATCTCTTGTTTTATTGCTGCCAGATATTAAAAATAATTTTATTTTTGAAGTAGGTAAAAAGTTTTTAAAACCAATGCTCAGGTTTGCAATTCCTTATCTGCCTGCAAGTTTGGCTGCTACTGTTGTACAGGTAATTGATAGACCAATTGTGCTTGCATTAACAAATGAAGAGACACTTGGCATCTATCAGGCAAATTATAAATTGGGAATATTCATGATGTTGATTGTTCAAATGTTTCAATTTGCATGGCAGCCGTTTCTTTTAACTACAGCAAAAGAAGAAAATGCAAAGGAAATTTTTTCAAAAGTGCTTACTTTATTTTTAATTGCTTCATCATTAATCTGGCTTATTCTTTCGTTATTTATTGATGAAATTGCTCAAGTAAAATTTTTTGGAAATGTAAGTTTAATTGGATATAAATTCTGGAGCGGATTATATATTGTGCCAATTATATTATTAGCATACTTGTTCAATGGTCTTTATGTTAACTTTCAAGCTGGAATTTATATTGAAGAAAAAACAAAATATTTTCCTGTTGTTACAGGTACAGGAGCATTAGTAAATATAATTTTTAATCTGATTTTAATTCCTTCAATTGGAATTATGGGAGCTGCAATTGCTACACTCGCAGCCTATTTTTCTATGGCGTTAACTCTGTTTTTATTTTCACAAAAAGTTTATAAGATAAAATATGAATATGATAAAATCATAAAAATTTTATTGCTCATTTTGGTAACTTGTTCTCTGTATTATTATCTTTATTATAACCATATGCTGAATATTTCGATCAAATTAATTTTAATGTTGTTTTTTGTTCTTCTTCTTTTCTTTCTAAATGTTGTTAACAAAAATTCATTATTAAACTTAAATAAAGTTATGAGGATATGAGGCTAAGTCCTAAAGATACTGTTAAGCTTCTTTTTGAATATGAAAAAGTTAAAAAAAATGTTAATGAGAAATTTTATACACACAGCTTGGTACTTGGAATAGTTGCAATTACTTTGATTATTTCATTTACTTTAATTGAAATAACAAAGCTTGGGTTATTAGGTAAAATAATCTTACCTTTATTGTTATTAGTATTTGGATTGCAAATTTTTTTGTTGTCAAAAAATTATAACGACAAAAAATTATTTTTTATTTTGTCTGCACTTTTAAATAAAGATGATGTTAAAGATTCATCAAACATTTTATTAAAAGTAAAAAGAATATCAGAAGAATTTAATGATATACCGCTGCCTGCATATGCAACAGATGGAAGCAGTGGTTTAGATATTAGAGCTGCAGTTAAAAATGAAATAATTATTCCAAAAGGTAAACATGCATTGGTGCCAACTAATTTACAATTTGAAATTCCTGATGGTTATGAAATACAGGTAAGACCAAGAAGCGGACTTGCAGCAAATTATGGAATTGGTTTATTGAATTCACCCGGCACAATTGATTCTGATTATCGCGGCGAAGTAAAAATTATTCTATTTAATTTTGGAGAAAATGACTTTGTTGTAAAACGCGGCGATAGAATTGCACAGATTGTTCTTTCAAAAGTTTGCAAAGCAGAATTAAAAGAAAGTAATGAACTGAATTCCAGCACACGTGGTTCAGGTGGATTTGGTCACACGGGCTCACATTAATTTTTTCTTTCTACTTTAATTTTTTCTATAACAATTTTTTAAAATTTGGAAAGGGGTAAAAATATAAATGTCAGATTTTATTCATTTACATAATCATTCACATTACAGTCTGCAGGATGCAGCATGCACAGTTGAAGATTTAGTTTTAGCTGCTAAAAAAAATGACATGCATGCAGTAGCACTTACGGATCATGGAGTAATGTTTGGTGTTCTTCAATTTTATAAAAAAGCAAAAGCGGAAGGAATTAAACCCATTATTGGAATGGAAGCTTATGTAGATTTTGAAAAAAGCAGATTTGAAAAAGTAACAGATTTAGAAAATGGAAAAAGAAAATCAAAGCATTACAATCACCTTCTACTGCTTGCAAAGAATGAAATTGGTTACAAAAATTTAATGAAGATTTCTACAATTGGTCATACTGAAGGATTTTATTACAAACCAAGAATTGATTTAGAAGTTCTGACAAAATATAAAGAAGGATTAATTTGTACATCTGCCTGTCCAGCAGGACCAATCTCATCACAATTAATTAATGATAATTGGGAGAAAGCAAAAGAAATTGCCATTAAGCTGAAAGAATTATTCGATGATGATTTTTATCTTGAAATTCAAGACCATGGAATGGATGTCGAAAAACCAATTTTAGCAGGGATGCCAAAACTTGCAAGAGAAATGAATATTAAACTTGTAGCAACTAATGATATTCACTACATAGAAAAAGACCATTCTATTGCGCATAACATTTTACTACTTTTAGGTGATAAAACAGGTAACGCAGATTATAGAGATTTAAGATATGGAACTGACCAGATTTATTTTAAAAGTGCTGATGAGATGAAAAAACTTTTCAAGAACTATAAAGGTGCTATTGAAAATACACTCGAGATTGAAGAAAAAATAAATTTAAAACTCGATTCAAAAGGTCATCATTTTCCTGTTTTCCCAATTGATAATGGTAAATCTCCTGAAGAATATCTAACACAATTAGTTTATGAAAGATTAGAAAAAAGATTCAAAAAAATTACAAGTGAAATTCAAGACCGCATTAAATATGAATTAAATGTAATTATTGAAATGGGTTATGCAGGATATTTCCTGATTGTACAGGATTTTATAAATGCATCAAAACAAAGAGGAATACCAGTTGGACCAGGAAGAGGAAGTGCAGCGGGAAGTTTAGTAGCTTATGTTTTAGGAATAACAAATGTCAATCCACTTGAATATGATTTATTGTTTGAAAGATTTTTAAATCCAGCAAGAAAATCAATGCCCGATATCGATGTTGATTTTGCTGATGATAAAAGAGAAGAAGTTATTAATTATGTTAAAGGAAAATATGGTGAAAATTCAGTTGCACAAATTATAACATTTAACAGATTATCATCCCGACAGGTAATTCGTGATGTTGCAAGAGTTCTTAAAATTCCAATCCCACAGGTTGATAACATTACAAAATGGATCCCTTCGAAGTTTGGCAGAGTATATACCATTGATCAGGCATTAGAGGAAGTTCCTGAGCTTCAGTGGATTAAAAAATCGGATGACCCGACAATCAAGGAGTTGATAAAATATGCAAGAATACTCGAAGGGATGAATCGCAATGCTTCAAAACATGCAGCTGGAGTTGTTATTACACCTGGAGATGTAAGCGATTTTGTTCCTCTTGCAATCTATGGCGAGCAGGGAGAAACTGCTACTGTTACTCAATTCAATATGAAAGACCTTGAAGAATCTGGAATATTGAAAATGGATTTTCTTGGTCTTGATACTCTTTCAATTATTCGAGATACTATTGAACTTGTTAAAGAAACAAGAGAGGAAACAATTGATATTGAAAATATTCCTGTAGACGATGCAAAAACTTATGAACTTTTTGCAAAAGGTCAAACAACTGCTGTATTCCAGTTTGAATCTGCTCCAATGCGTGAGTATTTGAAAAAACTAAAACCTACCAGCATTAAAGATCTTGCTGCAATGAATGCGTTGTATCGGCCAGGACCAATGGATTTTATAGATGATTTTATTGCTCGTAAACATGGAAGAAAAGAAATAACTTACTTGCATCCAGTTCTTGAACCTATCTTAAAAGAAACATATGGTATTATTGTTTATCAAGAACAAGTAATTCAGATTGCAAACAAAGTTGCAGGAATGTCCCTTGCCGAAGCTGATTTGCTAAGAAGAGCTATGGGCAAGAAAGACCTGAAAGCAATGCAGGAACAAAGAGAAAAATTTATTAAAGGAGCAGAACAAAATAATATTGATGCAAAAATTGCCGGTGAAATTTTTGATGCTATCGACAAATTTGCTAATTATGGTTTTAATAAAAGTCATGCTGTTGCTTACAGTATTCTTGCTTATCAAACTGCTTATCTAAAAGCCCACTATCTTGAAGAGTTTTTAGCTGCAAATCTTTCAAATAAATTTGATAACACTGACAAGGTTACAATCTTACTTGAAGAATGCAGAAAGCTCGGAGTTAAAGTCCATCCACCCGATATTAATCATCCAACAGTAAAATTTCAGGTTAAGGATAAGAAAATAATTTTTGGCATGGCTGCAATTAAAAATGTTGGAGTTCAGGCAGTAGAAGAAATTCAAAGAGCTCGTAATGCTCTGGGAAGAGATTTTAAAAGCATTTATGATTTCTGTGCAAATGTTGATACGAGGATTGTCAATAAGCGAGCACTTGAAGGTCTGGTGCTTGCTGGTGCTCTTGATTCTTGTGGTGGAACAAGAGCTCAAAATTTTGCTGCTATTGAAGAAGCTCTTGAATTTGGAAGTAAAATTAAAGCAGCTAAAGAATCTCATGCAGTTAGCCTATTCGCTACTAACTCAGAAGAGTTTCATTATGAAGAACCTGAACTTCCCAATGTTAGACCGTGGGATTCTCGTGAAAGACTTGCTAAGGAAAGAGAAGTTCTTGGTTTCTATTTGAGTGATCATCCTTTAAGAAAATATGAAATTGAATATAATTCATTTGCAACTGTTCATCTTGGGGATTCAGAAACATTTAACTTCAATGATACTGTTCGTGCTTGCGGTGTAGTAACTGATGTTACTCATAAAATGGATAAGAACGGAAACAAAATGGCTTTCTTTAAACTTGATGACTTTTCTGGTTCATGCGATTGCTTAATGTTTTCAAAAGCATTTAAGGATTTTGGAGAACTTATTTTCCCTGAATCTACAATTATGGTAAAAGGAAAACTTGAGAGCAGCGGAGATACTGTTAAACTTCATGTCGAAGAAGCTTATCCTTTGAGTGATGTTAAAAATAAATTTACAAAACAACTTGGAATTGTTTTGGATACTTCTTTCCATACCCCGGGATTAATTGATGATATACAAAAATTGATGATGCAATTTGAAGGAAGTTTTCCGGTTCTTTTATGCGTAAAAGAACATGGTCTGTCAAGAGAATTTATAATTGACTATCGAGTAAGATTAGATGATGAGTTTATTGAAAAATTGAAAGAATTAATAGGCGAAGAAAATATCATTTATTTTATAAATTGATTTTCAATTTTCTTTTTTCTAAAACGAATATCTTATTTGAATTAACAGTAAAAAGCATGAAAAATTGAACTGTGTTAGTTGATAAAAATAAATTTTATTTAATCAGGTATTAAAACTCACATTCAGTTTATTAAATGCTGTGAAAAAAATAATTATGAACAGTGAAAAATATTTTTTGAAATTATCATGTTAAACATACAAAATTGAATTTCTTTTAGACATATCAGATAATTTTCATTTATTTCAATAAACAAAATTAATTTAAGAACAACATAAGCGTTTGATTTGTTTTTTCTATTTTTTAAGTTTGCAAACACTCAAAAAAATAAGGAAGAATCAATGGAAAAAAAATGGGCATTAATATTAGGTGCATCAAGCGGTTTTGGTGGAGCTTCTGCAATAGAGCTCTCAAAACATGGATATAATATATTTGGAGTTCATCTTGACCGTCAGGCAACTATGCCTCAAGTTCAACAAATTATTAAAAAGATAGAAAAAAATGGTCAGCAGGCTGTGTATTTTAATATTAATGCAGCAGACCAGATTAAAATAAATGATACACTCGACGAAATAAAAGAAAGATTTGCTGCCTCAAAGGAACAATCCAAAGTTAATGTATTAATTCACTCACTTGCATTTGGAACACTTAAACCTTTTATATCAAAAAAACCAGATGAATGTGTAACCCCAGCTCAAATGACTATGACACTAGAAGTAATGGCTCATTCATTAGTTTATTGGACTCAAGGGCTGGTATTTAGAGATTTATTAGCACAAGGTGGAAGAATTTTTGCACTAACAAGTGCTGGTTCACATACTGTAATTCCAAACTATGGTGCAGTATCAGCTGCTAAAGCTGCGCTCGAAGCTCATATTCGTCAATTAGCTGTAGAACTTGGTTCAATGAGAGTAACTTGTAATGCAATTATGGCTGGTGTTACAGATACTCCAGCAGGAAGAAAAATTCCAATGTTCGATAAAATGCTTAATGCCGCAAAATTTAAAAATCCTCAAGGAAGATTAACCACTCCGGAAGATATAGCTAAAGCTATAGTAGCTTTATGCGATGAAAAGTGTGATTGGATTTCAGGCAATGTTATTGGAGTAGACGGTGGAGAATATATTGTGAATTTTATTGGTGAAAAAGCTCATCTTGCATTCAAAGTGGATTGACAATCCAAACAAATCAGGTATAAATAAATGAACGAATTTGCCTTCACAGAAGAACAAAAAATGCTTCGCGAAACAGTACGCGATTTCGTGAATAATGAAATTAAACCTATTGCATCAAAAATCGATGAGGAAGAAAAAATTCCAGATGAGCTGATTAAAAAATTGGCAGAACTTGGATTCCTTGGTGTATCATTTCCTGAAGAATACGGAGGCGGCGGATTTGGTGAAATTGGTTACTGTATTATGCAGGAAGAAATTGCAAGAGGCTGTATGTCGACAGCAACTTTCATCGGTGCTCATGAATCAATTGGAGCTAATGCAATTTATATCGGAGGTAATGAAGAACAAAAGAAAAAATTTCTTACACCTCTGGCAAAAGGAGAAAAAATAGGTGCTTTTTGTTTAACAGAAGCTCAAGCTGGTTCAGATTCATTTAATGTGAAAACACGAGCTGAACTCGATGGTGATGAATGGGTTCTTAATGGTGAAAAACTTTGGATTACAAATGGTGGTATTGCTGATATTGTTACTGTCTTTGCAAGAACTTCAAAAGGAATTACTGCTTTTATTGTTGAAACTGATACTCCAGGGTTTCATGCTGGACCACCAGAAAAAAAAATGGGAATTAAAGGTAGCACTACTAATCCAATTACTTTTGAAAATGTAAGAATACCAAAAGAAAATCTTCTTGGTAAAGAAGGACGAGGATTCTTACTTGCTATGAAAACACTTGACGCAGGAAGATTAGGTTTAGGTGCTGCTTGTCTTGGTGCTGCTAAAGAACTTTTAGAACTTTCAACTCGTTATGCAAAACAAAGAAAACAATTTGACCAGACAATTTCTAATTTTCAAGCAGTACAGTTTATGCTTGCAGAAATGGCTATGATGATTTATAATATGGAATCTATTGTTTATAGAACTGCTGTTGATTACGATTTAGGAAAAGATATTTCTTATCAATCTGCTATTGTGAAATTATATTGTTCAGAATCGCTTGATAAAATAGCAGATTATGCTGTGCAGATTCATGGAGGCATGGGCTATTCACGTGAGTTGCCTATAGAAAGATTTTATAGAGATTCTCGCATAAATAGAATTTTTGAAGGCACAAATGAAATTCAAAAAGGTATTATTGCAAGAGAAGTAATAAAGAAAAGTGGAGTTTTATTCTAATAACTTAGAAAGGAGAAAAATTATATTATGAAACCATTTATTTTTACAGACAGCAATTTCGACCAAGAAGCACTTCAATCAAATATACCTGTTATTATTGATTTCTGGGCTGCATGGTGTGGGCCCTGCAGAATGATTGCACCAATAATTGAAGAATTATCAGAAGAATACGAGGGGAAAATTAAAGTTGGAAAACTTGATGTAGATGAAAATCAAAATACTGCTATTCGTTATGGTGTGAGAAGCATTCCTACTGTATTATTTATAAAAGATGGGAAAGTAATTGATCAAATTATTGGAGCTGTTCCTAAAAATGTATTTGTAGAAAAGATTAAGAATATTCTCTAACAACTTAAAACATGTTAAATAATAGAAAAAAAATAAATTTTTATTTTTTTATACTTGACAAAGCCAGTTAGTGGTATTATTTTTTTATTGAAAAACAGAAGATTTAGAATTTTATTAGAACACGAAAATTCAAAAAGTATCCAAAGATAGAGTGGCAATTAAATGGGCAGTAATTTTTTGAGAAGAGAATTTATAAATAAAAGTTTAGAGTTGTTTCAAAAAAAATAATTCTAAAATAACTAATTAAATTATCTCACAAAGATAGGAGGTAATTATTGTTTTTTATTTACAATTTTAATCCTTTCAATAACCCTTTCTTAATTAAAATAACAAGTTAAGGAGTAAAGTATGCATCGAAGAATTTTTTACTTTTTGCTATTGCTTGCTCTTTTTCCTGCATTAATTTCAGCAGGAACAAAGGGTAGAATTAAAGGGAAAGTAGTCGATTTGCAAACCGGTGAACCACTGATTGGTGCTAACATTATTGTACTTGGCACTACAACCGGTGCGGCATCGGATGCAAATGGAGAATACGTCCTTCAAAACCTTGACCCAGGTGTTTATACAGTTCGTGCTTCTTACCTGGGATATCAAGCTGTTACTATTTCTAATGTGAGAGTTAATGCTGACTTAACAACCTCACTTGATTTCCAGCTTCCAAGTGAAGAAATTCAGGTAGGTACAGTCGAAATCGTAGCACAAAAACCTCTCATTCAAAAAGACAATACCAATGCAGTCCGAATTACAACAAGTGAAGATATACAGGCATTACCTGTTCGTGGTGTTAATAATATCGTTAGCTTGACTGCAGGTGTTGTTTTACAAAATGGAAACATCTTTATTCGTGGTGGCAGATTTGACGAAGTAGGTTACTATCTCGAAGGTGTTCCTATTAAAAACCCAATTACAGGAAATAGAGGTGTAACAATTTCTCAAGATGCTCTCGAGGAAATTCAAGTTCAAGCTGGCGGTTACACTGCAGAATTTGGCGGTGCTAATGCTGGTATTATCCGTCAATCATTTAAATCTGGTGGAACACAACTTAAAGCAAGTTATGAGTATATTACAGATAATATTACATTCAAGAGCAAAGATAATGCTTTTGATGGAAAGAAACGTCTCGGTGCATACTGGTGGGGTTATAATGAACAAAGTGCTGTATTAAGCGGTCCTTTGTTCGATAACAGAGTTAAGTTCTTTACAAATGTAAATTATGTTTACCAAAGAGATCCTAGCCCACAACCCAATCCAGGTGTAAATTTAGGAATACTTACCGATAATATTACACATGATACAATAAATTTTGTTTATCCTGCAGGTCCACAAAAAGGTGTTCAAGAACACTATATTACATATACGGGAACACTTAATTTTGATTTGAAACCAGTGCTTGTAAGACTTTCTGGAACTTATACAACATACAATGGTGAAGTAGTCTCAGGTGCTCCTGTTGTCAATATTTTACAAACACGAAGAGGAATTAATGAGCAAACAAATGGTGCTCTCAATCTTAAAGTTACTCATGTTCTGAGCGGTTCAATGTTTTATGAGCTATCTGCTGGATATTTCTTTGCTAATAGTGAAACTTATACTCCAGGACTTGGTTCTAACTATTGGGCATATGGAGATAGCGTAGCCAATGCAGAAGTTGGCTGGACAATCCCAAGAACAGCAACTGATATTGCAAATGGAGTTTATGGTAGATATGTAAGTCCAACTCAAGCAAGTATAATGGGATTTACATTTAATAGAGATGGTTCAATTCCAACTGGTTATGGTAAAAATGATAGAAAAGGATTAACTCTTAGTGGTTCTCTTTCTTTCTTGCTTGGAAAGAATCACTCATTTAAGATAGGCGGTGAATATCAACAATATATTTTAAGAAACTGGGGGTTACGTTCTCAAGTAAGCTTGGCTGCTTCTTTGAATAATTGGCTGGAAGCACACCCGAATGCAACAGAAGCTGAAATTAATCAAGCAAAACGACAACTTATATTAACAAGAGGTGTTAATAATTACGGCTATGATATTTTTGGAAATGAAACAGATGAAGGATTCTTTGATGCACCTCATAAACCAGTTTTTGCTGCAGCTTATATTCAGGATAAAATTGAATATGAAGACCTTGTTATTAATGCAGGTTTGAGATTTGATTATATTGATATTGATAATCTGACATTTGTAGACCCAACAAAACCTGACCTTGCAATTAATCCTCAATCTGGTGAATTATATGAAGCAGGCTGGAAAAAAGTGCCAACATTTAGCGCTGTAAGTCCTCGTTTAGGATTTTCATTCCCTGTTACAGACAAAACAGTATTCCATGCCCAGTTTGGTAAATTCGTACAACAACCAGCACTTAATACAGCATATTTAGGTTATTATGAATTAGCATGGGAAATTAAAGGTGGTTATTTTATTTCAAGACCTGCTGGTTCAGATATTAGACCTACAAGAACAACGCAATATGAATTAGGATTTACACAACAGCTGACTGATTTTATGTCTATCGATATAACTGGTTATTATAAAGACATAAAAGATCAAGTTCAGTTTGTAAATCAACCAGTCGTTAGAACATCAGCATTCCAGAATTATAACATATTAGCAAATGGAGACTATGCAACTACTAAAGGTGTTGAAATAACACTTAATATGAGAAGGTATCAAAGATTAGCTGCTAATGCTTCATTATCATTCCAGGATGCAAGAGGAACTGGTTCGAATCCGTATTCTAACAGCGGTGTTGTTGGTGCTCCTCTTGATGGTGTGACTATATTCGTGCCAAAATATATAAGTCCACTTCAGTTCAATCAGGCACTAAGAGGAAATATTAATATTGATTATAGATTTGGTCCAAACGATGGTCCATCAATATTACATGATTTTGGTGTTTCAATGCTTGCTATGTTTAACAGCGGGCATCCATATACTAGAGGTTTTGGTGCATTGAATGCTGAAACAGATGCAAGATTTAGACAACCGCTCGAAGCATTAAATGCTTCTACTACTCCTGCAGAATTTCAGGTTGATTTACGTATCGATAAAACATTCAGACTTTTTGATAGATTATCAATGAATGTTTATGTATATGTAATCAACTTGTTTGACAGAAAGAATGTTCGAAATGTATTCCTGAGAACCGGGTCACCTGACGATGATGGCGTAATTTATAATCCTGAATTATCACAGCAATTAATTTCAACTTATGGCGACCAGTATATTAATCTTTACAAAGCAATTAATATTGATTATCAGCAAGGATACGGTGGTGTTCCTGGTGCTGCTACTAATTTGTTATATGGACCACCTCGTCAGATTCGACTTGGTATTAGATTGGAATACTAATAAAGTTTTGAAAAAATAACAGGAGTAAAAAATGAAAATAAAGTTATTCAGATATTTAAGTTTAGCGCTTATTCTAATAGCGTTTACAACAATGGCTCTTGCTAAAGGCGGTGGAAATAAATCCACCAGACTAAATAAGAGTCTTGGTGAACCAGTTTATACCAAAATTAATATTAATAATATTTCTACTTGGATTAAAAATGATGGTGAAACTGATATAAACCAAAATGGTAATTCTGGTTTTGTATTCCCGAAAGGAAGTAACAAGACTGCTGTTTTCCAATCAGGATTTCTTTGGGGCGGTAGAGTAGATGGACAATTCAGAGTAGGAGGTTCAACTTATCGTCAGGGTACTGTTCCGGGCAGAATTTTACCCAATGGTCAACCTGCCAATCCACAGGACCCAGATGTTAGAATTTATAGAGTTAGAAGAGATTATAAAGACGGTGATTTAAGTGCTGAATTGGCAGATGGTGATGGACCAACAATTGAAGCCATTCGAGCTCAATATGAAAAAGACTGGAATGAATGGCCAGCTGATCAGGGAGCTCCCTTTGAAGATGTTAATGGCAATGGTAAATATGAACCCGCAATTGATATACCTGGAGTTCCTGGAGCAGATCAAACAGTTTGGTTTGTTTGCAATGATTTAGACCCTGCACAAACAGACTATATGTACGGTTCTCTTCCAATGGGTATTGAAGAACAAGTTACTGTTTGGGGTTATAAATCTACTGGTGCGCTTGGTAATATGATATTCAGAAAATTTATTATAATAAATAAAAATCCTGATCAAAAGCCATTCACAGAAATGTATGTTTCTATGTGGAGTGATATTGATGATGGTGATGCAGGTGACGACTTTGCTGGCTGCGATACAACTTTAAGCTTAGGTTATGTTTATAATGCAAATGCTGTTGATGCTGTTTATAACCCTCTTCCACCTCCAGCTGTAGGATTCGATTTCTTCCAGGGACCAATGGTACCAGGTGAAGCTACTGATAGAGCTATTTATAAAGGAAAATATGTAGAAGGCAAGAAAAACTTACCAATGACTGCATTCTATTTCTTTATAAATGGTGACCCTGTATATAGTGATCCTGATCTTGGTCTCTATGAAACTGGAACACTTCAATGGTATAATTTATTCAGAGGAAGAATTTCTACAAGTGGTGACCCATTTGTTGATCCAACAACAGGTCAACCTACAAAATTCTGTTTGGCAGGTGATCCAATTACAGGTACAGGCTGGTTAGATGGAATGCTTCACCCACCAGGAGATCGTCGTATAGGTTCTGTTTCCGGTCCTTTTGAAATGGCTTATGGTGATACTCAGGAAGTTGTTGTTGCAGAAATAGCAGCTGGTGCTATTCCAGGTGTTGATAGATTAGGTGCAGTTCAGTTACTAAAATTTTACGATTTACAAGCTCAGTTAGCTTATGATAACTTCTTTAACGTTCCAAAAGCTCCGCCTGCTCCAGTTGTATCGGTTGCAGAATTGGATAAAGAAGTTATTCTTTCCTGGGGCAGTGACCCTGCAAAAGTTAATGCTACGGAATCATATTCACAGGGTGGTTTTGAATTCGAAGGCTACTGTGTATATCAACTGCCTACAAGAACTGCACAAGCAAGCGAAGCAAGACTAATTGCAACTTATGATAAAGTTAATGGTGTTCTTAAAATAAATGACTTGGAATTTGATGCTACTGCAGGAGTTGTTCAAAGTAAAGTAGTAAAATTTGGTACCGATTCAGGTATTAAACGTTATATTAGTATTAAAACAGACGCATTTAAAGGCGGATTACCTCTAAATAATGGTAGCAAATATTATTTTGCTGTAACTTCATATGCTTATAATCCAGACCCGAATGCTGTTCCAAGAGTTCTTGAAAATCCACTTGAAGTTATAGAAGTTACACCTCAAACTCCAAAACCTGGTGTAAGATATGAAGGTGAAACCGGCCAACAATTGAGTGTAACTCACTCAGCTGGCAGAAGTGATGGAATAGTTACGCCTGTAATTATTGATCCTACAAAATTAGTAGGAGGTAATTATACTATAAATTTTGCTATTAAAGATGGTAATAAGGTTTGGAATTTATCAAGAAATGGACAAGTAATTTTAGCTGATCAAACTCATTTTGGTGACGATGAACAGTTTATTATTGTTGATGGTATTCAAGTAGGAGTACAAGATGCACCAGCACAAATTAAAGGCCCAGGTGAAGGTGATGGGATGGTAGAAGTTGCTTATGCCGGAACACCGTTGCCATCCAGTAAATATGATGCTGCAGGTGCACCTTATAATGGAAATAAAGTATGGCACAGCTTGAACTCGTCAGGTGGTGACCGTTATTATGTAAGTGCAGGAGGTGGGGCAGGTACTATAGATAGATTATATCGATATGTTACATATGCTTCTCCACGAGATTTTGAATTAAGATTTACTGAAAGTGGCGGTTATGGTGTTTATGCATTTAACGATGATAAAATATGTAAAGTACCGTTTGAATTGTGGGATATTGGTGTGGGTACACCCAATGATCCCTCTGATGATGTCCGTATGATTCCATTTATATATGAAAATGTTGCTACATCAGACCAATGGGGTTGGGCAACAGGCGAAGATCCTTATTTTGGTTATCCAGCTTCAGATTGGATTTATTGGATGGATCCAAAAGATAAAACACCAGGAGATAAAGGATATAAGCAGTTTGAAAATTCATGCATACAATCAGGTGGCCCAGGTTCTATATATAATTATGCATTTGATACTGATCCAGCAGAAAAAGATTATAATGCTGATTTCCATGGTGGTTTTGTTTATCCAATTGGAAGAATGATAATATGCGATTATGATCAAGATGGTAAATGGCCACCAGCTGGTACTGTAATAAGGATTAACTACACTAAACCAATATCCACTGATGATAAATACACATTTACAGCTCCTTCAGTTATTGTAAGTAATGACCTTGCTAAAGAGGATGTTGAACAAATCAATGTTTTCCCAAATCCATATTATGGTGTTAATCCTCAAGAAATAAATAAATATCAACGATTTGTTACATTTACTCACTTGCCGCAAAAAGCAACAATCAGGATATTCAATTTAGCAGGTCAGCTTGTAAGAACTATAAGAAAAGATTCTCCTGAACAATTCCAAAGATGGGATCTCAATAATGAAAGCAGCTTGCCAGTTGCAAGCGGTATCTACATTGTTCATGTTGATATGCCAGATTTGGGAAAAACAAAGATTCTTAAAGTAGCTATCATACAAGAACAACAAGTTCTTGATAGATTCTAAAAAATTGAAGGAGACTGAAAAATGAAAAAAATAAATTTAATTGCAATAACACTATTTCTTACCGTAAGTAGTCTATTTGCAGGTGGTGGTAGCCGTAATGGTACTGCAGGTGCTACCGAGTTGCTGGTACCAGTAGGCGCACGCGGTATTTCAATGGCTAATGCTACTCTTGTTGGAGCTACCGGTGTAGAAGCTTTGTATTGGAATCCTGCTAATCTTGTTCGTGGTGAATACAATACAAATGTTCTATTTTCACATATGAATTACATTGCAGATATCAGCGTTGATTATGGTGCAGTTTCTACTAACATAGAAGGATTTGGTGCTTTAGGATTTACAATTAAATCAATAGGTATTGGTGATATTCCGGTTACAACTGTTGTTAATCCTGATGGTACAGGTCAAACATTTAGACCATCATTTATCACTATTGGTATGACTTATTCCAGAATGTTGAGTGATAGAATTTCTGTTGGGGTAACTGCAAATATTATTTCTGAAAGAATTGAACTTGTATCTTCTACAGGTATCGCATTTAATATGGGGATAGCATATAAAAATCTTGCAAATGTTGATGGACTTAGCTTTGCAGTTGTATTGAAGAATATTGGGCCGCAAATGAAATATGATGGCAGCGGACTTAATGTAAAAGCAATATCAACTGACCTTGCAAGACCTACTCAATATTATAAGATTGATGCTGCCTCATTTGAATTGCCATCTACACTTGAACTTGGTCTGGGATACAACTTCCAGTTTAGTGAATCAAATGCATTAATGATTAATGGCGTATTCCAGAACAGTAACTTCTATGGTGATGAATACAGATTTGGAGCTGAATATGGATACGACAATACCTTCTTCGTTCGTGGTGGTTATATGTTTATGCCAGAACTTGACAGCGACAGTAATGTATTTGGTTTGACTGCAGGTTTTGGAATAAATTATAACTTGGGCGGAGTAGGTATAAAATTGGATTATGCATATCGTCAGGCTAAGTTTTTTGATGCAAATCATGTATTTACTATTTCTTTAGGTCTATAGTAATTTATTAAGATTTACAGAAGCCCTCTTTAAAGAGGGCTTATTTTTTTTAAATCGGGGTTGTCTAAAAAGTAAGGTTTTTTAAAAAAATAGAACACAGAAAACACAGATTTAAAAAGATTTTCACAGATCTGAAGTTGAATAGTTACTTTTTAGTCACCCCTTTTTTTAAAATCGCATTTAAGAATTTAATCAAATTATTATTTGACCGTATATTTTTAGTGATGTTGATTATATTTTTTCAAATCATTAAATATAATAGTAAAAATTGTATGAACATAGGAGATGTAATTAATGAAAAGAATTTTTACAATAATTTTTGTTATTGCTTTATCGATGATTATACAGGCTCAAGCAGAATTAAACTTCGAATTTGATTATGCACGCTTTAAATATGATACAAGTTCTGTCTACATGGAATTTTATTATGATTTGAATACAACAAACATGATAGTTAAAAAGTCAGATTCAGGTTTTATAAAAGAAGCTATAGTTCATATAGAAATGAAGAACGATGATGTGGATACATTTTTTATTTATAAAGATTGGAAAATAACACATCCTGTGGTAGAAGGAACTGAAGAACAGGACAGAAATTATACAGGGATCTTGGGTTTTATTGTGCCAAAAGGAAATTATTCTTTGTTTGTTAAAGCTTATGACAGCAGTCATCCTGATTTTAATAAAGTTATTCGAGAAAAAGTAATTATTAATCCATTTAAGGATGACAAATATTCCATTAGTGATATCCAGATTGCAACAAATATAAAAAGAGAAGGAGCAGACCCTAATTCAATTTTTTATAAAAATACTCTCGAAGTTATTCCAAATCCTTCAATGATTTATGTGGATAGAATGCCAATCCTGTTTTATTATGCAGAGCTTTACAACTTGAAACTTGAAGACCCGAATAATTATTTTCAGCTTCACAAAATTCTTTATAATAGTGTAGGAAAAAAAGTTTATGAACAAACAAAAACTGTGAAGCAAAGTGAAAATGCTTTCGTTGAAGTTGGAACAATAAACCTTTCAAAAATGCCAACAGATTCTTATAACTTTGTTTTAAGTCTGGTAGATAATAAAACAAATCAAGCTTATCTTTCAACAAAAAGATTTTATTATTACAATACAAAATACATCGATACTGCTGCTGCGAGAAATTTAGCAAAAGGGATACTTGGGACAGAATTTGCTGTTTTTGATAATTCCGAATGTGACAAAATGTTTTCTCAGATAAAATATATTGCTACTCAAAAAGAAATTGAACAATATAAAAAACTTGATTCTTTGAATGCAAAAAGAGAATTTTTATATAATTTCTGGAAACAAAGAGACCCAGACCCCTCTACTCCAATTAATGAATTTAAAGAAGATTATATGAAAAGAGTGGAATATGCCAATAGAAATTTCGGAATATACACAAAAGAAGGCTATTTAACAGATAGAGGCAGAGTTTATTTAATTTATGGCGAACCTGACCAGAGAGATTTCTATCCAAGTGAACCAAATATGAAGCCATATGAAGTTTGGTTCTACAATCAAATTGAAGGCGGCGTTAGCTTTATTTTTGGTGATGTCACAGGATTTGGAAATTATGAACTTCTCCATTCTACAAAAAGAGGCGAAGTTAGAGATGATTATTGGCAGAGAAGATTAACTACTCAATAGATTATGCTGGATAAAAATAAAATTGAATTTTTTTTATTTCGTCTATTCAATAAAATTCTTTTAATATTAGGACTGAACAAATCTCGTAAATTTGCACGGCTTATAGGTACTTTTTTTTATTACTTTATTCCGGTTAGAAAAAAAACAGTCCTTAATAATCTTAAAAATGCTTTTCCGGAAAAATCACTTAAAGAAATTAAAAACATTGCAAAGAAAAATTATCAGAATATTTCAATTACTTTTTGTGAATTAATGCTTTTCCCATCATTAAGTTTGGATGAAATAAAATCTCAGGTCTGGTTCGATAATCTGAATTTAATTCGAAATAAAATTTCAAATGGTAAAGGACTAATTCTTTTAACAGGACACTTTGGCAACTGGGAAATTTTAATATCTTCAATAGTAGCTTATATTGATGCAAAATATCATGTGCTGGTCAAACCTCAGAGAAATCAATATATAACCAGATGGTTGAAAAGTACTCGAAGCGTTGGTAATACAAATGTTATTGAAGTAGGTGTTTCTGTGAAAGAAATTATTAAAGCACTAAAAGCAGGAGAAGTTGTTTTAATTGCAGGCGACCAGAGAGGTCCATTTGAAGGAAACAGATTTCAGTTTTTTAATCGTCAGACAGCTCTTTATACCGGAACAGCATCAATTGCTCTTAAAACTAATTGTAATGTATTGCTTGTGGCAATTGTAAGGCAGCCTGATTATAAATATAAAGCTTATGTTGAGGAACTTAGTTTTGATAAACTGCCCGATGAGCATGAAAAAAAATCTATCGAACTTACTCAGCGTTATATTTCATTTCTGGAAAAATTTGTAAGAAAAAATCCCGAGCAGTATTTCTGGATGCATAAATTATGGAAATACTAAATTCTAAAGAAAAAATTCTTGTAATCCAGACTGCTTTTTTAGGTGATGCTATTCTTACTTTGCCAATGATTCAAAAACTAAAAGAATATTATGCTGATAGCTTGATAGATGTTTTATGCATCCCTTCAACAAAAGAAATTTTTTTGAATTCACCAGCTGTCGATAATGTAATTGTTTATGATAAGAAAGATAAACAGAAATCTTTCCGCGATTTATTTATGCTGATAAAAAAAATTCGAAATGAGAATTATTCAAAAATATATTCACCACACAGGTCGTTCAGGTCATCAATTATAGTTTGGTTTTCAAATTGTAAAGAAACTTACGGTTTTGATAATGCAGCATTAAGTTTTATATATAAACATAAAATTCATTATGATAAAAGCAAACACGAAGTTGAACGAAATCTCAATCTAATTAAATATGATACATCAAAAAATAATTGGAGAATATACCCGGAAATAAAATTAACTGATGATATTGAAAGCAAAATTGAAAAGTTAATTCAATCAATCAGTAAAGAAATTATTGCTGTGGCACCTGGTTCTGTCTGGAATACAAAAATATATCCAGAAGAATATTACAAATTGCTTGTTGATTATCTTATATCTATAAATTACCATATCATTTTTATTGGAGGAAAAGATGACCAGATTCTTTGTGAAAGATTAAATAAAAAATATGAAGAAAATACTATCTCACTTGCCGGTAAATTGAGCATTATTGAAACAATAGCATTATTAAGGAAGTGTTCGTTATTAATTTGTAATGACAGTGCTCCAACACATATGGCAATGGCAGCAAAAATTCCAACTTTGACAATTTATTGCTCTACTGTCCCTGAATTTGGATTCTATCCATATAATTCACTAAGTGATTACATATCGTATGATGGACTTAAATGTAAACCGTGCGGCATTCATGGTCATAAAAAATGTCCTATTAATTCATTTGATTGTGGATTTTTGCTTACTCCTGATATGGTAATTGAAAAAGTCAATTTCATATTAAATACTAAGAAAAAAAGCATATAAATTCATATATTTGATGCACAGTGAATAGGTGAAAATGAAATTTTTCAATTTAGATACAATTAAAAAGATATTTGTAATTATTACACCGAATATTCCTGATTCAAGTACAAAAACTTATAAGTTCAGTTTTTTTAGAAGTATTGGTTACATTTTAATTTATACATTAATTTCATGGCTTATATTAATCTTTATTCTTTCTATTACTCCATTAAAAGATTTTCTTTTTGTTTTAGATAATCAGGAATTGATTGCTCAAAGAAAAAAAATAAGCGAGCTTCAGGAAAAAGTAAGAATGTTAACAAATCAGCTTGAAGATATTTCTTCAACAAACGAAAAAATAAAATATACTCTTAAACTTGCTCAAAGAGATACTTCAGATACATCAAAGTCAATTTATGATACTTTAAGAAAAAAAATTTCAAAGAAAATAAATCTTGGCGGCAATATTTTCTTAGCAGTTAAAGAATTAATTAATAAATTTTATTGTGGAAATAATTTTACAGACTCATTAATTTTTCTTGCACCTGCAACTGGAATAGTAACTAAAGAGTTTAGTCCTGAAACTGGTCACCTTGGGGTGGATTATGGACTTAAGATTGGTTCTCCAGTTTATGCTGCATCAGGGGGATTAGTAATATTTGCTGATTATACAGTTGATTACGGATACACCATTATTATTCAACATGATAATGGTTATTTAACTATGTATAAACATTGTTCATCGCTTTTGAAAAAGCCACAAGATTTTGTAAGACAGGGAGAATTGATTGCTTTAAGCGGAAATTCTGGCAAAAAAAGTACTGGCCCTCACCTTCATTTTGAAATCTGGCATAGGGGTAAACCTGTTAATCCGGAAAAATTAATAATTAAATAAGGAGGAGCTATGGCATCAAAAAGAGATTCACACGAAGAAGAAGTAAGTATAATCAGCAGTGGAGTGAAAATAGAAGGGAATTTGAGCAGTGAAGGAAATGTTAGAATTGATGGCATTGTAATTGGAAATTTAACAATTAATGGTAATTTAACTATTGGAGATACTTCGGAAATTTTTGGAGAAATCAAAGCACGTAATATTACTACAAATGGAAAAGTTGAAGGTAAAATTTTTGCTTCGGAAAAATTAAAATTGGAACCAAAATCAGTAATTAAAGGTGATTTAATTACAAAAACATTAATTATAGAAGAAGGAGCAATTTTTGAAGGGCACAGTTCGATGAATGGTGCTCAAACTTCAGCTCAAAAAGAAAATGGATGAATTAGGAAAATATCCTAAAAAATTATCTGAAACTTATAGAAATATTGGTCCATATCTTGGATTGGGGACTCAGCTTGCAGCTACAATTATATTAATGTTTTTTTTAGGCAGATGGATGGATAGTTTATTTAATACAAGCCCTTTTTTAATGATAATTTTTTCATTTATTGGGTGTTTCGCAGCAGTTTATAATTTTATAAAAACAGTTTTGAATTTAAATAAGAAAAACAAACTTGATAAAACAAATTAAACTTTCAGCAGCATTAATAATTTTAATTAATGTAATAATAATTCTTTTATCCTATCTTAAAATCTTATCTGATTCTCAATTTAACTCGTTCATTTTTGCATGTCTGATTGCGATTATTAATTATATTATTTTTTTATTTTTATTTTATAAATCAGTTAAGGAAGAAAATAAAAAATTTATCAAAATAAATTTAGGCGGTATGGCTTTTAGAATAATATTGATACTGGCTTTAATTTTTCTTACACTCAAATTCTTGAAAGTTGATAAATATGAGTTTATATTTGCACTTTTAATATGGTATATTTTCTTGATGATATTTGAAATAAATATAATTCGATTAGAAAAAACTGTTAAAAATTCTCTAAAGTGAATATGTGGTTTAATAATGCTGCACAGGATTCATTGAATGCTGCAAAGTCTGGCTCTCAGGATACAGGCTGGATATTGCATCACATCCTTGATTCAAAAGAGATTGATTTGACCCCTTTTGGAGTAATTCATCTTCCCGAAATCCATATTTTTGGTTTGGATTTATCAATTACCAAACATGTTGTTTTCATGTGGATTGCAGCTCTTATTTTAATTGTTACATTTATTAAGGTATCCAATTCATATAAAAAGTCGTTAGTCCCTAAAGGAATTACCAATTTTGTTGAAGTATTAATAGTTTTTGTGCGAGATGAAATTGCAAGACCTACTATTGGTCATGGTTATGAAAAATTTTTACCTTATTTATTAACTGTTTTCTTTTTTATTCTAACCTGTAACTTTTTAGGTTTAGTTCCTTACGCTGCAACATCAACAAGTAATATTGCAGTCACCGCAACACTGGCTGCAATTTCATTTTTCGTAATTCAAATTGGCGGAATAATGAAGAACGGATTCTTTGGATATTTCAAAGGATTGGTCCCTCACGGAATTCCATTCTGGCTTGTGCCAATTATGTTTGTTGTTGAGTTACTTGGTTTATTCACAAAACCTTTTGCACTGGCTATCCGTCTCTTTGCAAATATGACTGCAGGTCATATAGTTATATTAGCTTTACTGGGATTAATATTTATCTTGAAAACATATTTTGTTGTTCCTGTTTCAATTTCATTTGCATTATTTATTTATCTATTGGAAATTCTTGTTGCTCTTATACAAGCTTATATATTTACAATGTTGTCATCATTATTTATCGGGATGGCATATCATCAAGAACATTAATATAAAAAAGGAGGAAATCAATGGAATTCGCTTATTTAGCAGCTGGTTTTAGTGCAGCACTGACAGTAATTGGCGGTGCATTTGGTATAGGAAAATTGGCAAGTTCAGCTATGGAAGCAAGTGGCCGTCAACCTGAAGCAGCTGGAGAAATTAGAACTTCTATGATTATAGCTGCTGCATTAATTGAAGGTATTTCTCTTTTCGCATTGGTTATTTGTATTCTTTTAGCACTGAAATAATTTTTGATTTCTCTTTCAAATAAGGGAGTAAATTTATGATAATTAGTAATTTATTAATAATTGCATTGAGCAGCGGTGGTGAACATTCAGGTAGTCCGCTTGATGTAAATCCAGGATTGATTTTGTGGACAGTTGTTACAGTCATTTTTTTGCTAATAATATTGTCTAAACTTGCATGGAAGCCAATTTTAAAATCCCTTAATGAAAGAGAAAACTTAATCAAAGAATCACTTGAAAAAGCAGAGAATGCAAGAAAAGAAGCAGAAAGATTAATTGCAGAAAATAAAGCCAACCTGCAAAAAGCAGAAGCTGAAGCACAAAAAATTATTGACCAAAGCAGAGAATATGCTGAAAAATTAAAAATGCAGATACTTGAAGAAAGTAAATCTCAGGCAAAACGAATGATTGAAGATGCATCGAAAGAAATTGAAAGAAAAAATGCTGAAGCTTTTATTAAATTAAAAGAACAGGTTGCAGATATTGCAATTAGTGCTGCTGAAAAAATCTTGAGAGAAAATCTTGATAAAGAAAAACAAACAAAAATTATAGCTAAGTATCTGGAAGATCTTTCAAAGAACTAATTATGAGTGTTTACAGAATATCATATCGCTATGCTAATTCTCTGTTTAAGCTTGCTGAAGAAAAAAATATTCTAACAAGTATTGCTCAAGATGCAGAATTGGTTTATTCGATTATAAGCAGTTCAAAAGAACTTCGTGCATTGCTTAAAAATCCTGTAATTAAATCTGATAAGAAAAAAGAACTATTATCAAAAATTTTGGGAGGAAAGATTAGTGATGATATGATGAAATTTATTGATTTTGTTGTTGAAAAGAATAGAGAGGATATATTAGTTGACATTATGCAGGAATTTTTGAACTTGCGAGACAATAAGGAAGGTATACTGCGTATTCAGGTTATTACTGCCGTTGAAATTAATGATGATTTGAAAAAAGAGATTGAAAAAGTTCTCGAGAATATGGAAAGAAAGAAAATTCAAAGCAGTTATGTGATCAATCCAAATATACTTGGTGGTTATGTAATAAAATTTAAGGACACTGTAATTGATGCCTCGCTTACTCATCAATTAGAAAGATTAAGAAAAAAGTTTTCTGAAGATTTAAGTATTTCGAACAATTAGGATGAAAATAAAATGGTAGAAATCAGACCCGACGAAGTTTCTGCAATATTAAGAAAACAACTTGCCGGTTTCGATAACGAAGTTGATATTTATGATGTCGGAACTGTTCTTCAGGTTGGAGATGGAATTGCGCGTATTTATGGATTAACAAAAGTAATGGCAAGTGAACTTGTAGAATTCCCTAATGGTGTGATGGGAATGGTTCTCAATCTCGAAGAAGATAATGTTGGTTGTGTTCTTTTTGGTGAAAGTACTTTAATTAAAGAAGGGGATATTGTTAAAAGAACTAAACGTGTAGCTTCATTTCCTGTTGGAGAAAGTTTACTCGGAAGAGTTGTTAATCCTCTTGGAGAACCACTTGACGGCAAGGGAAATATTCAATTCGAAAAATATTCCCCAATTGAAAGGAAAGCACTCGGAGTAATTCAAAGACAACCTGTTAAGGAACCATTGCAGACAGGAATTACTGCTATTGATGCAATGATTCCAATTGGTCGTGGTCAGAGAGAATTGATTATTGGTGATAGACAAACTGGTAAAACAGCAATTGCAATTGATACAATTATTAATCAGAAATACACTCATACTGAAGAAGCAAAAAAGTACGGAATAAAACCCGTTTATTGCATATATGTTGCTATTGGACAAAAAAACTCTACAGTTGCTCAAGTAGTTGCAAAACTTGAAGAATATGGTGCAATGGAATATACAACTGTAATTTCAGCACCAGCATCTTCACCGGCACCTCTTCAATATATTGCACCTTATGCAGGAGCAACTTTGGGAGAATATTTTAGAGATAAAGGTATGCATGCTCTTGTGATTTACGATGACTTGTCAAAACAAGCAGCAGCATATCGCGAACTATCGCTTTTACTTAGGAGGCCGCCTGGAAGAGAAGCTTATCCAGGTGATGTTTTTTATTTGCATTCGCGTTTGCTTGAACGTGCTTCAAAATTAAGTGATGAAGAAGGCGGCGGAAGTTTAACTGCGTTGCCAATAATCGAAACTCAACAAGGTGACGTTTCTGCATATATTCCTACAAATGTTATCTCAATTACAGATGGACAAATTTATCTTGAGCCTAATTTGTTTAATGCTGGTGTTCGTCCTGCTATTAATGTTGGAATATCAGTATCTCGTGTTGGAGGTAATGCTCAAATTAAAGCAATGAAAAAGGTAGCTGGTTCATTAAAATTAGATTTAGCACAATATCGTGAACTTGAAGCATTTGCAAAGTTTGGTTCAGACCTTGATAAAGCAACTCAAAGAACACTTGCAAAAGGTGCTAGATTAGTTGAATTATTAAAGCAAGACCAATATTCTCCTATACCAGTTGAAAAACAAATTGTAAGCGTATTTATTGGAACGAATGATTACCTTGAAACCATAGATGTGAAGGATATTAAAAGATTTGAAAAAGAATTTCATGAATATGTTGAATTGAAATATCCTGTGATTTATGAAAATATTCGCTCAACTAAAGAATTAAGAGATGACACTATTCAACTTTTGAAAAAAGCTGCAGGTGAATTTCTGGAAAAATTTAAGAAAAGCTGATAATATATAATGGCAACATTAAGAGACATAAAAAGAAGAATAATAGGAATAAAAAATACACAGCAGATAACCAAAGCTATGAAAATGGTTGCTGCAGCAAGATTGCGTCGTGCTCAGGATAATATCATTAATGCTCGGCCATATTCTCGAAAAATTTCGGAAGTTTTAGCTCATCTGCTGAGTATTGAAAAAAACATTAACAACCCATTTTTACAGGATAGAAAAGTAGAAAATCTTGCAATTGTAGTTGTTACTTCCGACAGAGGTTTGTGTGGTAGTTTTAATGTAAATGTAATTAGAAAAACAGAAGAATTAATTCATAATGATTATAAACAATTCTATGAAAATGGAAAAGTTCAGTTATATTGTGTAGGAAAGAAAGGCTTTGATTATTTTTCTAAAAGAAATTATAAAATTGCAAATTCCTTCCAAGGAATATTTTCCCACTTAAAATTTGAATTCGCTTCGGGTATTATAAAAGAATTATCGCAAAAATTTCTAAATAATGAAGTTGACAAAATTTTATTGATTTATAACGAATTTAAATCTATCATTCAACAAAAAACTGTTATTGAACAGCTGCTGCCTATTCAACCATTTTCTCAGAATGAATTAAATCAAATGCAGTCAGTGGATTTTATATATGAACCGGATAAAACTGGTATAATAAATTTTTTACTGCCAAAACATTTAGGTGCGCAGATGTGGAGGATTTTGTTAGAATCTTATGCTGCGGAACTCGCTGCAAGAATGACTGCTATGGATATGGCAACAGAAAATGCAAAAGAATTAATTCGTTCATTGCAATTAACTTACAATAAAGTACGTCAAGCTACGATAACCAAAGAAATAATTGAGATAGTATCCGGAGCGAATGCCCTTAAAGAAAGCTGAAGAATTAACTTTTGAAATGATTTTCCTTTTTATTATCTTTTTTACTGGAATTTATGCTTGAAGATTTAACTGAAAAATTAGAACGAACTTTAAAGAAAATTACTGGGCAGGGAAAGTTAACTGAAGAAAATATTTCCGATACTCTTCGGGAAATTAGACGTGTTCTTTTAGATGCTGATGTAAACTATAAAGTAGCAAAACAATTTATAGAAGATGTAAAAGCAAAAGCACTTGGTAAAGAAGTTTTACTGTCTGTTACCCCGGGTCAGCTTATTACAAAAATTATTTATGACGAGCTTACTAAACTTTTGGGTGGGACTGGTGCTGAATTGAAATTAAATCCATCAGGAATAACAGCAATTATGCTGATTGGATTACAGGGTTGTGGTAAAACTACTTTCAGTGCTAAGCTTGCTAAATATCTTAAAGAGAAAAAAAGGAATGTTCTTTTAGTTGCTGCTGATGTTTACCGACCTGCCGCAATTAATCAATTGAAAATTCTTGGTTCTCAAATAAATGTTCCTGTTTTTTCAATTGATAGCAGCAGTGACCCGGTAAAAATTGCGCAAGAGTCTCTTGCATTTGCCAGAGATAATAAACTTGATACTGTGATTATTGATACCGCAGGAAGATTGCATGTTGACGAAGAAATGATGCAGGAAGCTTCTGCAATCAAAGAAAAAGTTAATCCTACTGAAACTTTGTTTGTTGTTGATTCTATGACAGGACAAGACGCTGTAAATTCTGCTAAAGCTTTTCACGAAAAAGTTGATTTTGACGGAATTGTAGTTACAAAGCTAGATGGTGATGCAAGAGGAGGATGTGTATTATCAATAAAAGCTGTTGTTGATAGACCAATTAAGTTTATCAGTGTAGGAGAAAAACTTGATTCGATTGAAATATTTTATCCTGATAGATTGGCTTCAAGAATACTTGGCAAGGGTGATATAATTACACTTGTTGAAAAAGCTCAACAACAGGTTGATGAAAAAGAAGCTGAAGAACTTGAAAAAAAATTATTAGCAAATAAATTTGATTTTGATGATTTCTTAAAACAGATTAAAATGATTAAAAAAATGGGTTCTTTGAAATCACTTTTATCAATGATTCCTGGAATAGGTTCTGCAATAAAAAATGCCGAGGTTGATGATAAACAATTGATAAAAGTGGAATCTATTATTCAATCTATGACAAAAGAGGAACGAAGGAATCCTAAAATATTGAATGGAAGCAGAAGAAAAAGAATTGCGCGAGGCAGTGGTAATTCTATTCAAGATGTTAATAGATTGATAAAACAATTTAACCAGATGCAGCAAATGATAAAAATGTTGAATTCAAAATCTGGCAAAGCAGGTATAATGAATTTGAAAAATTTTAAAATGAACTAAAAATAATAAATTAAGGAGGAATAAATAAATTGGCAGTTAAGTTAAGACTGAAACGAATGGGAAAGAAAAAGCAGCCGGTTTACAAAGTTGTAGCTGCTGATGCACGCTCGCCAAGAGATGGTAAATTTATAGAAGCAATTGGTTTATATAATCCTAAAACAGAACCAGCTACTATTGAAATCAAAGAAGATAGAGCTTTGTATTGGCTTAATGTCGGAGCTCAACCAACAGAAACAGTAAGAAGTCTTCTTTCTCAAAAAGGTATTTTATTAAAACGCGATTTAATGAAACGTGGTTTTTCTGAAGAAGAGATTGCAAAAAAATTAGAGGAATGGACAAAATTAAAAGAAGCAAAATTAGCAGCTGCTCTTAAGAAAGCAGAAAAATCAAAATCTAAAAAGCAGTCAGAAGCAAAAGCTGATACAATAGAAGATTCTAATAGTGCAGCGGAAGTAAAGGGTACTGCTTCCGGAGAAGCTTAATTTAGCTTACACTTTTAATTAGGTACCCTTATTCACTTAATGATAGGTACTTTCATGAAGGAATTTATTGAATTTATCGCAAAACACCTTGTTGATAATCCGGGTAATGTTTCTATTGAAGAAGCAAGACCCGATGAAAAAACCATCGAACTTACTTTAAAAGTAGGTGCCGAAGATGTTGGAAAAGTAATTGGAAAACAAGGCAAAACTGCACAAGCAATGAGAACTTTGCTTACAGCAATTGCAGCGAAGGAAGGAAAAAGAGCTATTCTGAAAATATTGGATTAAAATTTTTCTATTAAGTGATTGACTTAATTTTAATAGCTGTAGTAAAGTCTGTAGTGAATAATGAGGGGTTTGTTGCGGTAGATTCTTATTCTGATTTTAATGAGAGATTCTTTTCGTTGAAAAAAATTTTTATTGAGTTTTTTGGGAACTCAAAAGAATACTTTGTCGAAAAAACTGAAATTTTTGACGGCAACATCGCTCTTAAAATTAAAGGCTTTGACAATCAGAAAGATGCTGAACTATTAGTTGGCAAAAAAATTTATGTCGACTCAAAAAATGCAGTTAAGTTAGATGAAGATACTTATTTTATTCATGATTTAATTGATAGTGAAGTTTACAGAAATGGTAAACTTCTTGGATATCTAAAAGATGTATATGTTCTTAAATCTAATGATGTTTATGTGATTAAAGATTTACATGGTAAAGAGATTCTTTTACCAGCAGTAAAGGATTACATAAAAAACTTTGACCCCAAAAAGAAGAGATTGGAATTAGTAGAAGGTTGCGATTTGCTTTATGATGATGAGAATTGATGTTATTTCTGCTGTGCCAGATTCATTAATAAGTCCTTTGAATACAAGCATAATTAAAAGAGCACAGGAGAAAAAAAAAGTTGAAATACATGTGCATAATCTTCGAGATTATGCTTACGATAAACACAAACAGATTGATGATAAACCTTTTGGCGGTGGACCTGGAATGCTTCTTAAACCAGAACCGTTCTTTGAATGTATTGAAAAACTCTTGAGCGAAAGAACTTATGATTATATAATTTATCCTACACCAGGTGGAAAATTTTATAATCAGGAATTAGCAAAAAAATATTCACTCGCTCAGAATATTATGATTATTGCCGGACATTATAAAGGAATAGATGACCGTGTACGGCAGAAATTTGCTACCGATGAAATTTCAATTGGAAATTATATTTTAACAGGTGGCGAAATTCCAGCTCTTGTAATTATTGATTCAGTTGTTAGACTTATACCCGGTGTTCTTAATGATAGTGAATCAGCATTAAATGATTCTTTGATTGATGGAAACTATATTGAAGCTCCTTGTTATACTAGACCAGCTGAATATAAAGGAATGAAAGTGCCAGAAGTTTTACTTTCTGGCAACGAAAAGAAAATCAAAGAATGGAAAGAAGAACAATCAAGAATTTTAACAGAAAAATGGAAAAAGATAAATAATCTGGAGTAACAATGGATAAGCTAAAAGAAATAACAGAAAATCAGATGCGAACTGACTTACCTTCATTCAAAGCAGGAGACCACATACGTGTGCATGTGAGAGTTATTGAAGGTGATAAAGAAAGAATTCAACCTTTTGAAGGTGATGTTATAAACATCCGTGGCACAGGCTTGAGCAAAACTTTTACAGTTAGAAAAATTTCAAGCGGTGTAGGTGTTGAAAGAATTTTCCCTTATAACTCACCTAAGATTGCAAAAATTGAAGTGCTTCGTGAAGGTAAAGTTCGCAGAGCTAAATTGTTTTATTTGCGTAAGCTTTCAGGTAAAGCAGCAAAAATTAAAGACAAAAATCTTAAGTAATAATTTCAAAAGCCGCTTTATTCTGGCGGCTTTTTTTATTTGATTTAATATGAACCTTTATTTACCAAAAAATATTTTTTCATCAATATTCGAGCAGAACATTCCTGAAAATTCGAAAATTAATATTATTAAGAAAGAAACTGCTTTGCTTACAAAACAATTATTAAACGACCCCGAAGCAGTTGCTTTAATACCATCACTTGAGCTTTTAAATCACGAAGATTTGCTCGTTTCATCTAAACTTAGTTTTTCTTTTGATGGAAGTCTTTCTTATTCTTATATGTATTTTATTGAAAATGAAAGAATGATAGATAAGATTTTTATGCGAGCCGATGTTACTGTCAACGAAGTTATTCTTACAAAAATTTTATTTTCAGAAAGATATTCAATTTATCCAGAAATAACTCTCGATACATCACTTCAAAAACAATCAGACAAAGATTATATCGTGTGCGGTGACGAAAATTTTACTTCTTGTAATTTTCAACATGGAATCAGCTTTGCAGATGAAATTTCTGATTTAATTGATTTGCCATATGTGAATTTTATTTTTGTATCGAACAATAAAAGCTCATTAGATTATTTTAATAATCTTTTTAATGAAGTAGATGCTAAAATAGAAGATAACATTGATAATATATTGCAATCCTTAAATTATTCAGAAAATGTAAAATCATTTATAAAAGAAAATTTTGGTTCAATTTATTTCGAACTAACTCAAAACGAAATTGAAGCACTAAATGAATTAATTAAATTAACATACTATCACGAAATAATTGATGATATTTTTGATATCAATTTCATATAAAAATAAATCCCAACTTTAATTATATTTTTGCTATTATGTTAGAAACAATATTAAATATTTACATAGTAATTGAAAATGATTTTGTTGTTGCTTTTAGAGCAAAGGCATATGATATTGAAGGAAGTGATGAATATAAGATCAAATTCTTAAAAGAAAATGCCGAAAAGGATTTTAATGATGCATATTATTTTGATGCACCAAGAAATAAAAAAGGGGAGTTCATGCCGTATAAAAAATTTTCAAAACTTGAGATGCAGGGAATGCAATATCAGTTATTTGAAGAAATTTTTGAAAAGTTTGATGTCCCTCAAAATCCGCTTATTTGTGTTACTCCTGTTGTTAACGGAAAAATTTTATCTCAGAAAAATTAAATCAGATATTTAATTACAGTAAAACCGCCTATCAATAATATAGTAAAAGCAATAGCAAGCCAGTTAAAATATTTGTCAATGAAAGTTTTAATCTGTTCACCAAATTTCCAGATTAAACCTGCAACAAGAAAAAATCTTCCTGCTCTACTAATTATAGATGCAATTACGAATATCGGCAGATTAATTTCAAATGCTCCCCCAGTTATTGTAAATACTTTGTAAGGAATTGGAGTGAAACCTGCAGTAAAAATTATCCAGAAGTTCCAGTCATCATACATTTTTTTTACGTCATAAAAAATTTTGTGCGTAAATCCAGGTACATTTGAGAAGAAAAACTCAGCAACTGCTGAAAACTCATGAGAACTTTTCCACCAGAGAAAATGACCTATTCCGTAACCAGCAAGAGCACCGAGCACAGATGCAGCAGTACAGATAAATGCCAACTTAAAAGCCTTCTTTTGAGAACCTAAAACAAGTGCAATTAATAAAACATCTGGTGGAACAGGGAAAAATGATGCTTCTGCAAATGAAAGCAGAAATAGTGCAGCAGGACCATAAGGCGTTTCAGCCCAGTGCAATACCCAATCGTATAGACTTCTTAAAATTTTCATTTTACTTATGATTTTGAAATACAAGTATAAGTAAAATTTGAAATTATGAAAAATTTTTTAGCAGCCTGTTGATTGATTTTTAATAAGACTAAAATTATTTTGTTTCAAAATTTTGGAGGATTGATGCCAGTATTAAAAGATTTTAAAACTATACCCGAACTTTTCAATTTTATTACAACTGAATTTGGAAAAGGAAAGGAAAAGCCCGTTTTTAAACATAAAGTAGATGAAAAATGGTTAGACATAACATACGATCAGCTTTATGATGAAACTGTAAACTTTGCTTGTGGTCTTGCAGTTTTAGGAGTCAAACGAGATTATAAAATTGCAATCATTTCGGAAAATCGTCCAGAATGGGTTTATTCTGATATGGCAATTTTAGGCATAGGAGCAGTTGATGTTCCAATTTATCCAAATTCGACTGCAGATACAATTGAGTATATATTAAATAACTCTGAATCTTTTGGTGTAATTGTTTCTAATAAGTTTCAACTGAATAAGATTTTAAAAATCAGAAACAATTGTAAGCACCTGAAATTTGTTATAGTAATGAATAACAGCGATAAAACAGATGATAAAAATGTATTTTCATTTGAAGAAGTACAGAATAAAGGGAAGGAATTTAGAAAAGAAAATCCAGATTATTTTAAGGGTCAAAGCGAACTTTGCAGAGAAACAGATTTATGCACAATAATTTATACTTCAGGTACTACAGGTGAACCTAAAGGTGTTATGCTTTCACATAAAAATATTGTTTCAAACATTAAGGCAGCTCATGAAGTTTTTTATATTGATGAGAACGATGTATTTCTTTCTTTTTTACCATTATGTCATATATTCGAAAGAATGGCAGGGTATTATACTGCATTTTCATGCGGTGGAACAATAGCATATGCTGAGTCCATTGAAAAGATAGCAAATAACTTGTTAGAGATTAAGCCTACAATTGTTACCGCGGTACCAAGATTATTTGAAAGGATGTATTCAAGAATTAAAAGAAATGTTGAAAGTCAATCTGAAAGGAAACAGAAAATTTTCAATTGGGCTATTGAAGTTGGGAAAGAATATCAGCTGGCAAAAAAATCGAATCAACCCATGCCTATTACACTTCTTTTAAAACATAAGCTTGCAGATAAACTTGTGCTTTCCAAATTGAGAGAAAGAACAGGTGGAAGAATAAGGTTTTTCATCTCCGGAGGTGCTGCTCTTGCTAGAGAACTGGGAATTTTCTTTGAAGCAGCAGGAATTTTAATAATTGAGGGCTATGGTTTGACTGAATCATCACCTGTAATAGCAGTCAATCGTCTTAATGATTATAAATTTGGGACAGTAGGAAAACCTCTGCCAGGCGTAGAAATAAAAATTGCAAAAGATGGTGAAATACTTGCTTCAGGTCCAAATATTATGCTTGGCTACTATAAAAATAAAAAAGAAACGGAAGAAACAATTAAAGATGGATGGCTTCACACTGGAGATATTGGAGTATTTGATGCTGAAGGATTTTTAATAATTACTGATAGAAAAAAGCATTTATTCAAAACTTCTCAAGGGAAATATGTTGCCCCTACTCCAATTGAAAATATGTTTTTGGCAAGTAAATATATTGACCAATTTGTTATAATTGGTGACCGCAGAATGTTTATAACAGCACTTATTGTTCCAGACTTTGAAGCTCTTAAAGAATATGCCGATGCAAATAGAATTCAATATAATAGTGTAGAAGAATTAGTTAAAATGAAGCAAATATATGAATTGTTGGATAGGGAATTAGACCAGTTTCAGAAAAAACTTGCTAGCTTTGAAAGAATTAGAAAATTTGCAATTCTCGATAAGCCATTTTCAATAGAAACAGGTGAGCTCACACCATCATTGAAAGTTCGCAGAAAAGTAATTGAAGAAAGATATAAAGATTTAATAGAAGAAATGTATAGAGGTCTGGAGGGATAATTTTTTTAAAGATAGTTAATATTTTTTGTACCCCCGAGAGGACTCGAACCTCCGACCAAGAGTTTAGGAAACTCCTGCTCTATCCATACTGAGCTACGGGGGCATTTTTTTACTACGCAAATATAAAAATTTTGCTGTTCATTAGTGACAGCAAATTGTTAAAATGAAAATTCTATAATTATATTTTTTACAAAATAGAGTTCGAATTGATATTACTTCAATCTTTTAGTTATTTTTGTAAACGTAATTCACAAAATAATAGGAGTTAAGAAATGACTACAATAGTTGATGTCTGGGGAAGAGAAATCCTTGACTCAAGAGGTAATCCTACGATTGAAGTTGAAGTAACATTAGAATGTGGAGTGGTTGGAAGAGCTGCTGTTCCAAGCGGTGCTTCTACTGGAGAAAACGAAGCAGTTGAATTAAGAGACGGAGACAAATCGAGATACTTAGGTAAAGGTGTTAAAAAAGCTGTTGAAAATGTAAATAACAGAATTGCCGAAGAAATAATCGATTTTGATGCTACAGAACAAGTGGCAATTGATAATTTACTATGTGAATTAGATGGAACACCAAATAAATCTGAACTTGGTGCTAATGCTATTCTTGGTGTTTCGTTAGCATGTGCTAAAGCTGCTGCCGAAGCTCTTGGATTACCTTTGTATCGTTACATCGGTGGAACTAATGCAAGAACTCTCCCTGTACCAATGATGAATATTTTGAATGGCGGTAAACATGCAGATAATAATGTTGATTTTCAAGAATTCATGGTTATGCCTGCAGGAGCTCCAAGTTTTTCTGAAGCACTTCGTATGGGTGTAGAAACATTTCATAGTTTGAAATCTGTCCTTCATAAAAAAGGATACAATACTGCTGTAGGTGATGAAGGAGGATTTGCCCCAAACTTAAAATCGAATGAAGAAGCAATTGAAGTAATTCTCGAAGCTATTGAAAAAGCAGGTTATAAAGCAGGAAAGGATATTTATATTGCTCTTGATCCGGCATCAAGTGAAATGTGGGATAATGAAAAGAAAGCTTATTACTTCTTTAAATCGACTAAAAATTATATATCTCCAGAAAAAATGGTTGACTTCTGGGTAGACTGGGTTAATAAATACCCAATTATTTCTCTTGAAGATGGAATGGCTGAATTTGATTGGGATGGATGGAAGTTATTAACCGATAAATTAGGTGATAAGATTCAATTGGTAGGCGACGACCTTTTTGTTACAAACACAGAATTTTTAGCTAAAGGGATTGAAAAGGGTGTTGCTAATTCTATTCTTATTAAAGTAAATCAAATAGGTACACTCACTGAAACTCTCGAGGCAATTGAAATGGCTAAGAGAGCTGGTTATACATCAGTAATTAGTCACCGCTCCGGCGAAACTGAAGATACAACTATTGCTGATATTGCAGTTGCAACTAATGCAGGACAAATTAAAACAGGTTCGGCAAGCAGAACTGATAGAATTGCAAAATATAATCAACTTTTAAGAATTGAAGAGGAACTTGACACTACCGCTATTTTCCCCGGACTGGCTGCAATTAATTATAATCCAGAAATATAATTTTAAGGCTGTCTCTTATTTAAATTAAGAGACAGTCTTTTGTATTTCTTCAATCAATAATTTTTTATTTCTTTTATCAAACGAGGTGCAATATGGAACTAAATTTATCCGGGAAAAATGTTCTTGTAACAGCATCAAGTATGGGAATTGGCAGAGCTGCTGCTGAACAGTTTATAAAAGAAGGCTGTAATGTTGCTATTTGTTCAAGAAATCAGGAAAACTTATTAAAAGCAGTTACTGAAATTAAAACTCTATATAATACAGAGCCATTATGGATAGTATGTGATATAAATAAATTAGATGATATTGAAAATACAGTAAAAGTTGTGAAAGAAACTTTTGGAAATATTGATATTCTTGTTAATAACTGTGGTGGCCCGCGTGCTGGATTTTTTGATGAGTTAAATGATGATGATTGGGACTTTGCATTCAAACAAATTTTGATGAGTGCAGTGAGATTTACTCGACTTGTGCTGCCAGGAATGAAAGAAAAAAAATGGGGTAGGATTATTAATGTAACTTCACTTGCTGTTAAACAACCCGTAGATAATTTAATTTTATCTAACTCTCTTAGAAGTGCTGTAACAGCTTTTGCAAAAACCCTCAGCAATCAAATTGGTAAATATAATATTACAATTAACAATGTCGCCCCCGGCTATACTTTAACATCCAGAATTTATGAGTTAGCTGTAATTAAAGCAAAACAAAGTGGAATATCACACGAAGAAGTTTTAGCTTCGATGGCAAATGAAGTCCCTATGAAAAGATTAGCAAGCCCGGAAGAAGTTGCTTCTCTCATAGTTTATCTAGCATCTGAACAGGCTGGTTATATAACTGGTTCTACTATTGCAGTAGATGGTGGAATTATTAAAGCTACTTATTAAAACATTATTGGTGAAATCTGATTCTGAATTTTAATGTGATTAAGAAAATTTTTGTGTTAATTATTAAAATGAATATTTATTTGTTATAATCATTTCATTTCGGCTAGTTTATTTATTCCAATGAATAATACTTGATTTTTCTTAATTTAATAAAAGAGATGAAAAAAGAAATTGAACTAACAATTCATCCTGATTTTATTTTTGATTATGAGCATTTGAGGGAAAAATCTTCAAGAATTCTAAAAGTAAATTCAGAAGAAATTACTTCTGTTCAGATAATTAAAAAGTCTATTGATGCAAGAAAAATAAACCCAGTTTATAAATTAAAAGCTGTTGTATATATCAATGAAGAACCACAGGCACTTTTCTATCCAATTAACTTTAAACCTGTGAATAGTAATAGAAAGGTAATCATTGTAGGTTTTGGTCCTGCTGGAATGTTTGCAGCATTGAAGCTGATTGAATTAGGCATAAAACCTATAATACTTGAAAGAGGAAAGGATGTTCGTGCAAGAAGAAGAGATTTAAAAGCAATTCAAAGAGATGGAATTGTTAATCCTGATTCGAATTATTGTTTTGGTGAAGGCGGGGCTGGAACTTATAGTGATGGAAAACTATATACTCGTTCAACTAAAAGAGGAGATGTAAAAAGAATATTATCAATTCTTGTTCAACATGGTGCAAATGAAGAAATTTTAATTGATTCACATCCACATATAGGCTCTAACAAGTTGCCTAATGTAGTTTATAATATCCGTGAGACAATTTTAAATTGTGGCGGCGAAATTCATTTCAACTCAAGAGTTACAGATTTAATAATTGAAAACAAACGAATAATAGGTGTTATAGTAAATAATGAAACAGAATTTATAGGTGATGCTGTAATACTTGCAGTTGGACATTCAGCAAGAGATATTTATTATTTACTTCATCAAAAAGGAATTAAGCTAGAACTAAAACCATTTGCTGTTGGAGTTAGAATAGAGCATCCTCAAAGTTTAATTGATGAAATTCAATATCATTCAAAGGTTCGGCATCCTAATTTGCCTGCTGCAAGTTATAATTTAACTTGTCAGGTAGATAGGCATGGAATTTATTCTTTTTGCATGTGTCCGGGAGGAATAATTATTCCTGCATCTACATCCCCTGAAGAACTTGTGTTGAATGGTATGAGTGTATCAAGGCGTAATTCTCCTTTTGCTAATTCTGGTTTAGTTGTTACAGTTGATGAAAGAGATTGGGAAGAATATAAGTCGTATGGAGTTTTTGCAGGTTTGGAATTTCAAAAATCAATTGAAAAAGCTGCATTTGAATTTGGAGGAAGAAATCAAAGAGCACCTGCTCAGAGAGTTACAGATTTTATAAACAAAAAAATATCTTCCACTCTGCCTTCCACATCATATATTCCGGGAATAAAAAGTGCACCTTTACATGAAATTCTGCCACTTAACATTGTAAATGGAATTAGAGAAGCTCTAAAAGTATTTGATAAAAAAATGAAAGGATATATCACAGAAGAAGCACAATTACTTGCTGCAGAAACTCGAACAAGTTCACCTATTAGAATTCCACGCAATTCAGAATCGCTTATGCATATTGAAATAGAAGGATTATTTCCGTGCGGTGAAGGAGCTGGTTATGCTGGTGGAATAGTTTCTTCTGCAATTGATGGAGAAAAAGTAGCAGAGGCTACTGTAAAATATGTTGAGATTATAAAATGATTAATTTAACATACATAGGATTTTCTATGACTAAGGTTTGATTGTTAAATTATTATATGGTTAAACTGTTTGATAGGAATATTTTTATCTTTTATGTAACTTACCAAATTAAAATTCATATTAAAATGCAGGTATAAAATGAAATCTAAAGTAATCTTAATGTTGTTAATATTACTTCCTATTTTCTCTAATGCTCAAATTATTTCTGATTATGGAATTAAGATTGGTCTTATATCATCTAAAGCCGTTGATGTAAAAGTCGAAAATTTTTATTGGAATCTTTATCAAGATTCTCGTATTAGTGGTTCTTACAGCATATTTGTGCATTTTCTGAATTCAGAATATTATCGTTTCGAAGCTGAATTAGGTTATCGACAAGAAGGAGCAGAAGATAAAATTCCTGTAACTACATCGGAATCACCTGATGGAACAGGAGAATTTGTAATTATTGATCATGCTTATGATTTTATTTCTTTGAATTTGGCTTTCCAGCCCAAATATGAAAATGATAATATTTGTTTATTTGGGATTATTTCATTTTCTTTTAACAATATGATTAAAAATAGAGACCAGTTAATTCTCAACCGTAATGTAGAAAAATTTTTATTTGGGTATAGTTTTGGTTTAGGATTACAGCCCAAAAACATCTTGACTGGTAATTTATTCTTTGAGCTTCGTTTTAACGATTTTCTTTTTAAAGTCGTAAAGAATGATTATTTTCAAACAAGATTTAATTCATTTCAGCTAAACATCGGAAGCTTTTTATGATAAATATTTTTTAATTTTGATAAAAAATGTTTAGTAATTATTTAAAAAATTATTGTTATTGGGAAGGTTTATTCAGGAAGTGGAATAAGTTTAATTTTATTTTTCAAATCGTCTTCGAGAGTTGAAATTAACATATCTGCTTTGATTATTTGACTGCTCGGTACTCCCACAAATACTGTAACTTTTCTGTTATATTTTGAATGGACTTTTGTAAGCTGAGTTAGTTTTTCTAATAGTTTAGGATTATTTAAATCCTCTTCTGATAAAGTAATTCCTATTGCCACTTTTCTTTCATGTCTGTAATGATTGGATTTTGGTTCATCATATTTTGCAATAACATCAACATCATAACCATACACTGGCTGTGGTGGTGGTAAGTATTTACTATATTTTCTGCTTAATGTAATATATCCACGACTCAAGAGATGGTCTACTAATTTTTCCACTCTTATTTTTTTTATCTGGCTCTTTATCATTTTTTGCGTAATCGATTATTAAATTAACTGTATAATGGCATTATTTGAATAATTGGTGAAAACCTTGCATAGTCTAGTATTTTGATATTAGAAATTTTTTCATACTCAAAGCATTTAACTTGCTTTGTACCGACTACTTTACCATATAAAACTTTTTTTCCTTTTTTATTTTTTGCAATGTAGTAGGGTTCTACAATTACTTCTTTTAATCCGTATAAAAATTTAATTCTGTTTCTATTAATGATAGCTGATTTAAAAATTAAACTTTTCATGTGAACTCCTTTTAATTAAGTATAACTTCTAAATACTCCAACAACTTTACCTATTATCGTAAATTCTTCTGGATTTTCAATAATGATGGGTTCGTAATTTTCATTTTCAGGGACGAGGAATATTTTCCCATCATCTATAACTAATCGTTTCATAGTAGCTTCGTCACCTATAAGAGCAACAATTATATCTCCATTTTGAGCTTGCCTTTGGGGTTGAATAATTACAAGGTCGCCTTCAAGAATTCCTGCATTAATCATGCTGTCGCCTCTAACTTTTAGACCAAAGCATTCAGTTCTATTACCTATTAAATTTTTATCCAGTGCAAGATTTCCTTCAATATTTTCTTCAGAAAAAATTGGAATACCAGCAGCAACACGCCCAACTATAGGAATATCAATTATATTGTTTTCTTTTATAGGATTGTTGTTAATAATTAAAGATAAAGTACGACTTGAACGATTTTCATTTGTTAAGTATCCCTTTTTAACTAATGCATCAATATGCCGCTTGACTCCAAATGTGCTGGAAATATTAAATTGTCTTCCAATTTCACGGTATGTTGGAGGGTAACCATTTAAATCAACATAATCTTTTATGAAATCAAGAATTTCTTTTTGACGGGGTGTAATTTTTTCTTTTCCCATTTTAGTGCTCATTTGTTCACTGCACAAATATAGTGAACAAATGTTCAGGTGTCAAGTGAAATTTGTAGGAATTTAAAATTTTTTTGGTGGATAAATAAGATTAATAATTTTTCTACTAATTTCATAATTATTAAAAAGCCATTAAATAAATTAGAGGACGGTCCGTATGAAAAAATTCCAATAAAATTTGCAGTATGTTTTTTTGTTGCCCAATTTAAGATTAACTGATTTGTTTCTTTATCAAAACCGGCAATTCCAGCACTTCCGGTATCGTGATCTGATGTTACTATTACTAATGTATTTTTATCTTTTTCTGCAAATCGTAATACCTCTTCGATAGCAGAATTAAAATCTGAAATTTCTGCTAATAAATAATCGTTGTCATTTTGCTCTGAAACCCAATCAATTTGAGAACCTCTATAATGGGGTTGTCTAAAAAGTAAGGTTTTTTAAAAAATAGAACACAGAAAACACAGATTTAAAAAGATTTTCACAGATTTTAAAGTTGAATAGTTACTTTTTAATCACCCCCCAGCCTTTGGCTGAAAAAAATCCATCTTTGTTCTTGCTTAAGTAGTTTATCGCTGTTATTGTTAGTAATCCTAAGGAATAATTTCTTTTATCTGCATGAGGCAAAGAGTATTCGCCAAATAGTCCAAAAGATTTCTTTGATAATTTTTTTGAATTAAGTTCATCAGGCTCTCTAATATAATCATAACCAAGAATTTTCATTGAGTCAATCAGATTTTTTGAATCTTTTCTTTTACCTCCAAGTTTTTCGGGGAGAAAAAAATCAGTACCAGCGCCAAATAAAACATCTATATTGCTTTTCAAAATTTGTTCTTCTATATCAAATTCATCTTGTCGTTTTATAGAATGTGAAAGGAAAGCAGCGGGAGTAGCATTTGTCACTGAAGAAGCAGCAATCACGCCAGTCGACATTTTTTTCTTCTGAGCAATTTCAATTATTGTTTCAAGTTTATTCCCATTCTCGTCAATGCTGACTCTTCCACTTTTAGTTCTATAACCAGTAGCATAAGCAGTGGCACCAGCTGCTGAATATGTTATAAGATTATCTGCTGAACAAGTGTTTACCAAACCGATTGAATGGAATTTTTTTAATTGATCATTTTTAGTGAAAGAGTTGATGCAAAAACCTGTGATAGACCAAAACCATCTCCAATTAATAGGATGATATTTGGGGGTTTGGATTTGTATTAAGGAAGAGGGGTCGCAGTTGAAATAACTACGACCATCAAAAAAATTTTTTTCTCATATGCATGAGGTTTATTTAATCAACAAAAGTAATCCAGTTGTAACGGTCTGCTATTCGTCCGTATTGAATTCCTGTTAATTCTTCATACAATTTTGTAGCTAACTCACCTGAGGATGTATCACTGAATTGCAATATTTTATCATTATATTTCAAACGACTGACAGAAGAAATAACAGCAGCAGTTCCAGTCCCAAATATTTCAATCAATTCACTTTTATCATAAGCATCAATAATTTCTTGGATTGAAATTAATCTTTCGGAAACATTATAACCCCAATCTTTTAATAATTGAATAACAGACATTCTTGTTATCCCGGGTAAAATAGAACCGCTTAACATTGGTGTGGCGACTTCATTTTTAAAACGAACAAAAATATTCATCGCACCAACTTCTTCAATATATTTTTGTTCAATTGCATCAAGCCATAATATCTGAGAATAACCTTCTTTTTTTGCTTCAGCTTGAGCTAAAAGACCTGCAGCATAATTTCCGGCAGCTTTACAATCTCCTGTTCCTTTTCTTACTGCACGAACATATTTATCAGTTACCATAATTGGAACAGGCAAAAATCCTTCTGGATAATATGGTCCTACTGGACTGAGTATAATAATAAATTTATAATTATCTGCTGGACGAACACCAAAACATGGTTCGGTTGCAATAATAAATGGTCTTATATAAAGTGAATAGCCTGGCTTAGAAGGTATCCAGTCTTTGTCAATTCTAACAAGCTCAATAATTGCTTTTAGTGCTAATTCAGGGTTAACTTCAGGAATACATAAACGTTTTGCCGAACGATTTAATCTTTCTACATTTTTTTCAGGTCTGAATAATGCAATTCTGCCATCTACTTGCTTATAAGCTTTTAATCCTTCAAAAATTGCCTGACCATAATGAAAAACCATTGCTGCTGGACTGATACTCAGGTTTTCAAATTTTTTTATAGTTGGTTTTTGCCAGCCTCCCTTTGATGCATCGTAATCCATTTCAAATACATGGTCAGTAAAAATTTTGCCAAATACTAAATTATCAATTCTATTTTTGATTTTCGTTCAACTTTTTCAATAATAATTTCTTCCATTTTATCACCATCTTTTGTTGATTTTTCTTTTAGTGTTTAGAAAAAATTGAATAATTATTGTTTCTCTTCTTTGCAATATATATGAAAATAATTAGTAATTGGCAATAAGAAAAGTTTTGTTTAATTTGAAAAATAAAAAGTGTGAAGTTAAATGTTATTTAATAGAATTGGTTTAGCATTTACTTTTTCGCCCAATGCACAAGCATTATTAAAAATCACACACAGGCTTCAAAAATTATTTCAGTCAGAATTATTTATTATTCATGCTGGAGAAGATTCAAAAGAAATTCGAGAAAAAATTATCAAAATATGTAAAGAAATAAATATTCCAGATGTTTCTTATAAAATAATTATTAAAGTAGGCGAAGCTTCAAAAATTATTACGAATATATGTGAAGAAGAAAAAATTGACTTATTAATTTCTGGGGCATTAGAAAAAGAAAGTTTATTGAAATATTACATTGGTTCAGTTGCAAGAAAATTAATGCATGAAGTTCCTTGTTCATTATTGGTTATTGTAAATCCCGGGAATTTTACTGATTCGTTTCAAAGATTTTGTGTAAATGTTGATTACTCACAGCTAAATGAAATAGCAATTAAAAAAGCTTATAAATTTGCAAAATTAGAAAATGCAAAAGAATTTATTCTTGTAAGAGAATTTCAAATTCCCGGACTCGCAATTACAATTTATGATGGAGGAGAAACAGAAAAAGCTGAAAAAACAAGACTGGAGACTCAAAAAGAAGAAGAAGAAAAATTAAAACTCTTTTTAGATGAATTAAATCTTACAGGTTTAGAAGTTAAGAAAGTTTGTTTGTATGGTAAGCAGGGATGGGAACTAAAACAATATGCAATTAATTCAAAAAGCGATTTGCTTGTTCTTTCATCACCACGAAAAAAATTAAAATTGTTGGACAAGATTTTTCAGCACGATATTGAATTTATTTTAAATCAACTCCCTTGCTCATTATTAATAATTCGTTCCTGAAAATTTATTTATGAATTTATTATCCGCTGAAATAACAATTTTTCTAATCAGTATAAGTATAATTCTTCTTTTTGCAAGAGGAATTGGTGAATTATTAAGATTAATTAAACAGCCAATTGTTATTGGAGAAATAATTGCTGGAATTATTTTAGGCCCTTCGATTTTGGGCACTCTTTTTCCAAAATTTTATAATACAATTTTCGCACAGTATGATTCTGTTGCAATTGCACTCCATGGAATTACTATTCTTGGAATTATAATGCTTTTAATGGTAACAGGAATTGAAATTGATATATCAGTTATGATTAAACAGGGAAGAAAATCTTTTTTAATAAGTCTATCCGGAATTTTATTCCCATTTATGTTAGGATTTTTAGCTGCATATTTTTTTCCTGCTCAATTAGGATTGATTGAATCAGATTTACATCTTATTTATTCTTTATTTATTGGCACTGCTCTGTCTGTTACTGCTTTACCTGTTGTAGCAAGAACATTGATGGAATTAAATATTTTTAAAACAGAAATTGGATTTTCTATCATTACTTCTGCAATGTTGATTGATTTAACAGGATGGTTAATTTTTTCGGTTTTGTTGGGGATTATTGGCAAAGGTCATTCAAATAATTTTGAAGTATATGAAGTAATTTTAATTCTTGTTGTATTCACTCTGTTTGTATTTTTGTTTTTGAAAAAATTTATTGATAGAACATTAGATTTTTCAAAAAAATATCTTTCAAATCCTGGGGCAGTACTGAATGTTATTTTTATACTTGGATTTTTAGGTGCTGCCTTTACAGAATATATTGGCATTCATGCAATATTCGGTGCATTTATTATTGGTATTGCAATAGGTGATTCTGTTTATATAACTGAAAATATTAAAGAAATGATTAATCAATTTATTACAAATATTTTTGCTCCATTATTTTTCGCTTCGATTGGTTTGAGAATTAATTTTATTCAAAATTTTGATTTTACACTTGTATTTATTTTTTTATCACTATCTCTAATTGGGAAAATAATGGGAGTTTATGCAGGAGCATTTCTATCAGGTTTCAATAAAAATGAATCTTTAACAATTGCATTTGGATTGAATGCTCATGGCACAATAGAACTTATTTTAGGAACTGTAGCTTATGATATTGGACTGATAAACGAAAAAGTTTTTGTAGCTCTAATAATAATAGCTCTAATTACTACTCTTACAAGTGCTCCTTTTATGAGTATTTTTATAAAGAAAAGTAAAATATTATTAAAGTTATCAGATTTACTGAAACCACAAAACATTATATTTACTGATGTGGATAATAAAGAAGAATTGATAAAACAGCTTTGCCTGAATATTTGTCGAACTTACAACAAAATTGACTGCGAAAATTTATTTAATCGTGTTATGGAACGAGAAAATCAAATATCAACTGGTTTAGAAAACTATTTAGCTATTCCACATGCAAGAATAAATATTCAAAATCCAATTGCTGCTGTTGCAATTCACAAAAAAGGAATTGATTTTGGTTCTATTGATAATCTTCCTGCAAGATTAATAATTCTTTTAATTACACCTGAGCACAAACCCGAAATACAACTTGAATTACTATCTGAGATAGCTATAAAATTTGATGACAAAAATTTTGTAGAAGAATTGATTAATTGTGAAAATGCAGATGAAGTAATTTCTAAAATTAAACAACTTTATTAGTTTTGTTAAAAAGAAAATTTGACTATGATACTAAATTTATTTCAAAAGTTAGGAAAGAAAACAATTTATTTTTTTCAGGAGAGTGGACAGGTTTTTAGATTACTTGGAGAAATATTGTTGTATGCTCCATCATTAATCAAAGGCAGAAAAAATTTTGTATATCAAATGGAACATATCGGGGTAAATTCACTGCCGCTTGTTTTTATTATTGCAATTTTTACTGGGGCAGTATCTGCGTGGCAGGCTGCTTATCAATTAAAAGGATTAGCACCGTTATCTTTTTTGGGAGCTGCAACAAGCAGAGCAATTATAACAGAACTCGGTCCCGTTCTTACTGCAATTGTAATAGCTGGAAGAGTTGGGGCATCAATTGCAGCTGAACTTGGTTCTATGAAAGTTACTGAACAAATTGATGCTCTCGAAACTATGGGTATAAGTCCTATTAGGTTTTTAGCAACACCCCGATTTTTTGCATCTATTATTATGATGCCAATACTCGTAGTTTTTGCAAATGTGATTGCAACTATTGGGGCTTATTTTATATCCAATTTTTTCTTGGGAGTTTCATATAGTGTATTTTTCGAATCTGTAAGAAGATATTTTATTTTTGGCGATTTTGTTTTTGGATTATTTAAAGGAATGGTATTTGGTGCAGTAACATCTTTACTTGGATGCCATATTGGTTTTATGACAGAAGGTGGAGCTGAAGGGGTGGGATTGTCCACAATTCGATCATTTGTTTTAAGTTCCGCATTAATTCTAATCTTGGATTATATTCTCTGGACTATCGTTTTTTAATTAAAAGAGGTATCAATGAAGAATAATATTATTAAACCTGCTAAAAGAACAGAAAATGTTGCATATGCTGTACGAGATATTGTAGTACTTGCAAAAGAAGTTGAAAAAACAGGAAAAGAAATGTTATATCTTAATATTGGCGACCCAAATCTCTTTGATTTTGAACCTCCTAAACATCTTATCGAAGAAACTTATAAGGCAATGCTGAAAAATTATAATGGTTATGCACCATCCTCAGGAATTAAACCAGCAATCGATGCAATTCAACAAGAAGCTGAAAGAAAGGGAATTAAAAATATACAGGACATATTTGTAACTACAGGTGCAAGCGAAGCTATTGATATTTGTTTGACTGCACTTGTTAATGAAGGGGAAAATGTTTTAACTCCCACTCCGGGTTATCCTCTTTATACTGCTGTTCAAAGTAAACTTCAATTAATCGAAAACCCATATTACCTTGATGAAAATAACGACTGGCAACCAGATATTGATGATATTCGAAGTAAAATAAATGATAAAACAAGAGCCATTATTATTATTAATCCAAATAATCCAACAGGTGCTAATAATTCTTATAATACATTAAAACAAATTGTGGATTTGGCTATTGAACATAATCTGGTAATTTTTTCTGACGAAATTTATGACAAACTTTTGATGGATGAAGAAGAACATATTTCAATAGCTTCGATTAATCCTGATGTTCCTGTTATTACATTTGGAGGATTGTCAAAAAATTACATGGTTCCGGGTTTTAGAATTGGCTGGGGTATAGTAAGCGGTAATAAATCAGTTCTTAAAGACTATATTGATGCAATTAATAAATTATTAAGAGCAAGATTGTGTGCAAATCATCCCGAGCAATATGGAATAGCTCCATCCTTGCTTGGTGACCAGTCGCATCTAAAAGTTGCTGTAAATAAATTAACAAGCAGGAGAAATCTGACAGTTGAAATGTTGAATTCTATTCCCGGCATTTCTTGCATTGAACCTAAAGGTGCTTTTTATGCATTCCCGAGAATACATAATATTTCTGATGATGTTCATTGGACTTCAGAATTAATAAAAGAAACAGGGGTAGTAGTTGTACCAGGAACTGGTTTTGGACAACTGCCGGGCACAAATCATTTTCGTGTTGTATTTTTGCCGCCGGAAAATATTTTGGAAAAAGCATATAAGTTAATTGCTTCGTTTCATGAAAAGTATTTGAATACTTTTTGTTAATAAGGGGCTGTCTAAAAAGTAACTATTCAACTTCGAATCTGTGAAAATCTTTTTAAATCTGTGTTTTCTGTGTTCTATTTTTTAAAAAACCTTACTTTTTAGACAACCCCATAAGCTAAAACCATAATTGATTTTATATTCTAGAACAACTTAGATATACATATTAATCAACTGTTCTAATAATTCCTGCTTTCCGCTTATTAATTTAGGTTCGCCGTACTTAACTGCAAGATCTCTCAAATCTTCAAGGGTTAATTCACCTTTTTCAAATTTTGCTCCATCACCACTGTCAAATGAAGCATATCTTTCTTTTCGGATTTTTTTGTAATCAGATTCATTTAATATTTTTTCTGCAACAATCAATGCTCTTGCAAATGCATCCATACCTGCAATGTGAGCAATAAAAATATCTTCAATATCTGTAGAATTTCTTCTAACTTTTGCATCGAAGTTTACTCCACCGGTTCCAAAACCGCCTGCTTCTGCAATTACAAGCATAGCCTCTACTAATTCATAAATATTAATTGGGAATTGGTCTGTATCCCATCCATTTTGATAATCACCTCGATTAGCATCAATACTTCCAAATAAGCCTGCATCAACGGCACATTGAATTTCGTGCTGAAATGTATGCCCTGCTAATGTAGCATGATTAACTTCTATGTTCAATTTAAAATCTTTATCCAATCCGAAATATCTTAAGAATCCAATTACAGTTTCTACATCATAATCATATTGGTGTTTTGAAGGTTCCATTGGTTTTGGTTCAATTAAGAAAGTTCCTTTAAAACCTTGTTTACGACCGTAATCTTTAGCTAATTCTAAAAATTTTGCCATGTGTTCTTTTTCTCTTTTCATATTAGTATTGAGAAGAGTTAAATAACCTTCACGTCCTCCCCAGAATACATAATTTTCACCGCCGAGTTCAATTGTAGCATCAATTGCTCTTTTTACTTGAGTAGCAGCATATGTAACCACATGGAAATCTGGATTTGTGGCAGCACCATTCATGTATCGAGGATGTGAAAATAAATTTGCAGTACCCCAGAGTAATTTTACACCAGATGCTTTTTGTTTTTCTTTTGCATAATCAATCATTATCTGAAGTCTTTTGTCTGATTCTTCAATTGTGTCTCCTTCTTCAACTAAATCGAAATCGTGGAAGCAGTAAAATGGTAATCCTAATTTTGTGATAAATTCAAAAGCGGCATCCATTTTTGCTTTGCCTCTTGAAATTGGATCTTTTTCCTCATTCCATGGAAGTCTTTTGGTTCCTCTACCAAATGGGTCAGATAATTCTGAACAGAAGCTGTGCCAGTATGCAGCAGAAAATCTGAAATATTCTTTCATGGTTTTTCCGAAAACAATTCGATTTTCGTCATACCATTTGAAGGCTAAGGGATTTTTAGAATCTTTTCCTTCATACTGAATTTTGTTAATTCCTTTGAAATATTCTTTGTTGCCGATTAATACTTCCATATTATTCACCTTTTTTGTTTATGATTTATAGAAATTTTTTTAATTGCTCAGTCCATTTGTTGTATGCATTTATTGTTTTCTCAATTAGTTCTGGTTTATGATTTATTATTTGAATCTTTTCTAAATTCTTAAATGCTTCATCAAAAGATTTATAATAATTTGCACCATAAGCAGCTCCTCGTGCTGCACCCTGTGCACCATCAGTATCATACAGTTCAATAGTTGCTTGAGTTAAATTTGCAAGTGTTTCTCTGAAAATTGGGCTTAAAAACAAATTCGAATTACCAGCACGAATCATGTTTATATTCAAACCCATTTCATTAATTATTTCAATTCCATATTTGAATGAGAATGCAATCCCTTCTTGAACTGCACGGAAGAAATGAGATTTTGTATGTCGATTAAAATCGACATTAAGGAAATGACTTCCAATGTTTTTGTTTTCAAACATTCTTTCTGCACCATTGCCAAATGGCAAA
>CAZNFW010000001.1:144767-155366 GCA_964572725.1 uncultured Melioribacter sp.
TTGTTAAACCATCACAACCAATATCAATTTTTTCAGCAAGATTATTCATTTCGTTGTAAGAAAGTTCGGAAGCCATATTTTTTCTAATGAAAGAATTAAGAATTCCAGTGCCATTAATGCAAAGCAAAACACCAATTCGAATTTGTTCTGAAGAATGATTTACATGGGCGAATTGATTTACACGTGATTTTTTGTCGTAATTTAATTTATCAATTACCGCATAAACAACTCCAGAAGTGCCTGCTGTTGCAGCAATTTCACCGGGATTAAGAACATTAAGTGAAAATGCATTATTTGGCTGATCACCTGCACGGTATGAAACAACCACACCTTCTTTCAAACCTAATTCTTCAGCAGCTTTTTTTGTTAAGTTTCCCTGTACCGAAAAAGTTGGAACAACATCAGGTAACAAAGCTTCATCAATTTCATAATAGTTAAGAATTTCTTTTGAAATAGAATTAGCTTTAAAATCCCAGAAAATTCCTTCTGATAACCCTGAAACTGTTGTATTTATTTCATCAGTTAATTTCATGGCAATGAAATCGCCAGGCAGCATTATTTTATAAATTTGTTTATAAATATCAGGTTCATTTTCTTTAATCCATCTTAATTTTGAAGCAGTAAAATTACCTGGTGAATTCAATAAATTATTTAAGCAATAATCCTCACCAATTTTTTGAAAAGCAGTATTTCCAATCTCAACTGCACGGCTGTCGCACCAGATTATTGATGGCCTCAATACTTTTTTGTTTTTATCAACTACAACCAGACCGTGCATTTGATATGAAATACCAATAGATTTTATTTGTTGTGTATCAATATTTGCTTTTTGAATTAACTGTCTTGTTAATATTTTAACATATTCCCACCAAGTTTCAGGATTCTGTTCTGCCCATCCAGGTTTGGGCGAATTAATTTGCATTTCCTGTTCAGGATAAAAACCTTGAATTATTGATTTCCCTTTTTCAATATCTAGGATGGTACATTTAATTGATGAGCTTCCAATGTCATATCCAATGGAATACAATTTTTCCTCCTATTATTCTGAAAATTATGTGTATAAAATACACTTAATGAAATAAAAAGTCACTAAAAATATTTTAAGGTTATAGATAAATTATTTTTTAAATTAGAGGCTGAAAGAATAATTAATCAGGAATAAAATAATGTCTCATATTCTTAAAGATGTTATTAAAAATATTTCAATTGATTGTGTAATATTTGGATTCGAAAACTCATCACTGGAAGTTTTATTGGTTAAACGAGCAATAAATCCAGAAAAAGGGAAATGGGCACTTCCAGGTGGATTTATTAAAAAAAATGAATTGGTAAAAGAAGCTGCACAAAGAATTCTTGAAGAAACAACTGGAATTAAAAATATTTATCTCGAAGAAATTACTGTATTTGATGCTGTTGACAGATATCCCTTGAGAAGAGTTTTTACAATAGGTCATTTTGCTCTTGTTAAACCTGAACATTATAAATTATCTTCAGGAGTTGATACTTCAGAAGTAAGATGGTTTAAGTTATCTGAAATTCCAAAATTGCCTTTTGATCATAATGAAATTATAAAAGTTGCACTGGAGAAATTAAGAACAAGGATTAGATATCGTCCAATTGGATTTGAATTATTACCAGAAAAATTTACTCTTCCACAACTTCAAACATTGTATGAAGTAATATTAGGCAAGAAACTCGATAAAAGAAATTTCAGGAAAAAATTGATGAACATGAATTTATTGATAAGATTAAAAAAAACGAGCACAAATGGAAAAAGGCGTCCTGCATTTCTTTATAAATTTGACAAAAAAAATTATGAAAGATTAAAAGAGAAGGGTTTTATTTTTGAACTGTAATTGTTTTTGAAAAGCTCTGTTGGTTTCTCTATATTTGTTCTAAATTTTTAAGATAATTAGTGGCAAAATCTTCTTTGAACATAACAAAATTATCAAACGGCATCACAATAGTTTCCGAAAGAATAAACTACGTTAAATCATTTTCACTCGGATTCTGGTTTAATGTGGGTTCAAGAGATGAACTGCCTGAAAATAATGGCATAAGTCATTTTCTTGAACATATGTTTTTTAAGGGAACTAAAAAAAGGTCAGCAAAAAAAATTGCAGAAGATATTGAATCACTGGGAGGTTATCTTAATGCATTTACTTCGAAAGAGCATACATGCTTTTATGGCCGTGGTTTAAGCGAACATATTGAACAAACTTTTGAAGTTCTTGCTGATATGATTCAGAATTCCACATTTGACCCTAAAGAAATTCAGAAAGAATCAAAAGTTGTTATTGATGAACTTTATGACATCGAAGATTCCCCTGAAGAACTAATTTTCGATAAATTTGAAAGCAATGTATTTAATGGCAATTCTCTTGGTATGCCGATTATTGGAACAGAAAAGAATTTACGTTCATTCAAGCAAAAAGATTTATTCGATTATGTTAATGAAAATTACACGCTTGATAGATTTTATATAGTTGCATCTGGAAATGTTGACCACAACAAACTAATTAAGTTTACTGATAAGTATATAAAAAAAGAACTTAAGCAAACAAGCAATAAAAAAAGAAGTTTGATTCTACAGCAAACACACGACCTTCACGTTGAAAAGGAAACTCAACAAGTGCATTTTATAATTGGTAGACCTACTTATGGATTTAAGGATAAAAAAAGAATTTCTGTTGCAGTACTTTCTCAAATTTTAGGAGAAGGGAGTAGCTCGAGATTATTTCAAAAATTGAGAGAGGAAAATGGAATTGCTTATCAAATAAATACTTTTTTAAATTCTTTTTTTGATGTTTCAACTTTTGGAGTGTATCTTTCGACAAACGATAAATCAATATTTAAAGCACAAAATCTAATTTTTAATGAAATAAAAAAACTGAAGCAAAAAAAAGTTGATAGTAAAGAACTCGAAAGAGCAAAAGAATATTTAATTGGAAATATATTAATGAGTCTTGAAAGCACAACAAATAGAATGCACAGAATAGCTCAGTCAGTAATTTATTTTGGAAAAATTAAATCTGTTGAAGAAACAATCAGAAAAATAAAATCTGTAACACGTGAAGAAATTTTAGAATTATCCAATGAAATATTTGAAAAAGATTCATTGACAAGAGTAATATTAAGTCCCAAAAATTTATTATTAGAAAAAGCAGCATAACGGAAGGTAAACTATGCCAAAAATAATTGTTGATGGTCAGGAAATAGAATTTAAACCTGGACAAACCATAATTGAAGCAGCAAGGGAAGCAAAAATTGATATTCCTCATTTTTGCTGGCATCCCAAATTATCTGTATCAGGCAATTGTAGGGTTTGTCTTGTAGAAGTTGAACAAATGCCCAAACTTGTTATCTCGTGTGCTACGCTGGCATCAGAAGGAATGATTGTTCATACAAAATCACCTCGTGCACTCGAAGCAAGAAATGCAGTTATGGAATTTTTATTAATCAATCATCCTCTCGATTGCCCAATTTGTGACGAAGCAGGTGAATGCAAACTTCAGGAATATGCTTATGCACACGGTAAAGGCGAAAGCCGCTTTGAAGAGATGAAAGTTCGAAAAGATAAACGCGTTCAACTTGGACCTTACATAAAATTTGATGCTGAACGCTGTATTTCCTGTTCGAGATGTATTAGATTTACTGATGAAATTGCTAAATCGCATCAGCTTACATTTATTAAAAGAGGTGATAGAGTAACAATCACAACTTTCCCGGGTGAGTCCTTTGATAATCCTTATACTTTGAATACGACTGATATTTGTCCTGTTGGTGCATTAACTAATCAGGATTTTAGATTCAAAGCAAGAGTTTGGGAAATGTCAAAAACAAATTCAGTTTGTATTGGCTGCTCTCGTGGTTGCAACATTGAAATATGGGTAAGAAATAATCAAATTTTAAGATTAACTCCACGACATAACGAAGATGTTAACAGCTATTGGATGTGTGATAATGGTAGATTAAATACATTTAAACATGTAAACTCCGAAACAAGAATTGATGGAACATTTATTCGCAAAGATGAAAATTTACAAAAAGTTTCGTGGGACGAAGCATTAAACCATACTATAAATGATTTAAAGAAATTCAAAGCAGATGAGATTTGTTTTATCGGTTCTCCTTATGCAACCTGTGAAGATAATTTTGTCTTAAGAAAGTTTGCAAAAGCTTTTGGAATTTCGAAATTGTATTTTGCAAAACATATTAAATCGGGCGATCAGGATGATATTCTAATTCGAGAAGATAAAACCCCTAATTCACTTGGAGCAGAATTAATTGGTTTAAAACCTCTTGATAAATCTTATAAAGAAGAAATAATTAATGGAATAAAAGAAAGAAAAATCAAAGCACTTTATTTAATGGAAGATGATATTGATGCAATATTTGAGAATAATGAATTTAATAGCGAAATTGAATCAATACTGAAAAAACTAGAATTATTAATTGTTCATGCTACTAATAAAAACAAAGCTACGGAAATTGCTCATATTGTTTTCCCCGCTGCAACTTATGCAGAAAAACATGGTACATTTGTAAACTTTCAGGGAAGAATTCAGAGAATTAGACCTGCAGTTGCAACAATCGAAATGGATAGAGCACTTGATGGAATGAGTATGAGTCGATGGGATAAATTTGGCACTCCTTTCGACAGATGGATGCAGGGACATAAATATGATGCAAAACCAAGCTGGAAAATCTTAACACTTATTGCTGCAAAACTTGGCTTTAAAATTAAGTATGAAATGGCTGAAGAGGTTTTTAAAGATATTACCAATACTATAGAAGGATTTAATGATTTGGATTATGATAAAATTGGTGAACTGGGAATTCAGCTTAATATTGATATGGTTAAAGTACCAGCTTAATAAAAAAATTGTTTTTTATAATTTTGAAAAAAGAAAAAATTTAAGTAAGGTTCTGAATCCTAATTTTATTGAGATTAAGTATCTCGAAGAATGAATGTATTAAAAGGTTGTTCATTGTTTTTATTTTTATTGATTTTCTTAGAATGATTTTAATCGACAAAGTCATTCTGGATGAACAAAGTAATTCGATAACTAAAAAAGTTATTCTAAGTTACATTATTTATGACATATTTTAATTTCAAATATTGGAGTAGACATTAATGAATATCTGGGAAACAATAATAATAACAATTATAAAAATATTAATTGCACTTACTACGTTGTTATTATCTGTAGCATATATGGTCTACTTTGAAAGAAAGATTAGTGCTTGGGCACAAAATCGAATTGGTCCGAACCGTGTTGGTTACAAAGGTCTTCTTCAACCTTTTGCAGATGTTTTTAAATTATTATTAAAAGAAGATATTGTTCCTGAAGCTGCTAATAAACCATTGCATACTTTAGCACCATTTATTTCACTCTTTGTTGCATTCGCTACTTATGCAGTTGTACCAATTGGACCAACAATTAATCTTTTTGGTTATGAAATAAAACTTGTTACTGCAGATGTAAATATTGGTATTCTTTATGTTCTTGCATTAACTTCACTTGGTGTTTATGGAATTACACTTGCAGGATGGTCATCTGGCAGCAAATATTCATTGCTTGGAGGAATTCGTTCTTCTGCTCAAATGATTTCTTATGAAGTTTCAATGGGATTTTCAATTGCAGGAGTGTTGTTAATTTCAGAATCATTGCGTCCAATTGATATAGTAAATTCACAGCATGGATGGATGTGGAATGCAATTATTCAGCCAATTGGTTTTATTACATTTGTTGTGTCAGCATTTGCAGAAACTAATCGATTGCCTTTTGATTTGCCAGAAGCCGAACCTGAACTTGTTGGAGGTTATCACACGGAATACAGCTCATTCAAATTTGCTGGATTCTTTTTAGCTGAATATGCAAATATGATTATTGCAAGTTGTTTAATTGTTACTCTTTATCTTGGCGGATGGCAAATTCCTTATATTGATAAATTAGGTTTAAGCTCAAGTCTAACAACTATTTTACAAATCGGAGCTTTTTTATTTAAAGTAGCATTTATGCTTTTTGTGTTTATCTGGGTTAGATGGAGTATTCCAAGATTTCGATACGACCAGCTGATGAATTTAGGTTGGAAAGTTATGTTCCCATTGTCACTCATTAATATTATATGGGTTGCATTATTAATTATGGTATTCAAATTATGATTTTAGGAGTTCTTCTTGAAAGGAGATAAGATTATTATGACAGTCAAGAAAAGAAAAAAGGACTTAAATTTTTTTGAAAGAATTTATATTGTAGAAATAATTAAAGGGATGATTCTTACATTGAGAAATATGTTTCGTCCCAAATTTACTATGGAATATCCAGAAGTAAAATTTGAACCACCAGCATCTTATAGAGGCAGACCTGTTTTAGTTCAGGAAGAAGATGGGAGAGGCAGGTGCGTTGCATGTGGTTTATGTTCGAGAGTATGTCCTGCCCTTGCTATTGAAGTTCAAGCTGCAGAAACAGAATTAGAAAAAGAACGTTATCCTGTAAAATTTGAAATTAATATGCTGCGATGCATCTTCTGTGGTTTCTGCGAAGAAGTTTGCCCAGAAGAAGCAATTGTAATGAGCAAAGATTATGAATTAGTTTTTACAAATCGTGAAGATGCAATTTTTGGAAAAGATAAATTACTTGTGCCAATTGAACAGCTTCGAGATAGAATTGAGTTCTTGAGAAAATTTAAATAATTTTTTTAATAATCATTATATTGAATCAGCGAGGGAATCAGAATTTTATTGTCAAAACTATTTTGATAATAAATTTCTTTTGAGATATGTTTTCAAAAGTAATATCAGCTTCTACCTTTGGTATTGATGCATACAAAGTTGAAGTCGAAACTCACAGCGAAAAACAACTTCCTTCAATTACAATTGTTGGATTGCCCGATAACGCTGTTAAAGAAAGCAAAGAACGCGTAACAGCAGCATTAAAGAATTCAGGAATTGATATCTCTCTAAAAAAAATTACAGTTAATTTAGCTCCAGCTGATATTAAAAAAGAAGGTAGTGCTTTCGACCTTCCAATTGCTATTGGAATTCTTGCTTCAAATGAATTAGTTAATCAAAATTTATTGGAAGAAACTTTAATATTGGGTGAACTTTCTCTCGATGGTTCTTTAAGAAAAGTTAAAGGAGGCCTGCCAATTGCTGTTGAAGCAAAAAGATTAGGAATAAAAAATATTATTCTTCCAAAAGATTCTGTAAAAGAAGCTTCTATCGTTGATGGAATAAATGTTTATGGATTTGAAACTCTAAACGAGGTAATTCAATTCCTCAATGGTGAAAATCATTTTGAACCTGTATTTACAGATAAAGATGAAGTATTTGCAGAAGTAAATAATTATCATATAGATTTTTCTGATGTAAAAGGACAGGAAAATGCAAAACGTGCATTGGAAATTGCTGCTGCTGGCGGACACAATATAATTATGATTGGGCCGCCGGGCTCAGGAAAAACAATGCTCGCAAAAAGATTGCCTACTATTTTACCACCGCTTACATTTGAAGAAGCTCTCGAAACAACTAAGATACATTCAGTAGCTGGTATACTGCCAAAAGATAAAGCATTAATAACCGAAAGGCCTTTCCGCAGTCCTCATCATACTGTTAGTGATGCTGCGTTAATTGGAGGTGGAAGTATTCCTCGCCCAGGTGAAGTATCTTTCGCTCATCATGGAGTTTTGTTTTTAGATGAACTGCCAGAATTTAAAAAAAATGTACTCGAAGTTCTTCGTCAGCCACTCGAGGATTCAAAAGTAACAATCAGTCGTTCTAAAATGTCATTGGAATTTCCTGCTAATTTTATGCTCGCTGCTGCTATGAATCCTTGTCCCTGCGGTTATTTTACTGACCCGTCAAAAGAATGCACATGTACAACTTCACAAATTCAAAAATATATGGCAAAAATTTCTGGTCCTTTATTGGACAGAATTGATATTCATATTGAAGTTCCGCCTGTAAAATTTAAGGAACTCTCTTCTGCATCAACCGGAGAAAAATCTGAAGTAATCAGAAAAAGAGTTGTTGCAGCCCGACAGATTCAATTAAAAAGATTTGAAGGATTAAAAAATATTTATTGCAATGCACATATGGGGACAAAAGAAATTCGTAAATTTTGTAAACTTGATACTCAATGTGAAGAACTTTTGAAAATGGCAATGACTCGCTTGGGACTTTCTGCAAGAGCATATGATAGAATAATTAAAGTGAGCAGAACAATTGCTGACCTCGAAAATTCAGAAAGTATTTTGCCTCAGCATATAAGTGAAGCAATTCAATATAGAGCTCTCGATAGAGAACTGTGGGGGCATTAATTTCTTCTTTTTTTATTTTATATTTTTATAAAATCATAAGTTACAATTTTGAGTGTAATATATACACTTTTTTATAAGCATTTTAAAAAATCATTTTTATATTTGTAAAGATTATTTTGTAAGAGGAGAAAAAATGAAATTATTAATTACAATCTTAAAGAAAATCAATTCACTGAAATTCTCATTAATGTTGTTATTAATTTTATTTTTTGTGAATTTAAATTCACAACCCTCAGGTGGACCTTATGGACCTATTTATCAAAAATATGAGATTCCAAAAATTTCAGGTAAAATATATTATGTAGCACCTGACGGCAAATCAGAGAACTCAGGTGAATCAATTGCCAATCCAACTACAATTGAATCTGCTGTCGAAAAAGCAAAATCAGGAGATGCAATAATTTTAAGAGGCGGAATTTATAGAACTGGGAATTTAATTTTTAATCAAAGAATAATTTTTCAACCATATCTCGATGAAAAACCAATCTTAAAAGGAACTTATGTTGCAAAAGAATGGAAGAATCTTGGAAATGGTTTATGGGTTACAAAATGGAATCGACTTTTTCCATCAAAACCAGCTGATTGGTGGATGCGCGACAGAGAAGGAAAGAAAACCCCACTTCACAGATTCAATAATGATATGGTATTTGTAAACGGAAAATTTTTGCAGTCCGCAGGATGGGAAGGCGAAGTAGATGAAAACTCTTTTTACATTGATTATGAAAGAGGCTTGGTTTTTATTGGAGTTAATCCAGATGATAAGTTGATTGAAATAACAGCTTTTGATGGAGCTTTAATAAGAACTACAAAAGACGTACATGGAAAAAAATCTGATAAAAAAGGACCAATTATTAAAGGTATTACATTTACTCAATACGCATACAGAGCAATAGAAATTGAAGGTACAGAACCTGAAGGATTAGCTGATGAAAAAACATTCGGTAAAGATGTTGTAGGAACATTAATTGAAAATTGTGAAATCTCTTTTTGCTCAAGAGTAGCAGGATATATAAGAGGTGATAGTTTGACTATTAGACATTGCAAAATTAGTGATACAAGTACAGAAGGAATTTATATAATAAGTTCTAATGATGTTCTGCTTGAAAAAAATATTTTTACACGTAATAACATTGAACGAATTACGGGGTATTATCCAGCAGCTGTAAAAATTTTCAATCAATGTCATCGTGTAACCTGTAACGATAATCTTGTAATTGATTTACCTTATTCAAATGGTATTTGGTATGATGTAGGGAATGTTGATGGAGTATTTATAAATAACTGGGTTGAAAATGTAGGCAATAATAAAACAGAATTAAATATCAATCAGCCATGGCCAAGCGATAATGGATTTTTCTTTGAAATATCTAAAGGTGCTATATGTGCAAATAATGTTTTTGTAAATTGTGACCATGGAATATGGGTATTAAATAGTTCTAATGTTCAGATTTATAATAACACATTTATTAACAGTACATCATGTATATCAAGAAATGCAAGAGTTGCTGCTGGTGACCATTTTGGTTGGCATGCAAGTACAGGACCAGATGTTGATAAACGCGGAGGACATGTTTTTATTAACAATTTATTATATGGCGATATGAATTTTAATAGACCATTATTATATGTATGGCAGCCAGCATCACTTTGCGAAAAACTTACTCATCCTCAATTAAAATCTCTTGATTATAATTTTTATGTAAGACAATCAGATTATAATCCTTTAATACTGTGGAGCCCTGTTATTAATGAAAAATGTCAGGCAGCTTTTAAGTCGTTAGATGAGTTAAGAACTTTACACCCTCAATTTGAAATTTATAGTAAATATTACTCTGGTTTTAATTTACCATTATTCAAATGTGCTGAACTAAAAGATTATAGATTGCTGCAGTCATTTCCTGAAGCAAATTCTGGTACTAAATTACCAGATGAAATAAAAAAATTAACAGGACAAAATAAAAATACTAAAAATTATATAGGAGCATATCCCCCAATTAAGTAAGGACTATTAGTAATATTTGAGTAAAAATTATTAGTTAATGAGAAATAAAGATTAAAAAATTGTTTATAAAATTATAAGTGAATATTCTAATTATTCATCAATATGAATAATTATGCAAAAAATTTTTTTATAAGACTTGACATAAAATTTTTTATGACTTATTATTGCACCTAAGTTATGGTTGAAAAGAGAAAACATATTGTTACATATAATAAATTAATCGGGCGTCAGAAGCTCATAGCATTCTTCCATACAAATTTTGTATTTAACAC
>CAZNFW010000001.1:155402-160475 GCA_964572725.1 uncultured Melioribacter sp.
TTATTAATCTAATTATTCTAGGCTAATAGTAGTCAATCCCTAGATTTTTAATCAAGAAATAAATTAGGGATTGACTAAACCCATGAGGTATATCTAAAGATGTATAATTTATAAAATATTTTTGAGGTCTTTATGAGATCTGATCTTATTAAAAAAGGTTTTGATAAAGCTCCGCACAGGAGCTTGTTAAAAGCTACGGGTGTTATTAAATCTGATGACGATTTCAATAAACCATTTATTGGAATTTGCAATTCTTACATCGATTTAATTCCAGGACATGTTCACTTACAGGAGTTTGGTAAAATTATAAAAGAAGAGGTTCGTAAAGCTGGAGGTGTTCCTTTTGAATTTAATACGATTGGGGTAGATGATGGAATTGCAATGGGACATATTGGAATGCGTTATTCTCTCGCAAGCAGAGAATTGATTGCCGACAGTCTTGAAACTGTTGCTGAAGCTCATAGACTTGATGCACTTATCTGTATACCTAATTGTGATAAAATTGTACCCGGTATGCTGATAGGAGCAGTAAGAGTAAACATTCCTACAATTTTTATTTCTGGTGGACCTATGAAATCTGGATTGACTCCATCAGGAGAGGTAGTAGATTTAATTTCTGTATTTGAAGGTGTTGGAAAATTTTCAACAGGTGAAATAAATGAAAATAAATTAAAAGAATTGGAAAATTTTGCATGTCCAACTTGCGGCTCATGTTCTGGCATGTTCACAGCTAATTCTATGAATTGTTTAATGGAAGCTTTGGGAATGGCTTTGCCGGGCAATGGAACTATACTTGCCGTAGATCCTAAGCGTAATGAACTTGCTAAAGAAGCTGCCCGTAAAATAATGGAATTAATAAAGCTTGACTTAAAACCAAGAGATATAATTACTCGTGAATCAATCTTGAATGCTTTTGCTCTTGATATGGCTATGGGCGGAAGTACAAATACTATTCTGCATACTCTTGCAATAGCTAACGAAGCAGGAATTGATTTTAAATTAGAAGAAATAAATAAACTTTCCAATAGAGTGCCTTACATATGTAAAGTTTCTCCTGCAACAAAAAATGTTCACATGGAAGATGTAGATAGAGCTGGAGGTATTCCCGCTATCTTAAAAGAACTTTCTAAAATTGATGGAGTACTTGATTTAAAAAGACCAACTGTAACCGGAAAAACATTAGGAGAAAATATTAAAGATGCAGAAGTAAAAGATAGAAATGTAATTAGAAGTGTTGATGAACCTTTCAGAAAAACCGGAGGACTAACAATTCTCTTCGGTAACTTAGCCCCAAAAGGTGCTATAGTTAAATCGGGCGCAGTTGAAGAAAATATGCTTGTATTTAGAGGTCCTGCAGTTATTTTTAATTCTCAGGATGAAGCAATTGAAGGGATTAGAGGCGGGAAAGTTAAAGCAGGGGATGTGGTTGTAATTCGTTATGAAGGACCTAAAGGTGGTCCGGGAATGCCTGAAATGTTAGCTCCTACAAGTGAAATTATGGGAATGGGATTAGGCGACAAAGTTGCATTGATAACAGATGGCAGGTTTTCAGGTGGTACTCGTGGAGCTTGCATAGGTCACGTTTCACCTGAAGCCGCTGAAAAAGGTCCTATTGCTGCTCTTAAGAATGGAGATATAATTTCAATTGATATCCCTAATTGCTCTTTGAATGTTGAATTATCTGAAGAAGAAATTCAAAGCAGATTAGCTGAGTTGCCAGAATTTAAACCAAAAATTACAAATGGTTATTTAGCTCGCTATGCAAGAATGGTTACTTCAGCTAATACAGGAGCAATTTTAAGATTACCAGATTAATAATTAAAAAAGGATTTAATATGAACACAAAGAAAAAACAAATGACAGGTGCTGATATATTTTTCGAATGCCTCCGGAAGGAAGGAGTTGAATACATATTTGGTTATCCTGGAGGTGCAGTATTAAAAATTTATGAAAAACTTTATGATGTAGATTTTCTTAAACATATACTTGTTCGTCATGAACAAGGTGCAACTCACATGGCAGAAGGCTATGCTAAAGCCACAGGTAAAGTTGGGGTTGTTCTTGTAACTTCAGGTCCTGGTGCTACAAATACTGTGACGGGTATAGCTGATGCATATATGGATTCTGTTCCAATAGTAGTTTTTACAGGTCAAGTACCAACTCATTTAATTGGCAATGACGCTTTTCAAGAAGCAGATATTTGCGGAATTACAAGACCAATAACAAAACATAATTTTCTTGTTCGTGATATTTCAGAATTAGCATCAACAATTAAACAAGCTTTTTATATTGCATCTACAGGAAGGCCGGGTCCGGTGGTTGTTGATTTACCAAAAAATGTAATTAACAGCATAACAGAATTTCACTATCCAGATAAAGTTGAATTAAGAGGATATAAACCAAGAATATATGGTCATCAAAACCAGATTAAAAAAGCAGCAATGATGATTCAAAAATCAAAGAGACCATTGCTTTATGTTGGCGGTGGAGTTATAATGTCGGGTGGTCATCGTGAACTGTATCTCCTTGCAAAAGAAAATAATCTTCCTGTAACTATGACACTTCAAGGTTTGGGTGCTTTTCCAGGCACAGATCCACAATCACTTGGAATGCTTGGAATGCACGGCACATACTGGGCAAATCAAGCAGTTAATAATTGTGACTTACTTATTTCGCTTGGGGCAAGGTTTGATGACAGAGTAACGGGCAAGGTAGATACTTTTGCAAGAAATTCTTATAAAATTCATGTTGATATTGACCCAACATGCATTGATAAGAATGTTATAGTAGATTTGCCAATTGTTGGCGATGTTAAACACGTTATGGCTGAACTTGCTGCAGAAATTTCTGAAAAACCAGATTTAACTGAATGGTGGGAACAAATAGAAGCATGGAAAGAAGAATGTCCACTCGAATATGATATGTCAGATGGAAGATTAAGAGCTCAATACATAATAGAAAAACTTTCCGATTTAACTCACGGTGATGCAGTTGTTGTTACAGACGTTGGACAACATCAAATGTGGGTTGCTCAATATTATAAATTTAATCACCCGCGAACTAATATAACAAGCGGCGGCCTTGGAACAATGGGTTTTGCTTTACCAGCGGCAATAGGTGCTGCTTTTGCTGTTAAAGATAAACCTATTTTATGCATAACTGGTGATGGTGGATTTCAAATGAATATGCAGGAATTGGCTACTGCATCATATCATAAACTCCCAATAAAAATTTTTATAATTAATAATTCCTTCCTTGGAATGGTTCGTCAATGGCAGGAATTATTCCATGCTGAAAAATACAGCTTTACTGATTTATCAGATAGCAATCCCGATTTTGTGAAATTAGCAGAAGCATTTGATATCAAAGCTTATTCTGTAAGTAATATTAGTGATGTAGAACCTGTTCTTAAAGAAGCACTTTCTTATAACGATGGACCAATACTTGTTGATTTTAAAGTTGTTAAAGAAGATATGGTCTTCCCAATTGTTCCAGCAGGAGCATCAATAAGTGATATGATAATTCGCAGATTAGACCCAAAGGAGATGATGTAATATGCTACATGTAATATCAGCTTTAGTAGAAAATAAATTTGGCGCATTTAATCGTGTTGTTACAATGTTTAGCGCCAAAGGTTATAATATTCACTCAATTTCTATTGGAGAAACTGAAGATCCAACAATTTCTAGAATGACAATTGTTACAGAAGGAGAAGATAAAGTAATAGAACAAATTGTAAAACAATTAAATCGCCTTATTGATACAATTAAAATAGTTGATTTGACCTATCAGCCAAAAGTTCAAAGAGAACTTCTTTTAATTTCTGTTGGTTATCAAAAAGGAACAAGGTCTGAAATAATTGATATATGTGAAATATTCCGCGGCAATGTTGTTGATATAAACAATAAAACACTTATGCTTGAAATTACTGGACCGCCAGATAAAATTGACGCTGCAATAAATGTTCTTGAACCTTATGGAATTAAGGAAATTGCAAGGTCAGGTTTAGTTGCTTTAAGAAGAGGTGAACAAATCCGAAAAGATACAAAAGCCGAAATCGAAACAAATAAATTAGGAGAATTAAAATGAAAATTTATTATGACTCAGATGCAAATTTAGAATTACTAAAAGGGAAAAACCTTGCTGTAATTGGTTATGGAAGTCAAGGTCATGCTCATGCATTGAATCTGAAAGACAGTGGAATGGAAGTAGGTGTTGGATTAAGAAAAACTAGTGCCCGCTGGAAAGAAGCAGAAGAAGCTGGATTAAAAGTTTTTACTGTAGACGAAGCTTCGGAATGGGGCGATGTAATTATGATTTTATTGCCCGACCAGAATCATAAAGAAGTTTATGAAAATGAAATCAAACCTCATTTAAAACCCGGCAAAGCTTTAGCTTTTGCTCATGGCTTTAATATTTTATACAAACAGGTTATTCCACCTAACGATGTTGATGTAATTATGATTGCACCAAAAAGTCCGGGACATTTAGTAAGAAGAACTTTTCAAAATGGGAGCGGAACGCCCTGCTTAATTGCAATTCATCAGGATTATACTGGTAAAGCTAAAGATATTGCACTTGCATGGGCAAAAGGAATTGGTGGGACTCGCGCAGGTGTAATCGAAACAACTTTTAAAGATGAAACAGAAACAGATTTATTTGGAGAACAGGCAGTGCTTTGTGGCGGTTCTGCTGAATTGGTGAAAGCAGGTTTTGAAACTCTCGTGGAAGCTGGTTACCCTCCTGAATTAGCTTACTTCGAATGTATGCACGAACTTAAATTAATTGTTGACCTCTATTATGAAGGCGGATTAACAAGAATGAATTATTCTGTAAGTGATACTGCAGAATATGGAGGAATGACAAGAGGTCCAAAAATAATTAATGCTGAAACAAAAAAAGTAATGAAACAAATACTTGATGATATTCAATCAGGAAGATTTGCAGAAGAATGGATTAACGAAAATAAAAATGGTCAACCTGTTCTAAAAAAATTAAGGGAAGAAACTAAAAATCATTTGATTGAAAAAGTTGGTGCTCAATTAAGAAGCATGATGAGCTGGTTAGTCAATA
>CAZNFW010000001.1:160489-170728 GCA_964572725.1 uncultured Melioribacter sp.
CTAAACCATTCATATGTTGTCATATAATATTATAAATTATAAAATTACTCTTTTACCCGGTGATGGTATTGGACCCGAAGTTACCAATGCTGCTGTTAAAATTCTCAAAGCCGCCGGTGAAAAATTTAATACTGATTTTGAATTTAATACAGAATTAATAGGCGGCTCTTCTTACGATAAATATTCAACTCCACTTACAGATGAAGCTCTTGGTATTTGTTACAGTTCTGATGCAGTTTTTCTTGGTGCGGTTGGAGGACCTAAATGGGAAAATCTTCCTCATCACTTAAAACCAGAAGCTGCTCTTTTAAAGCTCAGAAAAGCTTTGGGATTGTATGCCAATTTACGACCTGCTAAAGTTTATACACCAATGCTTTCTTATTCATCCCTAAAAGAAGAAGTTTTGAAAGGAACTGATGTACTAATTGTAAGAGAATTGACAGGCGGAATTTATTTTGGCGAACCCCGCGGTTATGATGAGAATAAAGGTTTTAATACAATGATTTACACAAAAGAAGAAGTTGAAAGAATAGCAAAAACAGCCTTTGAACTTGCTAAAGTAAGAAATAAAAAAGTTACATCAGTTGATAAAGCTAATGTGCTTGAAGTATCACAATTCTGGAGAAAAGTTGTTATTGAAGTTCATAAAAATTATCCAGATATAGAATTAAATCATTTGTATGTTGATAATGCAGCTATGCAGCTTGTAAGATATCCAAAACAATTTGATGTAGTGCTTACATCAAATTTATTTGGTGATATTTTAAGTGACATTGCAGCAATGATAACAGGAAGTTTGGGAATGCTTCCTTCTGCAAGTATTGGCTCTCAGTATTCACTTTATGAACCTGTACATGGAAGTGCACCAGACATTGCAGGTAAAAACATTGCAAATCCAATTGCTGCAATTTCTTCTGCAGCTATGATGCTGAAATATTCTTTTCAGATGGATAAAGCAGCAGAATTAATTGAGAACGCAATTGAAAATGTTTTATTAAAAGGTTATAGAACTAAGGATATTTATAAGGAAGGAGATACACTTGTATCAACTGATGAAATGACAGAGAAAATAATAGAAGAATTTGAAAAACTCTTTACAAAAGAAGCATTGAATGTATTTACACTTTAAAATGACAACAGAAATTTTTAGTTGAAGAATTGTGAACTAATTTAAGAGGCAATTATGGAACCAACAAGGATATTGATATTTGATACAACATTAAGAGATGGCGAACAATCACCAGGTGCGTCGTTGAACGTTCATGAAAAATTAGAAATCGCGCATCAGCTAGCAAAATTGAATGTAGATATAATAGAAGCCGGATTTCCCATTTCATCTCCTGCACAATTCGAAGCAGTAAAAAGAATTGCTGAAGAGGTTGACTGCATTATAGCTGCACTCGCAAGAGCAAATGAAAAAGATATTAAAGCTGCAGCAGATGCATTATCGGCAGCTCCCCGTAAAAGAATTCATACTTTTGCAAGCACTTCGGATTATCATATTCTTGGCAAGTTTGGTCATGAACGGTATGGAAAAACTCTCGAAGAAAAAAGAAAAACAATATTAAAAATGTCCTATGATTCTGTGGCTTATGCAAAAACTTTTACAGATGATGTTGAATTTTCTGCAGAAGATGCTGGAAGAACAGATATAGGTTACCTTGCAGAAGTTGTGGAAGCTGCAATCGAAGCAGGAGCAACTACAATTAATATACCTGATACTACAGGATATACATTACCATTTGAATTTGGGAATAAAATTGCAGAATTAAGAAAAAGAGTTAAAAATATTGATAATGTTATCATTAGTGTTCATTGCCATAACGACCTTGGACTTGCAGTTGCAAATTCTCTTGCTGCAATTATAAATGGTGCACGTCAAGTTGAATGTACTATTAATGGAATTGGTGAACGTGCTGGAAATGCTTCACTTGAAGAAATTGTAATGACATTAAATGTTCGAAAAGATTTGTTGAATTATTATACGAATGTAAATACAAGGGAAATTTACAACACAAGTAAAATGGTTTCTGCATTTACTGGATTACTTGTTCAAAGAAACAAAGCAATTGTAGGCGAAAATGCTTTTGCTCATGAATCAGGAATTCATCAGGATGGCGTTCTTAAAAATCGTCAAACTTATGAAATTATGACTCCTGAAAGCGTGGGTATTCCTACAAATAAAATTGTATTGGGAAGACATTCCGGTAGACATGGTTTAAAAGCAAGACTTAAACAGCTCGGTTATACTGTCAATGAAGAAGAACTTCAAAAAATTTATGATGCATTCATTGAACTTGCAGATAAAAAGAAAGAAGTATTTGATGATGATTTAAGAATGTTAATGGGCGATGAAATTCAAAAACAAGAAGAAATTTATCAACTTGATTACTTACATATAAATGCAGGCACTAACCTTGTTCCTAATGCAGTTGTTAGAATTAAAATAGGCGACAGAATAATAGAAGAAACAGCTACTGGTGATGGACCTGTGGATGCTGTATTCAATTCAATTGAAAGAGCTTTGTCAATCAAATCTGAATTAGAATCATATCAGGTTCGTTCAGTAACATCAGGAAGAGAAGCTATGGGAGAAGTACTTGTTAGAATTAGAAGCGGGAATAAATCCTTTACTGGTAGAGGAATTTCAACAGATATAATTGAAGCAAGTGCAAAAGCTTACTTAAACGCACTTAATCAAAAAGAACAGTCAATCAAAGAAGAACAATTAGTAAATAATAAAGAAAAAATTTCTGAAGTAATATAAAGGGTTTATAAATGGGAATGACAATTACAGAAAAAATTCTTGCTAAGGCTTCGGGGAGAATAAGAGTTGAACCCGGGGAAAATATCTGGCTTAATGTAGATGTATTAATGACACACGATGTATGTGGCCCTCCAACTATTGAAATTTGGAAAAGAGAATTTGGGGATAAAGCAAAAATATGGGATAAGAAAAAAGTTGTAATTTTCCCTGACCACTATATTTTTACGAAAAATCCACAAGCAAATCGTAATGTGAATATACTCCGTGAATTCGCTTCTGAGTATGATTTGCCAAATTATTATGATGTCGGAACTGAACGTTATAAAGGAGTATGTCATATAGCTCTTGCAGAAGAAGGTTATAATTTGCCGGGAACAGTATTGTTTGGAACTGATTCTCATACATGCACTTCAGGTGCATTTGGGATGTTTTCTACTGGAGTAGGGAATACTGATGCAGCATTTATTCTTGGTACTGGAAAGATATGGGAAAAAGTACCTGAATCAATGAAATTTATTTTTGAAGGTCAGCTCCCGAATTATCTTACTGCAAAGGATTTAATACTTCAGGTTCTTGGAGATATTACTACAGAAGGCGGAACTTATCGTGCTTTAGAATTCGATGGCGATGCAATATTTTCTATGGAAATGGATGAAAGAATGACATTAACAAATATGGCTATTGAAGCGGGTGCAATGAATGGTATAATCAAAGCAGATGAATTAACAGAAAAATATGTCAGAGAAAGAACTAATGCTCCTTATGAAATTTTCGAAAGTGACCCAGATGCAAATTATAGAGAAGTATTTAGATATGATGTTTCTAAAATTGAACCTCTTGTTGCCAAACCTCATAGCCCTGATAATCGAGATACAGTTAGAAATGTTCAGGGCACTAAACTTACAAAGTGTTATATAGGTTCGTGCACGGGAGGAAAACTACGTGATTTTATTAATGCAGCAAAAATTATTTTTGGACATCAGGTTAAAGTACCAACATTTATAGTTCCTGCAAGTACATATGTTGCAAAACAATTAGAAGTAGAAACTATAAAGGGGATAACTCTAAAAGAAATATTTGAAAATGCAGGTTGTGTAATTGCTCAATCTTCTTGTGCTGCATGTCTCGGCGGTCCATCTGATACAGTTGGAAGAGCTGCTGATGGTGAAGTAGTTATATCAACTACAAATAGAAATTTCCCGGGAAGAATGGGAAGTAAAAAATCTGAAGTTTATCTTGCATCTCCATACACGGTTGCTGCTTCTGCAATAACTGGAGTAATTACTGATCCAAGAGAATTTTTGTAAAATAATTAGGAATTAATTTTATGGAAAAAATAATTCGTGGAAAAGCATTTGTATTGGGTGACAATATTGATACCGACCAGATTATTCCAGCAGAGCATCTGGTCTATAGCCTTAGTGACCCTGAAGAATCAAAAAAATATGGGAGATTTGCTTTATCTGGAGTTCCAATCAAAGATTCAGGTTTACCTGATGGTGGAATACTTTTTATTGAAGGAGAAAATTTTCAATCAAAATATAATATCATTATTGCTGGTTCTAATTTCGGTTGCGGTTCATCAAGAGAACATGCACCTTTTGCTTTGCAGGTCGCAGGAGTTAAAGTAATTGTAGCAGAATCATACGCAAGAATATTTTTTAGAAACTGCGTAGACGGAGGTTTTGCTATTCCTTATGAAACACCAATTAAATTAATTGATAAGATAAGAACTAATGATGAATTAGAAATTGACCTGATTAATAACAAATTAAAAAACATAACAACAGGTTCTGAATATAGCTTAAAACCATTAGGTGATATTTTACCAATTATAGAAGCAGGAAATATTTTTGAATATGCTCGTCAGAACAATATGATTTGATAAGCAATGGATTAAATAACAAAAAGAGAGGTAAAGAAAATGTTTATAGAAATTTTTGATACAACTTTAAGAGATGGTACTCAGGGTGAAGGCATCAGCCTGTCTGTACAGGACAAATTATTAATTGCTAAAAAGCTTGATGAATTTGGGATTGATATAATTGAAGGAGGATGGCCTGGTAGCAACCCTAAAGACGAGGAATTTTTTAATCAGGCTAAAAATTTGAAATTATCACATGCAAAACTTACTTCTTTTGGTTCTACTGCAAGATCAGTTAAAGATGTTGAAGGGGATTATAATCTTAATACATTACTAAAATCTGAAACCCCAATAATTACAATCTTTGGAAAAACATGGCAGTTGCATTCTCAAAAAGGTCTTGGGTTAACTGACGAGGAAAATGCAGAATTAATTTATAAATCGGTAAAATTTCTTAAAGCAAATGTAGACAGAGTAATTTTTGATGCTGAACATTTCTTTGATGGATTCAAACATAATTCAGATTTTGCAATAAAAATGTTACAGGCGGCTTACGAAGGTGGTGCTGATACTTTGGTTTTATGTGATACTAATGGAGGTTCATTGCCAGATGAAGTATATAATATTGTTAAAGAGGTTAAGAAAAAATTTAATTTAACTATTGGAATTCATGCTCATAATGATGGCGAATTAGCTGTTGCAAATTCTTTAGCTGCAGTAAATGCAGGTGCAACTCATGTGCATGGAACTATAAATGGAGTTGGAGAAAGATGTGGCAATGCAAATTTGTGCAGTATAATCCCTAATCTTATTCTAAAATTAAATTATGAAACAAATCAAAAATCTACACTACATAATTTGACCTCACTTTCCAATTATGTTTATGAACTAATGAATATTCATCCAAATACCAGAGCAGCTTATACAGGGAAATCTGCTTTTGCTCATAAAGGCGGCGTTCATGTTAGTGCAGTAATGAAGGATAGTAAAATGTATGAACATATTCATCCTGAATTAGTTGGTAACAAACAAAGAGTTTTAATCTCTGACTTATCAGGACAAAGCAATATTAAATACAAAGCAAAAGAAGTTGGCATTGATATTTCAGAAGATAAAGAATTAAGTAAAAGATTGGTTAATTATATCAAATCACTTGAATATGATGGATATCAATTCGACGGAGCAGAAGCTTCTTTTGAATTATTATTCAGAACAGAAACTAATGAATTTTCTCCCTTCTTTAAATTGATTGATGCAAAGGTGAATGTATTCTATGATTCTGATGGTCATACTTCATCAGAAGCAGTATTGAAAATAGAAGTTAATAACGAAATTGAACACACAGCCGCTGATGGCAATGGTCCTGTTAATGCTCTTGATACTGCACTTAGAAAAGCATTATTGAGGTTTTATCCGGAAATTGCAAATATAAAATTAGTTGATTATAAAGTACGAGTGCTTGACGAAAAAGAAGGTACTGGAGCAAAAGTTAGAGTAATGATTGAGTCAAGTGATGGAAATGATACATGGGGAACCGTAGGGGTTTCAACCAATATTATAGAAGCAAGTTTTAAAGCTTTGAGTGATAGCATTAATTATTGTTTATTTAAAAAGTACAGAGGTAAACAGGAATTAACTAAAATCTAATTTTAAATGGGATGATATCAAAGTAATGATTCTTTATATCATCCCTTGGTTTGCAATCCATTTATACGCGATAGTTCTTTTGACCTTTCTTCTGCTCTTAGTATTGCTTGAGAAAATATTTCTGCAAAATTATTTTTCTTAAGGACTTCAAATGCTGCTTCTGTAGTTCCGCCTTTAGAAGCAACTTTTTTGATTAATGTTTCTAAATCTAAATCTGAATTGTTAATTACATGAAAAGCCCCGTGCATTGTATGTTTAACTAGCAAACTAGCTAAACTTTCATCAAAACCCATTTTCTTTGCTGTTTCAATCATAATCATAACAATGTAATAAAAATAAGCAGGTCCGCTGCCGCTTAGAGCTGTTATACCATCCATAAGATTTTCATTTTCAATCATGAAAGTTCTTCCTGTTGTGCTGAGCAAATTTTCTACTGTTGATAAATGATGAATAGTTGTTTTCTCTGAAGGAATATAAACCGTGATGCCCATTCCATATTGAGCTGGCATATTTGGCATTGCTCGAACAATTATTTCATGATTAAGAGCATTGCGAAGTAATTCCAATTTAATTCCTGCTAGGATTGAGATAACAAGAGTTTCTTTATTAATTTTATTTGTTAACATATTTGCAACTGATAAAAAATCTTGAGGTTTAACCGCAAGAATAAGAACATCTGAATTAAGTACATCGTTATTATAGTCAATAACAACTGTTCCAAGATTTAATTCATCAAGTCTTTTTGCATGTTCTTCATTTTTAGCTACAAGAAACAAATCATTCTTAGTAGATTTGTGATATTGAATAAAGGAGCGTGCATAAGTTAATCCCATATTACCGCAACCAATTATTGCTATTTTCATTTATTCCTCTTTTGATTTAAATTGTAGTTGTAAAAATAAAAATTTTTGTAAATACTAAGCAGAATAACTTTTTATTGCAATTTTTTATTTCAACTTATAAGATTTTAAAGAAATTATAGAATCATTCTTGCTTTTTTTAATCTATGCTTCTATATTTGATGCTCGTTTTTTAAGATTATGGGTGAATTTTGTCCGGGCGGACGCCGGAGTTGGAGAGCCGGGGCGGACTGTAAATCCGTTGGCGAATGCCTTTGGGGGTTCGAATCCCTCGCCGCCCACACTAATTTAGCTCATAAGCTGATGTAGCTCAGTTGGTAGAGCACTTCCTTGGTAAGGAAGAGGTCACCGGTTCAATCCCGGTCATCAGCTCATGTAAATTTGAAATTGTTTTTTAGGCGGGAGTAACTCAGTTGGTAGAGTCACAGCCTTCCAAGCTGTTGGTCGCGGGTTCGAGTCCCGTCTCCCGCTCAAAATTTATTTAAGAGGATTTATAATGGCAAAATCTAAAAATGTAAGACAGATAATAACGCTTGAAAGCTCTGCTGGTACAGGCTATCGATACACTACAACAAAAAATAAAAGAAATCATCCTGGTCGTGTAGAATACAAAAAATATGACCCTATTGTTAGAAAACATGTAATTTTTAAGGAAACTAAATAAACACGTCAGTAGCTCAATTGGCAGAGCAGCGGTCTCCAAAACCGCAGGCTGGGGGTTCAAGTCCCTCCTGACGTGCAATCAAAATTAATAATTCTATGAAAGAAAAAATAATCAATTTTGTAAACGATGTCGTCAAAGAAATGAAGAAGGTTACATGGCCTTCTAAAGACGAATTAAAAGAATCCACTACAATTGTTATAGTTGTTTGTCTTATTCTTGCTTTGTTTACTTATATAATTGATATGAGTATTAGCCAAATATTTAAGGGAATTTTTTAAAATTGGAATCTGGAAACGGCAAATGGTATGTAGTTCGTACTTTTTCGGGTCATGAAAATAAAGTAAAAACATTAATTGAAAACGAACTAAAGGATAACGAAGAATTACGTGCAAGAATTTTTGAAGTTTTAGTTCCTACCGAAAAAGTACTTGAGATTAAGGATGGGAAAAAGAAAACAAAGAAGAAAAATTTTTTCCCGGGATATATTTTAATTTGTGCGGACTTAGACTTGAAAGTAAAAGATTTTATCTTAAATACTCCTTCTGTAATGGGTTTTTTGGGTAATCCTAAAAATCCATTACCATTGCTCCCTGATGAAGTTAAAAGAATAGTTGGTAGAATTTCTCAGGGTGAAGAAGCCGAGAGAACAGAAACTGTATTTCGAGCAGGTGATTTTGTTAAGATTATTGATGGACCATTTAATAATTTCACTGGTGTAGTTGAAGAAGTGAACGAAGAAAAAATGAAAATCAAAGTTATGGTTTCAATATTTGGAAGAAAAACACCTGTCGAAATTGACTTTGTACAAGCAGAATTAGAGAAATAAATTATCAGGTTAAAATTATGGCAAAGAAAATAGAAGGTTATATTAAACTTCAGATACCAGGTGGACAAGCTAATCCTTCGCCTCCAGTTGGACCTGCTTTAGGTCAAAAAGGTGTTAATATCATGGAGTTCTGCAAACAATTTAATGCTAGAACTGCAGATAAACAGGGATTAATTATTCCAGTAGTAATTACTGTTTATTCTGATAAATCATTTACATTTATTACAAAAACACCACCTGCTGCTGTTTTATTAAAGAAAGCTCTAAAAATTGAAAAAGGTTCTTCTGAACCTAATAAGACAAAAGTTGGAAAAATTACTAAAGAACAGCTTAGAGAAATTGCACAATTAAAAATGCCAGATTTAAATGCTCATGATATTGAACATGCAATGAGTATGATTGCTGGCACTGCTCGTAGTATGGGAATTACAGTTGAAGAATAAATTAATGGTATAATAAAATGAAAGTATCAAAAAGAGTTCAAGCAATAAGAAAGAATGTAGATACAAAAAAAGAATATACAATTGAAGAAGCGATTAAAGTTCTTAAGGAAAATTCAAAAGTTAAATTTATTGAATCGCTTGATTGTGCTGTTCGTCTTGGTGTTGACCCGCGTCATGCTGACCAGATGGTAAGAGGTACAGTATCGTTGCCTCATGGGACAGGTAAGCAGGTTAGAGTTCTTGTAATTGCCAAAGGTTCTTTGGCAGAAGAAGCATTAAAAGCTGGTGCAGAATATGCGGGTTTTGAGGAGTATCTTGAAAAAATAAAAAATGGATGGGCAGACGTTGATGTAATTATTGCAACTCCGGATACTATGGGAGAAGTTGGTAAACTTGGTCGCGTTCTTGGTCCTAAAGGTTTGATGCCAAATCCTAAAAGCGGAACTGTAACGCAAGATGTAGCAAAAGCTGTTAAAGAAGTAAAAGCTGGTAAGATAGAATTTCGTGTTGAAAAAGCTGGAATTGTTCATGCTTCATTGGGTAAAATAAATTTTACTGTTGAACAATTAGCAGAAAATGTAAGAACATTTTTGCAAACAATTGTAAAACTGAAACCAGCTTCGGCAAAAGGTCAATACATTAAAAGTATTTACCTTTCAACTACAATGGGACCGGGATTAAAAATTACAAAAGACGAAGCAGCCCTGGCTACAAAATAAAAATTACGCACTCTGCCTTGATTTTAGCTCTGCTATATCAAGGATAATAATGCTTCAAAAGCCGAAACAGTTGTTAAAATAACTGATACAGGAGAATAATGAAAAAAGCTAAAAAAGTAGAAATACTTCAACAAATTAAAGAACTTGTAAAAGATTCTTCAGCAATGTTTCTTGTAGATTATAAAGGTGTTAACGTTGCTGATATTAATAACCTCCGTGCAAATTTCAAGAAAGAAGGAGTTACTTACAAAGTCTTTAAAAATACTTTATTAAGAAAAGCCCTCGAAGAAATTGGAGGGTATGATAAATTATATGATCATCTTACTGGGATGACAGGTGTAGCATTTGCAAAAGATAATTTTGTTGCACCTGCCAAAATCATTAAAAAATACTTTGATGAAACCGGCAAATTTGCTTTTAAGGGGTGTTATCTTGAATCAACTTATTAT
>CAZNFW010000002.1:0-64236 GCA_964572725.1 uncultured Melioribacter sp.
CACTTTGTCTTGAATCGTAGTCTGTAAAGTTTCTATAATATCTTAAATTCATATAACCGTTTGAAAAGACTCTTTTATAAGTAATGCCGGCTATATACTGTGTCTGATTACTGCCGAGTATTCGGGCATTATCCTGCCGCTTTTCCTGTGTATCGTTAAAGAATTTAACTCTGTCAAATGCACCTATGTATAGAAAACTAATAGAGTTTGTATAGTCAAATTTGTAGTCATATTTAGCTAATAAATCATAATATTCTGGAACGAATGAAAAACCTGCAGCTTTGAAAATAAAATCTAAATAACTTCTTCTTGCTGATATTATGAATGATGAATTTTGGTTGAATAACGGACCTTCAAAATCAAAACCAAATAGTGTAGCAGACAGAGTTCCTTTAAAATTATAGTTTACATTATTGCCATCTCGAAGATTTATTTTCAATGTTGATGAAATTTTATCGCCGTAAAGCACAGGGAATCCTCCTGTTGAGAAAGAAACATCGCGCACAAAATCTAAATTTATAAAGCTAATCGGTCCGCCAGTTGAACCCTGAGTTCCAAAGTGATTGATATTAGGAATTTCATAACCATCAACAACATATAAGTTTTCCGATGGAGCTCCGCCTCTAACAACGAGGTCATTTCTGCCTGCATCTGCTTGAGCTATACCGGGTAAAACAGATAACGACCTTACTACATCTTCAAACCCGCCTGGACTTCTTCTGATTTCTTCTTGTGTAAAGCCTCTCGTGCTTACAGGTTCAATAATATTCTTATCGAAATAGTCAGCTCTAACTACAACATCATTAATCTCAATTATTTCAGGTGCGAGTTCAAAATTTACTTGAACATTTTTTCCTGGTTTTACCATTACATCACTTTTAATAACGGGTTTATAACCGATTATTGAAGCTCTAACTTCGTAAATACCAACAGGCACATTCTTAATAATAAAATTTCCATCAAGGTCTGTTGATGCACCATAATTTGTTCCTACTATTACAACATTAGAAAGTGGAAGGGGAAATAATGTATTTTTTTCTAAGACTCTACCCGAAATTGAACCTGTTATTTCCTGTGAAAATATGCTTGTTGCTGATATTAAAAATACAATTAATACTTTCATAATCCATAAAATTTAATTTTTGTAAGTAACAACGCTCTGATAATAATCAAAGTTCATTGATTAATTAGGGGTTTGATTTTAATATGTCAAATCCTACAGTTCTTTGTAGTTGACTTAAAAATTTAACTGCCTTTTACTCTTTTGGGGTTCAAAACAATAAATTCTTTTGCTTAATTATCTCTTCTTCTAAATTTTTATAATCTGTATATTGTTTCATATACTTCAAGGAATTTTCATACTTATTTAAAAACTTTAATGCTTGAGTTCTGTCTTTCTTTCCAATTATGCTTATATAGCTAATATTAAAAAGTCTGTCTGCTGTTTTAACTAATTCAGCAACTCTGCTTGTAACTATGCTGTCATAATATTCACTGTCTGATTTTCCATCCTTTTTAGTTAAAAGATATACTTCATTTGATATCGTTTCACCAAATAGTTCTTTTATTGTGTCAATGTTAATATCAGTATCTTCTACAATATCATGTAGATATGCTACTATTACGGCTCTTTCTAATTCTTCTTCTGATATTAATCCTTTATTAAACCATTCTTTACCTCTGATTTTTGTTAATTCTGCAACTGGTTTTAGATGAGTTTCAAAATAATCTTGATTATCATATAACTGACCCTTATGTTTTTTGCGTGCAAGTTCTTCAGCCAGCGCTGTTCTGTTTGTCCTTTTTGTAACCTCTGCATTTGATAACGATTTTACAGTTTTTAATTTTTCATTAAAATAATCTTTCAGTTTTTTGAAACTAAAGTATGAGTTTTTCATGCACAAACCCCAAATTTGTATTCAAAAATTGCACAGATTTTATCTTCAAATCTATTTAATTTTTTTATTTATCCTATAGTTAAAATCACATTTGAACCTCTGCCTTTAGCTTTTAAAAAAAATGTTATCCATTACATAAAATGATATCACTTTTATAAATCCTCTCATTATGAAACACTCTAAAATTTATTGGATGAAATTTTTATTCGTTTTTGGAGAAAATTCGCAGTTTTTTTGTGGCATTATGATTGTCAATAAGGGTAAAGCAATTTTTATAAATTTCATTGGAGGAAAAAGTGAACAATCAGCCGAAACTGTTTTTTAGAATTTTAGTTTTGTTGTCTTTTATATCTGGAATTATTACTTATTCATTTGCTCAAAGTAAAGGACCAAAACAAGTTTCAAATTACACCAGCATTGCAAAAGTTTCGGGGACTGCTGAGGGGGTGTCAGTTTCTTACATGAATCCCTACACAAATCAAAGTGCAACTAACTTTGCAGGAACATTTAACGGAACATTGAATTCTAATTCCGTAAAATTCTACTGCATCGATTTACAACACACTTTAGTTTACAATCAAGATTATTGGGACGAAGATTTCACACCATCGGAAATTACTTACATTCTTAATAATTACTATCCTTTCAAAAATAATTATTCAGGACAGTTATCGGACATTAATAAAGAAGCAGCTGCTATACAGATGGCAATATGGCACTTTAGTGATGGTGTTAATCCTAATACAATTACGAACAATACTATTAAATCCAGAGCTTTAGCAATTATTGCAAACGCAAATGCTAATCACAATAATCAGGCACCTTTACAAACTTTATTAATTATTCCATCAGCACAAAGTTTACTGCAAAACACCCCAGCAAATTTTGATATTTATGCATACGACATTAATGGCAATCCTGTACAGGGTGTAAATTTACAAATTAGTGCTTCACTTGGAACATTAAGTACAAATTCAGGGACTACAGATAATAATGGTCATTTCGGACCAGTTGCACTTACTCATAATGGAATAGGTACTTCTACGGTTAGTGTTCGTGCACAGGTAGTAATTCCACAAGGGACAAGATATGTACACAAAACAAAACCAAATGAAAAACAAAATTTAGTTTTAGCAACACCATCTTTTGATACAAAAGAAGAAACAGCAACAGTTGAATGGTATGCTCCTAGCGAATGTGATTTAAGAGGATACATTACATTTACACAGGGCGGTTGGGGAAGTCCATCAAATAGTGTCCCGGGTAAAATAAGAGACTTATATTTTAATTCTGTCTTCCCGGGTGGAATGACTGTTGGTGATAATTATAAAATTACTTTTACATCTGCAACAGCCGTAAAAAATTATTTGCCTGATGGTGGTCCTTTAACAGTACTTACGCAAAACTACACAAACCCAACCAACAGCATAAGTGTATTGGCTGGTCAAATTACTGCTCTCAAATTAAATTTATTTTATAATGCTGCCGGACATCTTGGAAGCAATCCAACCCCTTTGGGTGATTTAGTAATTGTAAGCGGTCCATTTGCAGGATATACAGTAAATCAATTTTTATCTTTCGCAGAACAGGTTTTAGGCGGCGGCAGCTTAAATGGCTTTACACTTTCTCAAATTAATGATGCAGCTACTTCAATAAATGAAAATTTTGATAATGGAACTGTTGATAAAGGTTATTTAACATGTCTGCAAAATGCTTCTATTGGAGATAAAGTTTGGGAAGATTTAAATAAAAATGGAATTCAAGATAATAATGAACAGGGTTTGTCAAATGTTACAGTTAAATTATATGATTGTAATAATAATTTAATATCTACAACAACGACAGATTCACAGGGTAATTATTTGTTTACAAATTTAGTTCCAGGTGATTATTATATTCAATTCATTCCACCACAAGGATATATCTTTACAACACAGGATGCAGGAAGCAATGATGTCATTGATTCAGATGCGAATATTAATACTGGAAAATCAATTTGTACAACTTTAACATCTGGAGAAAATGATTTAAGCTGGGATGCAGGTTTATACAAAGAAACTGTATGCACAAATAAGATTGGAAATTTTGTATGGCACGATAAAAATGTAAACGGAATTCAAGATTCGAACGAACCGGGAATTAGCGGGGTAGTTGTTGAGTTATGGCAGAATAATCAATTAATTGCATTAGATACTACAGATTCAAATGGTTATTATGAATTTAGTAATTTGTTAAACGGCTCTTATTCAATAAAATTAGCTTCTTCTAATTTTACTGCTGGAGGAGTTTTAGAAAGTACCACAAAAACCAAATGGTATGCAACAAAGAAAAATCAAGGGAATGATGACAGCAAAGACAGCGATGCAAATATTAACGAATCTGTTACAATAACGCTTAACTGTGCTGATAATTTAACAATAGATTTTGGTTTTTATAAAACTTGCGTAAGTGTAACAAAAACTGCAGATAAACAAACTGCTAAACCGGGTGATGTAATAACATATACATTTACTGTTGAAAATTGCGGCGATATTACATTAAGCGGCGGTGTTGATTTTTATGATGCTTTAATTAATCCAAATGGAGATCATAAGATTAAAAACATAACTCCAGTTTTACCGGGTGAAACAAAATCATTTACAAAGACTTACACAGTAACAAATAACGATTGTGGTGAACTAATTAACACTGTAAGAGCAGTTGGACATCCAATTGATGGTTCGCCAGTTGTTGAAGACGAAGCATTTGTAACTGTAAATATTGAATGTGAATTATCCTGTGTTACAGATTGGACTGCAGTATTAGGACCAGACTCAGCAATTTGTGAATATGAACCAAAACAAATTACAATTACTGGAAGTGTGCATTTAACACCTAATCCGAGCAAAGCTTATTTGCAATTATCCTGGAGAATTGTTCATCCAAATGATGGAAGTGTGGATAATTCAACTCATTATCAAACAATATTAATAACAAAAGACACAACATTTACAATTACTGCTCAATGGCCCGGTATTCGTCCACAAGATCAGATTGTTGAAATTCACTACGGTGTAAACGTACTTGATTGCAATGGGAACCCAATTAAAAATGGAATAGGAAGAGATTTGTACTGGTATCCATGGGTTTGTCCGCCTCCTCAAGAAGAACCAGCTGAAGTTAGAATTGAAAAGTCTGTTGATAATCAAAATCCACAGTGCAGTGAACAGGTTACATTTACAATAAAAGTTACAAATGAAGGTCCAAACAAAGCTAAAGGTATTCAAGTTACAGATATGTTACCCCAAGGTTTAATATTTAATTCCAGTTCCACTTCACAGGGGGTATATGATTCAAATACGGGAATCTGGATCGTCGGTGATTTGGATTCCCAAGCATTTGCTACTCTTACAATCAACGCTGCTGTTGATTGCAATCAACTTAACAATGCAATCTTTGATTTAGGACCTGCAGAAGATTATAACTTGTTTGTAATTTATGATGTAAATCAGCCTTCGTCTGATACTCAAGGAAAAGTTGCAGTTGGAAGAGATGCATTCTTTGCAAACTACAGCATTGGTGACCAATTACCTCCTAACAGCGGTGATGTTTTAATTGTAGGTAGAGATTTAATATTCATAAGCGGTCATGTAAATGGCAATGTTGTTTATGGTAATTCTACCAATCTTCCTCAACCTTCTGTAAGTATTAATGGCACATTGCGTCAGGATAACCCAATTAACTTTGCAGCAGCAAAAACTTATCTTGAAAATCTTTCTACCTCACTTTCTAATTACACTGTAAATGGAACTGTTGATTTTCAATACGGAGGATTAACTCTAACTGGTACAGACCCGTTCTTAAATGTTTTCAAAGTAAATGGTTCTGATTTGTCTTCTGCAAATAATGTAATAATTAATGCTCCAAACGGATCAGTTGTTCTTGTAAATATTGATGGTACAACTGTAAGCTGGACCGGAGGTTTAACTGTAAACGGCACAAGTATTACAAATGTTCTTTACAATTTCTATGAAGCAAATCAATTAACAATACAGGGAATTGATATTAGAGGTTCTCTGCTTGCACCATTTGCAGATGTAAATTTTGTAAGTGGCGTTATTAATGGTCAAATGATTTGCAAGTCTTTAACCGGTATGGGCCAAATGAACCTTGCTCAGTTTATTGGAAATATTCCATTTGAAAAAGAAATTACAAATATTGCAACAATAACTTCAGTTATATCTGTTGACCCAAATCCAGATAATAATACTGCAAGCGCAACTATAACAGTTTCAAATGTTGATGAAAGCAATAACAATAATGGTTCAGATAATCAAAATAGCTGGCAATACGTTAATGGATTCTCCAATGGCGAAATAGTTTATGCAATGGCTTATGATGAATCTGGCAATATTTATGCTGGAACATGGGGAGGAAATATTTATAAATCGAGCAATGGTGGTCAAACATGGTTAAAGATTAACAGCAACATGAATGTTGGATTTATCTGGGCTTTGAATATTCATAATGGATTTATCTTTGCTGCAACAGAAAAAGGTGTTTATAAATATGATGGCTCTTCATGGTCTTTAACTTCACTTTCAAATATAGATGTACATGCACTTGCTTCTGACAACAATACAATCTATGCAGGTACATGGGGAAATGGTGTTTATATGTCAACAGATTACGGCAGCAGCTGGAATGAAATAAATACAGGACTTGATTATAACCTGGCTATTAATTCACTTACAATTCATTCAGGAAAATTATTTGCTGCAAGTTTTGGCGGCGGAGTATTCAAATACGAAAATTCCAGCTGGATAAAATTAAATGTTGGATACGATTTTGTTTGGACAATTTCTTCATCATCAAGCAGTCTTTTCGCTGGAACTTATGGTGATGGTCTTTATCGTTCAGATGATAATGGTTCAACTTGGTCAAAAGTTACTGGATTAAATGCACCGTTCATTTATTCAATCGCAGTTAATCTTAGCAATAAAATTTATGTTGCTTCGTGGACAAGCGGCGTATTTGAATCAACTGATAATGGCAGCACTTGGAATTCTATTGGAATGGGAGGATTCGGAGTAAGTGCATTAATAGTTTCAAAGAATTCTGACAATGTTTATGCTGGAACTAAAGAAGGGAAAATTTATATAAGCAAAAGAGTTGCTGGTGTAACTTCTGTTGAATCAGAAGAAATTCCGACTAAATTCGAATTATACCAGAATTATCCAAATCCATTCAATCCAGTAACAACAATTAAATTTGCAGTTCCAGAAAAAGGAAGATACACTTTGAAAGTATACGATATACTTGGGCAGGAAGTTGCAACTCTCTTCGATGAAGAAATGAATGCAGGAATTCAAAAGATTACATTTAATGGAAGTAATTTATCATCAGGAATTTATATCTATCGATTGGTTGGAAACAAAGTAAACATCAGCAAGAAGATGATATTGATGAAGTAATCAAGCTAATTACAAATTAGCTCCAGAATCCCGGCAGTGAGCAAAACTTTCTGCCGGGATTTTTTTGCCACGGATTACACAAATCATCACGAAAAAATTTGTAACCCGAAACGAAATTTGGTGAAAACTGTAGCTCGAGATTCATCTCGAGAACATTATTTAAGTCACTAATTACACGAATTATCACGAATAAAAAACTGTAACTCGAGATTTATCTTGAGACTATAACAAGAAATGAAATTTCAATAATATTATAACTCAAAGTATTCCGTTAAAAACAAGTAATTAAAAAAGTCATACTGAGCGAAGCGAAGTATCTCAAAAAATAAATTGGTCAATGTAAATCAAGATTAGTCTTAACTAATATTTTTTAGAATACAGATGACGCAGATTGAATAGATTTTCACAGATTTTGAAGTTGAATAGTTACTTTTTAGACAGTCCCAGCCAGGTTTTAAGCCACTAATTACATGAAATTTCACGAATAAAATTTGCAACACAAAACTCAGTATCGTTAAAAAATATGACTTATTGAGCAGAGTGATTTATCTCAAGATTAGCAGCCGCAGGTAAAGTAATTTGAGATTTATCTCGATTAGTAAGCAGAACTCAGAACTAAGTAAAAAATTTTCTGATATAAAAAAATCTAACACTTAGCTAAGCCTTGCTAAAAGAGTGTGATTTTTCCTACTATGAATTTAATGATTTTATTGAACTGTTAATTTTTTCTATTAACTCTTCTCTTGTAATATTTTCGAATTTAATTTTTGCTGTCTTTATAAATACTTCAGGCGGGTCTCCCTCACCTTTCATATAGCGATATAAATTAAATCCTAATCTGTATCTTTCATTCATTATTGGTATGTATTCTTTTAATGATTCAGCAATATTATAACATTTCTTTTCAAGTGAATCTTCCGGGAAAAGTTTTGTTGCTGGCGGCGGTAAAGTTGTCATTTCTCAATCTCATTATTTTTTCTTGCGAAAAATAATTAAGAATGAATTTACTTCCAACTATAACTTTGAATGCTGATATTTATTTGTCTAATTTTTGGTTCGAAATTATTTATTATTTAAAGAACACTTGGAAAGAATATTAATAATTCGTTTAAGTTCGCTTGGAGATGTGATACTCACAACTCCAGTTATAAGAGCGTTGAAAAAAAAATATTCAAATCATCATATTGATTTTCTTGTAAGGAGTCAATATTCAGATGTTTTAAAATACAATCCATATCTTGAAAAAATTTATGAATTTAATACAGAGCATATTGATGAATTGGTACGCGAGCTTAAACAAAACAATTATGATTTTATTCTCGACTTACAGAACAATTTTAGAAGCAGAAGAATAACATTTCATTTGAAAGCTCCAGTCTACCGCTTCAATAAACTTTCCTTAAAAAAATTTTTGCTCGTTAATTTCAAAATAAATTTATTACAGAAATCTAAAACAATTGTTGAAAGATATGCAGATTCATTTCCTGACATTCAATTAGATGGTAATGGGCTGGAAATATTTATTCCACAAGAAATAGAAAATAAAATTTTGGATTTCAAAAATAAACCGGTAATAGGTTTTTGTCCAGGTTCAAAACATTTCACTAAAAGATGGTTGCCTGAATATTTTATTGAGCTCGGGAAAAAACTTTCAGATTCAGGTTTTGTTGTGCTGATTTTTGGCGGTAAAGATGATAAAGCAATATGCTCTGAAATAAGTGAACAAATTCCAAACAGCATTAATTTGCAGAACAATGACGAAATTCTTTTAACTGCCGCTTATATGAAAAAATGCAAATTGATAGTAACAAATGATTCGGGATTAATGCATGCAGCTTCTGCAATGAATACGCCTGTTGTAGTTATATTTGGTTCGAGTGTTAAAGAATTTGGCTTTGTACCGTTTAAAACTAAGAATTTGATACTCGAGAATAAGTCATTAATTTGCAGACCATGCAGTCATATTGGAAGGGAAAGGTGTCCAGAAAATCATTTTAAATGCATGAAAGATTTGAATCCTGATTTTGTTTATAAAAACATAATAAACTTTTTGAAAGAATTATGAAAATAATCTGGTATTTACTCTACAATATTATTTATTATTCTGTATTGTATACATTAATTTTAATTTCTCCTTTTCTAAATGAGAAAATCAAAATTAGTATTAAAGACAGGAAAAATCTTTTTGCGAATCTTGAAAGAGACCTTTTAAAAATTGACAGAAAGAAAAAAAGTATCTGGATTCATTCTTCTTCAATGGGAGAATTTGAACAGGCAAAGCCGATAATTGAAAAAATAAAATCAGAAAAAGATGTTAATATAATTGTTACTTTTTTTTCTCCTTCTGGTTATCGTAATTCACTTAATTATCCCCATGCAGATATTATTGCTTATATGCCATTTGATATACCAAAACATACAGAAAGATTTCTGGAAATGGTAAATCCGGTACTTGCAATATTTATGCGGTATGACATATGGCCTAACATGATTTGGAAACTTGAAAAGAAAAAAATACCTTTTTTTATTGTAGATGCTACAATGCGAAACAATAATAAACGTTCGCTGCCAATTGTAAAAAATTTTCATAAACATGTTTATTCGTGTGCAGAAAAAATTTTAGCTGTTTCTGAAAATGATGTAAAAAACTTTTTGATGTTTGGGATTAATCCAGAAAAAGTAAAAGCAGTAGGCGATACCCGTTTTGACAGGGTATATCAAAAAAGTCTTCAGGCAAAAGAAAAAAAATTGTTTCGTGAAGGAATTTTCGAAGGGAAAAAAATATTATTACTGGGAAGCACATGGGAATCTGATGAAGAAGTAATGTTTCCAGCAGTAACAAAATTATTAAAGTATGATAAAGATGTTCTTGTTATAATTGTTCCACATGAGCCTACACTAATTCATCTTGAAAAAATTGAGAATTATTTTTATGGAAAATATAAGACCATTAGATTTTCATTTATGAATAATTATAATAACGAAAGAATAATTATTGTAGATTCAATTGGAATATTGCTTACACTTTATTATTACGCGGATGTTGCTTATGTAGGAGGAAGTTTTAAACAAATTCATAATGTTCTTGAACCTGCCGTATATGGGATTGCTGTGATTTATGGCCCAAAGCACGAAAACAGTCAGGAAGCAATTAATTTAAAAGAAATTGGCGGAGGATTGGTAATTCATAATAAAAAATCTGCATATAAAACTTTGCGCAAACTTTTTACAGATGAATCATACAGAAAAAAAATTGGTCAAATCTGTGGCGGGTTTGTAAAAGATAACATTGGAGCCACAGAAAGCATTGTAAAAGAAATTTATTCTATTTTATAATATTTCCGTTATTGTTTAGGCAATTCTAATATAATACCTAATTTGATTAATATAATTTGATTTTATACCTTTGGATTGTAGGATAACAATTTTGGTATATTTATGAAATCAAAACTGGAAGTATGGCAGCAGCTTCAAAATCAAGGAATTCATAATATTAATAATCTTTTTTATAATCTTACTACTCCTGCATTGTATGAACAGGCTTGTCGAAGAAGAGAAGCTATGGTTGCTCAGCATGGTCCGCTTGTAGTAAGAACGGGTCAGCATACTGGGAGAAGTCCAAATGATAAATTTATTGTAAAGGAACCATCGAGCGAGAATAATATTTGGTGGGGAAAAATAAATAAACCAATTGAAGAGAAATTTTTTAATATAATTTATAATCATATGCTTTCGTATATGCAAAATAAAGATTTATATGTGCAGGATTGTTTTGTAGGAGCCGACCCTGAATATCGATTGCCAATTAGAGTAATTACAGAAACAGCGTGGCATAGTTTATTTGCAAGAAATTTATTTTTAAGAGCAACTCCAGAAGAATTAAAAAATCATGACCCTGAGTTTACAGTTATTAGTCTTCCATACTTTCAGGCAGACCCAGAAAATAATGGTACAAACTCTGGAGTATTTATCATAATCAATTTTGGGAAAAAACTAATTTTAATAGGCGGAACCAATTATGCTGGAGAAATAAAAAAATCAATTTTCACATTAATGAATTATTTAATGCCATTAAAAGGAATAATGTCAATGCATTGTTCAGCTAATATTGGTGAAAGGGGTGATGTCGCTATAATGTTTGGTTTGTCTGGGACAGGCAAAACCACTTTATCAGCAGACCCAAAAAGAAAATTAATAGGAGATGATGAACATGGATGGAGTGAAAAAGGAATTTTTAATTATGAAGGTGGTTGCTATGCGAAAGTAATTCGTCTCTCCAGAGAATCTGAACCATATATATATGAAACAACACGTAAATTTGGTACAATACTCGAAAATGTAGCAATGGATGTAACAACAAGAGTACTTGATTTAGATGATGATTCTTTAACTGAAAATACTCGTGCGGCTTATCCAATAGATTTTATTCCAAATATAGAACCATCTGGAATGGCTGGTCATCCAAATAATATTATTATGCTTACTGCCGATGCATTTGGAGTTTTACCACCAATAGCAAAATTAACTCCTGAACAGGCAATGTATCACTTTATCTCAGGTTACACTGCAAAAGTAGCAGGAACAGAAAAAGGAATTACAGAACCAAAAGCTACTTTCAGCACTTGTTTTGGAGCTCCTTTTATGGCATTGCATCCATCAGTGTATGCAAAATTATTAGGCGAAAAAATTAAAAAGCATAATGTTAAATGCTGGCTTATTAATACAGGATGGACAGGTGGTCCTTTTGGAGAAGGCCATAGAATGAAAATTGAATTTACTCGAGCAATGCTTAATGCAGCAATCGAAGGAAAACTTGATAATGCAGAAACTTTCGTGGATGAATTCTTTGGACTTAGAATTCCAAAGAGTATTAATGGAATACCATCTGAAATACTTAATCCTCGAAATACATGGAACGATAAAAACAAATACGATGAAACTGCAAAAAAATTAGTTAACATGTTTCATGAAAACTTTAAAAATTTTGAAGATGATGTTGAAGAGAATATCAAGAAATCAGGTCCGAGACAATTTTGATAAAATTTTTTTAATCTGTTCCATTTTCAAAATCTGATAAACTTTTATACATAAAGATTTTTTTTGAATGAAATAAATTTTTTTTTAAACATCTTCTTCAATTATAGGCATACCACTTTGATTTTGATGATAAACAGATTCAATCAGTTTTATAATAAATTTTGCAATTCAACAAATCTTTTTCAACTCCGTTATGTTCGTTTAGAATTTATTCATTATTTTTAAGATAAAAATTATGGGGTTATATTATGGAAAGAATTTCCTCTTTCAAAGCTTATGATATCAGGGGAATAGTTCCACAGGAATTAAATGCTGAATTAGTTTATAAAATAGGAAGAGCTCTTGCTGTTAATCTTAATGCAAAACTTATTGTCATTGGAAGAGATGTAAGAAAGTCATCCTTTGAGTTATCTCAAGCACTTGCAAGCGGATTGAACGATGCAGGATGTGATGTAATTGATATTGGATTATGTGGGACCGAAATGATTTATTTTGGAACGCCATTCTTAAATGCAGACGGCGGAGTAATGATTACAGCAAGTCACAATCCCCCTCAGTATAATGGATTAAAATTTGTTAAACGAGGTTCTGTTCCATTAGGTTATGATTCTGGTTTGAATGAAATAGAAAAAATGATTTTACAGGATAATCTTGGAAGTATAGCTTCTCAAAAAGGAAAAACTTTCCAGAAAAATATTATGAATGATTTTATTGCCAATCTAAATAAATTTTATAATCCACAAAAAATTAAACCATATAAAGTTGTTCTTAATGCAGGTAATGGATGTGTAGGACCTGCATTGAATGAGTTAGAAAAACTTCTTCCAATCAAAATGGTTAAAGTGTTCTTTGATCCTGACTCAAATTTCCCAAATGGAGTACCAAATCCACTGCTTTCAGAAAATAGAGAATCAACAATTAATGCTATAAAAGAACACGGAGCGGATTTGGGAGTGGCGTGGGACGGCGATTACGACCGCTGTTTCTTTTTCGATGAAAAGGGAAACTTTATAGAAGGTTATTATATAGTTGGTTTGCTTGCAAAATCAATTTTAAAAACTCACCCAGGAGAAAAAATAGTTTATGACCCGAGATTAACATGGAATACAATCGATGTTGTTACTAAAGCTGGCGGTATCTCGGTAATTTCTAAAAGTGGACATGCTTTTATAAAACAAAAGATGAGAGAAGTGAATGCAATTTACGGCGGGGAAATGTCTGCACATCATTACTTTCGTGATAATTCATATTCAGACAGCGGATTAATTCCGTTTTTGCTGATACTTCAACTTTTATCTGAAGAAAATGCTAAACTTTCTGAATTAGTTGAAGAAATGATTAAAGCATATCCATGTTCAGGCGAGATAAATTCAACAGTCGAAAATCCAAAGGCAAAAATTCTTGCTGTTAAAGAAAAATATAGTGATGGAAAGGTTGATGAATTAGATGGAGTTAGTGTTGAATATTCTGACTGGCGTTTTAATTTAAGAATGAGTAATACTGAACCACTTTTACGTTTGAATGTGGAATCAAGAGGAAACGAAAAATTAATGAAAGAAAAAACAGAAGAGTTATTAAATTTTATTCGCAGTTAAATTTTACCAACCAAGCATTTATGCATACGTCTAAACAAACGAAATAAAAAAGGAGATAATAAAATGGCAGAACAGGATAAAACTTTTGATGTTGACAAACTTTTGAAAAACAAACTTAAAAATGTGAGTATTGGTACACTTGAAAATGCAATAGCAAAAGTTGTTAGCGATTTAGTTGGCGAAGATTATAAATGCACAATCAGTGAAGTTAAATATACATTGTTCAGCGGAGCAGATTTTCATGTTAAAGTTGAATTGACTTATAATCCAAACGAATAAAATTATAATTGCTCTAACTTTTTAATAATTTCATTGAGATTAGCAATAACATAATCAATTTCTTCTTTTGTATTATAAAAATGTGGAGAGAAGCGAATCATTCCTTCACGAACTGCACAATAAATTTTTTGTTTTTCTAATTCATCAAAAATCTTTTTTGATTTTTCGTGTTTGAATGTAACTATACCCGCTCTGTTTTTAGGGGATTCATTTTTTAAAATAGGGTCTAAACCTGATTCTAATAATTTTTCTATAAAGTAGTTTGTGTTTTCTATAATGCGATGCTCAATATTTTTCATCCCAAAATCAATAAAAAGATTTAAAACAGCATCAAAAATTGCTACCCCAAATGCATTGATAGTTCCAGTTTGAAAACGGGATGCATTCTTTCTTAATTCCAAATTGTAATCGAGTAAATTCCAGGCGTTTTCTACTGACATCCAGCCAACATACTTTTGCTCGATGCATTCTTGAAGTTCTTCTGTAATAAAAATGTAAGATAATCCCTGAGAAGACATTAACCATTTTTGAGTTCCGCCTGCCATAAAATCAATTTTTGATTTTTGAACATCAATCTGAACAGCTCCCGCTGCCTGAATAGCATCCACACAAAATATTATGTTGTGTTTTTTACACAGTTCGCCAATTGCATCAATATTTGCCCGGTAACCGGATAAAAATTGCACATAACTGATAGAAATTAACTTTGTCTTTGTTGTAATAGTTTTTTCAATATCTTCAATATCAACAATTCCATTTCGATTTTTTATGAAATCAATCTCAACACCATGTTTTTTTAGATTCAAGAAAGGATAAACATTGGAAGGAAATTCAATATCGTTCAAAATAATTCTATCACCTGTTTGCCAATTCAATCCTTGAGCTAAAATATTTAATCCATTCGAAACATTATCAATCCATGCAATTCTATCTGATGCTGCGCCTATTAATTTTCCTAGTTTTTCTTTTGCACTTGAATTCCATTTTAGAAAATATTCATAATTTTCAATTCTTTCACCGCTTCTTTGAAGAGCATATTCATTAATCCTTTTTAATGCTAATTGGCACCATGGTCCCAGCGATGCATGATTAAAATAAATTTGCTCGGTTTTTAAGTGCGGGAAAAGTTTTCTTACTTCTTCGATTGTCATAAATTTTTGCATATAAACAATTAATTAAAAAATCCGATAATTATAATGGAAAAGGAGCGTCAGATTAAAATGAACAAGCTTTTAGAATTAGCTGCAGCTTTTTATGGAATATTAATCCCGAGAAGATATATAAAACAGTTTTATCGTTTAGTTATTGAATATCTCGACGAAAAATATTCCATAGAAACTGCAATTGGTTTAGCACTGCGCAAATTGAAATTAAATTAATGATTTATTTAATTCAATTTGCTAACGATAAAATTTATCTGGGTCTAAAAAGTAAATCAAAATTAGATGCAGATTATAGTGCAAAGAAATTTTTATGAGTTATTTATACTTTTTAGACTTATCACCGAATTATTTTTTCTTGCTGATTATCTCTTCCATCATATCCATCACTTCGTTCATTTTTTTCATTGTCAAATCAAATGCCTCTGATGAAAGCGGGTCAATACCTGCTTTTCTTATTAATTCAATTGGATAGTCTGAACTTCCGCCTTTTAAAATGTTATAAAATTTATCGACTGCGTGTTGACCTTCTTTCAATATCTTTTCTGCAAATGCAGTTGCATAAATCAAAGAAGTTGAATATTGGTAAACATAATAAGTATAATTTACAAAATGAGGAATGTAAGCCCATTCGTATGCAATATAATCATCAACTATGCAAATACCTTCATCGTGACCATAATATTTTTTTACAATGTCATAATAAATTTTACTGAAATCTTCGCCTGTAAGTGGTTCGCCGTTTTCTATTCTTTTATGAATCTCCCATTCGAACTCAGCAAAAGATGTTTGTCTGAAAATTGTTGTTCGCATTAAATCGAGATACGAACCGAGCAGATATAGTTTTTCTTCATCAGTTTTTACATTATTTACCATGTAATGATTTAGTAAAGATTCGTTAATTGTAGAAGCAATTTCAGCAACAAAAATTGAATATTGGGAATTGACAAAAGGTTGATGTTTATTTGAAAAGTAGCTGTGCATTGTATGACCAAGTTCATGTGCTAATGTTGAAACAGATTCATAATCATCTGTCCAATTCATCAGGATGAAAGGATGATAATCATAAGCTGCACCAGAAGAATAAGCTCCGCTTCTTTTACCCATCGATGGAATATAATCAATCCATCTTTCATCAAAAGCTTTTTTAACTGTATTAACATATTCTTCACCCATCGGTTTGAAAACTTCGAGTAAAAGTTTTTGTCCCTCTTCAATACTGAATTTGAATTCAACTGACTTTACGAGTGGTGTATAAAGGTCATAATAATGAAGCTGGTCAACACCGAGCATCTTAGATTTTAGTTTTAAGAACCGATGAAGTGTGGGTAAATTTTTATGAATTTGGTTAATTAAGTTTTCATAAACAGAAACAGGAATGTTATTAACATTAAGAGAACTTTCGAGAACAGTTTTATACTTTCTATTTTTTGCAAAGAAATAATCTGCACGCAGCTTTCCGGCAAGATTAGCTCCAATAGTATTTTGAAATCTTTTATAATTTTCAAAAGTAGATTTCATAACAAGTTCTCTGTCGGCACGATTTGGAACAGTTCTATATTTAGTGTAAGCAGCGGATGTAAGTTCAATTTCTTCGCCGGTATACAATTTTACTTTTGGATTAGGTTTTTCTGCATTATCAAAAATGCTATAAACTTCTGATGGAGTTGATGTAATTAATCCTGCACTTGCAAGTATTTCTTCTTCTCTTTCACTTAATGTATGTTCTTTCAATCTCAAAATATCATTTACAAAAAATTTGAATTCCTCTAACTCTTTTTTCTCTTCAAAGAATTTTTTAATTGTTTCTGGATTTATCTTTAAGATTTCAGGATTAATAAACGAAGAAGCTTCATTAAGTTTTGTTCCGATATTTGTTGCTAATTGATTTAATGATTGATTAGCACTTATTCGTAAATCTTCATCTGCAAGTCTGAATGCATAATCAGAAAGCTTATAATATTTTTTCATTGTATCAAAATATAGTCTTAATGCGTTCAAAAAAGTTTCTGAACTTTCACTCAATCTATTTTTGAAAGATTTTAGTTTTTCAATTTGTTCTTCAATTTCATTTTTATCTTTGTACCATTCATCAAGATTTTTGTAAAGTATAGAATTATCCCACTTGTATTTATCGGGCACTTCATTTCTTTCTTTCGTTTGTGTGAATATTTGTTCCTGCATAGTTAACACCATAATTATTACTGTGAAAAGTATTTTAGTTTTCATTTTTATATTCCTTAAATATCGTATTTAATTTTCAATGAATCATGTTACAATTTTTGTAACTCGACATTTATTTCGAGAGCACTCAATATATTTTTGTCGAGATGAATTTCGACTTACATTTTCTGTGATTCAGCGAAAAGAATTACAATATGTAACTTGACATTCATGTCGAGACTATTTTTGATATTTACTATCTCGTTTTCTTTTTGTCGAAATTAATCTTGGCTTACATATTTAGCAAAGTGTAACTTGAAACTCAGTTTCGATGATAGTTTTATTTCATTAAATCTTTTTATGAAAATAAAATTACCACACTTATTTTTTATTATTAGTTCTAAAAGAATCCCAAATCATATAAAATGAAATTAAAGTAAACATAATTAAAGCGAGCAGTTCAGCTACGTTTGACTCCTGCCATTCTAAATTTACCCAATTGTAACCTGCATATCTTAAGATTGCACTTATTACACCAAAAAGTGCACCGCCTGCAATAAATCCAGATGCAATTAATGTTCCGCGTTCTCTTCGCGAGTTATTAATGGATTCATCTTTTGATCGAGTAGATACGAAATGAGCAATTAAACCACCAACTAAAAGAGGAGTATTTAGTTCAAGTGGAATATACATACCCAGAGCAAATGGCAGAGCCGGAACTTTTATTATTGTGAGAATCAAAGCGAACAATGCACCAGCTAAATAAAGCATCCATGGAGCTGGCTGATTCGACATCAATGGTTTAATTACAGCTGCCATTGCATTTGCTTGTGGTGCAACAAGTGCATTTTCTCCCTTAAATCCATATGTTTCATTCAAAACCATAATTATCCATGCTACAGTAGCAGCAGAAAAGATTGTGCCGACAAATTTCCATCGCTCCTGTTTATAAGGTGATGAACCAAGCCAGTAACCAATTTTTAAATCTGTAATAAATGCGCCCGCCTGTGATAAAGCTGTACACACAACTCCTCCTATAATCAAAGCAGAAACCATTCCAGCTGGACCAGATAATCCAACAGATACTAAAACTGCAGATGATAAGATTAATGTCATCAAAGTCATACCAGAAACAGGATTGGTTCCTACAATTGCTATTGCTGTAGCAGCGACAGTTGTAAATAGAAACGAAATTATTAATACAATTAACAAACCAACAAGAGCCTGAAATAAATTATTTACAACACCAAATAAAAAGAAAATAAATATTAGAACAGCAGTTATAAAAATGCCGCCCAAAATAATTTTCATTGGTAAATCTCTTTGGGTTCTTTCTCCATTTTCATTTGTTCTTTTACCAAATAATTCTTGAAATCCAAGAGAGAAAGCTTTTTTAATAATGCCTGATGATCTGATAATTCCAATTAAACCAGCCATTGCTATTCCACCAATTCCGATGTGTCGAACATAAGTTCTGAAAATTTGCTCTGCTGACATATCTTTAATTAACAAAGATACATTAGCTCCTATAGGTGTAGTAATATAATCTCCGAAATATGCTATAACAGGAATTAACACAAACCACGAAAGAAATGAGCCTGCTGCAATAATAGATGAATATTTTAGTCCAATAATATAACCCAGACCAAGAATAGCAGAACTTACACTAAGACGGAATTCTAATTTTATTTTTTCTGCAATTGTTTGGCCAATAGGAATAACTTTAGTTGTAAATAATTCACTCCACCATCCAAAAGTTGCAACTACAAAATCATAAATCCCTCCAATCAAACCGCTTATAACCAGAACAAGAGCTTGTTTACCACCTTTTTCACCAGCCACAAGAACTTCTGTTGTTGCAGTTGCTTCCGGGAATGGAAATTTTCCGTGCATTTCAGAGACAAAATATTTTCTAAATGGAATTAAAAAAAGGATTCCTAAAAATCCTCCCAAAAGCGATGCAAAAAATATTTTATAAAAATCTGCTTGAAGCTCAAGAATGTAAAGTGCAGGAATTGTGAAAATTGCTCCAGCAACGATAGTACCCGAAGTTGCACCAATTGATTGAATAATTACATTTTGACCAAGTGCTCCTTTCTTTTTTAATGAAGCAGACAGACCAACAGCAAGAATTGCAATTGGAATAGCAGCTTCGAATACCTGACCAATCTTTAATCCAAGATAAGCTGCAGCTGCAGTGAAAATTACAGCCATTATTATTCCTGTAATTACAGAATAAGGGGTCACTTCAGAATATTCCTGATCAGGCAGCATAATTGGAATATATTTTTCTCCGGGTTTAAGTTCAGTATAAGCATTTGGGGGTAAACCCTGAGAAGTTTTATTTTCTAATTGATTCATAAATTTATCTCCAATTATCTAATGAATTTATTCTAATTTCGTGCATTATACTTCCTTAGCACTTCATAAATTTCATATATAATTTTTGAACAGCTTAATCATTTTCATTTAGTATTGAGCTTACTGTAATCTAATTCAGAACCAAGAACACTATGAGGAATCAGGTAAATAATTAACATAAAAATTGATGCAATTAAAACCCATCTTTTGGGATTATCTGATTTTTTAATTTTATAAAATGCAACGAGCCACCCAATCATTGCTATGAGAGTTTTATTATCTGTTAAGTCAATACCAAATGGGAAACCTGTCCAGAATTCACCAAATGCATAGTATTGCATTAAAGGACCAAGTATAAATCCACCGATAAATAAAGTAATAATTGTTGAAAGAGTATAGAATTTTAATTTAGGCTGATTACTGAAAAATTCAAATGCTGCTCGAGTTGAAAATAGCATTGAAATGAACATAAATAGTATGTGTGGAATTAAAATTGATTCAGGCACATCTCCCTTAAAACGAATAACAACGGTTCTATTTTCCGGGATATAAATTTTTTTGTCATCTTTTTTTAATTTAATAAAGTATTCAAGTTTTCCACCAGGAGGTTGTTTGGGAAGCTCTGCGTTTAATATTTTATCTCCTGTCATCTCAATTATTTTGTAATCTTTGTCAAATTTATAACGTTTCCAGTATAGAAAGCCTCTTATATTTTCGTCGTCTGTTTTAATGCTTACTTTATAATTTTGATTGGATGAATGACTTCTTTCTAAATTGTACTTAATTGCTTTGTTTTTAAATCTAATCTCACCTTTAAGTGGGTAAGTTGGACCTGTAATTCTTTGATAAATTGCTGATGAGATTGTAATTAAAAATGCAAGGAACCAGAAAAGAATACTTTTTGTTTTGGACATACAATAAACAAAATAAATTTATTGGCAACTTATGAAATGTTTATTTATTGAACAATCGTTTTCTGAACAATAATATATAAAAGTCTAATGAATAGTTGTTATGTATAATTGTAACGCGATTCGCTGAATCGCAAAGAACCTATAGACTATTCTCGAAACAAGCATTTCGAGTTACAAGTAACATCAATAGTTAAAAATTTTTTAATTATTTACTTCTTTATTCCAAAACATTTATTGTTTTTATTATTGTAGCGTTTGAAATATTTACACCAAACAGCTAATTCTTTTCTGCATGCACCTATTGCAGATGGCTTACTAAACGAAGCATATCTGCATGAATAATCACAAAAAAGTGGAAACTCAATATTGTTTTTCTTTTTACTCATTGAAATAAATTTCTTTTACTGAATGATAATAAACTTTCTTATCTTTGAAAAGAATAAATGAGGCAAGTATGATTGATAAAGAAAAATTTTTTTCTGAATCCTTAAAAGAAAGTGCAGAAACAAAATTAAATATTGAAAAAAATTGTAAAGAAGTTGTTCTTAGAGCAGCTGATATAATCGTTGATGCGTACCGTAAGGGCAAAAAAGTTTTGCTGTGCGGCAATGGCGGAAGTGCAGCAGACAGCCAGCATATTGCAACTGAATTAATGATAAGATTGAGTCATAAAATAAATCGACCGGCTCTGCCAGCAATTGCATTAACTACAGATACATCGAATCTTACCGCAGGAAGCAACGACATAGGTTTTGAAAATGTATTTGCAAGAAGTATTGAAGGACTTGGCAACGAAGGTGACATATTAATTGCAATTTCAACAAGCGGTAATTCACTGAATATTATTAAAGCAACAGAAAAAGCCCACGAAAAAAATATGTATGTCATTGGTTTCCTTGGCGGTAACGGCGGTAAATTAAAAGATAAAGTTGACCTGCCCATTATCATTCCCTCATCGAATGTTCAAAGAATTCAAGAAGGACATATTACAATTGCACATATTATTTGTGAATTGGTAGAAACAGAATTATACGGACAATAAATTTTGATATTTTATTTGTGTAATTACCCCAATAATAAAATCTGAAATTTTTTATCTTTGTATTGAATTTTTAAAAGAGGAGGCTATGACAGAAAATTATGACATGATAAAAAAAGTGTATGCAGGGTTCAGAAAGAAAGTTAGAGATGCACGCAAGGTAGTTGGCAGACCATTAACTTATGCAGAAAAAATTCTTTATGCACATCTCTGGAATCCTGCAAAGCAAGAATTAATACGCGGAAAAGATTTTGCTGAATTTGCACCTGACCGCGTAGCCATGCAAGATGCAACAGCTCAGATGGCAATGCTTCAATTTATGCACGCCGGAAGAAAAACATCTGCTGTTCCTGCTACTGCTCATGCAGACCATTTGATTGTTGCTCAAAGTGGTTCAAAAGAAGATCTTGAAAGAGCTATCGAGGAAAACAAAGAAGTTTATGAATTTCTCGAATCTGTGTGCAAAAAATATGGTGTAGGTTTCTGGAAACCTGGTGCTGGCATAATTCATCAGGTTATTCTGGAAAATTATGCATTCCCGGGCGGAATGATGATTGGCTCTGATTCTCATACTCCAAATGCTGGCGGGCTGGGAATGATCGCAATTGGGGTTGGTGGTGCAGATGTTGTTGATGTAATGGCTGGTATGCCGTGGGAATTAAAATGGCCTAAATTGATAGGGGTTAAATTATCAGGAAAACTTTCCGGATGGACATCACCCAAAGATGTTATTTTAAAATTAGCAGGAATTTTAACTGTAAAAGGCGGTACAGGTTCTATTATTGAATATTTTGGCGAAGGAACAAAATCTATTTCGTGCACTGGAAAAGCTACAATTTGTAACATGGGTGCTGAAGTTGGAGCTACTACTTCAATTTTCCCATTCGATGAAAAAATGGCTAATTATTTAAGAAAGACAAATCGTTCTGATGTTGCCGAACTTGCTGAAAAATTAGCAGATGAACTTAAGGCTGATGACGAAGTCTATGCAGAACCTGAAAAGTATTTTGACCAGATTATTGAAATTAATTTAAGTGAACTAGAACCACATATCAATGGTCCTTTTACTCCTGATCTTGCTCATCCAATTTCAAAAATGAAAGAAGCTGTTTTAGAAAATAATTATCCGGATAAAATAAGTGTAGCTTTAATAGGAAGTTGTACAAATTCAAGTTATGAAGATATAGACCGTTCTGCAAACATTGCACGCCAAGCTTTGGCAAAAGGATTAAAAGCAAAAACACAATTTACAATAACACCAGGTTCTGAACAGGTTCGTGCAACAATTGAACGCGATGGGCAGCTTCAAGTTCTTACAGAATTCGGAGGAACAGTTCTTGCAAATGCTTGCGGACCATGCATAGGCATGTGGAAAAGAATGGATATTAAAACCGGTGAAAAAAATACAATCATAAATTCATTTAATAGAAATTTTGCAAAAAGAAATGATAATAATCCTGAAACTTACTCATTCATTGCAAGTCCGGAAATTGTAACAGCATTAGCTATTGCGGGTAGCTTGTCTTTTAATCCAGAAACAGATTATCTAATTAATGATAAAGGTGAACAGGTTAAACTTGATCCTCCATACGGTGACGAACTTCCAGAGAATGGTTTTGAAAAAGATACTCAAGGATATTTAGCTCCTTCACCAGATGGATATAAAACAGAAGTAAAAATTGACCCGGGCAGTGAGCGTCTCCAGTTTCTTGAACGCTTTGAACCATGGGATGGAAATGATTTTATTGATTTGCCTTTGTTGCTAAAAGTAAAAGGCAAATGTACAACAGATCATATTTCACCTGCAGGTTCTTGGCTTAAGTATCGTGGTCATCTTGATAATATTTCCAAAAATATGTTTCTGGGTGCAATTAATGCTTTTACAGGAAAAGCAGGGGAAGCTAAAAATATTTTTACAGGTGAGTACAAGCAGGTTCATGAAGTTGCAAGAGAATACAAAGCACAGGGATTGGGATGGATTGTTGTTGGAGATGAAAATTATGGAGAAGGTTCATCACGTGAACATGCAGCTATGGAACCAAGATATCTTGGCGGAAAAGCAATAATAGCAAAAAGCTTTGCACGAATTCATGAAACAAATCTTAAAAAGCAGGGAATGCTTCCATTGACTTTTGCCAATCCTGATGATTATGACAAAATTCAGGAAGATGATAGATTGAGTTTGGTTGGACTTAAAGACTTTACACCAGAAAAACAATTAAAGTTAATTGCAAAGCATAGTGATGGCTCAATTGATGAAATCTGGTTAAATCATTCTTTTAGTGCTTCACAAATTGAATGGTTCAAAGCAGGCAGTGCACTTAATCTAATTGCTGAAAGTCAAAAGAAGATTGAAATAAAGAAAAAGCCTGCAGCCGCCAGAAAAACTGTTAAGGCTAAGAAAACAGCAGAAAAGAAACCGAAATTAGCTCAGAAAAAGGCAGTTAGAAAGAGTACAAAAACACAAAAAAAGAAAATTACCAAGTCTGCAACTAAGTCAAAAACTAAAACAAAAAAAGCAACACCGAAGAAATTAACTGCTAAATCCAAAAGCAGAACAAAGAAAAGATAAAATTCGATTACCCCTCTGTTATATTTCACAGAGGGGTATTTTATTTAATCTCTTCGCCATACAATTTTGTCACCCTCTTTAATTCCAAATTTATCTGTATATCCAGCAATTACTTCAACTACATATTGTGATGGTTTAATTGATGAATATGATTGTTCAGAATAAGGTGTGGTATTTTTATGAATTTTTACAATTTCCATTTTGGAATTAATAAAAATCATATCAAGCGGAATCATTGTATTTTTCATCCAGAATGATTGAGAAGCTTCATAAGGAAAGATAAACAGCATTCCCTGATTTTCTTCCATCTTATCTCTAAACATTAAGCCTGTCATTCTTTGTTCGTCGTCATCTGCTATTTCAATATCAAGTTTTGAAATCATCTCTCCCTTTTGATTAACAAAAGTAAGTTCTCCTTCTTTTGTAAATGAATAAGCTGCTTTAGCTGTCATTGCTTTTTCTAATTCTGGATTTACTTTTTCTTTGTTCATTACAATATTCGATATTATTAAATAAACAGCAAACGATAAAATTAACAATACAACTATAATTTGAAATAATAAATTTTTTTTCTTCTTCATTTTATTCACCGATTTGTGCTTAATTATATTTTATAATTTTAATCTCATTAATTTATTGGCTTTTTGAAATATCAAAAAGATAGTTTTATATTCTTCAACATTTATCTTTAATTCTATAACATTTTTACCCTGTTTTATTTTTGTTTTCAAAAGAGTTTCATTGCTGCTTATTCCTGTTTCACCTTTAACAATAATTTCATCATCTGATTCAGAATAAATTATTATCTCTGAATAATTGTTCGACTTTTTTATAAGTACTGGTTTTAAAAATTTATCATTATAAGAAGAAAAATTTTCTGTGGGAGAAATGATTTCGAATTTTTTGTCTTCCTCCGGGTAATTATTTCCAACTTTGGTTTTTATAAGATTATTATTTGATTTTGTTGTTAACAAATTTTCGTTGAAGGCAGGAAATTTATAATCCTTTATATTTGAGTATCGGAAAAGTGCAATACCGTCTGCACCTATCTTTCGTGAGTATTCAATCATTTTTTCCATTTCATTTTTTACTTCATCTTTAAATGCACCTATTCCAATTATAACTTTTTTGCCGTACGAATTCTCAACCCAGTCTTTGGCAATAATATCGAATTGATATTTGTCATCAAAAGACCAGTAAATTTGAGGAGTTATATAATCAACAATTCCCTTTTTAAGCCATTCTTTTGTATCCTGATAAACTTCATAAAATCCTTCCCATCCATTCATTCCTTTGAGATTTTTATTAATACCGATTGGTGTTGCTCCAAGCTGAATGTTTGGCTTGACAGATTTGATTTTTTTATTGATTAATGAAATTAAATCAGTAATATTTTTTCTTCTCCATTCATCTCTGGATAGATTGCATCCATATAATTGAAAAGTCGAATCATCATTAAAAATTTTTCCCGGGTATCGAATGTAATCAAGGTGAACTCCATCAATATCATAATTTTCAACAAGTTCTTTTATTAGATTGGAAATATATTCTCTTACTTCAGGCAAACCGGGATTCAACCAGTAAGATTTTGAATTGTCTTTGATGTCTTCAACAATCCATTCTTTTTTCTTTTGAATGATATGGTTAGAATTATTTAATACATTTAAATCATTCCCTGCAAAAACCTGCACAGTATTTATCCACGCATGAATTTCAAGATTACGTTTATGTGCTTCTTCTACAGCAAATTGAAGAGGGTCGTAAGGTATTCCGCCCTTTCCATCAATATATAAAGAAAATGGTTCGAATGAAGATTTGAATAAAACAGTTCCATTACTTCTTACCTGAAAATAAATTGTATTAAGATTTTTTGATTTAATGCTGTCGAAAATTTCTATTAATGATTTTTTCTGAGCTTCAATATTAAAAGTTGGCGGCGGCCAGTCCAATCTATGACTGGTTGCTATCCATACAGCTCTAATTTCATTAACCTTCGATTGGATTGCAGTAATGCTTAAGAAATAAAATAAGAATGTAAAAATGGAAAATTTTTTAGTCAGCATAAGTTAAGCTTTGTAATATTGGATTCCATTATTCAATGCATAAACTACATCTTCTTTGCTGGCTTCAATATCAACTACTAATTGCCCGGCTTTTTTCAACAACACAAATTTAATTTTTGCATCCTTGTTCTTTTTGTCTCGTTTCATAATGTTATAAAGTTTTTCAGGATTGTATTTTTGAATATCAATTGAATCAGAAAATTTGAGAAGAAAAGGGAGGTAATCTTCAAGCTTAGAATCATTAAGAAGATTTATTTTGTTTGAAAGATGAAGTGCACAAGCAATTCCAACAATTACAGCCTGTCCGTGTTTTATATTGTGTTTTTGTTCAATTTCAATTGCATGAGCAAATGTGTGTCCGAGATTTAAGATTTTTCTTAAGCCCGATTTTTCTTTCTCATCATTTTTTACAATGTCGCCTTTGAATTGAACACATTTTTTAATTACATCTTCAATAACATTGTTATTAATATCAAGAAGTTTCTGAAGTTTATTTTTTATTTCATAATAAAAATCATCACCAATGAGCAGTCCATATTTTACAATTTCTCCTATGCCGCAAATTATTTCATCACGAGGCAGAGTTTTGAGAAAATTTGTATCAATCAACACTAATTCCGGCTGATAAAATGAACCAATAATATTTTTTGTGTTGCCAAAATTAATTCCAGTTTTACCGCCGACAGAACTATCCACCATGGCAAGCAAAGTTGTTGGCACCTGAATGTATTTTATTCCTCTTGAAAAAGTTGATGCAGCAAATGAAGCAATATCCCCAGTTATTCCTCCGCCAATTGAAATCAGCAATGTATCTCTTCCAAAATTATTTTTAATTAATTGAGAAAATATTTTTTTGAGTGAATTAAAAGATTTATTTTCTTCTGTTGCTTCGTATATGTGAAGGAATTTTTTACTATCAAGTTTTTCATAAAATGATGAAATAACATTTTGATGATTCAGGAAAAGGTTTTTATCAACTACGAGGAAAATATTTTTATGGGCTTTTATGATTTCAAAATCAATAAGTTTATTGAAAATGCTGCTGCCTATAAAAACTTGATAAGAGTTGTTAGGAATTTTTATATCAATCTTTTTCATTTATTATTCTCATTATTTTTTTTGCAATGTTATCCACAGTAATTCCAATTGGTGTTAGATTGGTTTCGATTATTAAATCTGCTTTTTCATAAAATGGTTTTCTTTTTTCGAGGAGTTCGTTAATTCTTTTTATAAATTCCTCTTTTGGTGTTTCGTTTAAGACAAATTCACGCAATAAAGGTCTGTCGGTTTTGCTTTTAATTCTTTTGTAAATTTCTTCTGGGGAAACTTTTAGATAAACAATTTTGCCTGTGTTTTTCATTAGTTCATAATTTTGGGGAAAAGTTATAGTTCCTCCTCCAAGAGAAATAACAACATTGTCTTTTTGAATTAATTTTTGGAGAATCTCACTTTCAAGATTACGAAAATAAGGTTCTCCTTTTTTTTCAAATATCTCTACGATTGTGGATTTTTCGTGTTCTTCAATTTCCTGATCAAGGTCATAATAATCCAATCCTAGCACATTGGAAAGTATTGGTCCGATTGTGCTTTTTCCACTTGCCATAAATCCTGTTAAATAAATACGCATACTTTTTACAAAAATTTATTGGCAAATATAAATAAACTTATCTTACATTACATTAATTGAAATTAAGGACGCAAACCAATTCCAATTGAAAAAGTAATTCCATCAACATTTACTTTTGTAGTAAATTTTTGTGAGTGTATGTAGTAAGTTCTGTTTTTGTATAAAAAAGAATTACTTGAGTATTTGCTGCTCAATTCAATTTCAGGGTCACGGAATCTCATTTGGGTTCTGAAAAAAATAAAATCATAAATTAAATATTCCATTGTAGCAGAAACCTGAATGCCATAACCAAGATTTACTCCATCATTTAATGCTGTTATATTTTCGAACTGACGAAGACTTTTGCCAAAATAAAATCCAAATCCTCCGCCCATATAAAATTTGAAGTTATTAGTAGAGAATGGAAGATAATAATATAGACTTAATTCTAAAGGAATTATTCTATATCCATCATTTATGTCGATGCTGATACTTCCGAGATTAAAATTTTTGTTGATAAAAGTTTTTTCCATTTTTTCTAACCATAAGCCGGTGTAAAGAGATTCGAAAATTTGAAATCGAATTTCAGTTGAAAAACTATAAATGTCTTCTAATTCATTATAAGCTGTTCTGACAATTAAATCAGAAGATTTTGGCTGTAAAAATAATTTTGAAGTGTTTGTGTAATTATAATTAATCGTAAAATCAAATTTTGAAATTATTTGTGAGCAAATTAATGTTGATGATAAACATATAATTACAAAACTCTTATAGAGCATAAATAAGTTACAGCTAAAATTATTTTTTTAAATGTAATTATTTTTTTATTGGAGAGAAATGGTAAAAAGAATAATAAAAAAAGCCGTGAGTTTTATTCACGGCTTTAAATTTCAGAGCTGTAATTTTTTATCGATAGAACAGATATCTGTTATCTACTATGTCAGCTTGTTTTTTAATTTCCTGAAGCCATAAATTAAGCAAGTAAGCTTTCTTGTTTTGAGCAAGTTCTCTTCTTATAGCAAGTTTTTGGAGTTCAAAAGTATTGGGGTCAAATTTTGTTCTGTATCTTACATTTATTAAATAAACTCCCATATTACCTTTTACAGGATGTGACCATTTATTAAGTTCACCTTTTAGAGCATAATCAGCAAATGCATATTCAGTTCCGAGATTTGGAATTGATCCTGCCGAAGTAAATTCAGCAGTAGAATCAATTCGTGCTTTATCCCAGACTGTTAGGGCTAATTGTTTATCACCGTTATCGCCCAATTTTGCTCTGATTTGTTTTGCTATAGAAAGAGCTTTTTCAAATCTTTTTTCCTGAAGAACTTTTGTTCTTACAATGTTTTTGACTTCATCGAATTTTTTAAATCCAGCTTTTGTAACATCAGAGATTTTTACAACTACATAACCAGCAGGAACTTTAAACACATCACTTATTTCACCAAGTCCGTTTTCGAATGTCCATTTAACAAGAGCTTTATTAACACCCAGACCCGGGATTGCCATTGCATCTTCAGTGAACGGCGGAGTTTCAATAACATCATATTTCATCAATTTTGCTTCTGATTCGAAGCCATTTTCTTTTGCTACGTATGCGAAATCTGTAGCATCTTGATAAAGCTTATCTAATGTAGAACCAGAAATTTGAATTTTGTTGACAATTTTTTCTAATACAAAATCTTCGTTTAATTTGCCTGTAACTTTTATAATATGATAACCATAAACAGTTTTAACAGGTTTTTGAATAACCCCGATATTTCCTTTGAAGCAGGCTTCTTCAAATTCTTTAACCATCTGGCCTTTTGTAAACCATCCCAAATCGCCGCCGTTTGAAGCAGAACCTGGGTCGTTCGATTTTGATTTTGCTAATGAAGCAAAATCGGCACCTTTTATTAATTCATTATAAATTTGATTTGCTTTTTCAAGATCTTCTTTATCATTTCCTGTTGAACGAACTAAAATATGTGAAGCTCGTACAGCTTCGTTCTTTGATTTTACTCGATCAATTAATTTATAAATTACATATCCTTCATAAGTAGCAATTGGTCCGATTACATCACCTTTATTGGATTTTAAAAGAATATCCCTTGCTTGAACAGGAAGAGCTGTAATTGAAATTGTATCTCTTCTATAAGGCTGGTCGGAATAAATCTGAACATAAGATTTAAATGAAGCAGTATCGCTTTTAATTTTAGCAACAATAGCTTCAAGATTATTTTTTATGCCGATTGAATCACTCTTTGACGGCAGGCGGCGGAAAAGAACATATTTAAGTTTTCTGGATGGCTCTATTTTGTAATCTTCTTTATGATTTTCGTAATATTTTTTTAATTCTTCATCAGAAATTTTTATATCATTTTCTGGAATGGTATTTACATTTACAAGGACATAATCAGCTCGCATTTTGATGTTTTGTCTGATAAAATGTTCTTTTACTTCTTCATCACCCACAATGACCGAGGCAAATAAATATTCCTGAAGTTTTTGCTGCTGAAGTTGTTCTCTAATTAAATCTTCGTAGTAGAGAACAATTTGTTTATTTCTGGGGTCTCTGAGAGCCTGTTCATAAAGTTGTCTGTTAAAAACACCTGCAGAATCCGTAAATTGACGTCTTAATTCTTCAGGTGGATTGGGACCAAGTAAAGCTTCTCTTACTTCATCGTCTGTAACAACAATTCCAAATTCTTTAATTTTTTTCTGAAGTAATTTTTGAGTAACAATTGCATCCCAGACCTGGTCTCTAAAAAAATCCATTTGACTTTCCTCAATCTGCTGGCCTGTCAGTCTTTCCTGATTTTCTTTGGCTCTTTCAACCATATTGGAGAATTCTTGATAAGAAACTTCCTCTCCATCAATAGAGCCGACGTTCTGAGAACGCTGTCCTAAGAATTCCAGAACTCTTGAATCTGAAATAACCATAAAAAGAACAAATAAACCGCCAACAAGAAGAATGAACCACGGAGCTAAACTCCTCATTCTGGCCATCATCGCCATATAAATCAACCTCCGTTTAAAGAAAATATTAAATTTTAGGAAGTTAATTTAGATACACTGTTTATTAAATGCAATTAAGAGTAAACATTATTTTCGTTGAAGAAATAAAAATACAAGCAGCTTCTTATTGAACTATTAAACATAAATTTTATTTGCGTATAAAATTTTAGCCTCCTAATTTGGCATACAAAAATTTTTAGGTTTTACAGCATGCCTACATTTTTTAATTCATGGCTGCCTTTCATTTATTTATATGCTGGAGGCGGAATTTTTTTTGTAGCAGGTTTAATATTAATCCGTAAAACTAAAGCACTTGATATGAGATTAAAACGACACCGCTTCTGGTGGAAAGTATTAATATTTGGATATTTTTACTTCATGGCATTCCATGCTTTTCTTATAATTGCTGCACTTTACTTGTGAGATTAATATGGCACAATTAAATAATATCGGTACGCAACTTGACTGGATAGTGCTTGTTATCTATATGATAACAATGCTTTTATTTGGTTCTTATTTTGCAAAATATAATAAAGACACAAATGATTTTTTCTTCGGTGGAAGAAGATTCAGCTGGTGGCTTATTGCCATGTCTATTGTTGCAACAGGCATCAGCAGTCATAGTTTTGTAAAATATTCTGCTATGGGATTTAAATATGGATTCTCATCTTCAATGTCATATATAAATGACTGGTTCTTTGTTCCATTCTTTATGTTTGGATGGCTGCCAATTATAATTTATTCAAAAATTCGTTCTATTCCTGAATACTTTGAAAGGAGATTTTCTCCCTCAGCCAGATTTCTTGTTACCATTCTTCAGTTGTTGTATTTAATTGGTTATGTAGGAATTGGTTTTCTTACGATGGGGAAAGCAATTCTTCCGCTGATGCCAGAGAGTTTTACAATCTTTGGTGTTCAAATTCATGTAACTTTAATGGGCTTAATCTGGGTTACTGCACTTATTACAGGAATTTATATAACTTTTGGTGGGCAGACAGCTGTTATCTTTACTGATTTAGTTCAGGGCATAATTTTACTTACAGCTGGATTGTTGGTATTCTTTCTGGGCATATCATATGTGGGTGGATGGTCTTCGTTCTGGAATTTACTTCCTACAAGCTGGAAACTTCCTTTTGCTGGATTCAATTCACCTGCTGAATTTAATTCTGTCGGAACATTCTGGGAAGATGCTATTGCGGGCTCGGTTGGATTTTTGTTTATGAATATGGGATTGATTATGAGATTTATGGCTGCAAAAAATGTTCACGAAGGAAGAAAAGCAGCAGCTGTAAACATTCTTTTTATGCTTCCTATTTCTGCTGTTGTGGTAGGAGGTGCTGGATGGGTAGCAAAAGCAATTTCTGTTATGAACCCTAAAATTATTCCACCTGATGTAAATCCAGATTCAATTTTTATAGTTGTTTCAAATATACTTACAGGTCCAGGAGTATTTGGATTTGTGGTGGCAGCTATAGCCGCAGCTTTAATGTCCACAGTTAGTACTCTTATTAATGCTGCCTCGGCAATCTATATTAACGACGTGGATAGACCAATTAGAATTTGGCTTAAAAAATTAAGCAGAAGTGAACGACTTCAAGAAAAGAAAGCAATGTTAGTTGCGAGAATTTCTACAATTGGTCTTACATTGCTCGGAGTAATAGCTGTTTATGCGTTTATATCATACCCAACGATTTATCAGGCTCATGCTTTTTTTCATGCAACATTAACGCCTCCATTAATGGTTGCAATTTTTTTTGGTGCATTCTGGAAAAAATTTACACCTGCTGGACTGATAACAACTGTTATTGGCGGAATTTCCTTAATGCTTCTTGGAAATAGATTTCCTTATGAGTTGATTAGACCTATAGCACATGGAACACCGTATGACCCTCTTCATCCATATACTTATATGAGTGCTCTTTATAATTTAATTGTTTGTGTTTCTCTTGCAGTAATTGTTACAATTTTTCAGCGGCAATTAAAAAAACTTTCAGATATAATAATTAATTCTAAAAGGCATTTTATAATGTACCCAATAATTGCATTTGCAGCAATTATTGTTATAATTGATATCCTCGTTGCTGTATTAAGACTGGAAACTTTTTCACTTGGATTTTTAATGACCTCAACAATTATTGCTTCATTCTTTGTCGCACTTATTTCAACTCATTATGTCAAATATGATGCTGAACGGCAAACTGAAGGACTTACTATCTGGTCTATTCATAAAGCTAAAGAATATTTCAAAGGAAGAAAATTAAATGAGCGCGAAGGTGCAATTGTAAAAGTCCATTGGAAATTAGTTAATGATGACAATGAAGATATATTAAATTTTTCAAAAAAAGATATGCATAAAATGGCTGCTGAGCCGGGCGACCTTGTTTATCTTTCTGATGCACGTAAGTATCTTGGCGGTTTAAAATCTGTTCACTCGGTTTATGGAGAACCTCATGATGAAGATGGGGTAGTTTATATAAGAAAGAGACATTTTGAACACGGCTTGTTTATTGAAGGTAAACTGCTTGTTGCAGAAAAAGAAATGTAAAGAATAATTTTTACGAGTAACTTAGTTATGCGAAGTTAAGCTTATATAATTTAAGAAATGTTAATCGGCTTTTAATCAAAATCTTTTACTGGAATTTTAATCAATAACCAAACTTTTCTCTTAATTTTTTTTCTACTATAGGAGGAACAAATTCTGACACATTCCCATGAAACTGAGCAAGGTTTCTCACTATTGTTGAATTTAAGTAAGTATACTTATCATGAGGCATTAATAAAATTGTAGTAATATCTCCAGCTAATTTTCTGTTCATCAGCGCCATCTGGAATTCATATTCGAAATCGCTAACTGCTCTTAATCCTCTTATTATTCCAACTGCACCTACTTGTTTTGCATGGTCAACGACGAGTCCGTCGAACGAATCAACAACAACATTCTTAAAATCTTTCAGACTTTCTTTCAGCATTTCTAATCTTTCTTCTACTGTAAATAATGCTGTTTTCATTGGATTGCGAGCTACGGTTACAACAACTTTGTCAAAAAGTTCGCTTGCTCTTTTTACAATGTCAATATGACCATTGGTTACTGGGTCAAATGTTCCCGGATAAATTACTTTTGCCATGATAATCTCTCTAAATAATTGAAAAATTTATAGTGATTTATTTCTGAATAAGTAAATTAAACTATCCCCAATTTTTTTGAAAGGTTCACATTGAAAATTTTCAATATCTTTTTCTTTAGTTTGTATAGACCTTTCAACTAATAAAATTCCATTTTCACTTAAAAAATTTCGTTCAAGTAAATTGTGAACAACAGAATGAATATCGTCTTTAAAAAAAGGCGGGTCTGCTAAAATTAAATCATATATTTCATGATTTTTCATTTTCGAAAATCTCAATGCTTCTGTTTTGAATATTTTGCATTTGTTTTCTGCATTAAGAGAAGAAATATTTTCTTTCAAAACTTTGACAACAAAAAAATCTTTTTCAACAAAATGAGCTGCTTCTGCACCGCGACTTAAAGCTTCTAAACCGAGAGAACCCGAACCTGCATAAATATCGCACACTTTAATTCCATCAAAATCTATTTGATTGCTCAGGTAGTTAAATAAAGATTCTTTGACTTTGTCTGTGGTTGGACGAACAAGTTTTGAATTCGGAAATTTTATTGTTCGTCCTTTATATGTTCCAGATATTATTCTCATATAACTCTCAAAGCCATTCCAGTTGCTGCTGTAAATGAATTAAACTGTGATGTATAAAATGGATTTTTCTTAAAGGATTCGTCAACTTTAAATCTTTCAAAAGGATTAATCTTTATTAATTTCTGATTTAGTTTTTCTTCCAGTTTTGAAATTGCCTCGTCGGTAATGTTTTGACCGCAAATTATTATCTGATTTGCAGAATTATATGTAATGCCATATTTCGAAAGTTGTGAAAAAATTTCATCAATAATGTTTGGAATTTTCAAAGTGTCAATAACTTTGTAATAAAATGGAAATTTATTTTCGATTGCCGCAAAGGAAGAATAATTCTGGTCAATATAAAAGCTGAATGTTATTTTCTCTTCGTTTGTATTCTCTAATAAATGCAGGAATGCAGTAGAAGAAAGATGAGCATTATCAATATATTTTAGTTCGAGATTGTTTGATTTACAAAATTTATTTATAGCATTTACAATTTTTTTATTTAGTGAAAAAACAATTGCATATTCTTCTCGCCGAATATGAGTTTTGTTTACATCAATATGTTGAATAAGAAATTCATTGCTGTCTAAATATGGGTATAAAATTGACAATTCCCACTTGAAATGCTCGATTAAATCTTTCTTTGTAAGAATAGGGTCGAATGGTATTTCGAAAATAAAAAAGAATTCGTCTGGGAGTGAAAATGAAATATATTTAGAAACAGGATTTTTTTTTGAAATGATTTTGTTGAAAGATTCCTGAAGGTTTACAATCAGTTTAGATTCATTATCTGAATTTAAGCCCTTCGTAAAAGAAGGGCTTAAATTTTCTTTGAAGATTACCTGGTCAACATTTTCCAGATAAAATGAATTTTGTTTATAGCTTACCTCTACAAGTTGAAATTTGGTTTCTGTTAAATTTATGCCAATATGATTTTCAAACACATTGACTCAAACAATTTTATTCCCATGATGCAGTATTTTTTAGAGCATCGCTTCTCAGGTCACCAATTGTTCCATAACCATCAGGACATTGAATAAAATATCTCTGTCCAATTGTTTTAATTGAATCAATCTTAATTATTCTGCCTCGTCTGTCAATTATTGTATCTGCACTAACCGATGTATCTACCATTACTATATATGGTTTTCCTGATTTTGGCGAGTGAGTAATAGAATCCCAGACTAAATTACCGTCAGATAATTTAACAAATGGATTTGTTGATTTGCCTGTAACTGTATCTACTCCTTCTATAGCTTTTTTTACGCTTGGATCATTTTTTAGAAAATTAATCAGGTCATTAAGATTATCTGTAAATTTTCCATACTTTGCTTCCCATAATTTTTCTGCTGCACGGAGATTAGACATTCTAAGTCTCGATTCTTGTTTGTAATATTTTTCTTTTTCGATGATTTCATTTGGATCTATGTATGCAACTTTTATTAATACATACACCAATACAGCAATTATTACATATAAGATAGCGTGAATATACCATGGTTCTGACTTTGGGTTCATTATTTTTCCTCCAAAAAGATTTACTTAAATATGATTCTGCTTTTTATTTTATCTAATTTTGATTTGCCAATACCTTTAATTTTCAGCAAATCGTTTATGTTATTAAATGCTCCGTTTGCTTTTCTATAATTAATAATTTCAATAGCAGTTTTTTCACCAATTCCCGGTAAACTTATCAGTTCTGATAAGTTTGCCGAGTTAATATTTATTAACCTGATACTATCTTTTATATTTTCTTTTAATTTTTCTTTGCTAAAATCTAAAAGTTCCCGTTTATAATCAACTCCCAGATTTACATATTTTTCAGTAGAGTCGTCTTGATAAAGTTGATAGCCATAAAAAAGGCTGTCGTCTTTTGAATAATTATATTCGAGAAAATTTTTATTTCTATTATTTTTTAAAAAATTTATAAGGCTGCCGACAAAAAGCGCAAACAAAAGAAATAAGATTACCTTTGTTTCTGTTTCAGTAAAGCCAAATTTTCTTGATATTTTTTTGATAAGGTTGATAGTTTACCTCGACTACTCAAAGATTGTAAGAGATTTATTCGCCCACTTTTATATTTGGCATTTTCTGAAGTTCTTTTAGCAATTCTTTTTCTTTTGCAGTTATATTTTTAGGAACATGAATATTAATTTTTACAAGCTGGTCGCCAGCACCATGACTGTTAAGGTGTTGAATCCCCTTTTCGCGCATCTTGAGATATTTTCCCGGTTGAGTTCCGGGTTCAATTTTTAATTTTGCTTTCCCGGTTAGAGTTGGTACTTCAACTTCAGTGCCTAATACAGCTTCCGGAAAGCTTATGAACAATTCATAAATTACATTATCACCATCTCTTGTAAAATATTGATGAGGAAGTTCCTGAAATACAACAATTATGTCGCCGGCAGGTCCGCCATTTTTGCCTGCATTACCTTCACCTCTTAAAGTCATGTAACTACCGTCATGAACGCCTGCAGGCACATTGATTTTTATTGTAGTTTCGCCATAAACTCTTCCATCACCCGAACAAGTTGGGCAAGGTTCTGAAATTACTTTTCCAGTTCCACCACAATTTTTGCATGTAGTGATATTTACAAATTGGCCAAAAATTGATCTCGATACCTGTCTGATTTCTCCAGTGCCATTGCACATTGTACAGGTTTTATAACCGGAGGAAGCGCGAGCTCCAGTTCCTCCGCATGTATCACATTTAATATATTTTTTAATTTTGACTTTCTTTGTAGTTCCTGTAGCAATTTCTTCGAGTGTGAGTTTAAGAGTTATTTTAAGGTCGGATCCAGGAGTTCCTGTTGTTTTCTTTTGTGTTCTTTGAGATGTTGAGGTTCCAAAGAAATCATCAAAAATCGAAGAACCGCCAAAAGCACTTCCAAAAATATCCGAGAAGTGACTGAATATATCATTAACATTTTCAAAGCCATGGAAATCTTCTCCGCCGCGTAATCCACTATGTCCATATCTATCGTATTTAGCTCTTTTTTCCGCATTGCTGAGAACTTCATATGCTTCTGCAGCTTCTTTAAATTTTTCTTCTGCTTCTTTATTGCCCGGATTTCTATCAGGGTGATACTGCATAGCCAGTCTTCTATAAGCTTTTCTTATTTCTTCTTCTGTTGCATCTCTGCTTACACCTAAGACCTCGTAATAATCTCTTTTAGCCATAATTTCTATCCTTGATTATTGTTTTGTGAATTAGAATTATTTCCTTCTGATGTTGTATCTGAACTTACAATTACTTTTGCATGACGAATTACTTTATCCTGATAAATGTAACCATGTTCTAAAATTTCGAGTACTGTATGAGGCGGAACGCCTTCAGCTGGTCTCTGCATTAAAGCTTCATGAAGTTCAACATCAAAAGGCTGACCAACTGCATCAATCTTCTTTATGCCATGAGAATTAAGAATTTTTGTGAATTTGTCGTAAATAAGTTCCAGACCTTTTTTTAATGATTCAAAATTGTTATCACCATTAATGTGATTTAGAGATCTTTCGAGATCGTCATAAACTGTAAGAATACTTTTTATAAAAGGTTCAGCTGCGTATTTAATCAAGTTAAGCTGATCATTTTCTGTTCTTCTTTTATAATTTTCAAATTCAGCGGCTTTTCTTAATAATACATCTTTTAATTCACTATTGTTTTTTTCAAGCTCAGTGATTTTTTCTTCTAATTCTTTTATTTGTTTTTCGAGCAAATCAAATTGAATTGAAGACTCCTCTTGCTGATTAAGATTTTCCTGTGCTCCTATTTCTTTTTGTTCGTTCTCTTTCTGATAGTTTGATAATTCAGCTTTATTGTTTTGTTCTTGAAGTGTTTTATCTTCCATAGTTTTTTTCTTTTTCCTCATATTATCTTTGTTTTGTTAGTTCTTCTGAAAGCTGTTGTGCAACATAAACAACCGCAGCAATAATTTTTGAATAATCCATTCGTTTAGGACCCATAATTCCAACAGTTCCCTGCAAATCACCTATTTTATACTCTTTTGTAATCATACTATAATCAGAAAACTTTTCATCTTTGTTTTCTTCTCCAATTGTAACAAGAACATCATTGTTTTTTGCAGGAGGTTTTTTATCAAGTATGTGAATTATAATGTCTTTATTTTCAATTAATTCAATTATGCTTTGAAATTGTTCATGGTCTGCAAATTCAGGTTGCTTGAGAATATTTTTTGCACCTGAGACAACAACTTTATCACTTGGAATATCTGTAAAAATTCTGTCAACAGAATCAAGAAAAACTCTAATAATTGGTCTATAAATTTCTTTGTCAAAATCCTTAATTCTTTCGCCAATTGTATTTCTAATTTCAAAAAATTTTAATCCAGATAATTTTTCATTTAAAAGATGTTGAACTACTGCTAGTTGATCTTCTTTAACTTCAGCATCAATTTCCAGTGTAATGGTTCTTATTAAACCAGATTTTACAGTAACAACTACAAGAATTCGTGTAGAAGAAAGCTGAACAATCTGAATTTTTTCAAGAACTGCCTGTTCAAATTTTGGATAGGTTACCATGGCAAGCTGGTTTGTTAAGTCACTCAAAATGTTTGTTGTTATTTTCAGCAGTTCTTCTGTTTCACTGGTAGCCTGACTTAAATTAATATCAATAAGATGTTTAGATTGTGAATCAAGTGTTGGAGGATCCATTAATGAATCCACATAAACACGATAACCTTTGTCCGTAGGTACTCTTCCTGCTGAAGTATGAGGATGGTCTAAATACCCCAGCTCTTCTAAATCTGCCATTATATTTCTAATTGAAGCAGGAGATAAGCCAATATTATATTTCTTAGAAATATTTCTTGAGCCTACAGGACTTGCTGTTAAAATAAACTGGTGTATTACAAATCTCAGTATAGCTTTTTCCCTGTCTTTTAATTGATAATCCTGCATATACTTATCATCCTAATCATGGCTTCAAAAATATCAAAATTTTGACAATTTTTCAGATTAGATGATTAACTCTGCAAAGCGTCGCATAAGACAACTTGATTCGGCTTAAAGTTTCAAATTAGTGCAAATTGTTTTTAGTTTATTAAATAAAATTACAAAGTACTATAAAAATCATTCTAAAAAGGAAGAACTTATAATTAGGGATTAATATTCTTATATTTGTTTAAAAAATTTAGAGGTTTTAGTGGGAATTAGTTATAAAGATGCCGGTGTAAACATTCAGGCAGGTGAAAACACTGTAGATAGAATTAAGACGCTTGCTAAATCTACATTTAATCGAAATGTATTGCATGGTATTGGCCACTTTGGAGCTTTTTATAAAATTGATTTGAAAAAATGGAATAATCCTGTTCTTGTATCAAGCGTTGATGGTGTAGGAACGAAAATTAAAATTGCTATGATGATGAATAAACACGATACCATTGGACAGGATTTAGTAAATCATTGTGTCAATGATATTGCGGTTTGCGGAGCCGAACCTCAATATTTTATGGATTATATCGCCTTCGGAAAATTAATCCCCGAAAAAGCCGAACAAATTATTAAAGGATTTTCACTTGCTTGCAAAGAAAATAATGTTGCTTTAATTGGCGGCGAAACGGCAGAAATGCCAGGTATTTATGAAGAAGATGAATATGATGTAGCAGGAACTATTGTTGGTTTTGTTGAGCAGGATAAAATTATTGACGGCAAAAATGTTCAAAAAGGAGATATGTTAATTGGATTCCCATCGAATGGATTACATACAAATGGATATTCTCTTGCAAGAAAAGTTTTACTTGAAAAATTCAAAATAAATGATTTTGTAGTTGAATTAAATAATACACTTGGCAAAGAATTATTAAAAATTCATAAATCTTATCTTCCATTGATAAATTTATTGAAAGAAAATATTTCTATAAAAGCATTCTCTCATATTACTGGTGGCGGAATAATTGGCAATACCAAAAGAGTTATTCCTGAAAATATGAACTTGAAAATTGATTGGCAGGCATGGGAAATTCCTGCAATATTTCAATTGATTAAAAAAATTGGTGATATTGATGACGAAGAAATGAGAGAAGTGTTTAATCTTGGAATAGGATTGGTAGCAATAGTAGATAAAAACGAAGTGGATAATGTATTAATGCTTAGCAGGAGCGTAAATGAAACAGGTATAGTAATTGGCGAAGTGTATTAAAAGTTATCTGTAAGAAATTGAATTAAAAATTATATTAAGTTGTTTTTGTTAATCAGCATTTACACTAAATTATAAGAAGAATAATATGTTTATAGATACTCACGCTCATCTGTTTTATCCCAATTTCAATGGAGAAGTTGAGCAGATAATTCAAAGAGCAAAACAATCTGATGTTAATGCGATAATAGTGCCAGCTACAGATTTGGTTTCGTCGCAGCAGGCAATAGAACTTGCTGAAAAGTATGACAATATTTATGCAGCAGTTGGGGTTCATCCGCACGATAGCAAAGAATGGAACGACGGTATTATTGACAAACTTGAAGAACTTGCAGGTAATAAAAAAGTAGTTGCAATAGGCGAAATTGGGCTTGATTATTATTATGATTTTTCACCTCGTGATATTCAAATAAAAGCATTCGAAGAACAAATTCAACTCGCATTAAAATTGAAATTACCAGTTATTATTCATAATCGAGAAGCTAACGAAGATATAATGCAAATGGCTCGCAAGTATAAAAATTCAGGTTTAAGGGCTCAGTATCATTGCTTCGCAGGCTCAATATCAAATGCCAGGGAGTTAATTGAAATGCATCATTTCGTTTCTTTTACAGGAAATATTACTTTCAACAAAGCAGAAAATTTAAGAAAAGTTGTTTCTAGTATTTCTATTGAAAATATTCTTCTTGAAACAGATTCACCATTTATGACTCCTGTTCCACACAGAGGAAGCAGAAATGAACCTGCTTATATTCGGTTTATTGCAGAAAAAATTGCTGAAATTCAAAATCTTACAGTAGAAGATGTTGCTCGATCAACTTCTTATAATGTTTATAAATTATTTCGAATAGGGAAAAAGCCAGAATTGAGTATAACATATAAAATTGGAAATTCTCTTTACATAAATGTTACAAACAGATGTAATGCTGATTGCGTCTTTTGTGATAGAAAAGGAGATGCAGTTATAAATGGCTATAACTTAAAAATGAAAAAATCAGAAGAACCAGATGCAGAAGCTTACATAAAAGAAATTGGAGATCCAAAGAAATATAAAGAGATTGTTTTTTGCGGTTATGGTGAACCGACAATTAGATGGGATGTTGTTAAAAAAATTGCAAAGTATGTTAAAGATAATGGCGGCGTAACAAGATTAAACACAGATGGGCATGGAAATTATATTAACAAAAGAGATATTACTCCAGAACTTGATGGATTGATTGATATTGTTTCAATAAGCCTCAACTCAATTGACCCTGTTCAATATGGTAAATTAATGCGTGTTGATCCATCTATGCATGCAGAAATGATTGACTTTGCTAAAAAAGCTAAAAATTATTCTCGCGTTATTATGACAATTGTAGGACTTAGCGAAGTTGATTCACAAGCTGCAAAAAAATTTGTTACAGAAGAACTTGGTGTAGAGTTTAGAGAAAGAGAATATTTTTCATAAATGAACAAAAGAATTTTATTTCTATTTATAATTATATTCATCTCAATAGGACAGAATTTATCTTTTGCACAATCTGAAAATCTCTCAAAATCACTTGATAGTTTGTTTGCCGATGAATTTTTTACTTCAACGATTGTTGCAGTTGATATTTATGATTTAAAAGAAAATAAAAGACTTTATTCAAAAAATGAAAAATTGCTTTTGCGTCCTGCTTCGCTTCAAAAAATATTAACTACAGGGGCTGCACTTCTTTTTTTGAATAATTATAAATTCAAAACTAATATTTATTATAATGGTGAGATCGAGGACTCAATTTGCAAAGGAAATTTATTTGTTCTTGGAGGATGCGACCCATTATTTTCTTTGAATGATTTAGATTCTCTGGTTAAAGAAATTAAAAAATATGGTATTAAAAAAATATCAGGTAATCTTTACGGCGATATTTCATTGATTGATACATTATACTGGGGAGAAGGATGGATGTGGGATGATGACCCCTATCCATTCGCTGCTTATTTATCTCCTCTATCAATTAATGGCAATTCTTTCAAAATAGTTTATAAACCTTCAAGTGTTGGAGAACCTGTTCAAATAGAAATTATTCCCCGAACAAAATATTTTGATATAGTTAATGCATCTTTAACTACAAATCTGGATTCATCTGATTTTTTTATTAAACGCATCAGCATGAATAAACAAGATAAAATTTTTGTGTCTGGTAATCTTTCAGTTAATTCAAAAGAAGATACAGTAAGTTTTAGTGTTGTAAATCCTGCAAAATTTTTTTTAACTCTGTTTGCAGAAAAACTTAATGAAAATGGAATTAATTTTAGTGGAAATATTGAATTTAAAAATGTACCAGAAAATGCTGAACAAATATTTTCATTTGAAAGAAATATTGATACTGTTTTAGTTCATACAAATAAAGTAAGTTATAATTTAGGGGCAGAATTAATTTTGCGTGCACTTGCATTTAATTTAAAAAAACCATCCAGTGCAAAAGATGGAATTCGTTTAATTGATAGTTTAATTACACTTGCTAATTTTAATCCAAAAAAATTCAAAATTGTTGATGGCTCTGGATTATCTTTTTACAATCTCATTTCTGCCGAACTTATCACTGCGGTACTAAAATATTTTTATTATGAAAAAGAAGATTTGTTCGTAAAACTTTATAACACATTTCCAATATCAGGTTATGATGGAACACTTAAGAACAGAATGATTAATTCTGCTGCTTACAGAAAAGTAAGAGCAAAAACAGGAACATTGAGTGGTGTAAGTAATCTTGCAGGTTATATGTTTAATCGCAAAAATCATTTAATAGCTTTTTCGATATTAATACAGAACTTTGTAACTGAACTCAAAACTGCAAGATATTTTCAAGATAAAATTTGTGAAATAATATATAACAATTAGGAGAACTAAGTGAGAAAGTTCAAACAATTTATTATCAGAACAATACCTCAGAACAATGAGATAATTAGTGGCTTATTATGGCAGCTTGATTTAAATGGGATTAATGAAATGGAAAATGAACTTATAGTTTTTGCAGATAATTCAAAAAACATTTCATATAAAGATATAAAAAACATTCTTGAAGAAGCCAGAAAAAATAATTTTATCGAGACCTTTAATTTAATTGAAGAAGAGCTCGAAGATAGAAACTGGAATGAAGAGTATGAAAAAAATGTAAAAGTTATAGAGGTTTCAGATAAAATAGTTATTAAGCCTTCATTTAAGGAATATCAGTCAAAACCTGGACAAATTATAATTACAATAGACCCCAAAATGTCTTTCGGAACAGGTGAACATCAAACAACAAAAATGGTTTTGAAATTTTTAGAAAAGTATGTTCGTCAGGGCAATACAGTTTTAGATGTTGGTACTGGTACAGGTATTCTTGCAATTGCTTCGATATTTCTGGGCGCAGAAAAAGCACTTAGCATTGATAATGATGAGTGGTGTTTTCTGAATGGCAGTGAAAATATTAAAATGAACAATGTTGAAAATAAAGTTGAAATTAGACTTGCAGAAATTCATCAAATTCCTGAAAAAGACTTTGATATAGTAACTGCAAACATAAATAAGAATGTTCTTTTAGATATTGCAGAGGAAATAAAAAATAAAATAAAAAAGACCGGAATCTTAATTCTTTCCGGTCTTTTAATTTCTGATGAAGAAGAAATAATCAAAAAGTATAGTTCAATTGGTTTTGGATTGCTTGAAAAAATGCAAATGGATGAATGGATATCTCTCTCATTCCAGTTATAAGATTAAAATGCTAATTTTTCCAGCAACTCAATCAATTGTTTTTGTTCGCTCTCTGTTAAAGATGAAGTTACAGCAGCTACTTTTTCAATATATTGAGGCATAATTTTATCGAGCTTTTCTTTCCCTGCCGGAGTCAATTCGCCAAGTATTACTCTTCTATCTTCCTTTGAGTGTACTCTTTTTACAAGACCTTCTTTTTCAAGATTATCAACGACGCATGTAATGTTTGCGCCTGTGACAAGCATTTCTTCACTTATTCTCTTAAGCGGCATAGGACCATTTCTGTAAAGTATTTCTAAAACTCCAAATTGAGGAGCAGTAAGTTTTTGTTCGAACATGTATTTGGCTTGAAGCCTTCTGAATTTGTCGCCTGCTTTTGTAACTTTTTCCATAAGTTGGAGTGCAGCTTCCCCTTTTTCTGTTTGCATTTTCATTTTCTCCTTCCTTGTTTTTAACTTATAACATTTCCCCAGCCCTCATAATTAAATCTTTGTATTTAAAGAACTATTAAATTGTGCTTCGGATTATAAACATATAAAATTAAATTCATTTTGAAAAGCTGTTTCGAACCTTTTTATTATTTTGCATCTGTAATTTATTCAAATAAATATAAAAAGAAATCTTGATAGTAAATAATAAAATATTCTCAACATATATTCTTAAATTACAAAAAAATATTGAACACAGGAATCCAAATTCATTGTATACTTTCATTCAGGAAATAGATGATAGAATTTATAATAAGTTTTACAGTTCACTCATAAATCAAAAAAATTTTTTTCTCTTGGACTTACCCGTTAGAAATTATTCATTTTTTTCTTTTGGATGCATTTTTTCTGTTGATGAAAACTCATATGAAAATATTTCTCGTCTTAAACATATCCACAATTTTGATGAGTCTGATTTTAGTTTTTATCCTTTGTTTGTAGGTGGAATAAAATTTCCTGTTAAAGAAAAAACCAATCTCTGGAGTGATTATCCATCTGAAATCTGGTATGTCCCCGAAATATCTTTTATTAAGTATAAAAATAAAAATTACTTTGCTTTCAATTTTATGAATGATTTGCTAAACGAACAAATAGAAGATATTCTTGAGAAAAAAATAAATAATATATTAAACAGCACAGAAAAATTTTATTATAAAGAAAATGATGAAATCAGTGATACAGAATTTGATGAATGGAGCAACATGATTTCAACTGCTTTATATAAGATAAAATCCAGAAATTTAGAAAAAGTAGTTCTTGCAAGAGTGAAAAAATTTTGTATCGAAGGAAATATTAATTTAACTGAGATTATTGAAAAACTTAAAACTCAATTTCCAGAATGTTATCTATTTGCATGGAGAAATAATAATTCTGTTTTTTTTGGCGCTTCTCCAGAATTACTTGGAAGAATTTCAAAAAATAAATTTGAAACTGATGCTCTGGCTGGTTCAATTAAAAGAGGAGACAATGAAAAAGAAGATTTCATTCTCGAAAATGAATTATTAAATGACACCAAAAACATTCATGAACATAATTCTGTTCTTAATTTTATTGTTGAAAGTTTATCAAAGTTTTCTGAAAGTGTGAGTTACGATAAAACAAAAATTAAAAAATTAAAGAACATACAGCATCTTTGGACGCCAATTAATGCAAAAGTTCGGGATGATATTCCTGTTGTATTGTTAATTAAAAGTATTTATCCAACACCTGCAATTTGCGGCATGACAAAAGAAAGTGCGCTTAAAGAGATAGAACAATTAGAAAATTTTGACAGAGGTTTATATGCAGGTATTCTCGGTTGGTTTAATGCAGAGAAAAATGGAGAGTTTGTAGTTGGAATCAGATCTGCTCTTTATAAAAATCCTTATGTATATGCATTCGCGGGCTGCGGTATAGTTGAAGGTTCTGAAATAAAAAGTGAATATGAAGAAACAGAACTTAAATTAAAACCAATACTTTCACTTTTTAGAGAGATTGACAGATGAAAATATCAGTTAATAGAAATACAATCTGGTGTGATTTATTCGTGAATAGACTTGCAGAATATGGAGTGAAGTATGTATGTATTTCACCGGGTTCGAGAAGTACTCCTTTAACACTAGCTTTTAATCAAAATAAGAATATAAAAATATTTCAAATTGTTGATGAGCGTTCGTCTGCATTTTATGCACTTGGAATAGCAAATAAATCAAAAACCCCTGTTGCAGTGCTAACAACATCAGGAACTGCAGTAGCTGAACTTTATCCTGCAATTATTGAAGCATATTATCAAAGAGTACCTCTTATTATTTGCACTGCAGATAGACCGCATTACCTCAGGAATACTGGTGCTAATCAAACTATAAATCAGGATAATATTTTTGCAAATCACATTAGATATTTTACAGATGCTGGTTTGCCAGAAATTAGTTTAGAAAAATTAAAGAGTTTAATTAAAAAAACAGATGAAGCATTAAAAATTGCTTTAATAGAAAATCCGGGCCCGGTTCATTTAAATTTTCCTTTTGAAAAACCATTTGAACCCGACAATTACACTGATAGGATAGATATTAAATTTCTGGATAAAATTTATAATTCTATCAATCCTATCGAATTAACAGAGAACAAGAGTAAGTATTTAATTAATGATTTAATAAAAAAATTATTTAGTCATGAGAAAGGGTTAATCATTGTCGGCTACAATAATTATGATAAAGAATTTTCGAAATTATGTATTGCTTTATCAGAAAAATTAAAATATCCAATTTTTGCTGATATATCTTCTGGACTAAGACATGGAAATCATTCTAAGAAAAACATAATTGAGAATTTTACATCGCTTGTAAGATCAAATCAGTATTTGAAAGAATATAATCCTGAAATCATATTGCAATTTGGAGGAACCCCAACTTCAAATGTAATATTGAATTATTATAAAAATTGTAAAGCAGAAAAAATTCTAATAAATGAGTTTGGCGATAGAAATGACCCATCTTTAACTGCAAAAACAATTTTGAAAATAAATCCTGCTGAATTTTGTGAGATTGTTTTAAAGAAAATTAATGATTCACATTTTAAAAGAAATAATAAATGGATGGAAAGCATTATACGATTAAATCAAATCGCAGAAGAAATCAAACGAAATAAACTGGAGGAAGAAAAGATTAATTTTGAAGGGAAAATTATGTATGAGGTTTTCGAATTGCTGCCTTCAGGGTGCAATGTAATGATTTCAAATAGTCTTCCGATTCGCGATGCAGATTTTTTTGTTTCATCTAATCAAAAAAGGATTAATGTTTTTTGCAATCGAGGTGCAAGTGGAATTGATGGAATAAATTCAACCGCACTTGGAATAGCAGCTATTTCTAAAGCACCAACAATTTTAATAACGGGTGATTTAGCTTTTTATCACGACATGAATGGTCTTCATAATGCTGTTAAATTTAAAATTCCATTAACAGTAATCTTAATTAACAATAATGGCGGCGGAATATTTGAGTCGCTTCCTATATCAAGATTTGGCAAAACTTATATTGAAAATTTCGTTACGCCATTGAATATAGATTTTTCTAAATTTGTTAAGGCTTACGGTGGTGAATACTTTTTAATAAAAAACTTTTCTGAATTTAAAAAGAAACTATTATTGTCAATAAATAATAAAAAACTCACAGTTCTTGAAATAAAAACTGATTCTAAGAAATCAAAATTAATTCGTGAAAAAATCTGGAAGTCTATAACTTCCGAAATTAACTTGCATTTAGATGAAGATAAAAGTAAATCAAATTGAATTTAATATTCTACTTGATGAAAGCAATAATAGAGAAAAGAAAATCCCTATTGTATTTCTGCATGGTTTTACTGGATGCGCTGAAGATTGGCTTTTTATATTTGATAAGCTTCCCGATAAATATTTCCCAGTCGCAATAGATTTAATTGGACATGGATTAACAGAAGCTCCAGATGATTCATGTTACTACACTTGCACTGCAATAATTAATCAGCTCAGCAGCATATTTGATTATTTGAGAATTGATAAACTTATAATATGCGGTTATTCAATGGGTGGAAGAGCAGCACTTTCATATTGTTTGCATTATCCTGATAAATTAATTGCTGCAATATTTGAAAGCACAACAGCTGGTATTGAAGATTTTGAATTAAAAAAGGAGAGAGTTATTTCCGACTTTATTATGGCAGAAAAAATTCGAAAAGATGGAGTAGAAAATTTTATTGAATACTGGATGAATCTTCCTCTCTTTGAATCTCAAAAATTAATTTCAAATTATGATATAATTAAGAACAAAAAATATAAAAACAGCGTTATAGGTTTATCAAATTCTTTGATTGGTTTTAGTACTGGTTTAATGCCAAATTACTGGGATAAATTGAACTTGCTTAAATTTCCAGTGCTCTTAATTACAGGCAGTCTGGATGAAAAATATACAGCAATTGCAGAAAAGATGAAGAGTAAGTTTCAGAAAGCAGAACATAAAACAGCAGAAAATTGTGGACACAATGTTCACTTAGAAAAACCTGATGTTTTTATTAATTTTGTTTTGAACTTCTTAAATAATCTTGAAAGGAATAATTATGAATTATAATTGGATTAAAGCAAAAGATTATCAAGACATTATTTATGAGAAGATGGATGGAATTGCAAAGATAACTATTAATCGTCCAGAAAAAAGAAATGCATTTCGCCCAGAAACTGTATCTGAATTATACGATGCATTTAATGATGCACGAGAGGATACAAATATTGGAGTTATTTTGTTAACGGGAAAAGGTCCATCAAAAGATGGAAAATATGCGTTTTGTTCAGGGGGCGACCAATCAATTCGCGGTGATAAAGGTTATGTTGGAAAAGATGGGGTTCCAAGATTAAATATTCTTGATGTACAAAAACAAATAAGAAGCATTCCAAAACCAGTAATTGCTCTTGTAGCTGGATATGCTATTGGCGGCGGACATGTTTTGCATGTTGTTTGTGATTTAACAATCGCAGCAGATAATGCAATTTTTGGTCAGACCGGACCTAAAGTAGGAAGTTTTGACGGCGGATTTGGTGCAAGTTATCTTGCAAGAATTGTAGGACAAAAAAAGGCGCGAGAAATCTGGTATCTCTGTCGCCAATATAATGCACAGGAAGCACTTGAGATGGGACTCGTAAATAAAGTTGTTCCAGTAGAACAGCTCGAAGAAGAAGGAATTAAATGGGCTAAAGAAATTCTTGAAAAAAGTCCTCTTGCAATTCGACTCTTAAAATCTGCTTTTAATGCAGAACTTGATGGTCAAGCTGGAATTCAAGAACTTGCTGGAAATGCTACATTGCTTTATTATATGACGGAAGAAGCACAGGAAGGAAAAAACGCATATCTTGAAAAAAGAAAACCAGACTTTTCTAAATTTCCAAGAGTACCATAAGATTTATGAATTTTATTTCAATTACATCAACAAAAAAATTTTACAGATGGATTTTAGCTGCAAGACCTAAAACACTGCCAGCAGCAGTTGTACCTGTTGTAGTGGGTTCATCTATTGCAGTTTATTATAATAAATTTAATTTCATTGCATCTGTAATTGCATTGCTTTGTTCTTTGTTATTTCAGATAGGGGCTAATTTTGTTAATGACCTTTTTGATTATCTTCATGGAACAGATAAAAAAGAAAGAACAGGACCTCAAAGAGCTGTTGCATCTGGATTAATTTCTTCAAATGAAATGAAGCTCGGAATCATTATAGTATTTGGTTTAAGTTTTTCTTTTGGTCTATATCTCGTTTATCTTGGAGGATGGTTTATTTTTATAATTGGTGTTCTTTCAATAATAACTGCTGTTGCTTACACTGCCGGTCCATTTCCGCTTGCATATCATGCACTTGGTGATATCGCAGTCTTTCTGTTCTTTGGTTTTGCAGGAACGGTTGGAACCTACTATGTTCAAGCAAAAGAAATAACACCGCTCATATTTTGGGCTTCTGTTCCAGTTGGTGCTTTGATTACAAATATTCTCGTTGTTAATAACTATCGTGATAGGGAAGAAGATAAACTTAGTGGTAAAAATACTCTTGCTGTAATTTTTGGAGATAAATTTTCCCGATTTCAATATGTCTTCTTTATGATATTGTCTTATTCAATTTTGTTCGTAGTTTACTTTACATTCAAAAAAAGTGTATTCGTTTTTCTGCCAATCCTTTCTTTACCAATTGCAATTAAATTGATTAAAATGATTTATACACTTAAAGGAAAAGAATTAAACAAAACGCTCGAACTCACTGCAAAGCTTTCGGCAATTTATGGATTGCTTTTTGCAGTTGGTATTCTTTTATGATATTAAATGAAATTAAATATTTCCTTTTTTCACTCCCGCTTAAAACTGAATTTAAAAATTCATCTAACTCGTTTGATAAAAGAGAAGGAATTATTATAAAAGCAGTTGATGAGAAAAAAAATATTACTTACGGCGAAGCATCTCCACTTCCAAATTTTAGCCGCGAATCCTTAAAGGAAATTGAAGAAGAAATAAAATATATTTCTAAAAAAGAAATATTTCTAAATGATGATATTGAAAATGCAAGATTACAAATAAATAATTTGTCAGATTTGAATTCATTGAGATTTGCTTTTGAACAGATTTATTTGAATTTACTTTTTATTAGAAAATCAAAACAAATAGATTTTCTTTCGAATAAATCAAAAAAAGAAATATTGATAAATGCAGTTCTAGATATTTCAGAACCTAAATTCATTATCAATGAGATTCAAAAAAAATATAATCAAGGTTACAGAACTTTTAAGATAAAGATAGGAAGAGAAAATTTTGCAAATGATTTTTCTTTATTGGAATTAGTTCACAAAATGTTTGGAAATAAAATTGTTGTTCGTCTTGATGCAAATGGAAAGTGGAATTATGAAGAAGCAAGAAATTATCTTAAGAAGTTAGAAAAATTTGAAATAGAATTTATTGAAGAACCATGTTCGGAATTGATATGCAATTTAGAACTGTCAAAAGAATCTAAAATTAAAATAGCTCTTGATGAATCTTTGAAAAATTATGATGATGCCAGAAATATTATTGATAAGAGCCAGATTAATTTTATTGTAGTAAAACCAATGATTTATGGAAGTGTGTTTGATTCAATAGAATTAATTAATTATGCAGAGAAAAATAAAAAGTGTGTAATTATCTCATCATCATTTGAGACTTCAATTGGGAAAAGTGGATTGGTATTTATTGCATCTAATGTTTCCCATTCGCATGCTCACGGATTGGATACTTCTGATTTCTTTGAACAAAATATTTGTTATGATTATTATGAAATTAAGAACGGAAAAATTAACTTCGAATTAAAAGATTTTCCTCCCAGATTTGATTTACAGATATGATTACAATTTCAAACAAACATCACTGGCTTATTGAACAAAGCAAATCAGAATCGCAGTTATCTGCGATAATTACTTATACCGAAAAAATTGATTACAAGCAATATTTCGGAAAATCATTTCAATACTTCTGCCGATTATCTGATATTGGAATTAAGAAAGGTAACAGAGTTGGAATACTTTTAAATAATTCAAAAGAATTTTTGTTTTTGATAAACGCTGTCTGGTTTTGCGGAGCTACATCCGTTCCTTTGAACATTAGATTAACTGAAAATGAATTAATACAGCAAATAAAAAACATTGGAATATCTTTTCTTATTATTGATGATAAACTGTGCAATTTTACAACAGAAATATCTGGTAAGATTGTTTTTTTGTCAGAATTAAATCAATTAATCTCTAATCCTGAAAATTATTTTATAGAAGATTTTGATATAAATCGTGATGCACTTATAATGTTTACATCTGGCAGCACAGGAAAATCAAAGGCTGTAGTTCATACATTTAAAAGCATTTATGAGAGCACTGCAGTATTGGATGAATTTATAGATTTAAAAGTTGATGATATCTGGCTTGCATCACTTCCTTTTTATCATATTGGCGGGTTTATGATTTTTTGCCGCTCTTTAATTTCGAAAAGTAAAATAGTAATTCCTGATTCACTAAAATATGATGACATTAAAAAAGCAATTCAAAAATTTGAGCCAACACATATTTCATTTGTTTCGACAACACTTTACAGATTGACTGAAGAAAAATTTAAACCAAAGAAAAATATAAAATATGTATTTCTTGGCGGCGGACCTATTGATACTTCTTTGTGTGATAATGCAATTAAAAACGGATGGAACATTGTAAAAGTTTATGGTTCAACAGAAACATGTTCAATGATTACTGCATTAAAAAGTAAAGATTATATCTTAAAACCAGAATCAGCAGGAAAGCCGCTGAAAAATGTTGAAATAAAAATTATTGGAAATAATGATGAGTTTCTTAAAGCAAATGAAAAAGGTGAAATTGCAGTAAAAAGTAAAACATTGTTTAAAGAATATATCACTTCGGAAAGCAAAGGAAGATTTATTGATGATTATTTTTTAACAGGTGATTACGGATGGCTTGATGAAGATGGTTATCTTTATGTTGACTCCCGAAGAGAAGATATTATTATTACAGGCGGCGAAAATGTAAGTATAAAAGAAGTCGAAAATGCAATTAAACAGCTTAAGGAAATTAAAGATGTATTTGTGTTTCCTGAAATGGACAAAGAGTGGGGACAATCAATTTCCGCTGCAATTGTGTTGAATGAAGAAATAAGTCTGTCAGAAATTAAAGCAAAATTAATTTCTTACATCGCTTCATATAAAATTCCAAAACAATTTTATTTTGTAAATGAAATTCCAAGAACAGAATTGGGAAAGATTGACAAAGAGAAACTAATAAGATTAATTAATAAGCTAAAGACTGGGTGAGTTCAAAAAAATTTTAATTGCTGTCTGTCTCTTTATTTTCTGCTTCAAGGTCTATAAGATGCAGGTCATTAACATAAGGTGTTAAAACAGGCTTCTTGATTGAACCAAGTTTTTCAAGAACTTTTACAATATCATTGGCAGCTTTTTCAATAAACTCAATTCTTTTTAAGATTGATTCTTTTGAAAAACTTTCTTTTGAAAGTTCTCTTCTGATTGCGGCAGTTGAAAGATTAATTAATGTGAGCGGCTGTTTAATTTCATGATTGGCTGTTGTTACAGTTGCAGCGAATGTTTTTATTTTTTCAATTTCTATTAAGAATTTATTTGTTTCACTAAAACGCAAAGCGGATTTTATTCTTGCAATTAATTCAGTTTTATTAAAAGGTTTTTTGATGTAGTCAAATGCTCCAGCTTGCAAACCTTCTTTCAGGTTTTCTGCTTCTGTAAGTGCTGTTAAAAGAATTATTGGAATTTGTTTTGTATCTTCTCTTGAAGTAAGAGTTCTGCAAACATCATAGCCGGAAATTCCCGGCATCATAATATCAAGAAGAATTAAATCGGGTTTTTCTTCTATTGCTTTTTGAATTCCCATTTGACCATCATAAGCTTTTATTACTTCAAAGCCTTCCTGTTCAAGCCTGTCCTGAATTAAAAATACATTGTCCGGATAATCATCGATAACTAAAATTTTCTTCATTGTATTAAAATACTTTTACTTTGAGATAAGTATTAATTTTTAAAGATATTGTTGATGAATCAACGGGTTTTGTAACTAAATCATTAAAACCATTTTTTTCAATTACTTCTTTATTTTCAAGCATTGCATAAGCGGTAAGAGCTATTACAGGAATTTTTGCTGTTCTGCTGCTTGAACGAATTCTTTTTATGGTTTCAAAACCGTCCATTGTTGGCATCATTATGTCTAAGAAAATTAAATCAGGTAAAATGTGATTAAGCATTAATAAACATTCCATTCCATTGTGAGCATAAACCGGACTGCAGTTTAATTTTTTCAGCAATTCTCCAATTGTAAATAATGTATCTTCATCGTCGTCAACAATCATTATAGTAGGTTTTAATGAATCGTGAATTGATTCTCGTTTTCGTGGTGAAGATTCAATTATTAGATTAAGTCTTTTATTTGCTTCGCTGTCATCTATTTGTAATCTGTCTTTAATGAATTTTAATATATCAAGAGGATGATTTTTTTCTCTGAGTGTTATTGCATTGAAAGTTTTTGTTAAATCTTTTTGTTCGTCTTCCGAGAAATTTTGAGGAAGCAGAAAAACAAGATGCGTGTTTTTTGTAAACTTGTTCTGCCTTAACAACGAACTGAATAAAAGTGCATCTGATTTGAACGACTCTACATCAATTAAAAATACCTGCACTTTGCTGTAATCAATTAATGACATGGATGATTCAAGAGAATTTCTATAATCAAAGTCTATGGTTTTCGATAAGGTTTCTTTAATAATTTCATATTCTTCTTTTTTGTAACCAGTATAAATTATTTTATCAATATTTTTATTTGTGAACGATTGAATATGTTCAACTAAATTTTTTAAAATATTTTCTGTTACAGGTTTGATTAAAAAGTCAAAAACATTTGGAGCCCATCCAACTTTTTCATTTTCAATAACATTATAAATTATTATAGGAGCTTCCTGCTGAGAAGAATTTTTTCTAATATCTGCAATTAACTGCCATATGTTATAATCGTTAATTTGTGAATTGATAATTATTGAACTGAACTTTTGACTGTTAATAATTTCAAGACTTTGCTTGCCGCTTTCACAAATAGTAATTAGATAATTATAAGTTTTTAAATAATCTTTTACGAGTTTATTTGCATTTTCACTGCTTCCGATTATCAAAGCAGAAGATTTTTTAGATTCTTCTAAATCATCCTTTATTTTTAAGAAACTGTCATCATCCGTTTCTATAATTTCTACAATTATATCATTTAATGTGAATGAAAATTTTGTTCCCTTGCCAACTTGACTTTCAAGCGATAATTTTCCTCCAAGCAGTTCAACATATCTTTTACAGATTGTAAGTCCAAGACCTGCACCACCATAGTATTTTGAGTTGCTTGGTTCTACTTGTTTGAACTCTGCAAAAATTAATTCTTTTTTTTCTTCAGGAATTCCAATTCCTGTATCAACAACAGAAAATTTAATCGAATTATTGTCAATCAATTCAATTAATAATTTTACTTCGCCTTTCTCTGTAAATTTAATTGCATTCATTAAAAGATTAGAAAGTATGTGGTCAAGTTTATTTTTGTCTGTATCGAGCAAAATATTTTTTCTTCTTGGTGCTTCGATAGAAAATTTTAAATTTTTGTCATCTGCAGGAATTTCGAAGTTTTGTTTTAATTCTTCAATTAATTCGCTTAATAAAAACTTTTCTTTTTTGACTTCAATCTTTCCAGATTCAAGTCTTGAGAATTCCAGTATATTCGTGATTAATCTTAATAATTTTTTTCCGTTGCGATAGACAATATTTAGTTTTTCATTAAACTTTGGATTGGAATAAGAATCTTTTAATAAAAGCTCAGTTAAACCAAGAATTGAAATCAATGGGGTTCTCAATTCATGAGACATGCTTGCAAGGAACTGTGACTTTACTTTTGTTAATTCAATTGCTTTGAGTCTTTGTCTTTCGAGTTCTTCAGCTTTTTCTCTAAGCTGATTATGAAGTTCCTTTAATTGCTCGTTCTGTTGAATTATTTGCTTGTTCTGTTTCTGATATTCTTCGTTTAATCTTTTTAATTCTGTAATGTAATTTTCAAGCTGTTCAAGCGAAATAGCATTTATTAATCCAATTGCTAAATGTTCCTGAATATTGTCAAGATAATTTTTAACACCGTTTTGAGGAATATTTTCAGATGCAAGCTCGAGTATAGCTATTGGTTCTTTGTTATATAAAATTGGATAAATCAAAAGATATTTCAATTTTATTGAAGTAAGCCCAGTTTTAATTTCGGGGAAGTTGTTATCAAAAGTAAATTCAATACTTTCTTTTTTATCAATTACATTGGAATATAAATCCTGTGATAAATTTGTGTTAATCGAATCTCGATTTATTCCGTAAGATGAAGTTAATCTTGGGGTTCTATTTTCTATTACATAGAGTAATCCAAATGAACAATTAGTTGCTTTTATAATTTTTGAGAGTGCTGCTTCAGATACCTGCTTTAGTGTAGGATTTTGATTAATGAGTTTTATGAATTCAGTATATTCTTTTTCAATGTCTTCTTTCTTTTTAATTACATCAAGCATTTTATTGAATGCTTTTCCAAGATTTCCGATTTCATCATTTGAAATTATTGTAACACGATGTTCAAGATTTCCTTTAGTTGTAATTTCAGTGGCTTCGCTTAATAATGTAAGCTGTTTCCTAAATTTGTAAGTGAATAAAAGAACGAAAATAAATGTAAGAGCACTCCCCGCAGCAACAATTAAAATAACTACATTTCTTAAAGTGTTTCTAAAATCTGCTGCTTCTTCAAAGGATGTGAAAATTATAAAGTTTAGTTTTCCTGCAGGAGTTAAAATTTGTCTTGGAGTATAAAGCGAAGCTTTAAAGTCGGCATTATCAATTTGTTCATTATAAATATCATAATTGTTTTTGAATTTTAAATTCTGTATAGAATGATTTAATGCAGGAATAAATTTCTGATTCTTGTCAGGATTAGAAATTTCGTATAGTTGATTATCTATTATTAATGCAATATCGGCTCTGATTTTTTCAGAAATCTTATTAAGAAAATTAGAATCAATAACTTTTCCGTAATAAATTGTCTCGTTGTTGTCAATCCTTGAAAAACTTAAAACAACATTTGGATTATCTTCAAAAAATTTTTTAATTGAACTTGAAGTCAGGTTGAGGCTTACGTTGTTATTTTTTTTGAATTGATTAATATTAATTAAAGAATCGTTTTCTAAGGTAAAAAGAAAATCTATGCTGGTTGAATCTAAATTTATTGTTTTAAAACTTTTTGTTGAAGGAGAAATTTTTTTGAAGTCATATTCAACTTGCTGGAGTGATGTTTCAAAAACAAATATAAAATCATTTGTTGAATTTGATATTGATTGTGATTGATATCTTGTAAGAAGACTATCTGTAAGTGAATAATAAATTACAGCAGAAGCAGCAGAAGTAACAACAACAATAATGAATGAAAATAATATCAGTTTGGTATTCAGTTTCATAATTTCTTAAAGTCATAAATTATTGCTGCTTTATTCGTTAGAATAAAAGTCAAATATTATAATTACTTTTCGTTTTCTTTTTTAATCTCGGATTCTTTTTTGTAATTATCCATTGCTTCGATATTTTTCTTGAGCTCTTGTTTTAATATGCCGCCTTCTTTCTTTGTAGATATTCTTTCTTTGAGAGGAGGCAGAATTTCTGCTTTAATTAGTATAATTATTTCTTTAGTTGTAATAGTTTTTTGGTCGTAACCAAATATATATTTTAAGCCAAAGAACCACCATGGCAAATCTTTTAATATTGGTACACCACGTCTGTCAACACTTTCTTCATTAAGGAATAATCCACCGATTGCAGTTTCTTCGCCATCGAGAAGTAAAACATTTGTTTCTGCAGCAGTCTTTCTGATTTCTGTTGTTATTGTCCCTGGAATTGCAGAACTTCTTTCGACTTTTAATTTCATATAGACATAATCAATTCCGTCTTCATTGTAAATGTAAGGCGTTACTTCGATGATTGTTCCTGTTGAATAAAATCTGTCTATTAAGTTACCTGCAAAGTCTCTTTCTTTAATTGAAATGTCAGAACCAACTTGAGTTCTGCCTTTTACGCCATTTACTGTGCTGATAGTAGGTCTTGAAATAATTTTACCTAAGTTTTCTGTTTCAAAGAATCTGAATAGGGAAGTAGCATCGCCTTCAAATTTACCCATTTCGAACTGTGATTTTGATTCCAGACTAAATTCCGGCGGCTTCTGTTGTATTTGAGTTGTTGTTCCACCTTGCTGCTGTGTTTGTTCTTGAAGTGTAACAAGTTTTCCGCCAATGGACAATCCGCTTCTGGAAAGCAGAAATTCCCAGTTAATTCCGCGTTCTCTCATTTCTGCTACATTTGCTTCGAACAGAAGAGCAGATATTCTAACTTCTCTTTCGTCTACAGGTGCATAAACATCTTTGGCAAGCTGAGCTTTTGGTTCTTCTTTTTTCTTAACAATTATGGTAGACTCAGTTTCTTCCAGCGTTAAATTATTATATTGAACAATTATGAAAAGAGCTTTCTTATATTGAATTTTATTTAATTCAACACCAATTGGAGAAGTTATATCTACAGTTGATACAATTTTTTTTCCGGTGATTTTCTGGCTAACTGCACTAAGCACTTCAATTGCTTGATTAAAAGGAATATTTTCAGAAAGAGTAACTAATTCTTCGGGGTTAACATATCCCTTTAGTTTTTCCTGCAAATCAATTTGAGCATCAACTTTGCTCAATATAATTATTAGCAAAAGAAAAATTAACTTTTTCATTTTATTTACTCTTCTTAATTTCTTTATCGAGTTTTAGTGTTACTGTTTCAATTATCCCACCTTTGTTCAATACAAAACTTACTTCATTTTTGTCGTAATCAATATTTGTTAGATAACCGAGATAAACTTTATCACCTTCCCATAATAAAAATGTATTTCCGCTTGCATCAGCTAAAAATGCACCGTCTGGAATTAATGCAAGCAGTTTTGCATTCTGAACATCGAGCAGTCCTTCTTTGTTTGGCGGTATTTCGTTTCTAATCAGCGGATAGAAAATATCATAAACAGGATTTGCCTGAAGTCTGTTTTCTGTAAAATCTTTAACATAAAATCTATCATCGTTTGAAAAGTAAACTGCAACTTTGAATTTGAAGGTAACAAGATAATGGGGCATTCCATCTTCATCAACTTTGACATTGTTTGTCATCTCAACATTAGAAATTTTCTTGAGCATTTTACTTTCTTCGATTGCATAAATTAAGTGGTTCAAATCGTTGAATTCAGCAGTTCCACTTAAAGTATAACGATAAATACTCAAAGGATTGCCCTGCTCGGTTTGTTCGTATTCAATGTTAACATAAGAATATGGAGAAAATGAATAAGTAACTTGATTTACAAAATCATAAAAACTTGACTGAGAAAGATTATAGGGAACATTGTATTGTCTATTTGCAAGAATTGAATCAAGCTGTGCAACGCGTTTTCTTAAGTAATTTAATTGTTGTGTTAATGCTTCGGTGTCAAGCTGATAAAGTGTTAATTCTTTTATCTTTTTTTCTCTGTCTTTTATTTTTCCTTTCAGATAAACATAATTGAACAGCCCGCCAGCTAAAATAATGGCAGCTAAAATAGCAGAGATAATAATTGTATTTTTTAATTTGCTGTTCATTTTGTTTTCAAAGTATCTTCTTGCAGTTTGAAATTAATTATGTATGAAAAAGCACTTTTATCTCTTATAGCTTCGTAGTTAATATTTTTAATTACAGCTGAAGGCATGCTTTCTGCAAATTCTGTTAATACACTTCGCGATAAAGAATAACCGCTGATTTTTATTTCTGAAGGTGAAACAGTTTCAAGACGGCTTAACCAGAAATTTCTTCTTCGTTCTACAAAGTCTGAAATCTTTGTAATATTTTTATTCCAGATTCCAGCTCCTGCCGAAGCTGAATCGAGTATTGCCTGAGTAGCATCAAAGTTGTTAATTCGATTATCAAGAGGAGTAATTTCCTGAACAAGAGCTTGATTTTGAATTTGTCTTTGAGTTAATCTTTCTATTTCTAAATCGAGTTCTTTTATTTGTTCGTAGCTCGATAAAATTTTGAATGTAAAAAAGAAAGTAGCACCAAACAACAAAGGAAGCATAGCATAACTATGCCATCCAAATTGCAGAAACTTTTGATTCTCCTGAATATATCTTGGCAGAAAGTTGATTCCAGAATAAATTTTATCAAGCTCATCAAAATATTCTACTCCAACAGAAATTGGAATTGCATAAAGAGCAAGATTTTTAATTTCAGCCTCAGTTAGAGACGAAGTATCCAATCCTTCAAATTTTAGTTCGAAGACATTTGCTTCAGGAAAAGTTCCATAGAAAGAAAGTATTAAATTTTCCGAACGGTCTTCTCCACAAAGAATTATATTGTCTAATTTTGGAATTCCTCCATTTTCCATTTCAAGAAGAATTTTTGAAAAGTAAACATCATAAGTGTGGAGATTTTTTGTTCCAATATCTAATGTGGCGCCAATATGTTTTAATTTTTGTCCTTCTAAGAAAATTAATTTGCTGTATTCTTTTCCAATATGAATAATTAATGTATTATCTTCGGGAAAAAATTTGTGAGTTTTGGCGACATAATAAGCAATTGATAACTCGGCAGGTTTGATAGTAGGAATTTTGTAATAACGTCTTTTGTTGTAGCTTGCAAGTTGATTAACAATAGTAGCCCCTGCAATATCTCCTTCAATAAAAACACTTAACATTGCTTTTTCGCTGAACTCTATTACATCAATCATATCAGGAGCAACTGTAATTCCTTTAGTGTTTTCTATATCTGCAATTATTGATTGAAGTAACTTTTTTTTGTTTTCTTCTCTCGGACCTTCATAAAAGTGATAACTAACATTAGGTTCGCTTACAATTGGAATGAATTGAAGTGATTTTAAATTTAGTCCTGCTAACGAAGCCTGTAACTGTCCAATATCTGAAGTATCAACAGCTTGTTCTGTTCCCAAATCTATTTTTTCTATAGCATCAAAAGAAATTTCACTGGCAGAATCTAAAGACTCAAGTTCAGCTAATGATTCCTGTCTTGAAGAACTTTGTAATGCTGTAGTCATTGTAATTGAAGCGAGGCGGTCAATTGAAACCGTCTCATTGTTTTTAGACATGACAGTTACTTTTACATCATTGCCTTCATTATATATGCAAACGATTTGTTTCATATTACACAGCTTTTAATAGTTGCATAATACGTGTTTTATTATTTGCATAAGCAATAGCATTTTCCTTTGATATTTTCTTTTCAGTATAAAGACGCAGCAAATCCTGTTCCATTGTTATCATTCCTTGGGGACCACCCTGATTAATCATCATATAAATTTCGCTTGTATTGTTATTTTTTATAGCAGCTCTTACACTTGGAGTTACAATTAATACTTCTTTTGCTAAAACTCTTTTTCCATCAAGGCTTGGAACTAATTTCTGGGATACAACAGAAATTAGGACATCAGCCAATCGGTTTCTGACTCTTTCTTGCTCAACGGGATGAACTTCTGCAATTATACGGTCAATAGATTCAACTGCAGAAGATGTATGCAATGTAGAAAATACCTTATGACCTGTATCTGTTACCTCTAAAGCAGCCATTATTGTATCGGGGTCTCTCATTTCTCCAATTACAATTATATCCGGATCCTGCCTTAATGATTGAATTACTCCATCCTTGAAAGATAAAACATCTCTTCCCACTTCTCTATGTTTTATAATTGAAACTTTTGAGGTATGAACATATTCTACTGGTGATGCAATTATAACTATGTGGCACGGGTCGAATTGATTATGATAATCTATAATTGCATCTAATGTTGTCGATTTACCCGAACCTGTTATTCCTGTGACAAGTGATAAACCGAACTTTATATAGTTGTGGCTCATTGTCTTTATTGCGAGAGGATGAAATTCAAGTGATTCGAGTGGACGAATTTTAGCCTGAATTGCTCTCATATTAAGAGCTAAAGTATCAAGGTCGAAATATGCATCGGCACGAAAGCGAACATTTGCATTTTGTTTCGGATAGAAAAATGAATAACTGAAATCTAAGTTTCTTTGCTCAAGTAAATAATTTCTCTGATTTTTATTAAGAAGTGAAATTATCAATACAGCAGCTTCATCTGTAGTCATGGTGGGTAGATCTTTAACTCTTTCTTTCTTACCATAAATTCTAAACCAGACATAACCTTGAGTACCAAACCCGCCAATTTCAACATCGGATGCCTGACGTTCTATCATTAAACTTAATATGTGATTTGCAAGTTGAATTACTTGAAGTTTTTCATTGTCGCTGAGCTGCTCAATATGATCGGCAATAAATTTTACACGTTCGGGACCAAAAACAGTGGGAGGAATTTTATTCGCAAAATTAGTCAATATTTGTTTCACTTCTTCAATCATGCAGGCAAATGAGATTTTTCAAATTTGTTTTATTTTTTTATTTAACATAGTTTAATTGATTTTAAAATCAAAGAAATAAATTTGTTAGTAATAAAAACATCAATTCCTTATAAATTTTTTCTAACAATTATATTATCGAGAATTTTTGCTGAGTTTTTATTAATTAATCTTCCATTGTAGCAGCTATTACTTCCTGAATAGAGGTCAGACCCATTTTCACTTTTTCAAATCCGGATTCTCTTAAGCTGATTGTTCCATCTTTTCTTGCCTGTTCGCGAATTGCTTCTTCATCAACTTCATCACCAGAACGAACAATTATTCTTCTTATTTCTTTTGTAAAGTATAAAGCTTCGTGTATTGCCATTCTTCCTTTGTAACCGGTATTATTGCATTTATCGCAGCCTACAGCTTCATAAATATCATAACCAAGCCAGTCTTCTAACTTAAGTCCAGCAGATAGAATATGTTCTTCGAAATTAGTTACCTTTCTTTTGCAATGTTCACATAATTTTCTTATTAATCTTTGAGCTACAATAATATTAATTGCATAAGCAATTAAGAAAGGTTCAACGCCCATTTTATATAAACGAGCAACAGCACTTGGAGCATCATTAGTGTGAAGGGTTGAAAATGTTAAGTGGCCAGTGTTAGCAAGTTTAATTGCAGTTTCGGCTGTTTCTTTATCGCGCATCTCGCCAACGAGAACAATATCCGGGTCATGTCGTAATATTGCTCTTATTGCCTGCTCAAAATTCATTTTGTGACCAATTTTAAGCTGGCGTGCACCTTCAATTACATATTCAACAGGGTCTTCAATTGTGAGAACATTTTTAGATGGATGAATTACTTGATACAAAGCAGCAATTAAAGTGGTTGATTTTCCGCTTCCTGTTGGTCCTGTTAAAATTATCATTCCCTGCGGCTGATTAATAGCTTTTACAAATGCCTGATGAGCATAACCTGTAAGCCCAAGTTTGTTCAAATCTTTTATTACTTTTCTGTCATCAAGAACTCTTATAACAATACTTTCGAATTTATTTTTTAATTCTGTGCCAACCATAGGCAAAACAGAAACTCTGAAGCGAATTATGTGTCCATCAATTTCTCTTTGAATAAAACCATCCTGAGCTTTTTCTCTTTCAAATCTATCCAGACCTTTTGAGCGGTCTTTAACAACTGCCATTACAGCTTCCGGCATTGTATTTTCCTGAACATGCCATAATTGCAGTTTGCCGTCTATTCGAAAGTGAATCTCAGTTTTCATTGCTCCTTTTGGTATAATGTGAATATCACTTACACCTTTGCGAACTGCTTCTACAAGAGCTGCTTCAATTAAGTTAATTAATGCACTTTTATTTATTTCAGCATCTAATTCTTCTTCGTCAATTGTTTCTTCCTGAACAACATGAAGTTCTTCTCCGGCTTCCTCAATCATTTTTAGATAAACATTCTCGGAAGAAATTATCATGTTTATAAGTTTATCATAATCTTTTTTGCGGAGATAGTTTATTTCATATTTTTTTGC
>CAZNFW010000002.1:64336-114946 GCA_964572725.1 uncultured Melioribacter sp.
ACAAGTATTTGAGCAAGATTTCTTTTTTTATCTGCCTGGTCTGCTTCTTTTATTTTCAAAGCCTGTTCTAAAATTTTTGAATCAATTATTCCCTTTTTTAATAATAGGTAACCAATTTTATCAGCCATTTCTAATTGTACATCCAGCATAACTTTCTCCCTTTCTTTTAACTTGAATTTATCTTAATATAAATTTAACAGCCATGTTATTAATAGTTTATCATTGTGCTAATGGTGATTTAGGACTAATAGTTGCTGTCTCTGCTGAAATCAAAGTTAAAGCAATCATAACAATCATAATAATCATAGCTATTGCAAGCTGAATCATTTCAATCACATTTTTTAATCTAAATACAGTTTCACTTTCATAATAATTTGCAAGTTGAAGTGCTGTATTCTTAATTGTTCCAGTTTCTTCGCCGGAGTGGAATCTTGATAAAGCTGTATCTGTAAATACGCCACTTGCCTGAAAAGCTTCTGTTATTCCAATTCCTTTTTTAATCATTAATGGAATAGCAACATTTTTAATTTGATTTTCGAAATAACTATTTCCGGTTGCTTCGGCTGCTATTCTTATGGGATCAATGCTTTCAGCAGAACCTGTATATAATGTATAAAATACACGGCAAAAAACTTCTATGTTGGTTTTGTGAATAAGATTTCCAATAATTGGAATTTTATACATAAGTCTGTCAATTATCAATTTTCCTTTTTTGGTTTTAGCAAATTGAATTAAAAATATTGGAGGAATTATTATTGCTAATGTAACCCAGAGAATATTTCCAATTAAGAAATCGCTGATTTTTAGAGTAGCTGCAGTTAAAGGCGGCAAATCAATTTTAAATTTTATAAACAATTTTGCTGTTTCGGGAAAGATATAGCCAACATAGAATATAACGGCAAGGAACAAAACAAATAAAGTAACCAATGGAGTAATTAAAGCACTTCTAAGATTTTTTCTGAATTCCTGTTGTCTTTCTAAAAACTTTGCAGTTGCTTTATAAATTTCTGCCATGTTGCCGCTTTTGGATGCAAGTCCAAGCATGTATGCAGTGAATTTTCCAAATACAGATTGATAACGAAGAAATGTAGCTTCGCTGTCAGCTCCTTTTTTTAATTCATTGTTAATTTGTCTTAAAGTTTCTCTAAGAGTTTTATTTTGAATATCATTTATTAACAAAGTTAAAATTTCGCTGTAAGGAAGTTTCTGGTCTAAGAGTTCTGCGCTAATTTTTACATAGGAAACAATATCCTGCTGCGGTGGTTTGAAGTTGAACTCAAAATATTTTTTATTGACAGAAATAACTTCGTAACCAAGTTTGCGGAGAGCAGCTGCAACTTCTTCTTTGCTGAAAGCTCTTTGTTCTCCAACAATTGGTTTTTCATTCCCTTTTCTAATTTTATAAATGTAAGTACTCTTTTTCTGTATTGAGTGAACTTTGAGGTTATTTTTTTGTGCTAATTTATAAATTTTCTTTTTAGCTTCGCTGAAAGTAGGTTCGTTAAGCGTGCCTGTAATTGTTTGACCGCTCGGCTTAATCGCATTGAATCTTACTTCAATCATAATATCCTCTGTAAACTTATGTCTATTATTAAATTAATAAAAATAATTATAAAATGAATTAACCAGATTAAATGATAATATATAATCGGAAAGTATTATCAATTATTAAACCAATACATATTTCAGTAGAATGAAAAAATAGGAGAATATTATGAGATTAGACATAGAAATTAAAAAGGCTGCCTTGTAAGACAGCCTTTTAGTTCTAAAATCAATTGTTAATTGTTGTTGAAGTAATTCTTGTAGGTCCTACCACCATAGTAACTTGTACAGGGCTAGTTCCGTTATTTCCTGTTTCATTTCCTGTGCCTACTAAAGTAACTGATTGAGCAGTAACTGTTGCGGTGTAAGTCCCATTACCAGTCGTATCTAGTTGTGCTGGTATTGTCCAGCCAGTAAAAGCATTACCTCCGCCACCTAAAGCTGTTGGTTTTCTGTAATATTGCTGTGCTAATGATGCTAAGTTTGTCAAGTCAGCTATAACAGCATCTCTATTAGCTTGTGTGCTGCTTGCCGTAAATACATTTATACCAACTACTACGGCAATACCTACTATAATAACACCAAGAACAATAAGTAATAATTGTTGTTGACCCATAGTTAACTCCTTTTAGTTGTGATTAAATATGTTAATTAATAAGCAGTGAAACTGTATTCTCAATTTATATACCACCTAAAAAATATTTTTAAGAATCATACAAAAAGTATTATAATAAGATTCTTGATAAACCAATATAGAACTTAATTGATAACTTCTACTCTATAAATGGTCGGTTTGACAACGATTTTCACTCTTATTGAGTCGTCGTTAGTAACAACTTCATTACCAACCCCCATAATTATCAGACTATCATCAGTTACACTTTCACGTCTATAACTGCCCGTAGCAGTCACTCTCAATTCAGAAGGAACATCCCATCCAATAAATGACCTTCCGCCTCCGCCAAGTGTTTTTGGACTCAGATAATATTTTTGTGCCATCGCTGCTAAGTTTACAAGTTCGTTTGTCACTATATTTCTTTTAGATTCTATTGCATTTGCTCTGAACAAATTTATGCCCATAAATATTGCAATACCAACAATTACAATTCCAAGTAATATTAATAATAACTGTTGCTGTCCCACAATTTTACCAAATTTTAATTAAGTAAAATTTTCCAGTTCAATTACATTAACATTGCTTTTATAAAACTTACAAATATTGAACCAGCAAAATAAATTTACAAAATTGTTTTAAATTACACTGGAATATAAGAAAGGAATGTAATAAAGCAAATGATATTTATAGGTTGATAATTTAAAAATTAGCATGTTGTAAAAATTACATGTAATTAAAGAAATAATTTTCTAATTTTTGAACTGGTATAGAATAAAAAATCACTACCTATTTAGTGCAGTATCAATAACTTTTTGCAATTCTTCAGGCGTAAAAGGTTTTTGAAGTATTAAGAAACCATTATCATGAATTTCTTTTAATGTCGCATCGTCAGAAAATGCTGTGATAAATATTGATGGGATAGAAAATTTGTTTTTTATTTCTTGAGAAGTTTCCAGTCCATTCATTTTACCTTTCAATTTTAAATCCATAAGTACTAGATCTGGTCTGGCTTCTTCTGCCAGCGCTAAAGCTTTTTCACCAGTAGAAGCAGTTCCAACAACTTCGTAGTTTAATGATGTTAATCGATATTGTAATTCTAATGCAACAATTGCTTCGTCTTCGACAATAAGAACTTTTGTTTTTTGCATTTTTTATTTTAAGTCCTCTATTACAATCTTGAATTCAGTTCCTTTTTCAGATTTAATTTCAATGTTTCCATTAAGCTGATTAACAATTGAATATATTAACTTCATTCCCAGAGAATCTGAATTTTCGATTTTGAAATCTTTAGGCAGACCAATGCCGTTATCTCTTAGTATTATTGAATATTTGTTAGGTTCAATCTTATTTACGTTTATCTCTATTTTTAATTCATCATTATCTTTAACGAATGAATCGGGGAAAGCATATTTAAATGAATTTGTTACAATTTCATTTACCATTAATCCGCAAGATAACGCAGTATCAAGACTTAAATTAATTCCTTTTGCTTCTATGACTGTAATAATGTTTTTATCTTTTCTGCCAAAAGATTTTTTTAATTCATCGACCAGACTTTTTAAGTAATCTTCAAAATTAATCATCGATAAATTTTCCGAGCGGTATAACTTTTCGTGAATTAAAGCCATACATTTTATTCTGTCCTGACTGTCTTTCAATAAATTTATCAGATTTTCATCTTTTATGTTTACTGATTGAAGATACAGCAAACTTGATATTACCTGCAGGTTGTTTTTAACTCGATGGTGAATTTCTTTTAGCAAAATTTCTTTTTCCTGAAGTGATACTTTTACTTTTTCTTCGGCTTTAATTCTTTCTTCGATTTCATTGCTTAATTTTTTTATTGTTTCATCAAGATCTTTTGTTCGTTCTAAAATTTTCTCTTCAAGAATTTTATTTTGTTTACGCATACTTCTTGTTCTAAAGTTTATATAAAGAACTACTAACAAAATTAGAACAGCTGCGGATAAGATTTTAAACAATACTGTTTCATAAAAAGCAGGCAATATTATAATTCTTAACGCTGCATGTTTAGCATCTCTTATGCCGTCAATATTATATGCTTTGACAATAAAGTTATATTCTCCAGGCGGTAAATTTGTGTAAGTAGCAGAATTTCTATTTTCAACATTGTTCCAGTTCAAATCAAATCCTTCGAGCTTATATGAGTATCTGTTCTTTTTTACATTGTAAAAATCCAGTAATGCAAATTCAATTGTAATTACATCATTGCCGGGAGGGATTGTAATACTTTTTGCTTCAGTGATTGATTCTTTAAGGATAGAATTATTTTTTCCAATAGGAACAGACTCATTATATATTTTTAAGTCAGTAAAAACTATTGGCGCATTAAGATATTGTTCATTAATACTATCAGGATTAAAATACAACAAGCCGCCTACGCAGGAAAAATAAAGATGTCCATTTTTAGATTTAGCGGCAATGTTTTGAGAAAATTCCTGAGCAGGCAATCCATTTCTTTTTGTATAGTTATAAAAAGTTTCTGTTTTTCTATCAAGTTTTGCTAAACCTTTATCGGAAGTAACCCATATATTTCCATTGTTGTCTTCGATTATTCCATTTATAATATTTCCCGGCAATCCATCTTTGGTTTTGTAAATTTTTGTTTTATTGGTTTTATAATCGTAACAGCTTAAACCATCACTCGTTCCAAACCAGATTATTCCATCACTCGATTCATAGATTGCAAATACTCTATTCTCGCTGATTCTTAATGATTCATGAGAAAATTTTGTGAAATTTTTAAATTTATTTGTCTTTGGGTTTAGCATACCAGCACCGCCGCCGTCAGTTCCAACCCATATCATTCCTCTTGAATCTTCAAATACAACCCACACCAAATCATGAGGTAAACTGTTTGGGTTATTATTATCATGAAGATATCTGTAAAATTTTTCTGTTTGCTTATCAAACTTGTTTAATCCCCACCATGTTGAAAACCATAAATTGCCATGTCTGTCTTCGCAAATGGAAGTAATGCCATTATTGCTTATTGATGTATTGTCATTAATATCATATGTATATAATTTGAATTTCCCAGTTTTAGGATCGTATCTATTTAATCCGCTGTGATTTGTGCCTATCCAGATATATCCTTCAGAATCTTCATAAACAGACATAATAAAATTGTCAATGATACTGTTGGGATTATTTGGATTATATTGAAAATGAGTTATGCCTGATTTTTCTAATTTGTATAAACCATCAAGTGAACCAAGCCAGATATCGTTATTTTTATTTATAAAAATAGATGTTAATCTATTGCTGATTTTATTATTTATAAAATGAAAATTATTTTTTGGAAGAAAAGTTTTACTTACACCTCCACCTGTTCCTATCCATATAATTCCTGTATTATCTTGTGCTATGGAAAGAATGTTGTTATTAATTAAAGAAAAAGTTTTATTGGGATTGTTTAATATTCTAATAAAATTGTCGCTTACAGGTAAATATTTATTCAATCCGTTCTTGGTTCCTATCCATATGTTATTGTCTCTGTCTTTGAAAATTGTATTTACATGGTCATCAGAGAGTGTAGATGAATTATTTATAATTGATTTATAAAATCTAATTTTTTCGGTTAGTAAATTATATTTTGCAATACCTTTGTTAGATAAGCCAATCCATAAGTTATTAGAATTATCAATCAGCAGGGAAGAAACTATTCTGTAATCAAAGTATTTATAATCTGGCGGCTGAGCAAAGATTTGTTTAATTACTTTTCCGCCTTTAGTCATGCATGTCAATCCATTCCATGTTCCAAGCCATAAATTTCCTTTGTAGTCTTCCTCAATACAAACAACACTGTTTAATGAATCGGGGTTGAGTCTATCACTAACTTTTTTAATAACAGTAAAATTATCCTTTTCTTTATTGTATTTATTTAATCCATTTAGAGTGCCAGCCCATAGTGTGCCTTCTCTATCGATAAATAGTGTAATAATATTATTATGGCTGATACTGTTTGGGTCTTCGGGATTGTTTTTATATATAATAAATTTTTCAGTTTTTCTTATGAATTTATTTAAGCCGTCGATTGTGGCTATCCACAGATTTCCATCTTTATCTTCAACAATTGATGAAATTGAGTGGTTAGAAATACTTGTAGGATTATCTGGTTCTGGCAGGAATATTTTAAAATTATATCCATCGTATCGGTTTAATCCATTGTAAGTGCCAAACCAGATGAAGCCTCTGCTGTCCTGAAAAATTTTTGTTACACCATTTGTGGAAATGCCGTCTTCGGAAGTTATGTGAGAAAAATACAATTCATTGCTTTGAGATGTCAATTGTATTTTTGTTAAGAGTATTAAAATAATAATTAAAAGAAATAATCTTTTATTAATCATGCTTTAGAATAAATTTTCTATTAGTAAAATAATTATTTCGAGATATAACTTAAAATATTATTAAAAAATTTTGTATTTGATTTTTTGTTTATTAAACAATATAACTAAAGTGTAAGATTATATATTTGCCGAGGGTCACACCAAAATTCAGAAAGATAAATTATTTGCATAATTATGCATAATTATGTATAATTATAATCATAAATTTTATAAATTGTGCAAATGATAAAAATTGGTATAGTTGGTGCTGCTGGGTATTCGGGAGTGGAGCTGATTAAACTTCTTTTGAATCATCCAGAAGCAGAAATAAAAAAATTATATGGTCAATCTACAGCAGGTATGCAAATAGATGAAGTGCATACTTGCCTAAGAAATTTAATTTCACTGCAGATAGAAAATTTTTCTGAGGATTCTCTGAGTGAACTTGATTTAATATTTGTTGCACTACCTTCAGGTCAGGCTTTTGAATTTGTTAAAGCTGCATACAATAAAAATATAAAAGTAATTGATATAGGCGGAGATTTCAGATTAAAGAACATTGATGACTACAAAAAATATTATAAACACGAACACAAAGCACAAGAACTCATAGAAAAATCTGTTTATGGATTAAGCGAGTGGAACGAAAACGCTATTTCAAAAGCTGTGATTATTTCTAATCCGGGCTGCTATCCAACAAGCATATTGCTTGCTCTTCTTCCACTTCTTAAAAATGATTTAATAGATAACTCATTTATTAGCATTGTATCTTACAGCGGAACATCAGGAGCTGGTAAGTCTGCTGTTCAAAATATGATTTTTAGTGAAGTTAATGAGAATGTAAGAGCATACAAAGTCGGAAATCATCAACATATTCCTGAAATAAAATATTATCTTGAATCATTTGGAAATGAGTCTGTTAATTTTTCTTTTGTGCCGCATTTGCTTCCAGCAACACGCGGAATTTATACTACAATCAATGCTCAATTGAAGAATAATGTCGGTGATAAATTAATTAAAGAAGTTTATACAGCAACATATTCCTCTAAACCGTTTATTAGATTTTTAGGAAATTCAATTCCTGAAATGAAAGATGTTGCATACACAAATTTTTGTGATATTGGTTTTGTAATTAACGAGAACAATTCAATTACAATTTTTTCTACGATAGATAATCTTATAAAAGGAGCTGCTGGTCAGGCAGTTCAAAACATGAATATATTATTTGATTTGCCACAAGAAACAGGATTGTTGAAATGGAACAAGAATATGAAGTTGCAATTGAGATGAAAACCGGGGTAACTGCACCAAAGGGATTTAAAGCAGCGGGAATTCATTGCGGAATAAAACGATTCAAAAAAGATTTAGCGCTTATTGTATCTGATGTTTCTGCAGTTGCGGCTGGTGTTTTTACCCAAAATAAAGTTCAGGCGGCACCTGTCTTACTTTCTAAGAAATATCTTCAAGAAAGTGAAAAATTCCGCGCAATTATAATTAACAGTGGAAATGCTAATGCGTGTACCGGTGAAAGAGGTTATAAAGATGCTGTTATGATGTCTGAAATAACTGCAAAAGAATTAAATATTCGCCCAGAAGAAGTTTTTGTTTCATCAACAGGCGTAATTGGAGAACCTCTTCCAATGGACAAAATTTCTGCAGGGATAAAAAAAATTGTTCATCATTTAAGTGACGATGACAATAATTCTGCTGCAGAAGCAATCTTAACTACTGATACTTTTATAAAAACTGCTTCAAGAAGTTTTGAGATTAATGGAAATACTGTAACTATTGGTGGAATTGCAAAAGGCTCGGGAATGATTCACCCGAATATGGCAACAATGCTTGCATTTATTACTACTGATGCAGCAATTGAAAAGAATGTATTTCAATCAATGTTGAAAAATATCAGCGATAAAACTTTTAATAGAATTGTAGTTGATGGAGATACAAGTACAAACGACATGGTAATTGCTCTTGCAAATGGAATGTCGGGCATAAATCCAATTACTGAAAATACGGAAGCATATGAGATTTTTTATGATAATCTTTTTGAAGTTTTGAAAAAATTATCAATTGATATTGTAAGAGATGGAGAAGGAGCGACAAAATTAGTTGAAATTAATATAGAAGGGGCAAGAAGTGATGAAGAAGCTCTTAAAGCAGCCAAGACAGTGGCTCTGTCCCCTCTTGTTAAAACTGCAATTCATGGTGAAGATGCGAACTGGGGTAGAATTATTGCTGCTGTTGGTTATTCGGGAATAGAGTTTGACCCGGCAAAATTTGAAATAATAATTAATGGGGTTCCAATTCTATTGCAAAATTATCATGTTACACTTCCAGCAAAAGAAGCAAATAAAACTCTAAAACCAAAAGAAATTAACCTGCTATTAAAATTAAATATTGGCAACGGAAAAGCTACTTGCTGGACATGTGATTTTTCTGAAGAGTATGTAAAAATTAATGGGAGTTACAGAACTTGACACAACCTAATTACAGAAAAGAAGATGTTCTTGTAGAAGCTCTGCCTTACATTCAGCAGTTTGAAAATGCTGTATTTGTAATTAAATACGGCGGTGCAGTAATGCATGATGAATCATTAAAACAAATGGTTGCTCAAGACGTAACACTTCTTAGAAAAATTGGTATTAATGTAGTTGTGGTTCATGGCGGAGGCAAAGAAATTACTTCACTTTCGGAAAAGTTAAATCTAAAAACTACATTTGTAAATGGACAGCGTTATACCGATGAACAAACGCGCGATGTTGTTCAAATGGTGCTGGCAGGATTAATAAATAAAGATATTGTAAGAAGAATAAATATTTATGGAGGAAGAGCTGTCGGCATAAGTGGTATTGATGCAAGTCTGGTTAATGTTAGAAAGTATAACAAAGAGGATTTGGGTCTGGTTGGCGAAATTACAAATGTCAACGAAACATTTATCAGAAATTTACTGAAAGACGGATATCTTCCAGTTATTGCTCCAATTGGCGTTGACGAGGAAGGAACAATTTATAATGTAAATGCAGACATTGCAGCAGGTAACATTGCCGGTGCATTGAATGCAACAAAGCTTGTTTATATGACAGATATCGAAGGTGTTAAAGCTGGTGATACATTGATTTCTCATCTCACAAAAAGTGATGCAGAAAAATATATGAAAAACGGAACAATAAGCGGTGGTATGATTCCAAAAGTTAATTCTGCTTTGTCTGCTCTTGATGCTGGAGTCCAGAAAGTTCATATAATTGATGGAAGGATTCAACATGCACTTTTGCTTGAAATATTTACTAAAGAAGGTGTAGGAACAGAGATAGTATCAGATTAAAAATTAATAAATGGTGAATTATGAGCAGAAAACTTGAAGATATTCAAAAACGTCATGCTTTGATTAAATCTTTGATTTCTTCTCAGAATATTTATAATCAAACTCAGCTTGTAAAAATTTTAAGACAAAAAGGAATCAAAGTTACACAGGCAACATTATCACGAGATTTAACTGATCTTGGTGTTGTAAGGGTTCATACTCCCGAAGGTCTTGTCTATAAACTTGGTACTGAAGGCGGCGATGGAGCACTTAAAACAAGAATTGCAGAAGAAATAATTTCTATTGAATCAAATGAATGTGTTGTTCTTGTTAAAACATTTTTAGGAAGAGCTCAAGGTGTTGCAGTTTATATTGATAAACAAAATGAACCAGAAATTCTTGGTACAATAGCAGGAGATGATACAATTTTAGTAATTCCTAAATCAATAAAAAATATTAAAAAAGTTATAGAACAATTAAAAATAATATTGGGAATAAAGTAATATGAGCAAGCAAAAAATTGTTGTAGCTTATTCAGGTGGACTTGATACATCTGTAATGGTTCACTGGCTTAAAAAAAATTATGACGCCGAAATAATTACATTTACAGGAAATCTTGGGCAGTCAAAAGAACTTGAAGGCTTAGAAGAAAAAGCTCTTAAATCCGGAGCTTCTAAAGTATACATTGAAGATCTTACAAAAGAATTTCTTGAAGAATATGCATTCCAGGCATTAAAAGCCGGAGCTCTTTATGAAGGAGCTTATCCAATGGCTACTTCGCTTGGAAGACCTTTACTTGCAAAAGCTCTTGTAGAAATAGCACGAAAAGAAAATGCTAATATGGTAGCTCATGGATGCACAGGCAAAGGAAATGATCAGGTTCGATTTGAAGTTTCTGTAGGCGCTCTTGCACCAGATATTAAATGCATTGCTCCCTTAAGAACTTGGGAATTTAAATCCAGAGAAGAAGAAATTGATTATGCAATTGCAAATAATATTCCTGTTGCTGCAACAAAAAGCAATCCTTATTCTATTGATGATAATATCTGGGGAACAGCAATTGAATGCGGTGTTCTTGAAGACCCAATGGTTGAACCTCCCGAAGATGCATTTTTACATACAGTTTCACCAGAAAATGCACCCAATGAAGCTGAACTTGTTACCATTGAATTTGAAGCTGGAATTCCTAAAAGTGTTAATGGAAAAGAACTGGATAGTATTTCTCTTGTCAATTTATTAAATGAAATTGGCGGAAGAAATGCTGTTGGAAGAATTGACATGATTGAAAATAGATTAGTAGGAATTAAATCAAGAGAAGTTTACGAAGCTCCAGCAGCTACAATTCTTCATTATGCACACAAAGAACTTGAGAGAATTACACTTGAAAAATCTGTAATGCACTATAAAACTTTAATCTCTCAAGAATATGCTAATTTGATTTACAATGGTCTGTGGTTTACACCATTAAGAGAAGCTCTGCAGGCTTTTGTAGATAAAACACAGGAAAAAGTTACGGGGCTTGTTAAACTAAAACTTTATAAAGGCACAATCAGAATTTCGGGAAGAACATCTCCTTATTCACTTTATGACCCGGCTCTAGCTACTTATACAGTTGAAGACCAATTTGACCATTCTGCTTCAGAAGGATTTATAAAAATTTATGGACTGCCGTATAAAACTATTAACAGAGTAATGCAAAAAGTTGAAGCTGAAAATAAATTGTCGGTATAATTGATGGCTCTCTGGAACAGCAGATTCAAAAAACAGCTTGCAGAATCGGCATTAAAATTTTCTTCATCAATTGATATTGATGGAAAATTATTTAATGAGGATATTGATGGAAGCATTGCTCATGTTAAAATGCTTTCAAAACAAAAAATAATTTCGAAGACAGATGAAAAGAAAATTATAAGTGCACTTGAGGAGATAAGAAAAGAAATAATTAACGGTAAGCTAAAACTTGATTGGAAAAAAGAAGATATTCATTCTGCAATTGAAGAAAGACTTGTTGAGAAAATAGGAGAAACTGGCAAGCGGCTTCACACAGCAAGAAGCCGCAACGACCAAATTGCTCTCGATGAAAGATTATATATGAGAAAGGAAATTCTTAATTTATTGAAAGTTATTCTCTCTCTCCAAAAAATATTATTAAAATTAGCAGAAGAACATAAATCCACTGTAATTCCCGGCTATACACATCTTCAAAGAGCTCAGCCAATTTTGTTTGCACATCATCTTCTGGCATACATTGAAATGTTTCAGAGAGATAAAGAACGGCTAAATGACTTACTAAAAAGAGTTAATAAATCACCCCTCGGTGCTGCTGCATTTGCTGGAACCTCAATTAATATTGATAGAAATTTTTCCTCAAAACTTTTGAAAATGGATGGAATAATTGAAAACAGTATTGATGCTGTTAGCGACAGAGATACTTTAATAGAATTCATTTCGGACTGTTCAATAATAATGATGCATTTAAGCAGATTAAGTGAAGAATTAATTTTATGGAGTTCACAAGAATTTTCTTTTGCATCTTTTGACGATGAATATGCAACAGGCAGCAGTCTTATGCCGCAGAAAAAAAATCCAGACTTTGCAGAATTAATCCGCGGTAAAACAGGAAGAGTATATGGTGCATTAATTGGTTTATTAACAATAATGAAAGCTCTTCCGCTTGCGTATAATCGAGATATGCAGGAAGATAAATTTCATCTTTTTAATGCCGCTGAAATTACAAAGGATTGTTTGAATATTATGTCAGAATTACTCACGCATACAAATTTTAATAAAAACAGATTTGATGATGAATTAGTTGGAGATTTATCTTTAGCTACTGACCTTGTTGATTATTTAGTAAAAAAAGATGTTCCTTTTAGAAAAGCTCATCACATTGTGGGGAAAGTTATTTCAAAATGCATAGAGGAAAATATTAAGCTTCATCATTTATCCTTAAAAGATTATAAAAAAATCTCTCCGAAATTTGAAAATGATATTTATAATTTGTTCAATCCACTGACAAGCATTAATAACAAAAAATCTGTGGGCAGCACATCACCAAAAGAAATTGAAAAGCAGATTAAGAAGTGGAAAAATATTCTAAAGTAATTTTTCTGAATAATTTTAATTTGTCATTCCCATAAAAGCAGGAATCTTTTTAAAATTTCAGATTCCCGATTTCACAGGAATGACATAATAATCTAAAAACATGTTCAACTGTTATTTGTTATTTCCATTTTCGAGAAGGTTATCGAGATAAAGTTCATAAGCTCCTAAATCTAAAAATCCATGACCGGACAGATTGAATAAAATTGTTTTTGCCTCTCCAGTCTCTTTACATTTTAATGCCTGCTCAACAGCTTCTTTTACAGCATGTGAACTTTCTGGGGCTGGAACAATTCCTTCACATTGAGCAAATAGTTGTGCAGCTTTAAAAACTTCCTGTTGTTCATAAGCTTTAGCACTGATTGCACCAATATTATAAAGCAATGAAATAGTTGGAGCCATTCCATGATATCGCAAACCTCCTGCATGAATTTTCGGAGGAATAAAATCATGTCCAAGTGTGTACATTTTAATAAGCGGAGTTAATCCTGCTTCGTCGCCAAAGTCATAATCAAATTTTCCTTTTGTAAGAGAGGGACACGATGCTGGTTCAACTGCAATTACTTCAAGATTCTTTTTTGAACCATTTAATTTATCACGGAGAAAAGGAAAAGCTAATCCTGCAAAATTACTTCCGCCCCCAACGCATCCAATTACAACATCTGGGTATTCATCAATCATTTCCATTTGTACGCGCGCTTCTTCTCCAATAATTGTTTGATGTAACAACACATGATTTAAAACACTGCCAAGACTATAATTTGTATCGTCTCTTTGAACAGCAACTTCAATTGCTTCACTTATAGCAATTCCAAGCGAACCGGGTGAATAGGGGTCTTTTTCAAGAACTTTTCTTCCTGCATTTGTTAAGTCGGTTGGGCTTGCATGCACAGTTGCACCAAATAATCTCATGAAAGTTTTTCGATAAGGTTTTTGATTGTAGCTAACTTTAACCATGAATACTTCACATTCTAATCCAAAATGTTTACAAGCCATAGCAAGTGCACTGCCCCATTGACCTGCTCCAGTTTCTGTTACAAGTTTTTTGATGCCTGCTTTTTTATTGTAATAAGCCTGTGCGTACGATGTGTTAGTTTTATGGCTTCCAGTTGGATTGGCGCCTTCATATTTAAAATAAATTTTTGCCGGAGTTTGAAGTTCATTTTCTAAATTTGCTGCTCTTATTAATGGTGTTGGGCGGCTTAATCGGTATAAATCACGAACTTCATCAGGTATTTCAATAAATCTTTCCTGTGATACTTCTTGCAGAATTAAATCCATCGGGAAAATTGCAGAAAGTTCCTGTGGTGTTGCAGGTTGTTTTGTTGCAGGATTTAATGGCGGATCCATTGGAACAGGTAAATCAGCTAAAATATTGTAATAATGAGTTGGCATTTTTGACTGTTCAAGAAAAACAATTTTGTTTTCTGACATTTTTAACCTCCTTAATTGTTGTAACTTATCGATTAATTCAAAAAAGTTTTAAAACAAAAAAGCCGTGAACGGTTCTACCATCCACGGCTCTTATTAAAAAAAATTATAGTCCTAGGACGGTAGAGAAAATCTTCTCCACCACCAGTTATTTGCAATATTTATGTTCTTGAATTTCATGGTTCAAAAGTAATTTTTGAATTTTGTTTTGTCAAGAAAAAATTTATTGATGAGATTAAATATTTTATAAGTGAATTTCAATAATACTTGAATTTAGTATTAATAAATAATCTTGATGTAACCACAGATAATTATTAATTGATATCATTACTGCAGTTGATTATTGCTAATGTTCTTACTTTCAAATGAATTGACTTCAAAGAAAAAGACCAAATGGTTTTTCTCTTAAAGAGACTATTTTAAAGAATACTTTAAATAATTTTACAATTCAAATGAAGATGACTTAATGATAATCTATTAAAAAATTTTTTATGTGTTTGTATATGATATAATAGTTATGATTGAATAGAGATAATTTTTCAATTTATTATGTTTTAAATCTTCTTACTGAACAAAACAATTTGTGAAAAGAGTAATTTGAACTGATTGTGTTTTGCTTGAGTCCAAATATTTATATTAATAATCTTAAAGCTAACCAGATATTGGTGAAAAGTTATTAATATAATTTATTATTTTAAGAAGAAGAGATAAGGAAAATATTAAAATGAAAAAAATAATTTTCTTGATGCTTTCTTTTGCAATAATATTTTTTTGTAACAATTATTCACAAGAACTGCCTTTATCATATGCAGTTGAAAATACTGGCAAAAATTGTAAACTTCCTGCTTTGCCTTCTCTTAATGAACTTCCCGCAATTAATACTTTGCCCGACCCTTTTTTGTGGTCAGACAGCACAAAAGGCAGAATAAAAAGTTATGAAGACTGGCTCTGCAGACGAGCAGAAATTGGTGCAGAAATTCAATATTATGAAACTGGCATAAAACCACCTCATCCTGATACTTTATTAGCTGAATTTACATCTGACAGCATTTTAGTTGTTACAATAATTCAAAATGGCGATACGCTTGTTTTAAAATCCAAAATTAAATTACCAATGGGAGAAGGTCCTTTTCCAGCAGTAATTGGAGTTGGATTTGATACAGGAAGTTTGCCCGCTGATATATTTACAACACGAGGGATTGCTACAATTCAATATAGATTCTGGGAATTAGCTCCATGGGGATTTGATGTTAAAAGAGGTACTGGTGGATTTTATAAACTTTTTCCTGATTCAAAAACAGGATTCTTTACAGCATGGGCATGGGGTGTTAGCAGAATTATTGATGGATTAGAAAAAACTCTTGCTTCCAAGATTAATTTAAAGCGGCTGGCAATAACGGGATGTTCATTTGCAGGCAAAATTGCATTATTTTCTTCTGCTTTTGATGAACGCATAGCATTAACAATTGCTCAGGAGCCTGGCGGAGGCGGCGATGCAGCATGGCGCGTAACAGAAACTTTAAGCGGAAAGAGAGAAACTCTTCGTAATGCTCAGGGAGCTCCGTGGTATCACAAAGACTTTAGTTTATTCAACGAAGCAGTCAACAAATTACCATTCGACCACCACGAATTGATGGCTATGATTGCACCAAGAGCTTTGCTTGTTCTTGGAAATCCAGATTATGAATGGCTGGCAGAAGAATCTGGTCACGTTGCCTGCAAAGCAGCACATGAAGTCTGGAAGGCACTTGGAGTTCCCGATAGATTTGGTTTTTCTAAAATCGGAGGTCATAATCATTGTCAACTGCCGGAAATTCAAAAACCTGAAGTTATTGCTTTTGTTGAAAAATTTTTACTTGATAAAAAAGATATTAATACGAACATTCAGCGCAGTCCTTATAATCCTGATTTGTCTAAATGGATAACATGGACTACACCGAATCTTTCTTCTGCTTCTACGCAGATGAAATGAATTATATAATCAATCAATTTGAACTTGTTAAAACTATCACATGACATTTTTTATCAGCAAAATACTCATTAAGAAGAATACAAAAGCTCATTAAAGTTTATTATATTTTTAAATGAACACTCAATATTTTCATTGATGAAAATAAAGTGTGATAATAAACAAGATAAAAATTTTTTTGGCTGACTAAAAAGTAATTTTTATTAGTTAGCATAACTGATGGTATTTAATTGACCATCAGTCCAATCTTTTTGATATTATGTGATATTGCTACTAATCCAAATTCTACATTAACTTTTTCTATCCCCCTTAAATTAAATCTCTTAAATCCTTGATTTTGTTTTATATCTCCAAATACTGTTTCTACATCTATACTTCATTTCTTTCTTAACCCTTGCCTCTTTGACGATACTAAATTCTCTCTGGCTTTCTTTCTATACTTTTCTAAATTTTTATTCATCTGACAAGGTGCGTATTTGTCATACTCGTAAAGATCTACCTGTTTGTAGACGGGTGGATATCCAGAAAAATAAATTCGTAAAAAGTGGATTCACGCTTACGCCGGGGAATGACATGAAATTTACTTTGACATGCTCTAGGAACGGGTATCCAGAATGACATTCATGTTGTGTTGAAAAGTATAACAAATGGATTCCCGATTGAGCGGGAATGACAGCATACCATTATTGTCATGGGGTTGACTAAAAAGTAACTATTTAACTACTAAATCTGTTAAAGTCTGTATAAATCTGTGTTTTCAGTGTTCTATTTTTTTAAAAAACTTACTTTTTAGACACCCCCAGTTTATTTGCTTGGAATCGAAAAGACAAATGTGCAATACTATTTCATTAATATCATTTTTTTACTTAAACTTACATTCGCAGCAGTAAGTTTATAAACATAAATGCCGCTTGTTAAATTGTTCCCATTAAACTTTACCTCATATGTTCCAGCAGGCATTTCTTCATTTATCAATTCTGCTACTTTATTTCCAAGAACATCATAGACATTTAATCTAACCCATGAATTAACATTCAACCGAAAACTAATTTTTGTTTCTGGATTAAATGGATTGGGATAGTTCTGAAAAAGTATGAATTCATTTTCTCTTATAAATTCATCTTTTACATGATTTGATAAAGAACTAAAAACATATTTTGGTGAAATAGAAACAATTTGATTTTTTTTCCATCCTAAGCCGTAAACTGTAAATTCTTCTGAACTATTAACATTCACAAATATTTTATCATCTATTAATTTTACTTTTATGTTCGAATTGTTAGCAGCAAATGTGACTGAATCAATATTGTGAACCGAATTTATAAAATCATTTAGTTGAAAAATATTTTCTGTAGATGTTCCATTGTATCTAATTAAAATTTTTTCACTTTTTTCAATCCAGTCAATATTAGAATATTCTGAAGGAATATTTTGATTAAGCCAGTTTAATCTTTGTTTAATCCAGTTCTTTAAATAATTTATTTCTTCATCGTAAGATGTGAATTTATTTTTATTGGGCCAGATATAAGTTTTGCCGTCAAAGCATTCTTTCCATTTTAAAAAATTTCTTGTAACAGCATCTTTAATTTTATTAACAGTGCTGTCAATTAACTTTTCAATATTAGGATAGCTTAAAGTAGTGTTTTTAAGTTCATTCCATCTTTTAGCAAATTTATTTTTGAAAATAGGGTCGTTGTAAAGTTTAGAAACCCAGAAAGGAATTTGCCAGAAGTCATTTCCGAGATTTACTTTATACTGCCATCCTTCAAATTGCCATCCGTTGTAATAGTCTGGTAATCCAAAAGTTAAATCGAAATCCCACAGAGGACCAGCACAGAGTTTTTTATTTCTATCTTTATAAAAGTAAGTACTTAGTCGATATGCATCAACATTTTTAGAGAGTTCAAAAATCAAAAACACATCAACAAATGAGTCGATATCGATGTAATTTAAGTAACCATAAAAAGGGTCGTTATAATTAGATGTTTTCATTACTTTTTCAAAATCAGTAATATAATTTTTGATATACTCAGCTTGTGCGTCATTTATTTCTTCTGCATCTGGATAATAGTAAGTGTATATAATTTTTTGATAAGCATTTGGGAAAGGCGAGTAGGGGGAAACCCATGTTTTATCTCCCGGGTCATTTTTATCAATTTTTATTATATAACCGCCTGTTAAATCATCTCCAGATAAAATATTTGTATCTAATTTTGATATGTTAACTCTGTTTTTATCTCTTTTGATTTTTTCTTGCAGAATATAAATTCCTCTGTATTCACCATTTAAAACTAATTCACAAAATTTTGTGCGGGATGAATATCTTCCCATCTCATTAAAAAGCTTAAATGCAATAACATTTCTAAGAAGGGATTTATCGCTGTAAGATGCATTTAATACCCAGTCACTTTCTTTCGGCATGCCAAGCAGAGATACATTTATATCATTTCCAAGCGAATCGCGTGTTTCAATTCCGTATTGTTTTTTGTCAAACTGTTGAGAACTTTTACCGCGTATTTCAATTCCTATCCTTCCATTGTAACTATTAAACTCATCAGTGATGTAATTAATTTTTCCTTCACCGTTATCAATTATTCCCATGTAAACATCTATTTTGGGTTCATCAACTATAACTTTCCCTTCTGTGTTAATTATAATTATTGGCAAATTTGATGAAGTTAGATTTACTTGTGCAAGAGAAATAGAAAAAACAAAAGTGCTAAGCAGCACAGATATTTTAATAAAAGTGTTCATTTAGTTTGTTGTTCAATTTTTTTATAAACTCTTACATATTCAATTACCATTTTTTGAGGAAATATTGAATTATCAATTCCCTGAGCACCGCCCCAATCGCCACCGATAGCAATGTTTAGTATCAAATGAAAATCTTTGAAGAATGGCCAGTATTCCCATCCTTTATTTTCATTTTTAAATGTGAAATAATGTTTATCATCTACAAAAATTTTTATTTCATCTTTATTCCATTCTAAAATGTAGTTGTGGAAATTATCCATGCAGTCGGGAACTTTTATTGTGGAAGTTTTTTGAGTTCCAATTCTCCAGTAATATTTATTGCAATGAATAGAGCCATGAATAACACCCGGATCATAACCAACATGTTCCATTATATCAATTTCGCCATTATCAGGCCAGCTTCCATTTCCAAGATTCCACACTGTAGGAAGCATCCAGATAGCAGGCCAGGTTCCTCTTCCTTTAGGAAGTTTAGCACGAATTTCAAAACGGCCATAAGTCCAATCTCCTTTGCCTCTCGTTACAAGTCTTGCAGATGTATATTCTTTTCCATTCCAAAAATCTCTTCGAGCTTCGATTATTAGTTTACCATTTTCAACTCGTGCATTTTCAAGACGCGCAGAATAATATTGCTTTTCATTATTTCCCCAACCATTGTCACCTATATCATAACCCCATTTTTGTGGATTAGGATAACCTTCGTAGTTAAATTCATCAGACCATACTAATTGCCACCCGGGAATTGCAGTTGAATCTTTATCATCTGGTTCAGTTGAATTTGATTTGCAACTGCAGAAAGTAAGTGAAAGTATTAGAGGAATAAAAACTAAAATGGTTTTGTTAATAATCAATCTGTTCATAATTATTAACCTTTTTTAACCTTTTTTTTAAAATTAAAATTATTTTATGTAAATGTCAGATAAAAAGTTGAGTATTAAGAGAGTTGAAAAGTTTGTCCTATTTCGTGCAGTCCAATTATAAGCGGATAATTAGGAGCAGATTTAAGCAACCATTCAATGGGTTCGTTTATTGGTTCAACACCAAGCTTAAAAGTTTTAGTATGAATTGGTACAAAATATTTTGCATTTAGTTCGGATGCCATTTTAAGAGCTTCTTCTGGATTGCAATGGTTTCTTCTCCATGGATTATAAGCTCCTATTGGCATAATTGCAATGTCGATATTCTTTTCGTTGCTTGATTTTAATTTGTCTGTAAAAGCAGTATCACCGCCAAATAAAATTTTTTTACCATTTGATTCAATAATGTATGCATTATAACTTCTTCCGTCCTTAAAGTAACCTCTTGAGCGGTCTTTTTCCCATGGAAACCGCCATCCGAAATGTTTTACTTCTAATGCCTTAAAACGAATTCCTTGTAAATTAATCTCATCATTCCAATCAAGAACATTTATTGATTTCCATGGTAAATCTGCAATAACATCTTTTGTTAGGTAAGCAGTTATTACATCAATTTTATTTGGAAATTTGTTTGATAAATTTTTTAATGTCCAATAATCCATATGGTCCATATGAGCGTGAGAAAGAAGAATAATATCCGGTTGAGGAATTTCATTGATGTTTAATGCTGGCGGGGAAATTCTTGCAGGACCATAATTTGTACCTAAAAAGTATATTCCAACTCGTTCGAATAAAACAGGGTCAGTTAAAATCCATTTGCCAAAAAAATTTATTAAAACTGTTGAATGTCCCAGCCATGATAAAGTTATAGATTTGTTATCCCAGCTTTGTGGTTCGGGTTTGTGTTTTAATTTTATATATGGTTTTGCCTTAATGTCAGACTGAAAAAATAATAATGAGGAGAAAAAGCCGCTTAAAGACATGAATGATTTTTTTATAAAATTTTTCCTAGTGAGTTTCATTTTTTCGATATGAATTTTACTTTGTAACAATCATAAGAGATAAAAAATTCATTTTATTCTTTAACAAAAAAAGGTGTGATAATTATTGAGTTAAATTATTTTTTTAACTTTTGAATAAAGTTCCTTCAAATTTTTTTCTGAGATTCTGAAGCCCGTGCCGTGATTTCTAACACCACCTGATTCTTTTATATGCATTCTTAAATCAATAAATAATTCATTTTTTTCAAATGCTTCAAGAAATTTTTCTGGTGTAGGATTTTCAAGTAAATATGCTTCGTTGAAATGAAAATATTCATATTCACCTTCATATTTATTATCCGCTAAAATAAGAATTAATCTGTCTAACTTGGTCATAAATTTTCCTGCTATAACATATGTACTCCACTCTGCTAAATTTACACTTTCTTTTTCGTTTTTAAGTATGATAAGATTTTTAGATTTGTCAGAAACAAGATAAAATCCTTGTGTGTTAGGTATTTTATTATTTACCGTATTATAAAGTGCCATTCTATTTTTATCATCAAGGTAACCATATTTATTAATCAACTCTTTTTGACTTATTTTCCAAACTGCTCTATTAAAAGTAAAGAGAGTAATTAATGAATTAACATTTTTTCTTGTTGCTTTTAATTCAACTCTTCCGCCAATATCTGGTATTGAAACATTAGTTTCTTTTAATCCCAATTCTTTTTCGATTAAATAACCTATTCCTGTGGGACCTTTTCTTATAGATTTTACATAACCTTTGTTTTTAAGATTCTCTAACGATTTTATTAATTCTTTTAACTGCATTAATTTTTTTGGCAAATTATTATGTATTCATTTTTAATTGTGTGAGAAATTTCGCCCTTAATATTTGATGGACTATTTTTTAGGGGCATTCTTTTGTTTGGAATATTTCTTATTATTGTTTCTAAATGAGTAAATCCATTTTTTACGAATAATTCAGCAGTAATTTCATCAGTTGGTATTGTTATGCCTTTTACGGTTCTATTCCCTACAACATAGCATACAAAACCACCTCTTTTAATTGTAGCAGATATGTTATTAATTGATTTTTCATAATCTTCATAAAATGAGATAACATCTTTTGCTCTTTCAACATCTTTTTTTTCTAATTCATTTATTACATCACTTAAAATATCACTTTTAGTTTTGTATTTATGTTTTCTTTTTTCAAATCCCATCAATAATTTATCTATATTACTAGAATCCTTAAAGCCTAACCATTCATTTGAAAAACGAGAATATTGACCATAAGCAACAGTTGTTTTTGAATCACCGTAAGGGGGGGATGTAACTACAATATCAACACTATTAGGTTTGATGATTTCTTGTGGAATGTTATTTACTGTGTTGAAATCATAAACTTTTGATGTCGCATTATTTTTGCAGTGATTAATAAAATCTTGTAAACCTTGTTTATTTCTGGAAAGTTTTGAAATCATTAAACCAAATACATCAATGTTTTCTTTTTTATCAATATTTTTGTCTCTAACTAATTTAAATTCACCGTTTTTAAGAAATGAAGACTCTCGAACTGTTTCACTAAAGGCAACCTTGAAGAAATTTTTAATTGAATTATCATTAATATTTTCAATATATCCTAAGATTAAACCTAATTTTTGTTGAACTGTTTTTGAAAACCAATAATCAATGTTTTTTATTTCAGGTATAATGATAGACTTTGAATTTTGCAAACCAAAGTTTAGTGAAAATATATAGTTGTTAAAATCATAAAGAAACAAGTCTAATATTTGAATATCAATCTTTGTAGTTTTTGCTGTAGCAATTAAACGGGCTAAAGGATTTAAATCTGTTCCAATTGCATTTATTCCAGCAAGATTTGCTTCTACAAGTGAAGTGCCTGTTCCACAATATGGGTCAAACAAAAGTTTAGCTCGCTTTCCATAATTTTCTATTATTCGTCTTGCAACCTGCGGAATCATCATTGCTGGATAAGAATGAAAGCAGTGAGTAAATTCTTTTGTATTTGCTTTTCTAAAATCCCAGCTTTCGTCTACAAATTTTTTGCCTGTGTAACTAACGGTAGATTCTTTAGAAATATTTTTGTAGCTCATCATCGTTTATAAATTTTCAAGTGCAAAAATTTTATCAAGATTCATTTTATTTTTTAAATCAATTCAATTTTATTGCTTAATTCATTTTTATCATCTGGTTTAATCGGAAAATGTTCGCTTAAAATTTTTCCAACTCTTTCTATGCAGTGCAAAATTCCTTCAGAAAATTTTCCTTCAACAAATTTTTCTTGAATTTCATCTCTAATTTTATTCCATGTATCACTTTCAACTTTTGAATTAATTCCTTCATCTGCAAGTATATAAAATTTTCTTTCACTTAAGAGCAGATATAAAAGAATTCCGGTTTTATCTCTTGTATTATGCATATTTAATTTATAAAATTCTTTTGCTGCAAGTTCATTAAGTTCTTTGCGTTTGTCTAAGAAGTTTCTTTTTTCTTTAATGCAGATGCGTATTTCTCCCGAAGTATTTTTTTCTGCTTCTTTAATTTTTTTTGAAAATCTTAAAAAGTCGTCATCTGTAAAAAAATGATAAATTAAACTTTTTGTTGAGCTCATTTTATGACCCGGTTTCTAAATTCATTATAAAGATAAGTCAATAAGTAATCAAAAAAAACAGAATGGAATAAATTTTTTATATATTTGCTTTTGATTTTTTAAAAAACATTTGGAGAAAAAAATGCATAAAGTAGTATTGCTTAGACATGGTGAAAGTGAATGGAACAAATTAAATCTTTTTACCGGATGGACAGATGTTGACCTTTCAGAAAAAGGCATTGAAGAAGCACATCAAGCAGGCAGAGTATTAAAGCAGGAAGGTTATACTTTTGATATTGCATTTACTTCGGTATTAAAAAGAGCAATCAAAACTCTTTACATTGCTTTAGAAGAAATGGATTTAATGTGGATACCTGTAATTAAATCGTGGAGATTGAACGAAAGACATTATGGTGCACTTCAGGGATTGAATAAAGCAGAGACGGCAGAAAAATATGGAATGGAAAAAGTAAAACTCTGGAGAAGAAGTTACGATGTTCCGCCTCCGCCGCTTGATGAAAATGATGAAAGATATCCCGGTAAAGATCCTCGTTATAAAGATTTGGATAAAAAAGATATTCCTTTAACAGAAAGTTTAAAACTCACGGTTGAAAGATTTTTGCCTTACTGGCACGAAACAATTGCTCCAACAATTAAAAGCGGTAAGAAAGTTATAATTGCAGCACACGGGAACAGCCTTCGTGCACTTGTAAAATATCTTGATAATATTTCTGATGAAGATATTGTTGAATTAAATATTCCAACAGGAATACCACTCGTTTATGAACTTGATGAAAACTTAAAACCAATTAATCATTATTATCTTGGCGATCAGGAAGCAATTAATGCTGCTATTAATGCAGTTGCAAAACAAACAGAAAAAAAATAAATTCATTTGCAAATAAAATTTCTTCATTAAATAAGGAGAAAGAACAGAAGAATTTTACAAGTTAAAGAAAGGATTAATTATGAAAAAAATTATTTTTCTTTTGTTCTTTCTCCTCACTTCAATTGCGATATACTCACAAACAGTTATAGGAAAATACGGAGGCGAATTCTTATCAATTGGAGTCGGTGCAAGAGCACTTGCATTGGGCGGATCACAAGTAGCAATTGTTAATGATGTTACAAGTGGATACTGGAATCCTGCTGGTCTGGCAAAATTAAATTATCCTCAAATAAGCTTGATGCACGAAGAGCATTTTGGAAGTCTGGTCAATTATAATTATGGAGCTGTTGCTGTTCCATACGGAAAGGATATGAGTTTTGGATTAAGTATTATTCGATTGAGCATAGATGGAATACCTGATACACGAAATGCAATTTATGATGTTAATGGAGATGGAATTTTAGATATTCATGATGATAAACCGGATTATTCAAAAATTACTGAATTTAATAATACAGATTGGGCATTTTATTTAACATTTGCAAAACGTGCTTCAGAAAATTTCACTTGGGGTGCAAATGTTAAGATCATAAAAAGAAATATTGCAGAATTTAGTGCGGCAGGCATTGGATTCGATATTGGTGCTCAATATAAACCTTATGAAAATCTTTTTCTCGGTTTGAATTTTCAAGATATTACAACAACATTAGTTGCATGGGATACTGGAAGAAATGAATTAATTACTCCAACTGTTAAAGTTGGAACTGCTTACCTTCTAAATATTCTGGGAGGAACAATTATTCCAGTATTAGATTTGGATTTAAGATTTGAAAATAGAAAATCAGCTTCTAATTTTAATATTGGTCCAGTAAGTTTTGATTTTCATTCCGGACTTGAATACAATTACAAAAATATTTTTTCTGTTCGTGCAGGCTACAGTGATGTAAAACAGTTTACAATTGGAGCCGGAATTAACCTTCCTAAACTCACCATTGATTATTCTTTTGCAAGAATAACACAATCAGAATCGGAGAGATTGCCCGATACACATAGAATTTCTTTAATTCTAACACTTGAAGAACCTGAATTTTTAAGGGGTGGGCAGTAGAAATCATTTCATTAAGCTGCATAGTAAAATCTGGATTTTAGTAAATAAAAAACTGTGCTGCTTCAATTAAAAATATTGCGGCACAGTTTTATTAAAACATGTTGTGAGATGGAAAAAATTATTTTTTGATTTTTAGTTTTTTCATTACTTCAAGATTTTTTTTAATTAATTCATTTCTTTGTTGAACACAAACAGCGCTTCTCAAACCATCTTCTGGTGTATTTAATACATAATCTAAAAGTTTGTCTATAGTAGAAACTGCGACATGCATTCTTGTATCAGAAGAGCCATAATAAATTAGAACTTCACCATTTTTCTTTGCAACCCATCCGTTGCTGAAAACAACATTAGAAACATCTCCAATTCTTTCTTCACCTTCAGGGGCAAGGAAATATCCTCCTGGTTTTGCAATTACTTTGTAAGGTTCATTTAAATCTGTTAAAAACATATATAAAACATATCTTAATCCTGCAGCAGTATTTCTAACGCCATGAGCAAGTTGTAGCCATCCTTTGTCGGTTTTAATTGGAGCTGGTCCCAATCCATTTTTTACTTCTTTAATAGTGTGATAAATTTTTTCATCAACAATTATTTCTTCTTCAATTACAGCATTCTCAATTGAATCTGCTAAACCCCATCCAATTCCACCACCGCTTCCAGTTTCAATAAATCCATCTTGAGGGCGTGTGTAAAATGCATATTTGCCATTTACAAATTCAGGATGAAGAACAACATTTCTTTGCTGCGGCGATTTTGTTTTCAGGTCAGGCAATCTTTCCCAATTAATTAAATCTTTTGTACGCACTATGCCAGCCTGTGCAATTGCTGCAGATGTATCAGTTGGATGTGAATTCGGGTCTTTTCTTTCAGTGCAAAAAATTCCATAAATCCATCCATCTTCATGTTTGACAAGTCTCATATCGTAAACATTTGTATCGGGTTCATCTGTTTCAGGAATTGTAATAGGGAAATCCCAGAATTTGAAATTATCGATTCCATTTGGTGATTCAGCAATTGCAAAGAAAGATTTTCTATCAACCCCTTCAACTCGTACAGCAAGAACTATTTTGCCATTAAATTCCATTGCTCCAGAATTAAAAGTTGCATTAATTCCCATTCTTTCCATTAAATGAGGATTTGTATCGTAATTTAAATCGTAACGCCAGAAAATTGGTGTATGCTCTGCTGTAAGCACTGGATATTTATAACGATAAAAAATACCATTTGTTTTTGTCAGTTTTACATTTTTTCTTTTTATTAACTTGTTATGGTCTTCGAACAACTTTTTTACTCTTTCATTAAATTGTTTTTTTGTCATTTAAAAATCTCCTTCAATTTTTATTTCTTGCAAGTTCATATTCAATTTCGATTTTTTTATGTAATCTTCAGAAAGCGGGTAGAAAACAGTAAAATCAGATAATTAGCTGAAGATGTTACAAGTATTCCACCCTAAAATGCACCAATAAATCTAAATGATGCAAGATATGTTCTATCGTTTGTATCATTTGTTATAACACCCATTAAAGATGAATAAGGAACATTTACAGCTGTGTAAATCATCATCAAAGTGTAAGTTACATAAGCGTAAATTAGTTTTTCTGAAGCAGATAAATTTGGTGTGGTAAATATAATTATTCCAATTATTGTAAAAGGTATTGAACCAAATAAAAGATAATGACGAAATTTTCCACATCGAGTGTTTGTTCTATCTGCAATCGCACCCATCATTGGGTCATTTATTGAATCCAAGATTCTTGTTGTTAGAAACATGGTTCCAACAGCAGCGGTGGGTACTCCAAAAATATCTTTATAGAAAAACAATAGGTACAGAGAAAATAATTTCCAGAACATTGAAGAAGCAAAATCACCATATCCATAGGAAATTTTTATTTGGAGTTCTATTAGAATTGATTCCTCTTTCATAAATAATTATTAAATCTTTTCAGCAATATCGTTATAGAATTTCTCGGTTTTCTCTCCAGCTATTTCCTCTAACTTGTTCCACCATGTAAATTTTAAAATGATGGATGTAATAAGAGTAATAACCAAAGTAATGATTAAAGATTTGTATTCTTTTATAACAAGATACATTGGTATAGCAAGAAGAGTTGATTGCCAGATAATTCCAACTATTACATTAAAAATATCTCTTTTGAAATTTGCATCTGATTTAAATTCTGGAAAACGAGCTTCTACTTTTTTTCTAATTGGTTTCCACAATCCCCATGGTCTTACTCTAACATAAAATTTCATTAATACTTCGTCTGGTTCAGGTTCCGTTAAATAACTTCCTAGTATAGAACCAATAACGGATAGAGCTAAAACATAAGGAAAGGCAGACAAAGTGGGTAAATCAGGAAATAATACAGGCATTAATAATGCACAAGCAATTCCAATTACCATTCCCCAGAAATATCCATATCCATTTAATCTCCACCAGTACCATTTAAGGACATTTGCAGCTGTGTAACCTCCCCATAATCCGTTTACAATCCATAACGTAACCTGATTGACAGATTGTGCAAGAATACCAAATACAAAACCTAATACTGCAAAGAAAATTGAAACTATGATACTCAACTTAACATATTTTTTGGGGTGTGCATTTGGATTTATAAATTTTTTATATACATCATTAACTACATAAGCCGGGGCAGCATTAAGTGTTGCTGCATAAGTTGACATAAAAGCAGCTAATAATCCTGCTAATAAAACACCAATTAAACCAACAGGAATTAAATTCTTCAAAGCTAAAGGTAAAACCATTTCAAAATCAATATTAGGGCCCATTGCTTTTAATTCAGGCATTAAGAATACGAGTGCAAGCACCGTTAATCCTGCGATCATCATATATCTTGGGAAGAAAAGTACAACAGAAACAAACCAGCTCATCTTAGCTGCTTCTTTTGGATTTCTTGTAGCAAGAATTCTTTGCATATCATAATTTGGAGCTGGACCTGCTGCACTTACTAAAATTCCCTTAAATAAAACCATCATCATAAATATTGTAAAAAGTTCATATCCATCCTGAGCAATTTTTTGATTAACGGAATCCATAATGCCAGACCAGTCAAGATTTAAATGCCATCCAAAGAAAATTTCTTTCCACCCTGAAGGAATTACACTGTTTAATGTTTCAGGAAATACAGCATTCATTGCCACAATACCAACGGCAATCGAAGCAACTGTCATCACAAAAAATTGAAGAACCTCAGTTGCTACCACACTAACCATTCCGCCTTTAACAGCATAAATTGCAGTTATACTCATCAGAATAATGGCATAAGCATCAGGAGATAAATCCCACGGCAAAAATATTTTTGCAAATTTTCCAATTCCTTTAAAGTCATAAGCAATAAATCCAACAAGGCTTACAAGTGCAAAACAAACTACAATATAGTGAGCAAGTCTTGCCCCTTTTCCATTTCCGAAGCGTGTTTCAATCCATTGTGCGCCTGTCATCACATTTGAGCGCCGCAGCCAGACTGAAAGATATGCCATTAAAAATATTTGATTAAAGATAGGCCAGAGCCAAGGAATCCATACACTTTTCAATCCATATACGAACATTAAATAAACAAGCCACATTGTCCCTGTTATATCAAACATCCCCGAGGCATTTGAAATCCCGAGTATCCACCATGGAAGAGCGTTACTTCCGAGAAAATATGAATCAATATCCTTAATTGCTCTTTTTGATACTAAGATTCCAATTATTAAGATAACAGCAAAGTATGCTATTATTATCAGCAAATCAATTGTATTGATTATCATATATTAAACCAAAATTATTATGGGCTATAATCTTTTATCAGAAATAATGCCATTAAAAAAAAATTAATTTTTACACAATAATAACATTTTGCAGTGTTAATTAATCCTTTGTTTTTATTATTATAATAAAAATTATGAAATTGATAATTATTAAAATGATTTAATTCCACTTAGAACAATATTTAAATTGTTTTTGCTTTTAAATTAATTTTATAATCACACAAAATTTTTTTGAAATTTTACGATAATACCGTGTGGATTAATATTTCTTATAATCTTAATAAAGGTGATACTTGTTTGTTATAGAAAAAGAAAACAAAAATGAATCTTCTGTTTATACTTTACAAAATAAACAAGAAGAATTAGATAAATACTATTCCAGTAAAAAACTCGGTTCGTTTGTAGAAAATGGTAAAACATATTTCAGACTTTTTGCTCCATCAGCTATTCAGGTAAGATTATGCATATTTGAAAATCCTGAAGATAAAATTCATAAAGAATATTTTATGACAAAAGACAACGATGGGGTCTGGGAAATTGAAATTGATTCTGAACTTTATAATAAATTTTATGGATATAAAGTTTATCATGAAGGAGAAGATTTAGCAAACTCTCACAAACCAATTTGCATAGACCCTTATTCAAAAGCAGTAGCAACTTTTACATCATACTTCAATCCTCGAGTTTCAATAATTATAAAAGATGAACCTTTTGATTGGGAAGGAACTTCATGGCAAAAAATTGACTGGCGAGATTTAATTGTTTATGAAATGCATATTCGAGATATGACAGCTCACAAATCTTCAGGTGCAAAAAAATCAGGAACTTACCTTGGATTAATTGAAGAAGGAATTACTGGAGGTATTGACTACATTAAATCACTTGGTGTTAACGCAGTCGAATTAATGCCCATTCAGGAATTTGGTTATTGTGAAGCTCCTTTTGGAAAGCTAAAAGGAAATTTTTTAAATAGCTGGAATCCTTATGAAAGAAATCATTGGGGTTATATGACAGCAGCATTCTTCGCTCCTTCTGCTTATTATTCTGAAACTAATTTCAAATGGAATAAATGGATTGGAAAAAGTGGAAAACAAATAAATGAATTTAAAAATGTTGTCAAAACTTTTCATAAAAATGGAATTGCTGTGATAATGGATGTAGTTTATAACCATCTTTCCGAATATGAACTTGGCAACTTAAAACAAATCGATAAAGAATATTACTTTCGGCTTGATGAAAATGGAAATTATATTTCTCACAGCGGATGCGGAAATGATTTAAAAACAGAAAGACCTATGTTAAGAAGATTAATAGTTGACAGCATTTTATACTGGATGAAAGAATATTACATAGATGGATTCCGTTTTGATTTGGGAACATTGATTGACTGGGAAACAATTGAAATGATTGGAAAGGAAGCAAGAAAAATTAATCCAAATGTTATATTAATTTCAGAAGCATGGGGAGGCGGATATAATCCGAAAGGTTTTTCAGAAAGAAATTTCGCAGCGTGGAATGACCAGATAAGAAATGGTATTAAAGGTGAAAATCCATTTTATGGATTAGGATGGATTTTCGGTAAATGGTATGGCAATAATTCACCACCAAGAATAAAAAGTTACGTTAATGGAACATTGGTAAGAGATCAATTTGGTATTTTTTATAAAAAAGAACATTCAGTTAATTATCTTGAATCTCATGATGGTTATACACTTGGAGATTTTATCAGAATAGCAGAAAATAAATTACCACCAAATAAAGTAATACATAATGTGAATAAATTTGTAAAACTAACTCCAAGACAGATGAAGTTAAATAAACTTGCTGCTTTGTTTCTCTTAACTTCTCAAGGCATTGTAATGATTCATGAAGGACAGGAGTTTGCCCGCACAAAAATTATATCTTCTAAAACCAAATATAATGATTCACACAAAGGTCAAATTGATTATAATTCTTATAACAAAGATAATTCAACAAACTATTTAAATTATTATCACCGTGATATTAACTTAGAATTATATAGTTACTACAAAGGACTTATAGAACTGAGAAATTATTATTCAGCTTTAAGAAGAGCTGATTACAGTGATATTTCATTTTATGACCATTATGAAAGTGAATTTGGTTTTTGTTACTTATTAAAAAGTGAAGATGATGTATTTATGATACTTTTTAATGCAGAACAAGAAAAAAATCTTGAATTTCCTTTGCCCAATGGTTCATGGGAAGTGCTTGTTGATAAAAATTCGGCTGGTGTAAAACCTTTATATAAAATTTCTAAGAAAATAATTTTAGAACCAATTACAGGAGCAGTTCTAAAACAAGTCAAAACACATTCTAACTGAACAATAAAGAGCATTAGAAATTGGTTTTTGAAATTTATTGTCGCACCCTTTATTAATTATTGTTCGAATTTAATCATTCATTTCTGGTTTAATGCACTTTTTCTTAATTTTGCAATAAAATTAAACAAAATTTTGATTATCATTTAATAATACGGTGTTTAATATGATATTTAATAAGACAAAAACATTCTTTGCTCTCTGAATAAAATTAAAGGCGTGTAATGAAAATATTTGATGAGTATAATACTTCAGAACAAATTTTTGAAAAAGCTTCGCAGGTCAAATCAAAATTTGAAGAAGCTTTTGGAGATTCTGGTAACTCTGTCGTAACAGTAACTCCTGTAAGTATGATTCTTCTTGGAGACCACACACATTACAATGATGGCATATTATTATCGGCATCGCTGAATAAATATTCTATTGTCGTTTTAAGAAAAAGAAAAGATAAATATGTAAAAATCATCAATGCAGATAATCATAGAACAATTGAATTTACTCTTAATAACATTCCTGATGAACAGAGCATAGATTTTAAATATCACGTTGGATTAGTAAAACTTTTTAAGAAAAACAATTTAATTCAAAACGGATTTGATTGTGTTTATTTATCAGAAGTGCCCGAATGCATGGGTATTGGGAAATATGCTTCACTTCAGACTGGCTTTGCTTCTGCGTTAAAAAAATCTTTTAGATTAAAGCTGAACATTGAAGAATTGGTAGATTTAATTTATCAAAATGATTTAAATATTATTGGCAAGATTTCCAATAAAACTCATTACTATACTGCTGTGTTATCAAAAAAGAACAAATTCTTTTTTTACGATTTGCGTTCAAAAGAATTCACTTCAATTCCTATGAAAAATAACTTTGAAGTTGTTGTAATAGATACAGGGGAAAGAATTAATAATTCATTAAAAATTTGTAATGAAAGAATAGAAGAATGTGAAATTGGTGTAAAGGGTTTAAGACTTTACATATGGGGAATCAAAAATTTGCGTGATGTTGGATTAGAATTTTTAATTAAACATTATCATATGCTTCCAAGAAAAATATTTAATCGTGTTCTTTATAATGTTAAAGAAAGAGAGCGGGTGGAAAAAGCTGTTGCAAGTCTCAGAGAAAATTCATTTGATGAATTTGGAAAATGTATTGTTGAATCTCACTGGAGTATGTCTAAAGATTACGAACTTAGCTGTGACAACTGTGATTTTATTGTTTCAAAAGCAATGGAACACGAATGTGTAATTGGTTCTAAAATTATAAGCTGTAATTCTTTGCGAAGCACTTATCATATTGTCAAAAAAGATTGTTCTGAAAATTTTATAAATTATATTCAGTATTTATACAAAGAAAAATTTGGTCAAGAATTAATTATTCATAAATTTAATTTTACAGATGGAATGAAAGAATTCTCTTCAAGGAAATTAGAAAAGGTTATTTAATTTTCAGTGCAAAATTTTTTCCACACCGTAATAACCAAAACACTGTAAAATTATTTTTTGTAACAAATTTTATATCACAAAATCAACTTGATTTTAATATACCTTAATAATACATTTTCTATTGAATTTCTCAGGAGTATAAATGAATTTTTCAGAAGAATATTTTGATGATTATAATTCGTATATAAGCGAAGAAGAAATTAAATCAAAAATTAATTTATGCCGTGATTATATCGATAATGGTCAGATACTTTCAAATCTTGATTTAATAGAAGACACAATTCAACTTTGTCTTGAATATGATTACATTGAAGATGGATTGTATTTGACAGATGCTGTGCTTCAAGTTGCACCATATAATTCAGACACATGGCAATTTAAAGGCATTTTCTTGAATAACTCTTTCGACTTCGAAGAAGCTTATAAGTGTTTTCAGAAAGCTCTTTCGCTTAATCCCAATGATGTTGATTCATATATTAATATTTCAATTGCTGAAGATAATCTTGGAATGTTTGAAGAAGCAATTGAATCACTCAACAAAGCTTTATCGATAGAACCAAATAATGAGGAAACTTTATACAGCCTTGGACTTTTATACGAACGAAAAGATAAGTTTGATGAAGCTATATATAATTTTAAGAAAGCAATTGAAATTGACCCGGCATTTGCAGAAGCATGGTATGAATTAGGATATTGTTACGAAAATTCAGATAAACTTGAAGAAGCTTTAAAAGCTTACGAAGTATATCTTGATTATGAGCCTGATAGTTATACCGCATGGTATAACAAAGGAATTGTTCATTTAAGATTGGAAGAATGGAAAAAAGCAATTGATGCTTTTGAATTTTCAATTGCACTTAAAGATGATTTTTCAAGTTCATGGTTCAACTGCGGTTATGCATATTTTAAGTTAGGTAAATTTAATGAAGCACTTAATGCTTATAAAAAAGCTTATGAATTAGATCGTGATGATGAAACAATTCTTTTTAATATGGGACAAACATATGAAGAGATGGGCTCATTTCACAATGCAATTAAATGTTACAACGAAGCTATAAAATTAGACCCCGAATATTATGAAGCATACTTAGCGCGTGGATATTGTTATGATTCAATCGGAAAATATCAGCTTGCATTAAAAGATTTTAACACTGCAATTTCTTTAACATCAAACCCTGAAGATGCATGGTATGCTAAAGCTGATCTGGAATATTCACTTGGCAAACTTCAGGATTCTGTTGAAAGCTACAAAAAAGCTATTGAGATAAATCCTGATAACTTTAGTGCTTGGTTTAAATTAGCAGAAACATATTTTGAAATGGGAAGATGGATTGAATCATTAAATGCATACGATGAATGCTTGAGATTGAAACCCGATTATGCTGGAATTTATTACAACAAAGCTAAAATAAATTTTCTATTAAGCCATACACAGCAGGCTATCGATTGTTTGAAAAAAGCTTTTGAGCTTGACCCTGATATTAAAAATGAATTTACCAAAGATTATCCTGATGTAAAATCTTCAAAACTTTTTATTAAACTGCTCGAAGAAAATAAATCTTGAAGATTACCATGCAAATCCAGAATAAATTTAATCACAATACTAAAATTGTTGGAGTAATTGGTCATCCAATTAAACATTCTTATTCTCCATTAATGCACAATATCGCTTTTGAATTATCTGGCTTAAATTATATTTATCTTCCTTTTGATGTTCCGCCTTCTGCATTAAAAGATTCACTTAAAGGAATGATAGCACTTGGAATAAAAGGATTTAATGTTACAATTCCACTTAAAGAAAAAGTATTGCCATTTCTTAAAGATATATCAGAAGAAGCAGGTATTATTGGTGCTGTAAATACAATTGTAAATGACGATGGAATTTTAAGAGGTTATAATACAGATGTGCTTGGCGTAACAGAATCTTTGCTTCCTTTCAAAGAAGAACTGCAGGGAGCTACTGTTACAGTTATTGGTGCAGGCGGAGCATCAAGAAGTGTAATTTATTCATTAATACGCAACTTTAAAGTAGATAGAATTAATATTGTAAACAGAACTGAACAATTAGCTGAATCACTAAAAGAATATTTTTCGACAAAAATGATTTTTTCAAATATCAAATCTTATCCGCTTGTTCCTCCAGATTTAATTGACATTTTTAGAAATTCTAAATTAATTGTTAATACTACATCAATTGGAATGTATCCTGATGTTGATGATGCTGCTACAACAATTTTAGAATCTTTCACAAAAGACCAGATTGTGTTTGATGTGGTTTATACTCCAATTAAAACAAAATTGCTTAAGCTTGCCGAATCTCAAGGAGCAAGAATTATTACAGGATTGAAAATGTTTGTAGAACAGGGAGCTAAATCATACGAAATCTGGACAGGCGAACAAATGCCAAAAGAAAAAGTTTATAAAGCTTTAGAGTCTTATCTTCTAAGTTAAATATTCTACAATCATTTTTGCTGCAGTTAATTCTTCAATAAATAAATATCACAAAAAATATTTTTTCATCTGTGAAATTTTTTTATTTATGAGCTGACAGCAATAATCATTTTATCTGCTCAATAATTATTTGATTAAATGCATAAAAATATTTTCCAGTGATGGGACAGTAATTCTTGAATCAATGATTTCAATATCATTTTCTGTGAGAATGTTTAGTAATTCTTTATAGTCATAGGAAATATCTGTAATAACATTTATTCTATCACCAAAAAGCTGAACTTCATAATTAGTTTTTTCTTTAAATGTGCTATAAGCTTTTCTTACAGGACTGCAAACAATTTCTATTACCTGTTTATTTATTCTTTCTTTTAATTTATCTGGCTGGTCGAGTGCAATTATTTCACCTTTGTTCATCATAGCGATTCTATGACATCTTTCTGCTTCGTCAAGATATGGAGTTGTCATAAAAATTGTAATCCCTTCTTTAAGAAGCTGTGATAAAATTTTCCAGAAATCACGTCTTGAAACAGGGTCAACGCCTGTTGTTGGTTCATCTAAAAATAAAATTTGCGGTTTGTGAATTAAACTGCATGCAAGTGCAAGTTTTTGTTTCATTCCTCCAGATAATTGTTCTGCAAGTCTTTTACGAAATGGTTTTAATCGGGTAAATTCTAATAATTCTTCTCTTCTTTTATGATAATTTAGAACATTATGAATCTCTGCAAAAAACTCAATGTTTTCATCTACAGTTAAATCGCCGTAAAGGCTGAATTTTTGTGAAAGATATCCGATATTGTTCTGAATTTCCTTTTTTTCTTTTAAAATATTTTTTCCTAATAAATTCACTTCTCCATCATCAGGTTTAATTAATCCGCACATTATTCTGATAGTTGTAGTTTTACCTGCACCATCAGGTCCAACTAAACCAAACATTTCCCCTTGGTAAACAATAAGACTGATTCCATTTACAGCTTTTACATCTCCATAAGACTTATATAAGTTTTTTATTTCGATTGGATACATTCTGATTACTTAGATAAATTTTTGTCTATTATTTTGTTACAATTTTAATGTATGATTCTTATTGATATTTTTTTGAGTACTAAATTTATATACAATTTAATTTCACTTAATTAATGAGTTATTAAATTTATTTTGTTTAATGATTAGAACTTTTAATGTAAACAGCTTAGCCTGAAATTTTTATTTTAGCATCTGCGGGCATTCCTGCTTTTAATTCAAAACCGGGATTTGGAATTTTTATTTTTACTTCAAAAACAAGTTTAGTTCTTTCATCTTTTGTTTGAATGTTCTTTGGCGTAAATTCAGCTTCTGGTGAAATATAAATTACTGTTCCTTCGTAAATTTTATCTTTGAAGGAATCAATACTTACTTCTGCTTTTTGTCCAAGTTTAATTTTTCCTAAATTCGTCTCCGAAACATAAATTGAAAGTTTTACTTCCGACAAATCAGAAATTTTAAAAAGTGACGACATCATTGAAACTGTTTCACCCTGTTCAATAAATTTTTTCACAATGAACCCATTAACGGGCGAAGTAACAAAACAGTCGTGAATATTTTTTTGTATTAATTCGACTGAGGCTTCAGCTTTTTCATAATTTGCTTTTGCTTGAGCAATTTCTTCGGGTCGGGCATAATTTTTAATTTTACTATATAATTCTTTTGCAGAATTTAACTGAGCAAGAGAAACTTCATAACGAGTTAATGCTTCCTCATATTGTCTTCTGTTTATTGAATTTGTTTGATATAAATTTTCCATTCTGTCTTTATCATTTTTTGCAAGAATGAAATTTGCTTCTGCTTGTTTTAATGATTCTTCTGCCTGTTTAATATCTTCTTTTCGTGCGCCTTTTAGTAGTAAATCGTATTGAGCTTTTGCAATGTCACGATTTGCAATTGCCTGCTTTAACTGGATTAATAATGTTTCCTGGTCAATTATTAAAATAGTATCACCTGCAAAAACCTTGTCACCCTCGTCCTTGAGTATTTTTATTACTTTGCCTGCAACCTGAGAACTAATAACAATTTCTGTAGCTTCAATAGTGCCGGACTCTTCAATATAATTTTGATTATTGTTATTACATCCGTTGAAAATTAGAATCATCAATAATAGAAAAAATAATTTTATTTTATTTTGTTGAGCATTTAAAAAGCCTCTTTTCGAAATCATATTAACCTACTTTTATTAGTTGAATGCTTGTTTATTATTCTTTGATAGTTTCTTATAAATTTTTTTTCCTTTTTCTGTTAATATTCCATTAATCAATATTTTTAATGTTGAGTTAATTGCTTCACTTATTGAAAAATTATTGTTCATTATGAAATCTGGATTTACAACTGCCTGAACTGAACTTAAAAATACATTTATGATAATTTGATGTGGAACATTAACAATAACGCCTTCTTTTATTCCCTGTTCAAAAATTATAGAAATATTTTTGTTAATCATTTTGTTACGAAAAGAATTCATTTCTTTCCACAAAGAAGGTTGATAATGTCTCAAATCATCAAGCCACTTTTCACTCATTCTGTTAAGTCCAATATTTTTAATAATACTTATTATGGATATAATTTTTTCGATTGAATGTTGATTGCTCTTAACGATGTCTTCAATTTCTTTTTTCATTTTGTGCATAAAAGAATAGGCAGTAGACTTTACAAGTTCTTCTTTCGAAGGAAAATGTTTGTAAATAGTTTTTTTGCTCATTCTGAGAGACGAAGCAAGTTCATCCATTGAAATTTTGTGAAAGCCCTCTTTAAAGAATATTTCTTCTGTAAACAAAAGTATCTTTTCTTTTTCGTTCATTGGGAATTAATAATAAGTCTGAAGTAAATATAAATATCAGGAAACTAAAGAGTCAAATATTAGTTTCCAGAGTATCTTATTTATGGGAAGTTATGATTTTATTCCTACAAATCTTATTACAATTGCTTCTCCCTTGTGAGCATTGCCCTCGTTTAAAAATATTTTTTCTTTTGAGAATTTTTCAAATTCAAGGTCAATAAAATCTTCTGCAATATCTTCAAGTGAATAAAGCAAAGATTCGTCTTTTGGACCTCCCGAATTGTATTTTATTTGTTCTTTTTCAAAAACTTCAATTATTACTCTGCCATTTGGTTTTAATGCATTTATAATGTTTTTGTGAAGTTTTTTTCTTAAATCTTCGTTTAAGTGTAAGTAAAATATGCCTATAGCATCATAATAATTTATTTGGGGAATGTATTCTGCAATATCTTGAATGATATAATTAATTTCTACTTTATTTTCATTTGCAAGATTGTGTGCTTTTCTTTTAGCTTCTTCACTAAAATCAACTGCATCAACTTTCCAGCCAAGTTTTGCAGCATAAACAGCGTTTCTTCCTTCCCCCTCTCCAAGAAATAGTATTTTTCCCGGTTGAATTTTTTGCAGCTCTTGTATCAAAAATTCATTTGGTTCTTTGCCATAAATATATTCATTTATTGAGTATCTTTTATTCCATAATTCTTTCATTCTGTTTTTACCTTGTTTGAAGCTCTGAACCAAGTTTTATATTTTTGTATATGTAATATATAGAAGTTAACATTGATTAACACAGATAAAATAATAATAGTAGGCGACCGTGTTTTAATAAAGCCGGAAGAAAATCTTGAAAGAACAAACAGTGGTCTTTATTTACCTCCCGGTGTACATGAAAAAGAAAAAGTTCAGGGAGGTTATGTAATTAAGGTTGGACCTGGTTATCCAATTGGAATTCCGGTTGATGACGACGAACCCTGGAAAGAACGAAAATCAATAAAATATTTTCCTCTTCAAGCAAGAGAAGGAGATTTCGCATTGTTCCTTCGTAAAGATGCTATCGAAGTTGAAATTGAAAAACAAAAATTTGTTATTGTAAATCAATCCGCAATTCTGCTCCTTTATCGTGACGAAGAACTGCTGAGTTAGAACTTATTAAAAGATGATAATTCTAAAAAATTCTGTTACTTTTTATTTGTACCATCAGGTGATATAAAGCACATTTATAAAGAGATTAATAATAATTTTTTTTGCTTATTTTAAGCATAAAAAGGTCTTAAAAGACCTTTAAACAAAGCTTTACTCTTAATGCGGTCTAATGTTTAATAGACTGTGGTTAGCATATTTGAAAATTCTATGGTAGAATAATAACAAATTTTAAGCAGGAGGTTGTTATGGAAAAAATCAAAATTGCAGAAACAGACAAATATGAAATTTATTGCTACCCAAAAGATAAAATTATTCACCATATTATTAAAAAATTTGTTTATGGAGAAGATTTTCAAAATCTAATGACAAAAGGAGCAGATGCTTTTATTGAATATAAGTGTAATAAATGGTTATCTGATGATAGGAGCAGTGCAGCATTGAGAAAGGAAGATATTATATGGGGTCAAGAGAATTGGGAGCCAAGAGTTTTACAAAATGGCTGGAAATACTGGGCTATAGTTATGCCAGATTCTGCTGCTGGTAAATTGACAATGAAACCAATCATAGAAAGGTATGCATCTTTAGGTGTTAAATTAGAGATTGTTGAATCACCCGAAGAAGGTTTAGAATGGCTTAGAAATCAAAAGTAATAGTATATATAACTTAAGATTTTTTTACAGTTGAGAGCTAAAGGTTTATTCAATATTTGACAGAAAGCTTGCATGGGAGCTCTCTAATTTTATTGAGAATATAAATTTAATGTACAGAGACAATTTGGATATGCTGGCTGTTAGCAAAATTAAAATTTTATAAACTGATAAAATCGTTATTTATTAATGAAAAATATCCAGTAGTCTACTATACATTTTTATGTCTATTTATTTAGAATAATCAACTTGCCTCATGTATTAAATGAATATGAACTGAAGAACTAAATACCCACAAACGCTTTTGTCAACTTATTAAATATATCCGTAAGCAATGATAGTAATATAGAGATTAAGTAAATTTACCGTTGAACAAAAGCGAGTAAATTTTTTTATGTTGTCAATAACATCTCGAATTGCTCTATTAAAGTAAAGTTAAAGACCTTGATTAAATACTTTAAAAAATCAATAACGAACAGATAATTAAAAAAAATCCGTCATAATTTTTTAGTTTATTAAATCAATTTAATTATGCTTTTAGAATATTTCTGTTCCATTTCCATTCAGCTTTTTATAATTTTAACTAAATAAAAAATTTTAGGTGCATTTATGAAAAAGTTAATCAGTGTTTTATGCCTAATTATAATCTTTTCAATAAATATTTTTCCTCAACAAAAAAGAGCATTAAAGCCTGAAGATTTATGGGCGATGAAAAGAATTGGAAGTTTTGATGTATCCCCCGATGGCAAAACAATTGCTTTTACTGTTACTACTTATGACATCGAAAAAAATAAAGGCAACTCAGATATTTGGCTTATTGACACTGATGGCAAAAATTTAAGACCTCTTAAAACTTCTGAAGAAAATGAAAGCAATCCAAAATTTTCTCCAGATGGAAAGTCAATAGCTTATGAATATAAAGATCAAATCTGGCTTTGTGATTTAAATGGAAAAAACGATAAACAATTAACAAACATTTACACAGGTGCATCAGGTTTAGTGTGGTCAAAAGACGGCAAGAAGATTATGTTTGTTTCAGAAGTTTATCCCGATTGCGAAAATCAAGAATGCAACGAAAAACGAGATAAAGAAAAACAGGAAAGCAAAGTAAAAGCAAAAATTATTACAGAGCTTATGTTTCGTTCATGGAACAAATGGCGCGATGAAAAAAGAAGTCATCTTTTTTTATATAATATTGAAAAGGATGAATATTATGATGTAATTAAAGGAAGTAAATCAGATGTGCCTCCAGTTGATCTTGGCAGCAATCAGGATTATACATTTTCTCCGGATGGAAAAGAAATTGCATTTGTAATGAATACAGATAAAGTAATTGCAACAAGTACAAATAATGATGTATTCGTTGTTAATGTTGAAGATATTTTGAAAGGAAAACAAATAACTTATAAAAAAATTTCTGTAAGTAAAGGAAATGATAATCAACCAGTTTATTCGCCTGATGGTAAATACATTGCTTTTCGTTCAATGAAAAGAGCAGGCTTCGAAGCAGATAAGCAAGATATAATTTTGTATAACAGAACAACAGGCACTTTAAGAAACTTAACTGAAAAATTAGATTTATCAGTTGGTCAAATTCTCTGGTCGCCCGATAACAAATACATATATTTTGATGCAGCAAATCAAATTTATAATTCAATCTACAGAATTAATGTTGAGACAGGAGATTTATTAACTTTTGTTAAAGACGGTGTTAATGAAGATATGATTATGTCTCCTGATGGTGAATTAATATTTTTCAAACGACAAAAGACTACAATGCCTTCAGAAATTTTTGCTCTTAAAACAAATGGAGGTGGATTTGAACGAATAACAAGAATTAACGAGGAGCTTTTAACGAAAATTCAATTTAATGAAATAGAAACATTCTGGAGTAATGGAGCTGATGGAGCAAAAGTGCAGTCAATTTTAATTAAACCACCTTTCTTTGATGCAAAAAAGAAATATCCATTAATTTTTTTAATTCATGGAGGACCTCAAGGGCATTGGGCTGATGATTTTCATTATCGATGGAATTTACAAATGTTTGCTGCAAAAGGTTATGTTGTTGTTGCACCCAATCCACGCGGCAGTACAGGATATGGACAAAAATTTGTTGATGAAATATCAGGCGATTGGGGTGGAAAAGTTTATATTGATTTAATGAATGTATACGATTATGCTCTTGACAATTTTAAGTTCATTGATTACAAAAATACATTTGCTGCAGGAGCTTCTTACGGTGGGTATATGATTAATTGGATTTTAGGTCATACTGATCGATTCAATGCATTAGTATCTCATGCAGGTGTTTATAATTTAGAAAGCATGTATGGTACAACCGAGGAATTATGGTTCCCCGAGTGGGAATTTAAAGGCACACCATGGACAAATCGTTCTTTGTATGAACTCTGGTCGCCGCATCGATATGCAGATAATTTTAAGACACCAACATTAGTAATACATGGAGCAAATGATTTTAGAGTACCTGAAGGACAAGCTTTTGAACTTTTCACAACATTACAGCGCAAGGGAGTGCCGAGTAAACTACTGTATTTCCCGGATGAATTTCATTTTGTGACTAAACCGCAAAATTCTATTTTGTGGTGGAATACAATTTTTGATTGGTTCGAAAATTATAAGGAGAAATAAATATGTCATACGAATTTTATGATAGAGATCTTAAAGAACTAAGCAGGGTAAATTCAGAAAAAGAATTTGAAGAAAAATCAGATTACATTGAAGAAAATTTGTGGACAAAATTAGAACGGGTTGGGAATAAAATTCGTTTTGCAAAAGACGTTAAAGCACTCTATAAATATATGAAAGATAAGAGTGTATCATGGTATCGTAAGTCGATAGTTATTGGTGCATTAATTTATTTTATAACACCAATAGATACCATACCAGATTTAGCTCCACTAATAGGTTATCTTGACGACTTGGGTGTTATAACAGCAGTAATAAAATTTCTCGGGCATGAATTAATGCAGTATTATGATTGAAAGTTTTATAGCAAAGATGAAAAATAATAAATCATAATACTTAACTGTCGGGGCTGTCTAAAAAGCAAAATTTTTTAAGAAATAGACCACAGAAACCACAGATTTTAATCGACCCGCCTGCCAAAATATGGCGGGCAGGTTTTCACAGATTATTTAATTGAAAAATTACTTTTTAGCCAGCCCCCAGGTAAAAAGATTATAAGCCTTTCTAGGGATAAAAGATGCGAGAAGAAAAAAAATTAACATTTAGAAAAATTTTTTCTTGACATACCACACCCATTTATTATATTAATGCAAGAAAAAAGTTATTTTATAACGAGGGTCATAAGATGACTTTTATCGAGGGTTTAAAATTCGGAAAGTATCCATTAATAAGACAGTACAAAATTAATCCTTTGGTTTCCTCTTTATTAACACTATTAAAACTACTGTTCTCAAGCATATTTATAAAAGACACAAAGACTTATCAAATATTTAGAGATGAATAATATGAGAAATATGATAATTGTATTGATTCTTCTGCTTAGCAAAATATGCATTGCACAAATACATATAGAATACCTCAATGATGTGCCGGCAGAATTTAAGGAAAGGTACTATAGCCAAAAACGTAATTACAATCCATTGCAGGTTGGAAATGTTTGGCAATATTATATCTCTGAGGATAAACGTTATGCAACTCAGATGATAGTAAGTGATACACTTATTGGCAATAGAAGATATTTCCTAAGGATTAACATGATAGACACTAAACTTCCAAAAGATAGTTTATCTTTATGGGAAAGATATGATACTTTAACAGCCAGTACATATACATTTGATATATATGATTATGATAATGATGGTAATAAAAGTGAAGAATTTTTAGTTGATAGTTTTGATGCCGGAGTTTTTTCAAGATACCAATCTTATAAATTTTTTTTTGAATCATGGGGATATCCTGTAGTTACAGCTCTTATAAAAGATACCGGGTGGGTAAAAGTAAGTGAAGATACTGTTTTGTTTAGAACAGTAGAATATTTGGATGTATTCACAACCGAGATTATTGCAGATAAGTACGGTTTAATATGTTATCAAACAGAATTACCACTTATATGCTTAACTGGGGTAATCATCGGCGGACAGAAATACGGGACAATAGTAAGTGTTGAGAATAATGATATAGAGTTTTCTGTACCTAGTGAATTTATTCTTGAAAATAATTATCCGAATCCATTTAATCCTACAACTACTATTAATTATACCGTTCCTCAAAACAGATATGGGAATTCATATTTCAATGTAAAGCTGGTAGTTTATGATCCTCTCGGGAGAGAAGTAGCTGTTCTGGTTAATGAATCAAAGCCTCCCGGGAATTACAGTGTTGTTTTTAATGCACAGAATCTTCCCAGCGGAGTTTACTACTACTCATTAATCACAAGCACCACAATAATAACAAAATCAATGGTATTAATTAAATAAGGAGGAGGTAAAAATGAAAATGAAATTATAATGAATGCACAAAAAATTTCTTTTTCTAAGAATGGCTTGATTTATCTTACAGATAAAATTTTTTGCCGAGTAAATATTTATGATAAAAACCTAAAATTGAAATCAACTTTTGGGAAAAGAGGAAAATCTTTAGGTGAATTTAAAGCACCAAGTCAAATAACAATTAATGAAAATTATGTTGTTGTTTCAGATTTTGCTTCATCTCGAGTACAGGTTTTCAATTCGAGCATGAAACCGCTTTATGTTTTTTACACAGAGGGACCAATTTTCGATATGTCTTTTGACAGAAACGGTTTTTTAATTATTGGTGCATATACTTGTAAAAAAGATAGAACACTTTTTAAGTACGATATAAAAGGAAAGATAAATGCAGTTATAAAATTAAAAAATACTTTTGGTGATCCATTTAAAGATGTTTATAAATTTACTATACTACCCAATGGTTATATTGCAGTTACTTATTTAGTTCAAAATATTATTGAAATTCTTGATTCAAACTATAAAAGCATAAAGACAGTAGTAATTGATAAACTTCCATCTCACCCAAAGTATGTAAAAATTAGCAATAGATTATCTATTCCGGAAAATAATTTAATTCAATCTGTAACCTCTGATTTTAAATCTAGAATTTACATTTTAGCAAGCCACTACATTAAGAATCCTAAACGGGAAATTTTTATTTATAATTTTGAAGGAAAATTTTTAGGTTCATTTATTTTACCAAATTCAACTGATGAAATATTTATTGATAATAATATGAATTTTTATACAATTGAAAATAGAAGGACTTTGCTTAAAAAATATAAATTGAGCTTAAAGCTATGAAATTCAGGGGAAATTTTAATTTAATACTCTTAATTAGCAAAACTATTTCAACTTTAGTTGGACTCATTTTTTTTGTTTCTGGTATATCAAAAATTTTGGTATTTAAAAGTTTTTCTATAACTGTAATGCGTTTTTTACCATTTTTTTCAAAAATAACTTATCTTATTGCAATTTTTGTTATTATACTCGAAATTTCATTAGGATTTATGCTCTTGATTAGATATAAATTAGCTTTTACATCTTTTGCACTGAGTATATTATTGACTTTTTTTATTGGTATATTGATGTATGAAGTCATGACTGGCATTTCGATAAGATGCAATTGTTTTGGTGGCTTAAATATCAGTTTCCCACCAAAGACTCAAATGATAATTGATATGATTCTACTTAATTGCTTAATTATATTATTTTTAATTCATACAAAAGGCCGTACTTTATTAAATAAAAAAGAATGGATTGCTTGGATAATTCCAGTGTTATTTTTAATGATTTTAGAAATCTTATTAATCAAAAGTGCATGGTCAACTAATAGGAAATCTAATACAGGGACTGTTTCATTTTTATTGTCTTTTGTTACCTCACAAAATCATGCTGAACTTGAGAACAAATTTGCCAAAAAAGTGTTTTTTTTGGTTTCATTTTATGATTTTAATTGTCCACTTTGTTATGACGATTTTCTTGAGTTATCAGATTCGCTAAAATCAAATAAATATAGAAACGTTTATATTACTTATCTATTTGAAAAATTATCCCTTAATACTGAATCACTGGATTCCCTTAGATTACAAATTTGGAAGGAAACAAATGAAATACATTCTCCAGTTTTACTAGTTGATAACAAATTGTTCCAAGATTATAAAATTAGAAAAAGTTCAGTTTTAATATTAAATGAAAAAAATCAATTGTTAATTAAAAAAGAATTCCCCATAGGGGCAGAGGCACGAAAAAATATTTTACATTATCTTTCAAATTAAATATATGACTGATTATCTTATAAAAGTCAATAATTTGAAAAAGACTTTAAAATCAAAAACAAGTGAATTTGTTTTAGGTGAAATTTCTTTTGAACTATGTCAATCTGAAATAACAGCTTTGCTCGGTTTAAATGGAGCGGGTAAGACAACGCTTATTAAACTAATACTATCTCTTTTAAAACCAGATAGCGGTTCTATAATATTTAATAAAATAATTGATAATAATAGAGCCAAACAAATAAGTTATTTACCTGAATCTTTTAATGGGATAAACTATGAATTAACAGTAAATTCATTTCTTAGATTTATATGTAATTTAACTGGCATTCCTCAAAAAGCTATAAATGACGAAGTAGATAAAGTTCTCGAAGCTGTTGAACTGAATGATTATAAAAAAGAGCTAGTATCTAAATTATCTAAAGGAATGAAAACAAGACTCGGAATTGCTCAAGCTCTTATTGGGGATCCTTTATTGTTAATTTTAGATGAACCTACCGATGGTCTCGATCCACAAGGAAGAAAGGATATTGTTAAATTGCTAAATAGATTAAGGAAAAATGGAACAACAATTTTGATTAGTTCTCATATATTAGGGGAAATAGAAAAATTAGCTGATAATGTATTAATTCTACATAAGGGTCAACTTCTTCTTAATGGGAAAATTGCTAATCACACAATAGATGCTGAAATCAATAATAGAAAAAATATTAAAGAAGGAGAAAGTATATCATTCCACAGAATGAATTCTTTAGAAGAACTTTTCTTTTTTATAATAGGTGGTGGTAATAAAAAATGAATTATTCACTAATTAAATATACCGTTTCAAAAATTATCAGACAGCCCTTAACAGCATTAATATTTTTATTACAGTTAATATCTATTTTAGCATTGTTGGTTATAAACATTTTATTTAAAGATAATCAAATAATAGGAATAGATCTTATTGGAATATCACTTGATGAACCATATATAATAAAACAATTGATGAGTAATATTTTTTCATTATTTTTTTTAATAATTTTTTTTCTGTTAATATTAATTATTAACCGATACTTTCATGAATTTAAAAATAATGTATTACTTGTAATTATATTGCCCAAGCTAAAAACAAAAGATACTGTTGTTTATTCATCTTTTTTTGGAATATTTATTATTTTTTCTATTTCATTTATCATAGTATTCTTTTTAGCATTTTTAATATTCAAATTAAGATATGGTATTTCGTTAATTACATATTTAGTACATTCAGCATTTCTAATTATCTCGTCAATAATATATATAACCTCATTTTCACTATTACTAAATATGTTTTTAGATGGATTTACTTCAAGTGTTATTATGATACTACCCGTTTTTGGTGGGGGAGTAGTCTCTGCATGGATTGGGATGAATAATGTATTATCCACGATTTTTAATTTTTTATTTCCACTAAATAAAATCAACAATAGTTTAACACTTGCTTTAATCGGGGAAATAAGTAATAACACCGAAATATTTTTTTCTTTTATTGTGAGTATTTTTTTTATATATGTTGGAAGAATTTATTTTTTAAAAAAATGGGAATAATTTGTGATGGGTGATAATTAAACATAACAATAGAAAATAATTTAAAATCCTTTTTGATTTTTTTGTAATGCCATGTTAATTAGAAATTATGAATGATTATTTAATAACGTTCTTAAAATTTTGTAATTGCCAAATCATTTATGAAAGAGACATTACCAAACAATTAATTAATAAAATTAAAGACAAACCTGCCTGACAGTAGCTGATAAACAATATTTTATCCAACTTTGATTTATCTTCGAAACAACCAATGATATTAATTCTTCTTCTTACTTCTCGAAATATTCTATTCGGGGGTTGACTAAAAAATAATTTTTCAATTAAATAATCTGTGAAAACCTTTGGCAGGCGGGTCGATTAAAATCTGAGATTTCTGTGGTCTATTTCTCAAAAAATTATACTTTTTAGACAGCCCCCTCACAATTAGGGTTGCTGTATTAATTAAATCTGATTTCCAGCAAACAGGGATACACGATTAAAAATTTTAAGCCTTTCTAAGGATAAAAGAGGTGAGATGAAAAAAATTAACATTTAGAAAAAATTTTTCTTGACATACCACACCCCATTTATTATACTAATGCCAGAAAAAAGTTATTTTATTGCGAGGGTCATAAGATGACTTTTGTTGAGGGCTTAAGAAATTATCAATCAGTAAAACAATATGATAAAATCAATTGCAATTATGTCTTATTATTAACCGTTCACAATAATACCTCTTTACCTCTAAATATAAAAAGCAGGAAGAAAATTGTTGGAGGTAAGAGATGGATTAAGAAAAATAAATCATAGAAAATAAACTCACTGGAAAGATGATTAGAACATATACTTATAATACACTAACTTGGTATAGTTAAAAAACTTGCTTGCTTATTTACAACGACATAATCGATTGGGAATTTGAATTTACAGTTGTTTATATATATCAAGGCAGATTAAAGCTGAGATGAAATACGGAAGAATAGCAATTGTAATTTGAAAAAACAGAAGATAATATTATGTGAATAAATAATTATGATAAATTACCTTTGTTAAATACTATAATATATACATAACATAAAATGAAAAAATTCTATCATAAGTAAATAATTATAAAATAAGAAGGATAAAGCAGATATGAGGGTATCTGCAAATAATCCTGCTTATAAACATTTTATAAGTCTTAAGTATGGTATTTATTATTTTAACTTTCTATCGTATTTACCTCTTAAAACAATCATATTATTTCACTTCAATTTTTTGTTTTTAAGCAATCTCTATTCTCAAGTAATAATAAAAGAAAAAGTAGGTATTAAAAATCTACAAGGAATTAATACAGTAACACAATACTGGCCATGCGATGGCATAAAACCTACAAAAGATTGGATAAATTTCTTACAATATGTATGGTCGGGTTCAATATATCCATTGCATCCTGGCAGACAAAATATAGGAGATTTTTATATAGATAAAAACAAATATTATACTTTCAGAATAATAGAAGGGAATCAATTTTGTCATTTTCGAAGAGTGTTTAATGATGGGAGTTCACCTCAAATTATAGAAAACGAAATCACAGTATTAGGCAGAGATTTATATGCAAAAGACATAGAAGGTAATATAGTGAATGATAGTATAGAATTTTTAGACTGCGACAATAATCCTTTTTATGTATCGATGTATAATTATGATTATGTAATAGTATTTGAAGAAATATTAAACAGAGAAGAAAGAGTAGTATATACGATTGAACCTGAAGGAGAATCCCCAAGGTATGTTTATACACACATAAAGAAACCTACACATACAATTGAAGCAATAGCAAATAGAGATACGATATTATATAGAGAAGAAAATCGAATATCTTTGTTAAGTATAAGGAATGAATGTAAGAGTGGAGTAATATTTTGTTGGTATAATGGTGGAGATATAAACAGTGAGAGTGAATTTATGATAAGAATAGTAGAAGGAGAGGAATATGGCGAGTTATATGATGAAGAAAATAATTATTTAGGGACAGAGGCAGTAATGCCATATAGAAAATTAAGAGGGGGATTAAATTTTTTGACGGAATACGGAAATAATCCAGAAGGAATAGGAAAAGTAAAGATAGAAATAAGTACTAACGATGCAGATGTAAGTCCACAAACAGTAGCTGTTGAATTTTATATCAAACACAATCCGAATCCCCCGCCGGGTATAGAAATAATATTTGAGAAGGATGTAATAAAACCTGGAGAGAGTACAGCTATAATACTAAAAGAGAGAACAGCTGAGGGAGAAATAAGGGACTTTGAAGATTGGAGATTATTTAATGTAGAAATAGTAAGAGGCAGTAGATATGGGGAATTATACTGGCATGGAGGTAATAGATACAGTGATTATTTTTATGAAATAACGCAGGGTATAACATTTATAGCATCGGATGAAATAGAAGAAGATACAGTAGAAGTAGAAATATATGCCTCAACAGGAGGAGGCGTAATGGCAGGGAAAATGAACCCAATAAGTATAAAAATAAAGGGACGTGCAGTAACACAGAGTAATGAAGATTTTTTAGAAGGAATTGGGAAGATATTAATTGTAAAGAAGAAAGATTGCTCTTCTGCACCACAGTGCGAGGGGGAAGTAGAACCAAAAA
>CAZNFW010000003.1:0-88774 GCA_964572725.1 uncultured Melioribacter sp.
GATTCGGATACAAATTTATCAATCAACATTCCATCTTTATCTTCAATTCTCAAAATTGAAATAGGTTCATTATAAATTCCATGATTAGCAAGAGTTGCATAAGCAGTTGTTAATTCAAGCGGAGAAACAAGCGATGTACCGAGCGCAATAGAAGGATAAAGTTCAAGTTTACTTTTTATTCCAAGTCTTTCTGCAATTCTTCCAATATCTGGAAGTGGTGCATAATCTTCAATAATTAATCTTGCAGCTACAATATTAATTGAATGAGCAAGACCCTGTCTTAAAGTTGTAAAACCGCCGGTTGATAAATCAAAATTTTGCGGGCTCCATCCGTTATAGTTAAAAGGTTGATTTAATATTGGATAAGCCGGATACAACCCTCTGTCTATTGCAACAGTATAAACAATCGGTTTGAAAGCAGAACCGGGCTGTCTTTTTATTTGAGTCACATGATTCAGCCCATATAAAAATCTTTGATTTCTTCCGCCAACCATTGCCCTTATTTCACCAGTCTTTACATCCATTACAACAAAACCTACCTCAATTTTCTTTGCAGCATTTTTTACTGAATCTATGAACTGAGGATTGTTTTTCAATCTGTAATAAATTTTTTTTCTTTCTTCCTCATTCGAAGCAACTCTAAATTCAATGCTATTTTTTATTGCTTTGTCAATTAAATCATCTATTACACCTTTATATTTATTCCATGACCACGATTTATCAAATTGTTTTTGAAATTCATTTAAATGGACTTCTGCTGCATGAACCGCAATTCTTTGCATTCGGCTGTCAAGTGTTGTATAAATATTTAATCCATCTCGATATAAATCATACCCATATTTTGCTGCAATTTTTTCCATCTGTTGTCGAACATATTCCACAAAATGTGGTGCAATTGTGCCTCTAATTCCCTGTTCAATTTTTTTATAAGATAATCTAATTGGTTTTACTTTTAATCTTTGATACTCATCTTCACTTAAATAACCCATTTCTACCATATTCTTCAAAACTACATTTCTTCTTTGAAGAGCTCTTTCATATTTTTCATATGGGTCATAATAAACCCATGATTTTAACAAAGCAATTAAAAGAGCACCTTCTTCAACACTCAATTGTTTTACATCTTTATCAAAATAAACTTTTGAAGCCATCGCTATTCCATAAGCACCGTGACCAAACCATTGTATATTAAAATACATTTCAAGTATTTCTCTTTTAGTATATGTTTTCTCAATTTGAACAGCAGTTATCCACTCACGAATTTTTCTGATTATAGTATCAAATAAAGATTCATTCTGCAGTTTCAATTCATAAAGATTTTTTGCAAGCTGTTGTGTAATTGTGCTTGCACCTTCCCTCTTAAATAAAAATATATTTTTAAACATTGCTTTAATAAAACGCCCAATATCTACTCCCCAGTGGTCATAAAATTTTCTGTCTTCTGTAGCAATTAATGCATTAACTACATGAGGAGGTATACTATCAATGCTTACTTCAACTCTGTTTTCCTTAAAAAATTGTCCAATCAATTCTCCATCGATGCTGTAAACATTACTTGCCAGTTGAGGTTTAGGATTCTCAAGTTCATCAAGTGACGGCAGTCCTTCAAATATATATTGCACTAAAAGTATAAAAGCAGCAATAATTATTATTCCAATAGATAGAATAAAAAATTTTACGCCGTTGCTCTTTTTCTTTTTCGGGACTTTTTTTGAAGGTATTTGATTTTTAATCATCTTACACCCAATCTATAATCTCAAATTTATTTGCGAATTTTCCATAACATGGTTTTTGAAGCCATGAACCAAGATTTATGTAATATCCATGATTAAATTTTTCAAAAGTACGAATGTGTGAATGACCAAAAATTACATAATCGTATCCCTCTTTAATTTTTTCTTTTGCAGTTTCATAGAGTCCATCTATACTGTTTTGAAATTTTTGAGAAGAATAATTCCTGCTCGTTTTACTTGAAAGACTTGCAATTTTAATTCCTAAATCTGGATGAATCATCGAATAAATTTTTTGAAGAAATTTATTTCTCAAAATTTGTTTCATAACTCTATAGCCTATATCACTTTTAATTAATCCATCGCCATGACCTATAAAAAATTTTTTCCCGTTCAATTCTGTTGAAATTGGATGATAATAAAGAATTGCTCCTATTTCTTTTTCAAAAAAATCTCTATGTAAAAAATCATGATTGCCAATAAAATAATGAATTTTTTTTCCGCTCTCTGAAAAATCCTTTAGTGCTGCATATGTCCTATAAAATCCTTTTTGAATTACTCTTTTGTATTCAAACCAATAATCAAATAAATCTCCCATTATAAACAACTCGTCGCAGTTTTGAGCTGCAAATTTTAGAAAAGAAATAAGTTTATTTTCCTTTTGTATTTCAATTTCTTGTGAATCTAAACCCAAGTGCAAATCGGAAATAAAAAAATATGTTTTTTGAGAATCCATAATATTCATTTAGATAAATTAAAATTTGCAAGCAGCCATTTATCAGGGTCTAATTCAAACGACACTGGTTTATTTTTAGTAATAAATTCAAAACTACTTTCTCGTGAATGCACATAAAAACTCTTTATTTCCTGATCATCATTTTCAAAAAATATTTTTATATCAATAGGAAATTTATAAATATCATAACCATTTTGTAACTGCTTTATATTAAAAATTACTTTATAACCACTGTTAGCTGGAATTACATTCCAGTTGTATTCAGCTTCTATTTTTCCTGTACCTTTATAAACCCACTGGTCAAAGAAAAACTTAAGATTTTTTCCTGTAACTTTTTCACAAATCTCCTGAAAGTCTTCTGTTGATGCGTTTTTATATTTATATTTTTCAAAGTATGTTCTCAAAATTTTAAAGAATGAACTGTCACCAACTTCTCTCCGCAGCATATGAAGCACCCATGCCCCTTTGTTGTAAATTAAACTGCTGAAAAGATTATCTTTGGGATTATATAAAGTCCCTTTCAAAAACATTCCTGATTTAGAACTCATTGTAGATTTAAGAGCACTCTTTCCTGCCTGATATTCCCAGTATAAAGCTTCGGAGTAAGTAGCAAAGCCTTCGTTAAGCCAGATATCTTTCCATGTTTTTGGACTTACAGCATTTCCCCACCAGTGATGTGATAATTCATGAATCAGCATATCCTGAAAAAATTTTTTACCTGTTATAAATCTTGAACCAACACCAGTAATAGTTTGATGTTCCATAGCTCCATTTTGCCATAGAAATTCCGCAACTGCATATTTTTCTTTAATAAATGGATAGGGTCCAAAAATTTTTTCAAATGTTTTAATGTATCGAGGATGGTCTGAAAAATCCTGAAGAGCATCATCAAATTTATCCTCTAAAGCATAATAGTAGATGTTAAGAGTGTCGTTAGTAATAGAAATATATTTTTCATTGTAAGATTTATAATTAGCTGAATACAAAGCTATTAAATAAGTTGATATTGGATAAAATGTTTTCCAGTGATAAGTTTTTTTTGAATTATTTGAAATTATCTCAATTAATTTTCCATTAGAAATAGAAACATAAGAAGAATCGTTAGTTATAAAAATATCTGCGAAAGCTTTATCATCGGGTTTATCAATACACGGGAACCAAGTTGATGCATAAAAAGGTTCGCTAATTGTATAAACAAAACTTTGACCATTCACATCTTCAAAACAAAAAGAACCAAATCCAAGTCTTTTAGGTTCGCCTTCATAAATAATTTTTAATTCAGATGTATCTTTAAGAATTTCTTCTGGCAGAAATTTTACAATTGTTTCTTCTCTAACAAAGTTAACAGTTTTATCATTAAGAAAAGCTTTTTTTATAATCATATTGTCATAAAAATTAATATCTATTTCTTTTGCATTAAGGTTATTTGTTGTAAATCTAATTACAACTGTTCCTTTTATCATTTTGTCATCAGGAATTAATTCGACATGTATATCATAATGCAAAACATCAAATTTTGTCTGAACTGGAGGATTGTATTCTTTAATAAAGTTTTCATTTAGTTCTGTACCATTAAAATTTGTCAGCAGTTTTACTGGTTTATAAATAAAATGAAGAGTTTTGACAGTAACAGGAATAATTACAACAATGGAAAAAAGAATTGATGCTGATGCAATAATTATTGCAGTTTTAAGTGGATTCTTTTTTAAATTCATAATATTACAGATAACTTATCCTTAAACATCACAAAGTTAATCATTTATTAAATTGCCAATCAATTTATAATTAAATATATTTTAATAAAAGACTGGAGGCTCCCATGAGAAATTATACAGGTTCCGAAATTTTAAGAAAAACCCTTACAATGATTTTAGCAGGTGGTCAGGGTGAAAGACTATATCCTCTTACAAAAGAGCGAACAAAGCCTTCAGTTCCATTTGGCGGGAAATACAGAATTATTGATTTCACACTTTCGAATTGTTTGAATTCCGGATTTAGAAAAATTTTTGTGCTTACTCAATATAAATCTGACTCATTAAATCGCCATCTTTATGAAGCATGGAATATTTTCAATCCTGAACTTGGAGAATTTATTTATTCAATACCGCCGCAATTCAAAACAGGAAGAGACTGGTATCTTGGAACGGCAAATGCCATTCATCAAAATTTCAACTTAATAACAGATTCTCAGTATGAATGGTTATTAATTTTATCAGGCGACCATATTTACAAAATGGATTATTTAAAAATGATTCAATATCATATTGAAAAAAAATCTGCACTTACTTTATCTGCTATTGAAATACCAAAAGATCAGGCTAATCGTTTTGGTGTGCTTGAAATAGATAATGATTACAGAGTAACTTCATTTCTGGAAAAGCCTAAAAATCCACCAGCAATTCCAGACAAACCAGATTACTCATTTGTAAACATGGGTATTTATGTTTTCAATGTACCTGTTATTAAAGAAGTAATGAATAAAATGGAATCCGAAAAAGTACCTAATATTGATTTTGGAAAAAATGTTATTCCTTACATGATAAAAAATAATTATCATATTCAAGCTTATCGATTTGTAGATGAAAACAAAAAAGCTCAGCCATATTGGGTTGATGTTGGAACAATTGAAAGTTATTATGCAGCGAGTATGGATTTAATAAGCGTTAATCCTCATTTTAATCTTTATGATCAGGACTGGCCTTTAAGAACAGAACAAAGGCAGTTCCCTCCTGCAAAGACAGTTTCACATGAAGGAGAAAGAGTTGGAAGAGCAATTAATTCTTTGATTACTGATGGAACTATTATTTCAGGAGGATTAGTAGAAAGATCAATTCTTGGTTTTAATGTTCGCGTCAACAGCTATACTTACATTACCGATTCAATCATAATGGATAATTGTAACATTGGCCGACATTCAAGAATTCGCAGAGCAATAATTGATAAAAATGTGATTATTCCTGAAGGAACAGAAATTGGTTTTGATACCGAAGTTGATAAAAAAAGATTTACTGTTTCAGAAACTGGTATTGTTGTTATACCCAAAAATTATAAATTCAGCTAAAATTTTTTCAAAATCAGATTTTTATGCTAAAATCAGGTATACCTTTCCTTTTTTCTGCTATTGATTTTAAAAAATCTCTTAAAATATAATGTCTTGTTTTATAATCAAGCTCAAAAAAACTTATACGATAAATTTCATTGTTATAGCAAGTAATTTCCATTCGATGTACATTAAAATCAACTCTTTTGATTTTTTCCCAACTTAAAAATTTTTCTTTACCTAATATATTTGGCTTAAAGATAATACCATCATCACTAATTTTAATATATTTTAGAAATTTTGGTATGCTGTAAAATATCGAACCCAAAATTAATACTATTCCTCCAAATAAGGTTAAGTAAAAAGGTATACTCCCTTCTTCATATATTGTTATACTTTGTAAAATAAAAGATAAACCAAGTATAGCATAAATCCATTTGAAAAATTTATTGGGTTTACCTGAAAGAATAATTTTGGGTTCCATATAATCTTCCAATTATTTTCAAATTATTAATTAAAAACCAATCAAGACATTTATTAAAAATATTCTTAATAAAAAATAACCTCAGTTATTCAAAAATTTTAGGTTAGAACGAATTTCAAAAGATTATAAACTTAAAACCATGGAAAAAGAAAACCTAAAAAGCGTTAAGTTCAATTATTATTTACATATTAATGATTTTTATAAAATTACTCTAAAAATCGAATTCAATACCTAATCGTATTCCTCTTTGTGGACCCCAAACATATTTTGCCATAATCAATGCTGGTGAAATTATTTTTGTTCCAAAACCAAAAGAAAACATTCATCCGTTGTTCTTTATACTTGCCAAGTTATTTTCACTGAAATTTTTGTATGACAAAAACAAATAACTAACATTAATCACATTAAAGAAATCTTTGCCAGTGACAATAGTATTTCTGCTTTCAATTCCAAGTTCAATTCTTCTAAAATCTGAAATGTTAGATTTATCACCCCAGTGTGTTCCAAATAAGAGTCCTGCCGTTCCTCTTAAAATAACTTTTTCATTATTCCATGTTTTAATCCACTTTAATGCTGTGATGCCATAATATTCTCCTTCTCTGCCAAGCTGATAGGAAGCATTAAGCGAATAATTTTGGGCGAAAAGTAATGAGCAAATAGAAAAGTAAATAACAGCTAAGATAAATTGATTTTTCATTTGCCCTTCCTATTTGTTTATTACTATTATGTAATTACGGCTAAAGCTCTAAGCATACTCTCTAATCAGTAAATGATTTATTACTCGTTTATTTATAAAATTATTTCTATCAAAAATTTCAGTTTTAAAGAACTGTTAAATCATTATCTCTTCTATTTTAATCAAATGTTAGAATAAAATTGAAAATCCAATTAACAATGAATTTAATTTCTCTGTAAATTCACTTGTAGTATAAATGTTACTTTCTAATTTATCGTGGAAGCGTTGATATCGGAACTCAGTTCTGAAAGCAATATTTTTATTGAAAAAATATTTTAATCCCGCACCTGCATTTAAGCAGCTTACATCTAACTTATCAGACATCCTGATATAACTATTTGTCATTGTTAAAATAGGATAAGAATTGCCAAGACCATAACCTATCAAAAGAAATGGGAAAAATTTCGTTACACCAATCTGATGATTATAGACAAAATTTGCACTCATTACGAAAGAGGGCTTACCTCTTTCAGTCAGGAATGTATAAAATTCAGGTTCGAACTCAAACCCACCAGATAAAAAATAGCCTGCACGGATATAAGTATTGAAATATAATCTTGCTTCTGATTCATAAGTATAATCACCTGATTCACTTATTGTTGATACCGATCCTAAATTTCCACTTGCTGAAATTTCAAATCTTCTGCCATTAATTTGAGCAAAAGAAGTATGAAACAAAAATAAAATAAACACTATCAAGAAGGACTTTTTCATGATAACCCTCATATTTTTATTTAAATAAGATTTAAATGAAAAATTTTTCCTCGTATGTTTTTTAATCAGAGCATTTACAAATAAAATTCTGCATATTCTTTCACAAGCATTGTTCGGTTAATTTGTATAATTTTCCCTCGATAACTATAGCAATATAATTATTTTAAATTATTTTCAAAATAAAATAGATAGACTTTTTTCTTATCTACAGATTTCAGATTTTTATTACACAAATTCTCAACAAAATATTTTATGAATCCACTTTTAGAAGACAAATTAAATAACTTGCCAGCATTGCCCGGTATTTATCAGTTCAAAGATAACAAAGGCAAAGTAATATATGTGGGCAAAGCAAAAAATTTAAGGAATCGTGTCCGTTCTTATTTTCAAAAAAATATTGATTCGCCAAAAACTGCAGCGCTTGTTTCCAAAATACACGACTTAGAAGTAATTATAACAGATAACGAAATTGAAGCACTCGTTCTTGAAAACAATTTAATTAAAGAACTAAAACCGAGATACAATGTAAATCTTAAAGACGATAAATCTTATCCATACATAAAGGTAACTAATGAACCTTATCCACAAATTTATCCAACAAGAAACATTGTCAAAGATGGTTCAAGATATTTTGGTCCTTACACAGACGTAAAAAATATGAAGCAGTCACTTAGATTGATAAACAAAATATTTAAAATAAGAAGCTGCAAATATTATATAACAGAAGAAGCAATTCAAAAAAAGAAGTTTAAGGTTTGTCTTGATTATCATATTAAAAAATGTGATGGACCATGTGAAGGACTTGTTTCACAATATCATTATAATCAGATGGTAAATCATGTTGTTAAAGTTTTGCGGGGGAAAACTGATGATTTGATTGATGAATTAAAATCACAAATGAACGAAGCAGCAGCAAATTTAGAATTTGAAAAGGCTGCGGAATTGCGTGATAGAATCGAACAGCTTCAAATTTATTCTTCAAAACAAAAAGTTGTATCCACTGATTTAGAAGATAAAGACATAATAAGCGCAGCTTATGAAGGGAAAGATGTTGCTGCTACAATTCTAAACATTCGCTCAGGGAAATTAGTAGGGAAAAAACAGCTTGCATTAACAACCGAAGGAAATGAAGACGAAAGTCAAATTTATTCTGCAATTATCAGATTTTATTATGATGAATACGTTGAAGTACCTAAAGAAATAATTCTTGAAGTAGAGCCTGATGATTCAGATACTTTATTAGAATGGTTAAACAAACGAGCATTAAAAAAATGCAAATTTGTTATTCCACAAAAGCAGAGTGAAGCAAAATCTCTTTTGATGATGTGTAAACAAAACGCTCAGCTTTACCTTGAAGAAATTCAACTTCAGAGAATGAAGAAAGAAGGAAGCGTACCTTATGCTCTATCTGCACTTCAAAGAGATTTGCATTTGAAAAAACTTCCTCGAAAAATAGAATGCTTTGATATATCGAATTTGCAGGGCAGCGATACAGTTGCAAGCATGGTTGTTTTTGTTGACGGTAAACCTAAAAAAAGTTTGTACAGAAAATTTATTATAAAAACAGTAGAAGGTCCGAACGATTTTGCAAGCATGCAGGAAGTAATTTACAGAAGATACTGTAAACTTCTTGAAGAAAATGAACCAATGCCAGATTTAATTATGGTTGATGGAGGGAAAGGTCAGCTTTCAAGTGCTATCGAAATATTAAAAAAACTTGAATTAAGAGATTATGAGATTATTGGACTTGCCAAACGTCTTGAAGAAATTTATGTTCCTAACGAATCCGAACCATTATTAATTTCAAAAACATCATCAAGTTTGAAGTTATTACAACAAATTCGAGACGAAGCACATAGATTTGCAATCACATTTCATCGTGAGAGAAGAAGCAAAAGAACTTTTACAAGTGAGCTACTTGAAATCAATGGCATTGGTGAAAAAATTGCTCAAAAGCTCCTGTCAAAATACAGCATTGATGAAATAAAAAATTTAGATGAATCGAAATTATCAGAAGTAGTTGGAAAAGCTAAAGCAAAAAAAATTTTCGAATATTTCCATCCTGAAAAAAAATCATAAACAAAAAAGCCAGACCAAACGACCACCCAGGTTAAATACTTACCGTTGCTTCCTTCCGGACCTGGCGGGGTTGGGTATTAACCTGCCGGTCATTGATCTGGCATAATTAAAATTTTGCTTGCAAATATAGGAATTTAATTAAAGCAGTAAAATGGAATTAACTTGTATTTCTAAGTTTTTTGTTCTTTCTTTTTAGCCGCAGGAAAAAGAATATTGTTCAATATCAATCGATAACCTGGAGAATTTTTAAACAAACTTAAATCAGTTGGAGGGTCACCTACTGCATGCTGATAATCTTCAGGATCATGTCCACCATAAAATGTAAATGTTCCTCTTCCATAATTTCCATGTATGTATTTTACCTGATCTGTACCTGCTCTTTCACCAAGAATATAAACTGAATTTTTAATATACTTTTTTCTAAACATTGTAGTTTGTCCCATAAATCCATGAATTACATTGACATGATTTTGAGTAAGCATTGTTGGAACAGGATCATATTTTGCAGAGAATTCAAATAATGTAAAGTAATCATTTTGTTCACTTCCAATTTCAGCAGGTTGAATATCAATGTCACTGTATTCATAAACTAAAGGATTCATCTCGAGTTTAAAATTCTGAAATGCTAAGGTTTGTGAATAATCCAATTTATTTTGTGCATCTGGGTCAGGCGGGTCGCCATCATACATTTTATCAACAATATCAACATTTAATGCTGCAAGTGCAATATCATAAGAATCTGTTGCAGAACACATAGCAAACAAAAATCCTCCCTGTCCTACATAATTTTTAATTGAAAGAACAACAGCTTTTTCCATTTCTGATACTTTTTTGAATCCAAGTTTTTTTGCTTCTCTTTCATAAATATTTTGTTGTTCTATATACCAGGGTGCATTGCTAAATGAAGCATAAAATTTTCCATACTGGCCTGTAAAATCTTCGTGATGAAGATGCAGCCAGTCATATTTTTCTAAATCACCTCGCAATATTTCTTCTACCCATATTTTATCATATGGTACTTCGGCATAATCAAGTGCAAGTGTAACTGCATCATCCCATGGTTTAAAATTTGGCGGTACATAAACAGCAATCCTCGGTGCTTTTTCAAGTCTAACTACTTCCATGTTCTGGTCTTCACTTTGTACCAGTGAATAAATTTGAACTGCTTCCTGTTGATTTAAAGTTTGAAATGAAACACCTTTTATTCGGCACTTTGCTGCAAGTTTTTCAGAATAATCAAACATGAATGAACCACCTCTGTAATTAAGAAGCCAATCTCCAGTCATTCCCTCTTTAAGTGCATTATAAGCAATTCCATAAGCTTTCAAATGGTCTGTCTGCTGCAAATCCATGTAGATAAGAATTTTTGTTTGTGATAGCAGTAAGGATACGAAAAGAAAATTGATAAAGATAAATTTTTTCATGTTTATAAAATTATTCTTAACACATAAATCCTGTAATATCAAAGTTTACTATAAATAACTTACACTCACACTTATTGTCAGATAGTGATGCTGTTAGGTTTTTTGGATGCTTAATACTATTATGTAAGTATATTTACATTGACAAATATTTATAAAGCTATTGTGAAAAGTAAATAACACCGAATTTTAAAAAGTGAATATCTGTTTATGCAATTTTTCTATCGGATTCAATATAAATTGGTTTTTCTCCTTTAGCAACTACATCACGAGTGATTAAGCATTTATCAACATTTTCCATAGTCGGGATTTCATACATTACATCAAGCAAAATTCCTTCAACAATAGACCTGAGAGCACGGGCACCAGTTTTTCTTTCTATAGCTTTTTTAACAATTTCATCAAGTGCAAGCGGGTCAAACTCCAGTTCAACACCTTCGAGTGCAAATAATTTTTTATATTGCTTGATAATTGCATTTTTTGGTTCAGTCAAAATATTTTTTAATGCTGCTGGTCCCAGCGAATGAAGCGGAGCTATTACTGGAAGTCTTCCAACGAGTTCTGGAATTAGACCAAACTTAATTAAATCTTCAGGCTGAACTTTTTGAACAAGATTATCTCTGTCTATGTCCTCAGCTTTTGACATGTTAGTATCAAATCCAATTGGATTTCGATTTATTCTTGATGCAATAATATTTTCAATTCCTTCAAAAGCACCGCCGCAGATAAATAAAATATTTTTTGTATTAACATTTATTAAACTTTGTTCGGGATGTTTTCTTCCACCTCTTGGTGGAACACCCGCAATTGTTCCTTCAAGTATTTTCAATAATGCCTGCTGAACACCTTCGCCTGAAACATCACGAGTAATTGAAACACTCTCACTTTTACGAGCAATTTTATCTATCTCATCGATATAGACAATTCCCTTTTGTGCTCTTTCAAGATTATAATCTGCTGCTTGAAGCAATCTAACCAGAACAGTTTCTACATCATCACCAACATAACCTGCTTCGGTTAATGTAGTTGCATCAGCAATTGCAAACGGAACATCAAGAATTCTTGCCAGAGTTTGTGCGAGAAGTGTTTTTCCTACTCCCGTAGGACCAATGAGCAAAATATTGCTTTTCTCAATTTCTACATCATCTACATCAAAAAAAGAAGAAGGTGCATTTATTCTTTTATAATGATTATAGACTGCAACAGCCAAAATTTTTTTTGCAAGCTCCTGCTCAATTACATATTCATCAAGACTTTTTTTAATTAATTCAGGTGTAAGTGATAAGTTTATGGAATCTTTTTTACCAAATGTTGATACATTATTTTTTAATATCTCTACACTTGTTTTTATGCAAATATCACATATGTAAACATCAGGACCTGCAACCATGCTTGATACTTCGCTGCCATCCCTTCCGCAAAAAGAGCACCTTATTGTTTTTGGTTCTCTATGACCTGCCATTTTTTAACCACTATTAGTTTGTAAATTATTTAAATATTCTCTTGCTTGTTCAAAATATAATGAATTTGGGAATTTCTCAAGAAGTTTTTGATAAATCTGAATAGATTTATTTTTATCTTTAATTCCATATTGATAAATCTTTCCCAATAAAAAAAGTGACTTATCACTGAAAATTCCTGTTTTTGAATTTTCTGATAAATCTTCGAGTATTGTAATTGCAATTGGCAAATTATTCAATGCAATTAATGCTTCTGCAAGTTTATAACTTGCAAATTCAGATAAAATGAATAAATCTTTATTGCTTGCTAAATTTTTCAAAACTTCTGCAGCATCACTAAATTTTTTTTGAAACATAAGTAACCCGGCAGCAGCATATTTTGATAAATTTACAGAATCCTGCTTTGCTGCATTTATAATTGTCATTAATTCTAATGCATCATTTGCAAAATCACTTGAAAGATTTTTTGCTGTTTCAGAAAGATATTTAATCGATTCATTAAAATTTCCCTGCCAGAAATTTACTTTAGCAATAAAATAATTTGCCTGTGATTTTTGATTTAAATTTGCTCTGTTGTTTGCTAATACTTTTTCGAATAGAGATTTAGCATTATCAAATCTATTTTCATTAATTGCAATTTTGCCTTTTTGTATGAATGATAAAATTGAATAATCTGTGTTTGCTGCTCTCAGGTTAATCAGTGTGTATAAACTTTCAGCTTTTTGTATGTTGTTTAACAAATTAAAATTAATTTCTGCTATCCTAAACAATGCTTGAGGGTAAACGGAACTTCTTGGATAATTTTCAATAATTTCTTCATATGAATTTATAATTTTTTTTATCTCTTCTTCATTTGCTATTTTGAATTCTTTATATGGTTTCCAGAAATCAATTTCCTCTTTGTATTTTTCATTATAAATTGCTTCGAGTGCTGTTGAATAGTAAAACTTAATTGTCGGAAGCAATTGAGGATTAATATTTTTCTTTATTAAATATTCAAAAGCTTTTAGAGCTGCAAAATATTCTTTATTCTGTAATGCATTTTGAGCAAAAGAAAAGATTGTATTTCCATTTCCCTTTGTCTTTTCCTCATATTCAACCAAGAGCTGAAATGCTTGTTCATATTTACCAATTAATGAATAACTGTAAGAAAGTAAATCATACAATAAAGGCAATGGATTTTCTTTTATTTTTTTCTTTATAGCATCAATAAATTGTTCAACAGCATTTTGATTATCCGAATAATAATTAATTCTAATTTTTACATTGCCTATTTGTTCAGGCTTTTTAATTATCAGGTCACAAAATTCATTTGCTGCATCTTTAAATCTCATATTTGCAAGATAGATATTTGCAAGGTCAAGAGAAAAAATCTCTGGTTCATCAGAAATTTCTTTACCTCGTTTTAAAATATCGATTGCTTTTTCAAAAGCTCTGTTTTCTATTGCATAATTTGCAATTACTCTGTAAGCAACTATAGAAGATTGACCTGCTTTCAATCCTTGTTCCCATGCTTCATAAGCTTTTGAAATATTATCAGACATGAAATAAACGGAGCCAAGAAGTCCATAAAGATTAAAATCTTGCGGCACCTGTTTCAATCTTCTTTCAATTAATTGAGCAGCTTCTAAATATTTTTTTTGTTTTATAAAAATTCTTGTCAGTGCATCAAAATACGAATAATTCGAGGGATTATTATTAAAAAGTTCTCTTAAAATTGTCTCTGCTTTTTCAAGCTGTCCTGCTTCTTCATAACTTTGTGCCAATCTAAAGCGATTGTCCAACGATAAATCATTTTGTGCAGTTATAATTGAAGAGTTTATTAATAATAAAAACGATGTTATAAATAAATATCTAATCAAAATATCTCTCGTAGAAAATATTCCCAATGTTTAAAATTTTGTTCGGGTCGAATACAAGTTTTAGTTTAGCCATTTCTCTAATAGTTTTTTCATTATACATTTTAAGAAAGAAATCTCGTTTCAATTTTCCAATACCATGTTCTGCAGAAATTGTACCTTTTAATTCTACAGCTTTTTCACAAATAGTCATATAAATTTTTCTTGATTTATCATATTCATCTTCATTTTGAGGAAGCATATTCAAATGCATATGTGAATTTCCAAAATGACCATAAACAACATAATCTAATCCATTACTTTCAACAATTTTTTTTACCTCATAATAATAGTTCTTAAAAACATTATCAGGGACTGCAACATCAGTTCCAACTTTTCTTAAACCTCGTCGAGTAACATATTCATTTACTTTCCATGCAATTGCATGACGAAAATCTTTAAACTGTTCCTGTTCTTTTTTACTTGCAGCTATCCACGAATTTTCTTCCATCCCTGAATGTTTATTGATTAATTCCATCCACTGTGAAATTATTTCATCTTCATTTTCATCGAGTTCCTGCTCGAACCATACTGCGCCTTTCGCATCAGATGGAATATTGGGATAGTCTTCAGATAAAAATTTAAGTGTAAAAAAGTCAAAAAACTCCAAGCCTCTTGCAGATATTAATGGAAGTGAACTTTCAATTCTATTTTTAGATATTGCTCTTGCTTCTTCAATATAATTAAGTGCATTATCTTCGTTGTCAAAAAATATAACACAGGATAATATTTTTTCCGGGAGTTCAATTAATTTTAATTTTATTTCCGAAAAAATTCCAAGGGTTCCCTCAGAACCAATAAATAAATCAATTAAATCCATATTCTTTTTGCAGTAATAACCCGCAGCATTTTTTGTCTCGGGCATTTCAAACTGAGGCAGCACGAAAGAAATATTATTTCCTCTTTCGGTAGTTAGAAATACATTATAATTATCTGCAAAATATTGACCTCTTTGAATTGACAATTTATCGCCATCAGGGAGAATAATTTTTATTCCAAGAACATAATCGCGTGTAGGTCCATATTTAAATGTTCTTGCACCTGAAGCATTAGTAGCAACATTTGCACCTATTTGACAATTTCTTTCTGTCGGGTCTGGAGGATAAAATAATTTTTGTTCTTCAATATAATCTTGAAAATCCTTTAGTATAACTCCGGGTTGTATCACTGCAAATTTTTCTTCTTTATTGAGTTCAATAATTTTATTCATATTTTCAAGAGAAATTACAAGACCGCCTTCCGGCACTCTTCCTCCAGTTAAACCAGTTCCATTGCCGGAAACTGTAACTCTTTTTTTATTTGAATTAGCATATCTTAAAATTTCAGAAATTTCTTCTTCATTCGAAGGGATATAAATTGCTTCACAATTGCCTTTGTAATTGGAAGCATCGGTCAAATAATTTTGTATTTCATCTTGATTTTGTTTTATCAGCATACTATTAAAAGTTTGTTTTAATTATTGTGATTGAATTCCGTGACGTTTCATAATTTTTTCCCATGTTTCTAAATCAAGTTCTTCAGATTCTTCTATTAGCATAATCGGAATATTATTTTCAATTCTGTATCTTCTTCTGGTATTTTTGTCAGTAGATACGAGATAATTATTATCAAGAACTAAATCTGCTCCTGATACTGGACAACATAAAATTTCTAAAAGTTCTTTTGCTATCATTATTTAAAATTATTTTAGTGAATTAACTATTGGAAAAGTTTTATAACATTAAGAAGCAGAAATATTTTAATATCAAAATTACAGCTGTAATTTTTTCTTTGCTTCTTCCGCTATTTCAGTAGAAACCAAAATTCTGCCGCAGGATTCACATGAAAAAATTCTTTTGTTCTGTTTGATTTCAAGCTGTCTTTGTGGTGGAACAACATTATGGCATCCTGAACATGCAGAACGAATAATGGTTACAACTGCTTTACCGCCTAATGCTTTTCGAATTCTCATGTAAGTAGAATAATCCTGTTTTTTTACTCTTGCCGCTATTTTTTCTCTTTTTTCCTTTAGCTTTAGCTCTTCACGTTCGTTTGCTTTTATAATTTGTTTTAGTTCTGATTCTTTTTCTTTCAACTCTTTTGAAAGAGACTCAAGCTGAGGTTCTATTTCGGCAATCTCTGCTTTCAATTTTTGAATTAAATCTTCAAGAGCAAGACTTTCGTTTTCAAGTTTTTCTATTTGTTCTTCTGTATGGTCAATTTCTTTAGTTAAAGCATCATACTCTTTATTGTTGCGCACCTGATAAAGCTGGCTCTTAAATTTTTTCAAATTAGATTTCAGGCGCTCAACATCTTCATCATTTTGTTTACGTTTCTGCAGTGATTTTTTCTTTTCTGCTTCTTTTGTTTCTATTTGCTCTCGAATTGCATTAATTTGTGCTGTAAGTTCATTTACAATTGCAGGGAGATCACCTCTTAAATCCTCAAGCTCGTCGAGTTGATCATCAATTAATTGAAGTTCATAAAGAGTTGTTAATCGTTCTACCAATTTAAATACTCCTTAATGTTTATAAAACTTTATTGGGTTTGTTGATTTAGTAAATTTATAAACTTTTATTTTCTTTCTGTCGCCAATAAACTTTTCAATCCTACTTTTGACCTCGTTCAAAATCAATACTTCAGTTTCATAATGGCCTGCATCAATAAGCAATATTTTATTATTTGCTAAGTGAAATTCATGATATTTAATGTCTGCTGTTATAAAAGCATCTGCATTAGAATTTATTGCATGGTTTATTAAATTTGAACCAGCTCCACCGCATACAGCAACCTTTTTAATTACTTTATTTTTGCCGCTGCAGTATCTTAATATTTCTGTATTTAATAAGTTAGAAACATAACTTAAAAATTCTTCCTCACTCATTTCATTTTTAAGAATTCCAATTGCACCTGCTCCAAAATTTACATTTCTATTTTTCAAAGCATAAATATCGTAAGCTGGTTCTTCGTACGGATGAGCTTTCAGCATTGATGAAATAATCTTATTTAAATTCCACTGGTCAACAATAAATTCTAAACGAATTTCTTCAACTTTTTCAAAGACATTCTTTTTCCCAATTACAGGATTTGCTTTTTCAGAACCCTTAAAAGTGCCTTCCCCTTTTGTTCTGAAGCTGCAGCTTTCATATTCCCCAATTATTCCTGCTCCAGCAGAAAATACTGCGTTAGAAACTTTTTCGAGGTGTGTTTCGGGAACAAAAACCACAATTTTAAATTGATTTGATTCTAAATTCTGAAGGAATTTAATATCTGTTAATTTTAATTTTTTTGCTAATTCAAACGAAACACCATCTTTAGCAAAATCTAAATTTGTATGAGCAGAATAAACAACAATATTATTCTTAACGATTGTCTCTATAAGTTTAGCTAAAGAGCTGTGCTCAAAATCTAATTTGTAAACAGGATTAAAAAGTAACGGGTGATGTGTAAAAATGAAGTTGCAATCTTTATGGACAGCTTGCTGCAGGACTTCATTAGTAAGTTCGAGGCAGAGCATTATGTTTTTTATCTTTGTCCCCCGAGAGCCAATTTGAAGTCCCACATTGTCTTTTTCCCAAGCGGCTCCTGGGGGTGACCAGCTTTCAATATAATCTGTCAGTTCTCCTGCAATCATATATAAAAAAAATGCACCCCTTTTAATGTGGAGTGCATTTCCCATTTGAAATTCTTTTTAGAAAATCCTTTAAATATTTTTCTTCTTTTTAATGAATAATTGTCCATAAATCTATTCAAAATATATAATAATAGAACAAGAACTTCAAGAAGACTGTAAATTTTCTCCCGGTTCAATCCATTTTCCATCAATTTTAATTAATTCTATAAGTTCATCCAAAGCATTTTGGTCGGATATGTTTCTTTTTACAATTTCTTTACCTTTATACAAAGTTATTTTACCCGGTCCAGAACCAACATATCCGTAATCCGCATCTGCCATTTCTCCCGGACCATTTACAATACATCCCATAATTGCAATTTTAACACCTTTAAGATGTTCTGTCCTCTTGCGAATTTTATTTGTTACCTCTACTAAATCAAACAATGTACGTCCACATGAGGGACAGGCAATATATTCTGTTTTTGTAATTCTTACTCTTGCCGCTTGCAGTATACCAAACGAATTTTTATTTATAAATTCTCTGCTGATATTATTCTTATTTTTATCTTTAGCATTTATCCATATTCCATCACCAAATCCGTCAATAAACAGAGCACCAAAATCTGTAGCCGAATAAATTCTTAATTGCTCTTCATCAACATTTTCATAAAATCTTTTGATAATCACAGGATTTTTTATTTCCCTCAATATAAATTCAAAAAATATTCTTCTCTGCTCTGCCATTCCATGAAGATTATCAGTATTAATTACAAAAACAACAGTTGAATTGTTTTTTATATTTTCAAATGTATCGGAAAAAACTTCATCGATACTTAATCCTACAAAATTAACAACAAATGATTTTGTATCAGCATTCAGAAATTCATAAACATTTTTATAAAATGGAAATCCTTTTATCCTGTCACTTAATTTAATCCATTTTTCATAATCATATAAAAGTTTTAAGTTTGGTGGCGGCTCAAAAGGAAAATCTTTTTTGCCGAGATAAATAATATCAGCAGCTGAATCTTTTAAAAACCATTTATCTGTTTCTACCGAATACTCATAACCAATGCTTTTAATTAATGCTAGCGAAATAATTTCTTCACTAAAATCTGTAACAACTTTAGGAACCGTTGACCATCCAATATTCGATACTTCAAAAGTTTCTCTGCGTTTATATTCAAAAGGATTGATGGGATTATCTTCTATTTCAATAATAGGCTTATGATTTTCTCTTCCCTTATATCTGTTTACAAGAATCTTTGCAACAGGAATTTCAAATTCAGGTTCTTCGGTTAAAGATACACGAATTGTATCTCCAAGTCCATCTTCAAGCAAAGTTCCTATTCCAGCCGAAGATTTAATTCTGCCATCTTCACCAAAACCTGCTTCAGTTACACCAAGATGAAGAGGGTAATTCATTCCTTCCTCTTCCATTTTATTTACAAGAAGTCGATAAGCCTGAACCATTACTTGAGGATTGCTTGCTTTCATTGAAAGAACTATTGAATGAAAATTTTCATCTCTGCAAATCCTCAAAAACTCCATAGCAGATTCAACCATGCCCAGTGGAGTATCGCCATATCGGCTCATAATTCTATCTGAAAGTGAGCCATGATTAGTTCCAATTCGCAGAGCAGTTCCGTATTCTTTACAAATTTTTAACAATGGAATAAATTTTTCTCGAATCTTTTCTAATTCTTCATTATACTGTTCATCAGTGTATTCAACAATTTGAAATTTCTTTTTATCAACAAAATTACCTGGATTAATTCTCACTTTTTCCACAACTCGAGCGGCTACTTCTGCTGCATTTGGAGTATAGTGAATATCTGCAATTAATGGTGTCTTAAATCCCCGCTTTCTTAATTCATTTTTAATATTTAATAAATTCTTTGCTTCGTTTATGCTTGGTGCTGTAATTCTTATGTAATCACATCCTGCTTCAATCAATCTTATAGATTGCTCAACAGTTGCAATAGTATCCATAGTATTTGTTGTTGTCATTGACTGGATACGAATTGGATTATTACCCCCAAGGGGAACATCTCCAATATAGACTTCTCTTGTTTTGTATCTTGAATAACTTGTAAGACTATTACAGTATTTCTTTATTGATACGATTTTATTTTTCATAGCACTTAATTAACAAGAATAAGTGAAAAGTAGTTCTAACTTTTTTTTGAAAGTTCATATAAAAATCTTGATATAAATTCAGGAGCCGAAGCAGGATCTCTTCCTGTTAAAATATTATCATCTATTACAACAGGTTCATCTTTGTACTCAATTCCTTCTTTTTCAAGTTCTTTTCTATCATCCGGAAAACATGTCGCTGTTTTTTTTATTATCCCTGCTCTGGCAAGAATAACAGGTGCGCTGCAAATTGCTCCAATAATTTTTTTACTTTTATCGAATTTTTGAGCTATTAAGTGAAGTAATTTATTGTCCCAATAATTTCTTATTCCTTTTCCTCCAACGAATATTAATCCGTTAAAATTTTCTTCATGAACATTATAAAGGTGTATATCATTTTTGACTTTTAAATATTCCGAGCCTACACATAATGAATTTGAATCGGAAGCAATAAATACCTTTTTATTGGCTTTGATAAGTGAATTTGAAATAATTAAATATTCCTGTTCGTTAAAATCCTGTGCAGGCAGGATTAATAGAATGCTATTTTTAATCAAATAGTTATATCTCATCGCAATTTCCAAATCGAAAATAATAATATTAATTTTGATGAGCAATTTTGAATACAATGTATAAATCATTATAAGTTTGAAGACAAAAATTAATTTGAGAGGATAAGATAATTGAGAATATCTGAGCAGAAAATTGAAGAAATCAGAAATGCAGTGGATATAGTTGATATTATTTCCGGCTATGTTCATTTACGAAAAAGAGGAAAAAATTTTGTAGGATTATGCCCATTCCATCAAGAAAAAACACCTTCATTTACTGTAAGCAGCGATAAGCAAATCTTTCATTGTTTTGGATGTGGTGCCGGCGGCAATGTATTTAAGTTTTTAATGGATTTTAAAAATATTTCATTTATTGAAGCAGTTGAAGAAATTGCAGAACATGCAGGAATTAAAATACAATATGAAAAATCTGAATTGACAGAAGTTCAGAAAGAGCTTGAAGAGTTTTATGAAATTAATGACTTTGCTGCAAAATACTTCGAAGAAATTTTACAAAAAAGTTCAGAGGCTGAAGAAGCTCGTCAATATTTAAAGAGAAGAAACATAAAACCAAAAACTCAAAAATTATTTAGAATTGGATTTGCACCTTCAGGATGGGATAATTTTCTCAACGTTGCAAAAGAAAATAAAATTGATTTACAAAAAGCCAAAATACTTGGCTTAATTGATGTTAATGAAAAAGGTGAATATTATGATAAATTTAGAGAAAGAATAATCTTTCCAATTTTTTCACCCAATGGAAGAGTAATTGCCTTCGGCGGAAGAATTCTTATAGATAAAGAGAACACTGCAAAGTATCTTAATTCTCCAGAATCAAAAATTTATTCTAAACGGAAATCTTTATATGGTTTATTTCATTCTAAAGAAGAAATAAGAAAACTCGATAAAGCAATCCTTGTAGAAGGATATATTGATTTAATTTCACTTTATCAAGCAGATATTAAAAATGTTGTTGCTTCATCAGGTACATCTTTAACTGAGGAACAGGTTCAACTTTTATCACGATTCACAAAAAATATTATTGTTCTATTTGATGCCGACCCGGCAGGACAAAAAGCTTCCCTTCGCAGCATTGAACTTTTATTGAAACATGACTTTGATATAAAAGTTATGATGCTACCTCAAAATGAAGACCCAGATTCATTTATCAATAAATATGGCAAAGAAAAATTTGATGAACTATTAAACTCTGCTAAAAATTTTGTTGAGTTTCAAACTGCACAATTTGAAGCAGAAGGCAAGTTTGATGATCCGTCTACTGCAGCTTCTGCAATTCGTGAAATTGTTAAAACCCTTGCACTTGTTAACGATGAATTAAAAAGAAGTTTTCTTATTAAAACTATTGTAAAAAAATTTAATTTGAGAGAACGATTAATTGAAGATGAGCTAAATAAAATTTTATCACAACAAAAAGAAAAAACTGTTACTCAAAGTTTATCACCACAGCAAAGAAATTTAAAGTCAAATAATAATCTTTCTACTATATTATCAATTTCAAATATCTCTTTCCTTGAAAAGGAAATTCTTAGACTACTTTACAGCGGCAATGAAGATATCGTCGAATACATTCTCGAAAAAATTAGTCTGGATTATTTCTCAAATCCTGATCTAAAATATCTTATCGAAATTGTTTTGGACGGGCATAATGACAGAGATATCTCACCAGCTTACTTAATTGAAAAAATTGAAAAGGAACAACTCAAAGATTTTATTTTCAAACTCACCTTAAAAGATGAAAGCATTAGTCACAGATGGGAAGAACTTTCTCTTAATGGCAAAATTGAAAAAGATTCTCTTGAATATGCGAGGGAAACAGTTAATAAATTTCTTATCTTTCAAATTGAACAAGAAATTAAAGAAAACAACAGGATTATTGAAAACACAAATGATGAACACTTAAAAATCGAGCTCTTAAACAGAAACAAGGATTTATTGAACGAAAAGAAACAACTATTAACACAAAACAAAAATTTACCGTGACAAAATAATGATAATTAATCCATCTATTTATGAAATAAATACGAGAGTATTTCTAAAACGTTTCGGTAATGAAACTAAATTAGAAGATGTTCCCAAAAGATACTGGGAATATTTTATTCAGAAAAAGTTTGATTATATCTGGTTAATGGGAATATGGAAAACCTGCAAATCTACAATAGATAAATATTGTTTTGAAGATTACTTAATTCAAAGTTATGATAAAGCTTTAAGAAATTGGAAAAAAGAAGATGTTGTTGGTTCACCATATTCAATTGATGTTTACGAAGTGAATCCAGACATAGGCAGTTTTAAGACTATACAAAAACTAAAATCTTTTTTAAATAAAAATAATATTGGGTTAATTCTTGACTTTGTTCCAAATCATTTCAGTGCTGATAGTCAATTAATAAAAACCAATCCATCATTTTTTTTAAGTGTAAACAAAGATACATACGAAAGAGATACGCATACATTTTATAAACCATTTGATGACGAAGAAAAATATTATGCTCATGGGCGCGACCCATTCTTTCCTGCATGGCAGGATACAATCCAGGTGAACTATTTCAGCAAAGATGTTAGAGAATATTTTAAGAAAGTTTTAAAAAATCTTACAAAATGCTGCGACGGTGTCAGATGTGATATGGCAATGCTGGGCTTAAACAATGTTTTTAAAAATACATGGGCTGGTGTTATTGACTCATGTAAAAATGAACTCATTACAACTGAATTCTGGAGTGAGATTATTTCTGAAATTAAAAAAGTAAAAAATGATTTCATCTTTATTGGAGAAGTTTATTGGAATCTGGAAAAAGATTTACAGGAACTTGGTTTTGATTTTACTTACGATAAAAGTCTTCTTGACAAATTTATATTTGGCAATGCTCTCGATATTTATGAACATCTTCAAATTGACGAACAATACCAGAAAAAATCAGTGCGTTTTATTGAAAATCATGATGAAGAACGAGCAATTATTTCACTTGGTAAAGAAAAGTCAAAAGCTGCTGCTATAATAATTAGCACAATTCCTGGTATGCATTTGTATCACGATGGTCAATTTGAAGGTAAAAAAATAAAATTGCCTGTTCAACTCGGACGAGAACCTGAAGAATTTATTCAGAAAGATTTGAAAGAATTTTATGACAAACTTCTTGATATAACTTCTCTTGAAATATTTAAAATTGGTGCATGGAAATTACTTGAAGTGCTCCCCTCATGGGAAGGGAATCAAACTTTTGCAAATATACTAGCATATCACTGGGAATTAAATTCTCAAAGATGTCTTGTTGCAGTAAATTATTCGGATACAATTTCTTCATGCAGAATCAAATTAGATGTAAGAAATTATCCTGAAACATTTGAAATAAAAGATGTGCTTAATAATCAAATTTATTATAGATTGGCAGAAGAAGTATACCATATTGGATTATATGTAGAATTAAAACCTTATCAGGCGCACATTTTCTTTTATTGAAAAGAATACAAAGTTAGCTATTCTATTTTTTCACCAGTCTTGCTCTCGTAAGTTTTAATTAATGATTCCATTAAAACATTATTTTGAACAGGTTTTGTAATAAACAGGTCAACCCCCGCTTTATAAGCATTATCTTTATCTCTTTGAAATGCATGAGCTGAAAGTCCCACAATAGGAATATTTTTTGTTTCTTCAGATTGTCTTAGTTCTTGTGTAAGCTGTAAGCCGTCTTTCTTGCCTCTCAATGAAATATCCATTAAAATTATATCAAATTTTTGTTCTTTCATTTTTTCATAAAAAGTTTCTGCTGAATCGCAAGCATCAACATCAAATTTGCGCTTTAGAAAAAGCTGAAGGAATTTTTGATTTTCAAAATCATCCTCTACAATCAAAAGTTTAGGTTTTCTTTTTTCATTAGTTTCAGACATAGCAATGTTCCTTAAATAGTTAGTATCCGATAAAAATTTACTAAACTAAAATAAACAATTCAAGCTAACATAAAAAGAGCAACTGCATTTATGCTCTATATCATATAATAGAATTTCAAGAATAACTCACATAAATACCACAGTAAAAGTTGAACCTTTTCCTTTTTGGCTTTCAACATATATTTCTGCATTATTTAATTCACAATATTTTTTTACCAGTGCTAATCCCAAACCGCTTCCTTCAAATTTTCTTGTATAGCCCTGTTCTTCCTGTGAAAATGGATGAAAAAGCTTATTGAGAAAATCTTCGCTGATTCCAATTCCTGTATCTTTTACTTTCACTGTTAATTTATCATTCTGATTTCTTTCAACTACGACTTCTACACTGCCTTCATTAGTATATTTTATTGCATTATCTATTAAATTAGAAAAAATTTGTGTAACACTATAATCATCAGCTAACAAATTCAATTTATCAGTTTTATAATCAACATTAAAAGTTAGTCCTTTATTTTCGGCGATTGTCTTAAATTCAGAAACAAGATTATCAATTATTTTATCCTTTATATTTAATAAATTATATATAGGAACATAAGCACCTGATTGAACAGCAGACATATTTAAAATCAAATCAATAGTTCGTATAATTCTTTTAGAAGCCAAATCAATACTGTTAAAATATTCTTTAAGTTCGGGTGAAATTATATTCTGAATTTCATCTTTAATTAAGTTGCAAAAACTAACAATCACATTCAAAGGAGTTCTAATTTCGTGCGACATTTGAGCAAGAAAATATGATTTCATTTTATCTGCCTGTTCTGCTTTTTCTTTGGCAATTATTAATTCTTGTTCTGCTAATTTTTTTGTTGTAATATTTTCGGCAGTTCCCTCAAAATATGCCACACTTCCATCAGGATTTTTATATGCCCTTGCATTTTCTCTTATATAAATAATTTTACCATCAGCACGTTTCCATTTTTGTTCAAATCCATAAACAATACCTTCTTCCATAATAATTTTTAAAAATAAATCTCTTGTTCCTTTTTCTGCATAAGCATCTTCCAACACAATTTTGGATTGTGCTTCTTCAAGAGAATCATATCCAAGCATTGAAAGGAAAGCTGGATTTGCCATTAACAATCTTCCATCTGGGGTTGTCCTATAAACACCAATAGTTAAACTTTCATAAATGTTTCTAAATCTTTCTTCACTTTCTTTCAATCTTTCTTCGGCAATTTTTCTATCCGTAATATCGAAAGCTGTTCCCAAAGCAGCAATTTCACCTTTATATTCAATCAAAGTTGATGTAAAAGTAATCCATCTTTCTTTACCATCTTTTGTGATGATTTTAAAATCGTAACCTGAAGGAACTTCTTCGCCTCTTTGTCGAGCCAGACCTCTTTCTTTTACAAGTTCCCTATATTCAGGATGAATTATATCCCAAAAGTTCATCTGAGTTAATTCATCAAAAGTATAGCCTGATAATTTTTCTGTTGCTTTATTAACATAAATAAACTTTGTCCCTTTATAAATAAAAATAGCAGTATGAGTTGATTCTGCTAATTTCCTGAACTTTTCTTCACTTTCTCTTAAAGATTCTTCTGCTTTCTTTCGTTCAGTTATATCTCTCGCAATACCTTGAATACCTATTAATTCACCTTTATCATCATAAATTGGAACATTCAATTGTTCTGTCCAGATTAATTTACCATCTTTGTGGTACCATCTTAAAACAATAGGCTCAGTAATTATTTTATTTTCAAAAAAAGACTGCAAAATTGGGGCATCAATAGGATGAACAATTTTTACTCCTAACATTGGATCAGCATAATGTTCTTCTGGAGTGTAACCAACAATTTTAGTTGCAGATGGACTTACATACTCAAAACCAGGTTCAGGTTTAAATCTGTAAACGTAAATCAAATCATTAGCTCTTTCAGCAATAAATCTAAATCTTTCTTCACTTTCTTTTAATGCCTTTTCTGTTTCCTTTAAGTGTGTTATATCTTTTGCTATAACTGTCACTGCAATTGTTTCATTTGTTCTTGGATCTTTTACAGGGCTTAATGTTCTAATAAAATAGTGGCCATCTCTAAAACTTTGATATTCATAAGATTTGGCTCTACCTGTTTTAATTATATCTTTAATTTTTTCTTCAAAGACTTTTGTACTTTCAGGATTATGAAATTCACCATAATGCTTTCCAATTACATCTTCTAATTTTTTGCCAAGTCTTTGCAAATACTTTTTATTCATATGCAAATATTTACAGTCCTTGTCCAACATATAAATTGCATCTTCACTCGATTCTATCAGAGCATGGTACATTTCTTCACTTTTTCTTAATTCATCCTCAATCTTTTTTCTTTTATTTTCATTTTCTATATATTCTATAGCAAATGATAAATCTAAAGAAAGTTCGCTGAGCATTTTAATTTCTTTATCATCAAAAAAATTAACTTCATTAGAATAAAAACTTACAGTTCCTATCACTTCACCTGATACTTTTAAAGGATAAATTGCCATTGACTTAAAACCAAATGATAACTCATATTCTTTACAAAGATTTAATTTTTTTTCTTTTAATAAATTATTTGTTATAAAATAATTTCCAGTCTCAAGTACTCTTTGAACAGGGCACTTAGAATTTTTATTTATATCATTTTCAATTACATTCATAAAATCCATATTAATTCCATGATAGGATTTTATCACAAGCTTGTTTGAGTTATCATCCACCAGTCCAATCCAGCAAAAAGAAAATCCACCTTTTTCAACAACAATTTTTGTAAATAATTTTAGCAGCTCATCTTTATAACGAGTTCTAACTATAGTTTGATTAATTTGACTCATCATCAAGTAAATTCTATTTAATTTTTTTAGTTCTTCTTCAGCCTTTTTTCTTTCTGTCACATCTTCAATAGCTAAAAGAATCATTTGAGTTTTATTACCTTCTCTGTAAATTCTTCTTGCATTAAGAAGCATTGTCTTTTTACCGATATGCGGGAACTCGTGTTCAACTGCAAAATCATTAAATGAAGTATTTTGAGGAAGAATTTTTCCAAGCAGTGCTTTTAATTCTGGTATATTCCATTGTTTATTTCCAAGTTTGAAAAGAGATTTTCCAATTGTTTCATCTGGAGTAGTTTTAAAAGTAGAGTAGAATGAATGATTCGCATTAATCACTTTCATTTTAGAATCAAGCACAAGTAACGGTTCACGCATAGTGGCAATAATACTTTCTGCAAAAATTTTAGCTTCTTCGATTCTCTTTTGAGTATCCCGCTCTTTTGTTTGGTCTCTAAAAACAAGAACAACCCCTATAATTTTTCCTGTTTTATCTTTAATTGGTGCACCACAGTCAAGTATTGGTAATTCTGTTTTATCCTTTGAGATGAGAATTGTATTATTAGCTAAGCCAACAACAATACCTTCTTTTAAAACTCTTTTAACAGGATTAACAACTTTCTTTCTTGTATATTCATTTACAATTTTAAAAACCAACTCAAGTTTTTTTCCTTTTGCATCTTTTTCTTTCCAGCCAGTTAATTTTTCTGCAATAGGATTCATCATCACTATTTTGCCACGATTATCAGTTGTAATTACACCATCTCCAATGCTGTATAATGTGGTTCTTAATTCAGATTCAGCTTTAATTAATTCATTTTCGAGATTGATATGTTCTGTTATATCTTGAGCAATCATTAATTCGCATGTTAACCCCTCATAAATAATTTTACTTTTAGTTATCTGAACATCAATAACATTTCCTTTTTTTGTTTTATGTTTCTGAAGAGTATCTTGTTTGATTTTTCTGGAAGGTTTAGTTTTAGATTCTGGAAGAAGATAAAGGTCGGTTAACTTTAATGTTAAAAATTTTCTTTTGGAGTATCCATATTTTTCAATTGCTGCTCTGTTAACATTTTTAATTGTTAGTGATTTTAATTCATAAACCAATATTGGCAAGGGGTGAGTTTGGAATAAGTAATCAAAAAGCTTTTTTTCAAAATTTACCCTCAAAATATTGGCAAGTTTTGTTGCCATTTTTTCCCCCTTAATTAGGAACTTTGTTAGGATTTTTAATTGAATACTGCTTAAGATGCAACAAAAAATAAAGAGCAAATATTTTAAAAACTCTGCAGGTTCAGGTTATTTGGAGATGAAGTATAGGACATAAGATTATATTAAGTTATTTCTTAAGTATTTGTAATAAATAGATAATCTAAAAATTTTATTTATAATTTTATTAATTAAAAATACAAAAAATTATGATAATAAGTTAGTAGTTTTATATGATTCTTTGAGACTTAAGGGATAAATTAACATGTGTAAGGTTCAATAAATTTTCGAACTGATAAATTCATTTAATAAGTTTAATACTCATCCCAGCTTTTAGCATCTAAGTCGAGAGGATTTTTATTGACAAGAGCTTCAGCAAGTCTCATTGCAAGTTGACGGTTGGTAATTAGTGGGATTTTGAAATCAACTGCTGTTCTTCGAATAATATAATCGTTAGTTAATTCTTCTTCCTGATAATTTTTAGGAATATTTATCACAAGGTCAATTTTCCTGGACTTAATATAATCTGCAGCATTTGGAGATTTTCCATTCAGCGGCCAATCAAGTGTTTCTACTGGAATTCCATTTGCTTCCATAAACTTTGCCGTTCCCGGTGTTGCATAAAATTTAACACCAATTTTTAACAATTGTCTTGTCGATTCAAGTAATTCTGTTTTTGATTCCAGTGAGCCTGATGAAATTAAAATTGATTTTATTGGAAATTTAAAACCCACAGCTGTTAAAGCTTTTAAGAAAGCTTCATCAAAATCATTTCCAAGGCAGGCTACTTCTCCAGTAGATGCCATTTCTACTCCTGTAGTTGGATCTGCTCCTTCAAGACGCGTAAAAGAAAACTCAGGAGCTTTAACTCCAACATAATCATAATTAAATGTATGGTCTTCTTCTTTTTCAACTTTTTTGCCCACAATTACTTTTGCTGCCAATTCAATAAAATTTTTCCTTAATGTTTTAGATACAAATGGAAAACTTCGAGATGCTCTTAAATTACATTCAATTACTTTTACTTTATTGTCTTTAGCAAGAAACTGAATATTAAATGGACCATTAATATTTAATGCTTTTGCGATATCTGCAGAAAATTTTTTTATCTGTCTCATAGTTTCAAGGTAAGTTCTTTGTGCAGGCAGCACTAATGTTGCATCTCCTGAATGGACGCCGGCATTTTCAACATGTTCAGAAATAGCAGAACAAATTATTTCACCATTCTGAGCTACAGCATCAAACTCTAATTCTTTTGCATTTACAAGAAACTTCGAAATTACAACAGGATGTTCAGGTGACACATCAACAGCTTTTTGAAGAAATCTTGTAAGTTCAACATCATCTGTGGCTATTGCCATTGCAGCACCACTAAGAACATAAGATGGTCTTACAAGCACTGGATAGCCAACTTTATTTGCAAAATTCAGAGCATCTTGAATTGTATTTAATTTACTCCACTCTGGTTGTTCAATTCCAAGTTGATCCAGTAATGCTGAAAACTTACTTCTGTCTTCAGCTGTATCAATTGATTTTGGTGATGTTCCTAAAATTTTTACACCAATATTATGAAGTTTTAATGCAAGATTATTTGGTGTTTGTCCACCCATCGAAACTATCACACCTTTTGCTTTAACAACATCATAAATTTCCCATATAGTTTCTGTTGTCAGTTCCTCAAAAAACAAGGCATCAGATTCATCATAATCTGTACTTACTGTTTCTGGATTACAATTTATCATTACAGTTTTATATTTCAATTCTCTTAATGTTTTTACAGTATTAACACAGCACCAGTCAAATTCTACAGAACTGCCAATTCGATAAGGACCTGAGCCAAGAATGATTATGCTGTCTTTTAATTTAAAATCAAAATCGTGTGAAGAACAATTGTATGTTAAATACAAATAATTCGTTTTAGCCGGATATTCAGCTGCAAGTGTATCAATATGTTGAATGTAAGGTCGTATGTTATATTTTTTTCTTAACAAGTAAACATCATGTGCATCTTTTCCGAGAATATTTGCAATTTGTCTATCTGAAAAGCCATGCTGCTTTGCTTCGAGTAAAAGTTCTTTTGTTAAGTTTTGTGAAGTTTGAATTTTCTTTTCTATTTCAACGATATTCTGAATTTTGTATAAGAACCATTTATTAATATGAGTTAATGAGTGAATCCAATCTATTGAATAACCTGCTTTAAGTGCCTGAACTACAGCAAACATTCTTTCTTCTGTTGGTTGACTCAAAGCTTCTTCAAGATTATCAAATTCAATTGTTGTTCTGCTTGCTGTCAACCCTTCAACACCAATATCGAGCATTCGCATTGCTTTTTGAATAGCTTCTTCGAACTTTCTGCCAATTGCCATTACTTCACCAACAGATTTCATCGAGGAACCAATATTTCTTTTCACAAGTCTGAACTTTTTCAAATCCCAGCGCGGTACTTTTACTACTATATAATCAAGTGCAGGTTCAAAAAATGCTTTTGTTGTTTTAGTAACATTATTAGGTAATTCATGCAAACCATAACCAAGTGCAAGTTTTGCTGCAATAAATGCCAGTGGGTATCCTGTTGCTTTCGAAGCCAGTGCAGAACTTCTTGATAATCTTGCATTAACTTCAATTACCCTATAATCATTCGAATTTGGATTAAGAGCATATTGAATATTGCATTCTCCAACTATGCCAAGATGCCGAATTGTTTTAATGGCTACTTCTCGTAACAAATGATATTCATAATTTGTAAGTGTTTGGCTTGGAGCAACTACAATACTTTCACCGGTATGAATCCCCATTGGATCAATATTTTCCATATTGCAAACTGTAATACAATTATCATATCTGTCTCGAACTACTTCATATTCAATTTCTTTCCATCCTTCAAGATATTCTTCAACTAATATTTGTGATGAATATGATAATGCTTTTGTAGCAAGTTTTTTTAGTTCAGTCTTATTTCTACATATCCCGGAGCCTAATCCTCCAAGTGCATATGCAATTCTAATTATTACAGGGAACCCTATTTCTTGAGCATAATCTATTGCATCTTCTACTGTTGTAACTGCTTTGCTTTGAGGGAATTTAACATTAATTTCAGAAAGTTTATTGCAAAATAATTGCCTATCTTCTGTGTTTTCTATAGCTTCAATTGGAGTGCCCAAAACCTTTACTTTATATTTTTCTAAAATTCCTTCTCGATGTAAAGCTAAACCACAATTGAGTGCTGTTTGTCCACCAAAACCAAGCAAAATTCCATCTGGTTTTTCTTTAGCTATGACTTTTTCAACATAATGGGTATTAATAGGAAGAAGATAAACTTTATCTGCTAAATAATCTGATGTTTGAATAGTTGCAATATTTGGATTTATTAAAATTGTATATATACCTTCTTCTTTTAATGCTTTTATTGCCTGAGAACCTGAATAATCAAATTCTCCAGCTTCGCCAATTTTTAATGCAGAACTTCCCAAGATTAAAACTTTTTTTATTTTCATTTCTCCCTGAAAAAATTATTATTAATTAATTTTGAAAAAGTATTACACATCTTTCAAAAATTCATCAAAGATAAATGATGTATCAACTGGACCCGGAGTAGCTTCAGGATGAAATTGAACACTTCTAAACGGCAGTTTTTCATGAATCATTCCTTCATTAGAATAATCATTTAAGTTCTCAAACCAAGGGTGCCATCCACGAGGCAATGTTTTTGTATCAACCGCAAAAGAATGATTTTGAGAAGTGATATAACATTTATTCGAACCAACTTCTTTAACAGGCTGATTTTGACTTCGATGACCATATTTTAATTTATATGTTTTTGCACCTGCAGCAAGTGCGAGTATCTGATGCCCCATACAAATTCCAAGTATTGGAACCTGTTTTTGAATTAATTTTTTTGCTGATTCTACAAGTTGTTTATATACTACAGGATTACCGGGACCATTTGAAATAACTACTCCGTCATAATTTTCTTTTTCGACATCATAATCATAAGGGACTCTAATAACTGTTAAATTTCTCTGAAGTAAATTTGTAATAATGCTTTTTTTGCACCCGCAATCAATTAACAGAATTCTTTTTTTGCCATTACCATATTTTTCTGCATGTGGAATTGTAACTTTAGATATAAGATTATCAACATCAGGGTTATAAAATTCAACAACTTCATTTCCAACTTCTATTTTACCAAGCATCGTTCCATGTTCTCTTAAAATTTTTGTTAACATTCTCGTATCTATTCCATATAAGCCGGGAATATTATACCGCTTTAACCAATCGCTTAAACTTTCAGCTGCATTCCAGTGACTATATGTTTCTGATTCTTCAGAAACAATTAATCCAGAAATCTGTATTTCTTTTGATTCAAAAAATTCAGGTAAATCATCATTATTTAAAGGCGGGACTCCATAATTTCCTATAAGCGGATAAGTCATTACAAGTATTTGTCCTTTATACGAAGGGTCTGTTAAAGTTTCAGGGTATCCTACCATTCCAGTATTAAAAACAACTTCTCCAGCTGCAGATTTATGACTACCAAAAAGGTAACCTTCAAATATATCACCATTTTTTAATATTAATTTTCCTCTCTGTTTTTGTGCGTTCTTTTTGCTGCTCAAATTTTTACTCCTTTTAGTCTTATAAATCTGGGTGGAATTATTACTGGATGTCAAAATAAATTGCGCAAATGTATAAAAAAATTCTAATTCATCAAAAAGTGCTTAAAATTTTTTGAGGAATTAATTTAGAATTTTTTCTGTGGGAATTTTATTTTCATCATTAATATCTAACATTGAATTTATTAGATAAATAAATTTGAACTTAGTAATATCAACTCTTCTTAGTTCTTCTTCTCGAATAATTCCTTCAGCCAGCAGTTTTTCTCTTTTTGTTCCTTTAAGAAGTGGAGTAGAAGGTGTAACAAAAATTACACTGTCGGAAAAAACTATGTTGGCAAATGAAGCATCAGTTATAAAATTATTTTTAATTATTATTATTTCATCAGCTTTAGATTCTAATAACATTTTATTCAGTTCGGCACGGTTTTCATATTTATGTGTATATTCAATAAAATTATTTTCAACAATTTTTATTGTATCAATATTTTTTTTGTAATAAGGTATAAACTCAATTGATTCAATTTCTTTGGAATAAATAAGTCGGCATTTATAAAGCTGGTTATCTAAATTTTCAGGTATTTTTATTATTGATGATAAATCAATTTCATCTTTGCATCCAAAAAGAATTTTTCTCGAATTATTCATTCTCTTATTGTGATATTCAATGTTGAATAATCTTTTATCAAATACTTTAATGGTTTCAATTAATCGGCACATAAACTTTATCAATTAGTTCTTGATATTCTGAATGCAGATTGCTCAAAAAAGTAATTCCCCCGCCGCTTCTGTAAAAAAGTTCTCCGTTTTTATTTTCAATAAAACGAATCATTACAGCACTATCAAGATTAAACCCGTCAAAAATTCCAAATATACCTGTGTAATAACCTCTTTTATCGATTTCTACATTGTGAATAATTTCCACAGTTTTTCTTTTTGGTGCTCCGCAGATTGAACCAGCAGGAAGAAGCGAAAAAATAATGCTGCCAATATTTTCATTATAATCTTTTTCGAGTTCACCTACTATTTTTGAACTTACCTGCAACAATGTTTTCTGATTTGTAACCAGTCGTTCTATGTATCGATATTTTTCAACTCTTACATTCTTTGAAACAATGCTTAAATCGTTCCTTATCAAGTCAACAATTGTATTGTGTTCAGCAATTTCTTTTTCATTTTGCAAAATAATTTTTTCTGCATCTGGAATAGAAGCATCAATTGTTCCTTTCATAGGGTATGAAGAAATTAAACCATTCTCTATCTTAACGAATGTCTCTGGAGAGAAAACAACAAATTCATCTTTGTACAACAACTTATATTTAGCATTGCTAAAATAATAAATCTCTTCGAGTGTAAGATTTGTTTTAATCTTCGTTGGAAAAGTGAGGTTTAGCAAATAAGTATTACCTGAATAAATTTCATTATAAACTTTTTCGAAAGCAGTTTTATAATCTTCGATTGAAACAGGAAATTTTATGAATTCAATTTTTTTATTACTATAATTTTTTTCAGGTTTGCCGTTAATTTGATATAAAATATTATGTCGAACTAATTCAGATATTTTAAATACAAGAGGATTTTCCATATCAAAATCTATAATGAACAAAAATGGAATTCTATCTTTACCATATTTATTCATTAAATAAATGGCAGAATTAATTTTTTCTTTTTTATCTATTAAATCAATAATGTTCATACTTTTATTTAATTATTCTTTGTTCTCAAAATATTTTCCAAGAAATTGTTATCCCAGTATTCTTTCACTTCGCCATCATGCAGCCAGTAAATTCTTGGCGGATTTGAGCCTATCAAATCATAAAACTTCTTTACATCAATTTTTTGATAAGGCAGATTAAATCCAGTAATAACTTTGAACGAATCGACAGAAACATCACCTTCTGAGAAAAGCAAAGCAAAAATATTTGAATAAACTTCTGGTTTTGTTCTTAATGTTTCTAATTCTTTTGCAAGCTGCTGACAATGTTCACATTCTGTATTCATTACTGCAATAAATTTATCTCCTGATGTCAAATCTACTCGTCCTTTTCCTTCAAAATATGTTAGGGCGCTGAATTTAAAATTTTCATAAGATTTAATAGGAGATGCTACAAACATTAAAACTGATACTGCTATTATTATCAAAAATGTAAGCGGTAAATTATTTTTGTTCATCAATTTGAATTTGCTCAAAACAAAAATCATTACTAACAAAAAAATGTTTTTAATTATCGATTCCAAAGGGGACATTGGAATTACTTCGCCAAAACAACCACAATTTTGATTGTCTTTTAGAAAATAACCAGTATAGACTAAATAAATTGTAAACGCTGCTAAAAAAACAATTGATGCAAAAATTGTCACTCGTTTTATTTCAATATTAAAAACAAATAATATCCCCAATGAAAATTCCAGACCGATTAACAAGCGAACAAAAATTGCTGCCATTTCTCTGGATGAAAAAAAACCATGGTCTATTAAAATAATTTCAATTATACCGGGACTAATCAATTTCGAGTAAGCAGAAAATAAAAACACAATCCCTAAAAAAATTCTTATACCACTTTTAATTAATTCACTCTTTTGTTGAAGAAGATTTGTTTTCATTTTTTTCAAATATTATGAGCTTAAAACTTGCTTTAATGCAGAAATGATATTTTCAACAGGAATAATTTCAATAGAATTTTTAATGTTGAGTGATTTATAATTATTATTTGGAATCACAATGCTTTTAAATCCTAACTTGTAAGCTTCTTGAATTCTCTTTTCGATATTACTTACACTTCTTACTTCTCCACCCAATCCTACTTCGCCAATTACAACAGTATTATTATTTGCAAAACGATTTGTATAACTTGATGCAATAGCACAACAGACTGCAAGGTCAACAGCTGGTTCTTCAATTCTAATTCCGCCGGCAATATTTAAAAATACATTGTATGAGGATAATTTAAGATTAGCTCTTTTTTCCAGAACAGCAAGCAAAATTGAAAGACGACGATAATCAAATCCGGTTGCAACTCGCTGAGGATTTCCATAAGCTGATGGAGTTACAAGAGCCTGAACTTCAAGCAATATTGGTCTTGTTCCTTCCATGCTTGAAGTAATTACAGAGCCGGAAATTTCTTTTTCTCTTTCGCTTAAAAATATTTCACTTGGATTTTTTACTTCGTGCAAGCCGTCTTCATGCATTTCAAATATTCCAATTTCATTTGTACTGCCAAATCTATTTTTTTGCGCACGCAATATTCTATATGAATAACTTCTTTCTCCCTCAAACTGAAGTACAGCATCGACTATGTGCTCGAGAACTTTTGGTCCTGCAATCATCCCATCTTTAGTAACATGACCAACTATTAAAACTGAACACTTTTTCTTTTTTGCTATTTGCATCAGTTCTGCAGTACATTCTCTAATTTGTGTTACTGTGCCCGCTGTATTTTCTAAATCAGGTTTATAAATTGTTTGTATTGAATCAATTATAACAACATCTGGTTCATTTTTTTCAATAGAACTAATGATAATATCAAGGTCTGTTTCAGTAAGTATGGAAATATTTTCTGAATTTATATTTAATCTTTTTGCACGCAAATTAATTTGATTTACAGATTCTTCTCCCGATACATAAATTACCTGCTTATTAATTTTTGCTGCAGCCTGAAGAACCAGAGTAGACTTTCCAATTCCTGGGTCACCCCCAATTAAAACAACAGAACCCGGCATTAATCCACCGCCAAGAACTCTATCAAATTCTTCTATATTTGTTCGAATTCGATTTTCTTCTTCAAAAATTAATGAACTTAATTTAGTTAGAGAACTCTCTGGAACACTTTTACGATGTTGTTTCTTTTTATCTTCAATAAGCTCTTCAACAAAAGTATTCCAGTTTTCACATGAGGGACACTTGCCGAGCCATTTGATTGTTTCGTAACCACAATTAGAGCATACATATTTGATATTCAATTTACTCATTGATTAAAAAACCAGTCCTCTTTATAAAATTTTCTATTACAGAATCCTTACTTTCAAGAAATTCCTGTGGTGTTCCTGTAAAATAAATTTTCCCTTCATGAATCATTGCAATTCTTTCCGCAGTATTTTTTACACTGAACATATCATGTGTTACAATTATCGATGTAACATTTAATTTTTCGTTAAGTTCTTTTATAAGTTCATCTATAGAATCTGACATTATTGGGTCAAGTCCTGTAGTTGGTTCATCATAAAGAATATAATCAGGATTTGTAACAAGAGCACGAGCAAGTGCCACACGTTTTTTCATTCCGCCTGATAATTCCGATGGTTTAAGATATAATATATCTCGAAGCCCAACTAATTCTAACTTTTCGCTTACAATTTTCTCAATTTCTTTTTTAGTATAACCAAAATTATTTTCTATCAAAGGAAGACTAACATTTTCAAACACAGTCATTGAATCGAACAATGCTGCTCCTTGAAATAAGAATCCAAACTTTCTTCGGAGTTTATATAATTGTTTTTTATTTGCATCATTTACCGATATTCCATCGACTTTCACTATTCCTTCATCGGGTTCTAGCAATCCCACAATATGTTTAAGCAAAACACTTTTACCGCATCCACTTTTGCCAATAACTGCAAGAGATTCGCCTGTATTAATTACTAAATCAATTCCTCTTAAAACATGATTGCTGCCAAAACTTTTATGAAGATTTTTTATTTCTATCATTTGATTATTATTTACATTTTTATAAAGAAATATAAAAAAAAGATAAGACTCATAATTAACGAAAATGAAATTATACTATTTATTTCTTCCAGTGAATAATTGTTTGAGATTTTGCTTCTTTCATAGTTACTTTATCTTTTGCAGAAACAGTAAATAAATATTTACCTGCTGGATAATTTTTCATATCCAATTGCAGAATAATCTGCGGATTATTCTCATAAGTTTCATAATCAGAAACTATAACAACTTCATAACTTTCAGCTGCACTCAGGAAATTTGAAATCAAGTTAATTATTTTTCCAAAACCACTCTCAATTCCCTCATCTAATTTTTTCACAGAAATTTTTTGTTCAAAACTGCAAATGCCATTTTCATTTCTTTTGAGATTGTATAGTTCATAATAAAGTTTAATTGTATCATCTTTAGTAAATTCATTTAATGGATTAGGTTGAACATATAAGTTTCCTCTTTTAATGCCTTTTGATTTTTCAGTAGAAATTTTACTGCTGAAAACAATATCACTTATTCCAAGTTCAACATTGCTGAACTTTTTAATCATCAAATCAGAACGATTAGAAGATGTGCCTTTGTCTTCTCTTATCATTTCAAAAGAAATAAATCCAGAATCGGGATATGTAGTAAACTTAATCGAATTAACATAATTTTTTACTTCATTTTTATTTATTGCAATGCTGTCTAATTTTCTGAACTGCTCATTATAATTTTTGTCAAAAAAGAATAATCCAATTTTATACTTAAGTTCTTTTCTGTTCTTAAATAAAGAATCAGGCACATCAATTTTAAAATTCAAATACAAATCTGATTGATACCATTTATCCATGCTCTTAAATTGCAAGATAGAATAATCAATATTAAATCGTGGTCCTTCAAATTTCGGCTCATAAAGAGAATAATATTCTTTTCTTAAATAATTAACAAAATCAAGTGTATTTCCTGAAAATTGCGAATGAACTTTTTCTTTATCAAAAGATGGGGCGCTGAATAAATAATTTCCAGATGATGCCATATCAGTAAATCCAAAACTCATATCTTTATAATCCCACACTTCTGTTTTCATCATTAATCCACTTTCTCCCATCGAAGGTCTTATGCGCATAAAATTTAATGGCTCTCCATAACGAAGTATTACTTCACCTCGATTTGATTTCCATCCTGCTAAACCCATCTGAGGCACACTATAATGCAAATTAGAAAATACTACACGGGAATAATGTTCAAGTAATCTTTCATTGTATTCTGTCATATAAAGTGGATCATAAACTTTCCAGTATAGTTCAATAAATTTACTTAATTGTTTATCATTCATTTTCTCAATGACATTCTTATAAGCAGGTTCAATTAAAAATTTGACTGTATTAAATGTAAAATCCCTTTTTTCCTCTTTGTCCATTAGTGATATTGCTTTTTGATATTCATTATAACTTTCCTTAAGTCTCGATGTTTTGTAATAAAGCAGACCAAGAATTAAATGAATTTCTTTATCGTCATTATTCTTTTTTAATAATTTTATTAATAAAGGAATTGCTTTTTCGGGATGACCAGCACTTTCATATAGTATACTCAAATTTTTATTTGCTTCATAATTCATTGAATCAAGCTGTAAAACTTTTTGATAATATTTTTCCGCTTCATAAAAATCTTCATTAGCATATTCTTGAAGACTTGCATAAAATTCATCGCTTAATTTTCTTACTGACTTATTATATTCAAAAAAGTCCTTGCTTTTAATTTCTGCTATGCTCAAAAATGAAGGTATGTGGGTACTGTCTATTAAAATAATTTTTTTAAACTCTTTGACAGCACTTGCTCTTGCAAAATCTTTCATTAATGACGCAAAAGCATATCTGTAATCAATATTATCAGGTTCAATCAATACTGCACGATTAAAATATTCATAAGCTTTATTTCTTGATGTGAAAGTATTTCTCTTTAATAATATTTTTGCAAGCTCATAATATGAATCTGCATCATCATAAATTCTTATTGACTCAGCAAAATATTTTTCAGCAGTCATGGTATCTTTTTCTGCTAATGCTTTTTTGCCTTTTTTATTAAGCTCAGTATATTTTTTTTCTTTTTCAGAGCAAATAAGATCTATCGTGAAAAAAATTATTAATAGAAAAATCAAAGTATGTAATACTAAACTTTTCATACTTTTAATCTGATTTCATAAGAACTTAATAACAATAAAAAGCAAAATCAATTGATTCATTTGGATTGTTATTTGTCTTCATTGATACGATAAAAAATTTATTTACGCAGAAAGTATTATTGCAAAAAAAGTTATTGTTAAAACAATACAAAAAATATTTCACTTCTTAGAGCAAAATTGTTAAGTAACTTTTTTGAAAAAATTCTCGTCTAAAGAACAGAAAATAAAATAAAACTTTGCAGAAAATAATTGGAGCAGAAATGAAATCCTTTTTATTAATTATGCTCATGCCATTACTTATAATCTTTGCAAATGATGATAAAGTAATTAAGCTTAAAAAAGTTGATACTCCAATTATTGTTGATGGTGTTATTGATACACAATGGAATATTGCGGATTCTGCAAAAGACTTTATACAGCTGCAGCCATACTATGGGAAACAGCCATCGAGAAAAACTTTGGTCAAAGCATTGACATCAGAAACAAGTTTATTTTTTTTAATGATATGTTACGAAGAAAAAGAAATCATTCATAATACTAAAGGTATTCATGATAATATTTATGGCGATAATGATAACGTTGCAATATCACTCGATACTTTTGGTGATAAAAAAACAGCATATAAGTTTGTAGTAACTCCTTCGGGAATAAGAGCAGACTGCAGAATGCTTGATGATGCTCGCAATGAAGACTACAACTGGGATGGTATCTGGTTTTCTGCAGCTAAAATTTATGACTGGGGTTATGTTGTTGAAATTGAAATTCCATATAAATCAATTCAATATGATGAAAATTTATCTTATTGGGGTTTAGACTTTCAACGCTGGATTGCTTCATTCAAAGAAAGTTTGCACTGGTGTGTTTATGAACAGAATGAAGGACAAAGAATTTCTAAATTCGGAAAACTGCTTTTTGAAAATTTTAAACCTGCCGTTAAAGGACTAAATCTCGAATTATATCCCACAGCAATAAGCAAAACATCTTATACTGAAAACAAAAAATATAAAATTGAACCGCAGGCAGGCCTGGACATTTTTTTTAATCCTTCTCAGCAATTAACATTTCAGGCAACAGTAAATCCAGACTTTGCACAAATTGAAGCCGACCCATATAATTTCAACATTTCACGATATGAATCTTATTTTTCTGAAAAAAGACCATTTTTTATACAGGGTAATGAAATATTTACACCTTCAGGAAAACAAAGAAACTGGGGATTTTATTCACCGCTTCAATTATTCTATTCAAGAAGGATTGGAAAAAAATTGAATGACGGCTCAGAAGTACCAATAATTTTTGGTGCAAAAGCTTTTGGAAAATTTGGCAAATGGGAATATGGCGGATTTATTGCTCGCACTCTTCAAAAAGATTTTATAATTGATGATTCAATTCATACAGAACCATCAGCTGTATTTGTTTCAGGAAGAGTAAAAAAACAAATTTTAGAAAATTCTGATCTTGGAATTTTGTTTGTAAGTAAACAAACTAACAATAATACAAACGGAGTAATTGATATTGACGGTGCATTCCGAAAATCAAACTGGCAGTTAGCATATCAAATTGCGCGTTCTATAAATAATTCTACAGGTGATTTTGCAGGTTCAGCAGGTTTTACAAAAATGTCTGACAAATGGATTTACATGGCAAGATTAAGATACATCGGAAATAACTTTGAAATAAATGAAGTTGGATATGTGCCTTGGAAAGGAACTGCTGAATTCGTAGCACTTACAGGACCAATATGGTTTATAAACGAAGGACCCATTTCACAAATTTTAATTTACACTGGACCAGGAATGAATTATGAAAAAGCAGATAATTACACAGACCATGCATGGGTGTTTGGCTTTAATATGCAATTTAGAAGCAACTGGGGATTTGAAATAAATACTGATTTTGGAAAATCAAAAGACTTAAATAAAAAATATAATTCTTATTCTATCAACTACAGTTCATGGATTTACATAAATCCTAAATGGTCTGCAAATATCTGGGGCGGTTACCAGAAAACTTATAATTTCAATAGAGATTACTTAGCATTTTTTGGATGGTTAGGTACAAGCATCGGATGGACAATGACAAACAATTTAAGTATTGGTACTTCCTTGAATATCTGGATGGAAGGGAATCCCAACAATAAAATTGAAGATATAACATTTAACTCACGGCCATGGATTTCATTTAATCCATTCAACAACTTTAATTTTTATTTTTATGTTGATAATCTTTACTTAAAATCATCAAATCAATTAGAAAAAATTTTTATTGGCGGACTATTTTCTTATCAGTTTTTACCAAAAAGCTGGATTTATTTTGCTGTTAACGAATTAGAATCAAGAAACAGTAATCGTAAATTCACAACTTTAGACAGAGTATGTGCATTCAAAATAAAATACCTTTATTATTTTTAGAAAATTATTTTTTTCTCGATACCGAGAAGAGTTCAAAGATTTAAGCAGACTAAGCGCTTAAATTAATCTCACATTTTTCCCAAATCAAAAGCTGATTATCTATTCAAAAAAATATTTGATTTTATACTAAGCAAAACATTTCTAAATTTGTCACACATTTTCAAAAGAACTAAATTAACTCGCGAATTTAAAAAGTAATTGTCTATGCCTTACAAATTTATTGAACATACTGCTGACATTGCCGTCGAAGTAGAAGGAAGGACTATTGAAGAACTTTTTATTTCATCATTTTATGCATGGAAAGATGCAGTAATTGAAATATTAAGTAACAGAAAAAATGACCATTCAAAAAAATTTCTCTTCAATGCTAATTCAATTGAAGAACTTCTAATTGAAATGCTCAGTGAATTAAACTATCAACTTTATACTAAAAAGTGGATTGCTCTTTCAATTAAAAAATTAATTATTCAAAAACACAATGGAAACTATCATCTTGAAATTGAAGTATCAGGACAGTCATTTAATCCAAATTATCATTTAATCAAAGAAGAGATAAAAGCAGCAACTTTTCATCAAATGAAAATAGAAGAAAGGAACGGCAATTATTTTACAAGGATTGTGTTTGACATTTAAAAATTTGAGGAGGTGATATTATGGAAATCAACGGAATAAAAATCGAAAAGATAAATGATTTTCTATGGGAAATTCCAAAGCATGGAGGCATGCTTGTTCCTGGAAGAATTTATGCTTCTCAAAAAATGCTCGAAGAAGCATTTCAAAACGACGAAGCAGTAAAACAAGTCATAAACGTTGCTCATTTACCTGGCATTCAAATGTATAGTCTTGCAATGCCTGATATTCACTGGGGTTATGGTTTTCCAATTGGCGGAGTTGCTGCAACTGATTTAGATGAAGGGGTCATTTCTCCCGGCGGTGTTGGTTACGACATTAACTGCGGAGTTCGTCTTGCAAGAACATCTTTGAGTTACGAAACAATAAAAAATAAATTACAAAGATTAATAGAAGTATTATTCAAAAACATTCCAACTGGAGTTGGTGCAAGCGGTGCAATTAGAAAATTATCTGTTCCTGAAATTAAAAGAATATTGACAAATGGAGCTGAATGGGCAATTGAAAATGGTTTTGGCAACAAAGAAGATTTATTGTTTACAGAAGAAAATGGAAAATTAAAAGATGCTTATCCAGAAGCAGTGAGTGAACGTGCAATTGAAAGAGGGTTAGACCAAGCAGGAACTCTTGGTTCTGGAAATCATTTTTTAGAAGTAGATGTTGTCGAAGAAATTTATGATGAAAAAGTTGCAGAAGTTTTTGGGCTTTTTAAAGGTCAAATTGTTGTATTAATACACACAGGTTCTCGAGGTCTGGGTTATCAAATTTGTGATGATTATTTGAAATTACTTGTTCAATCTGAAAAAAAATATGACTTTAAGCTTCCAGACAAACAACTTGCATGTGCACCAATTAAATCTCAGGAAGGGCAGGATTATCTAAGTGCTATGAGATGTGCTGCAAATTTTGCATGGAATAATCGTCAAATAATTATGCATCTTGCCAAAAAAAGTTTTAAGGAAACATTTTCAATTTCAGATAATGAACTTGATTTTAAGTTAATTTATGATGTTTGTCATAACATTGCAAAAATAGAAGAGCATGTAATAGAAGATAAAAATGGAAAGCAAGTTACAAAAAAAGTTTGTGTGCATCGTAAAGGAGCCACACGTGCATTTCCTGAAGGCAGCAAATATATTCCTGAAAAATACAGAAATGTTGGTCAGCCAGTTTTAATACCCGGGGATATGGGAAGATATTCATTTGTTTCAGTTGGAACACAAAGAGCAATGGAAGAAACATTTGGAAGTTCATGTCATGGTGCTGGCAGAGTTAAAAGTAGACATCAAGCAATGAAATCTGCAAAAGGAAAAGATTTAATTAAAGAACTCTCAGATAGTGGAATTATTATTCAAGCAAAAGGTTATAAAACAATTGCAGAAGAAATGCCACAAGCTTACAAAGATGTTTCAGAAGTTGTCAATGTAATGCACTTTGCAGGTATAAGCAACAAAGTTGCAAAATTAAAACCAGTTGGTGTAATCAAAGGATAATTTAAATTAAGTTATACAGCTTTTTTAATTCTACTAAAAGATTATTAAATGCCTTTGAGCGATGACTTATTTTATTTTTTTCCTCCAGACTAATTTCTGCAACGGTTCTATCATAACCATCAGGAATAAATAAAGGGTCATATCCAAAACCTTCTGTGCCTCTTGGTTCTTTAATTATTCTTCCATGTAATTCTCCTGATGCTTCAATTTTTCTATTACCATCATAATATACTGCTACACAAACATATTTAGCTTTGTGAGGTTCAGGAAAATTCTTTAATTCATTGATTACTTTTAAGTTATTATCTTCATCTGTGCAATTTAAGCCAGCATATCTTGCAGAATGCACACCTGGTTTTCCACCTAATTGTTCTATAACAATACCTGAATCATCTGAAATTACAGGCTCTTTGTAATAATCATAAATTGCTTTTGCTTTCAAGAATGCATTTTCACTGAATGTAGAACCTGTTTCTTCAATTTCAATATTTTTTCCAAGGTCATATAAAGAAATTATTTCAAATGGTGAATTATCAAATATTGATTTTATTTCTTTAACCTTTCCTTTATTATTACTTGCCAGAATAATTTTCATTAATTCTCCTTTTTCTTTTCTTCAAAAATTTCATCCATTTTTTCAATAGCGAACCGAAGATGAGGAATTACAATTGAACCGCCAACGATTAAGGCTATATTAAATGTTTCGTAAAGTTCTTCTTCGGTAGCACCTTCTTCTATTGACCTGTCAATATGGTAAAGAATGCAATCATTACATCTTAATACCATCGATGCTACCAATCCCATAAGCTCTTTAGTTTTTGCAGGAAGTGCACCATCGATATAAGCTTTGTTATCGAGGGCAAAAAATTTTTTAAAATCACTAAAATTGGAATTCAATATTCTTTCATTCATTTCTGAACGATATTTCCTGAATTCTTTAACAGTTGTTTTCATTTTGCACCTGTTATTTTCTTGTTAATTCTTTTTTAAGAAATTTTCCTGTTATGCTGTGTTTATTTTCTGCTACTTGTTCTGGCGTTCCTTCAGCAATTATTTGACCACCGTGTTCGCCTCCTCCGGGTCCCAAATCAATAATGTAATCTGCTACTTTAATTACATCCATATTATGCTCTACCACAATAACAGTATTTCCTTTGTCAACAAGCTGGTTTAATACTTTTAGAAGAATCCTTACATCTTCAAAATGTAAACCTGTTGTTGGTTCATCAAGTACATACAAAGTTTTTCCAGTGCTTACTTTACTCAATTCGGTTGCTAATTTTACTCTTTGAGCTTCTCCTCCCGATAATGTTGTAGCCTGCTGACCTAATTTAATGTAACCAAGACCAACATCATACAAAGCTTTAATTTTACGATGCAGTACTGGATAATCTTCAAAAAAGTTTAAAGCCTCTTCTACAGTCATATTCAGTACATCAGAAATTGATTTTGTTTTATACAAAATTTCAAGAGTTTCACGATTATATCTTTTGCCGTTGCATGCTTCACATGTTACATAAACATCCGGGAGGAAGTTCATTTCTATTTTTTTCAAACCGTCGCCGTTGCATTCTTCACATCTCCCGCCGCTTACATTGAAACTGAATCTTCCTGCAGTATATCCTCTCATTTTTGATTCTGGCAATTGTGCAAACAACTCACGAATATGAGTAAACACACCTGTATACGTAGCAGGATTTGAACGGGGTGTTCTTCCAATTGGAGTTTGGTCTATCTCAATTATTTTATCAACATTTTCAAGACCTTTAATTTGTTTATAAGGAAGTGGAACAACTTTAGAATTATAAATTTTTTGATATAATATTCTAACCAATGTTTCATTAATTAAAGAAGATTTTCCGGAACCACTCACTCCTGTTATTGCTACAAATGTTCCTAAAGGAATTTTAAGATTAACATTCTTTAGATTATTTCCCGATGCACCAATAAGTTCAATAAATTTTCCATTCCCTTTTCTTCTTATTTCAGGAATTTCTATTTTCTTTTGATTCTTAAGATACTGAGCTGTAAGAGAATTTTTCCCGTCTGGTGATTTCAAAATATCTTCTGTTTTTCCATGCAAACAAACCTTTCCTCCGTGTTCGCCGGCAAGTGGTCCCAAATCAATTATATAATCCGAATTTTCTATTGTCTCTCTGTCATGTTCTACAACAATTACAGTATTTCCAAGATCACGCAAATTTTTTAATGAATTAATCAACTTCATATTATCTGCCTGATGAAGTCCGATACTTGGTTCATCAAGCACATAAAGCACACCTGAAAGTTGAGAACCAATTTGTGTTGCAAGCCTGATTCTTTGTGCTTCTCCACCTGATAATGTTCTTGCTGACCTGTTTAATGTTAGGTAATCAAGACCAACATTTATCAAGAATTCTAATCTTGTTTTAATTTCTTTTAAAATTTGTTTTGCAATTAATTCTTCTCGTTCTTGTAACTTAAGTTCTTTAAAAAATTTAAGAGCCTTTTCGATTGAAAGAGCAGTAACCTCTGCAATATTTAATCCTCCAACTTTTACTGCAAGCGATTCTTTTTTTAATCTACCTCCATTGCATGTTGAACATGTCAATGTATTCATAAAAGATTCTGCCCATTCTCTAATTTTGTTAGAGGATGTATTTTCATAATAATGTTTTATATAATTTTTAACTCCGCTGAATTTGTGCATGTAAGTTACTTCTCTTCCGCCTCCATAAATGTATGTGAATGGAATTTTTTCTTTGGTTCCATTTAATAAAACATCTATTTGTTCACTGGTTAACTTATTCAAAGGAGCATCGAAAGAAAAACCAAAATAATTTGCAATACCTTCGAGTTGATTAAATATCCAAATTGAACGAGGTTTGCCAAGCGGTGCAAGTCCTCCTTCATTAATTGATTTATCCCAATCTGGAATAATTAAATTTACATCCAGTTCTTTCTTTTCTCCCAGACCATCACAATCAGGACAAGAACCATAAGGCGAATTAAATGAAAATGAATTAGGTGCTAATTCCTGATAACTAATTCCACAATGTGGGCAGGCAAAATTTCTGCTAAACCAAAAATCTTCATTCCCATCATTTACAATTATATTTCCGTTGCCATAGTTTAGTGCAACTTCCACAGATTGTCGAATTCTGTATCTCGAGCTTTGATTTACCTGAAGTCTGTCAACTACTATTTCAATATCATGAACTTTATATCGTTCTACTTTAAAATCGTCAATCAATTCATGAACAGTGCCATCTACTCTTACTCTTAAAAAACCATCTCGAATAATTTCCTGAAATAATTCACGATAATGACCTTTTCTTCCTCTAACAACTGGGGCAAGAATTAAAATTTTCTTCTCATTAAAATTGTTTAGAATATTGTCGATAATTTGGTCAGAAGACTGCTTTTCAACTGGTCTGCCACAATTATAACAAAATACTTTGCCAACTCTTGAATATAGCAAGCGCAAATAGTCATAAATTTCAGTAACAGTTCCAACAGTTGAACGAGGATTTGTAGCAGAAGATTTTTGTTCAATAGAAATGGTCGGGCTTAATCCTTCAATTAAATCAACATCTGGTTTTTCAAGAATATCCAGAAATTGACGGGCATACAGAGACAACGACTCAATATACCTGCGCTGCCCTTCTGCATAAATAGTATCAAATGCCAGCGAAGATTTTCCAGAACCCGATAATCCTGTAATTACTACAAAAGAATCACGGGGAATTTCTAAGTCTATATTCTTAAGATTATGTTCCCTTGCACCTTTAATTAATATTTTATTCAGTTGACTCATTTATATAAATTTGTAAAAGTTCAATCTGTTATTTTAGATAAACATAAAACTAAAATCAATGCAATAATAAAAATCAATTTATAATAACATGAAAGCCCCTTTTTCTATCAAAACAATTTCAAATTTTACAGAATTCAGAATCAAAGAAAAAGGTTCACTATTTATTGCCATGAGTTTTCCAATAAATAATGAATCAGAAGCTGAAGAAGAACTGTCAAAAATCAAGAAAAAATATTACGATGCAACTCATAATTGTTTTGCATATAAATTAACAGATGGAACAATTAAATACTCCGATGATGGTGAACCAAGTGGAACTGCAGGAATAAGAATTCTAAATGCGATTAATCATTTCGACTTAAATAACATTCTTATAATAGTTACAAGATATTTTGGAGGAACTAAATTAGGAGTTGGCTTGCTTGGAAAAACTTATTATGATGCAGCATATCAATGTCTGCTAAATTCCAAAATTTTAACAAAAACACTTTATAACAAATTAATTATCAGCTATAATTATGATTCATCCAATATTATACATAAATGTATATCCAAATACAATGCTATAATTGAAAAAAATTTGTTCGATGAAATTCCCCGCATAGAATCACTTGTAGCTATAGAAATAAAAGATAAATTTATAAATGAACTCAAATCACATATTCATAACAAAATTGAAATCAAGGAAACAGATTTTTTTACTTATCTTTAAAAAATAATCCTATTTTTTATTAAAAATTGACAATAAGTATTGATTTAATTAATTTCAATAAGGACATAAATCTCTTTTTAAAAATAATTTAATGGGAATAATATGATATACACAAAAACAGGTGAATATGCTATTAGAGCCATTTTATTTCTGGCACGGCAGCCAAAAGAAAAATTAATTATGTCCTCTGAAATTGCAAAAAGCGAGGATATTCCAGCTCACTATCTTGCAAAAATTTTACAAAGAATGGCTAAGTATGGATATGTTGATTCATTTAAAGGAAGAGGAGGAGGTTTCAGAATAACTGAACTTGCCAAAAAAAGTTCAATACTCGAAATTGTTGAAAGAGTTGAAGGACCTGTAATTAACTTAAAATGTGTTACTGGCTTAAAAGAATGCTCAGAAGAAAATCCCTGTCCACTTCATGATGAATGGGCAGATTTAAGAAACAGAATTTATAATTTGATATCGAGCAAATCCGTGCAGGAAGTAGCAGAAAAGTATGCAGAGACATTAAGCAAACACAAATAAGAACATTTAGAGGTTGTTTGAAAGGTAATAAATTACTTTTTAAACAGCCTCTTTATTTATTATCATTAAAGTAATATTTCAAATAGACCAAATCACTGCATAAGTCATTTAAAGAATTCATGCTTTGTATTGTCAGCTGGAAAAATTTTTCTTTATAAATTGTCTTTAAAAATTGATTTGCATTTTCCAACAGGTTTTCTAAAATATTTTTTATTTCTTGAATACTTTTCAAGTATTCATTTTTTAATGAATTAAAATATTCTTCTTCAAGAGTATTATCTCTGTTCTGAATTATTCTCAAAACCCCTTGTGAAAATTTTGCATGGAAAGCAAGTTCTTCAAGTTTGTTAATCTTATTGTTACTTAATGCAAGCTCTATGATTCGCAGTAGATCTTCTTTGTTTTTAAGTTTTCCTTTTGCCAAATCTTCAATTGTATTGCAAATTTTCTCTGATTCTAATTTATAATCCATTATAATTTTACTCCTAAGCCAATTCCATCTCCAACTGGTAAAATTATACTTTGAAGTGAGTTATGGTTTAAAAATAGTTTATTAAATTCTCTAATAATTTTAGCAGAATTTTTATAGGCAGCAGGAACTGCATTTGATGCTGCATACCCATGCCAGAGTAAATTATCAATAAAAATTACTCCATGTTTTTTCAATATCATTAATGAATAATAAAACAATTTTTCATAATCCTGTTTGTCTGCATCTAAAAATATCAGGTCATACTTTTTTGTAAGCGAAGGAAGAATATCAAGCGCATTGCCTTCTATCAAATTAATTTTAGATTCCAATCCAGCCTTTTGAATAAATTTACTTGCAAGAGAAATATTATCAAGACTTTTTTCTATTGTGTCAATAACAGCTTTCTTTTTAAGTTTTCTTGCTATTCTAATTGAAGAGTATGCAATAGCAGTTCCAATTTCAAGAACACGCTTTGGTCTAATAATCAAAATTAATTGTTCTAAAAATTCTGCGGCTTTCCAATCAAGAATGGGAATATTATTAACCTTTGCAAATTCTTCCATTTCTTTAATTATCGGGTCTTGATTACTGCGAAGTGATTCGAGATATTTTAATTGATTTTCATAAATTATTTTACTCATAAAAACTATTTTAAATAGACCATTTTTTTTGCAAAAATATTACCATTAATTTTTAATACATACAAGTATGAACCGCTTGCAATATTTTTACCTTCATCATTAGTTCCATTCCAGTAAAAAATATTTTTGCCCGTTAAAGCATTATCAGCAAAAAGAGTTTTAATTTTCTGACCAATAAAATCATATATAATTAATTCTGCATAAGCATTATCAACAGAATAAAATTCAATTCTTGTTTGATTATTGAATGGATTAGGATAATTATTATATAAATAATAATTGGATGGAATTGGTTCATCGACTTGAATTGTATCGACAACACTGTAAACACTATAGTGAATTAATAAAGAACCATAATTAAATTCGTATGAGCCAATTTGAGGTTCTTGCATTTTGCCATTTTTATTTTCGTAGGAAAAATAAAAACTTACTTTTTTGCCTGATGAAATTGAAGGAAGAGTAAATTTATATTTCAAATTACCATCATAAATCATTTGAGCAGATTGATAATTTTGGTTATCAATTTTATAATAAATAATAACAGGTTTTAATTTATCGAGAGTAGAGTCAACAAAAATTTTATTTAATATAAATTGATTGTTTATTTTTTCAAGATTTGGAAATGATATTGCTCTTTGTGCAGAAATTAATCCATAACCTTTATGATTATCCGGTTGAATTGCATTATCACCGCTTTCAAGCATAATCTGGCGGATTTGATAATTTGTTAGATGAGGAAAAGCAGATTTGAGAAGAGCTGCAACTCCCGCAGCAATTGGAGTTGCATAAGAAGTTCCGTTCCCAAAAGCATAACCTCCGCCAGCTACTGCAAAGTAAACATATGACCCTTGAGCAACAATTTCTGGTTTAATTCTACCATCCGAAGTTGGACCTCGACTGCTAAAAGCAGTAACAATATTATTTGTGTCAACAGCTCCTACTGCAATTACATTAAATGCATCTGCAGGAGAAACAATCTTGCCATATTTATTATCTCCAAATTTTGCGCCCCAGTCAGAATTTCCTTCGTTGCCTGCTGCTGTAAATGTTGTAACTCCTCTTTGAAATGCAAGATTAACTGCTTTAGCTACAATTGTCGTTTCACCATTCATATCTTGAAAAGTGTAAGAATATCCTGTATCAAATGTGTTATATCCAAGTGAACTGCTTATTATATCAACACCTTGTGCTTCCATCCATTCTAATGCAGCAGCATAATTATCTTCTTCAACATGAGTTTCAGTTGGTACATACTCAGTTTTTGCTAAAAGGAACTCTGCACCATAAGCTGGTCCTATTAAATTTCCATTATCAAATCCTCCAATAATTGAAAATACAGCAGTGCCGTGTCTATCTTGATTTGGCGCATCATCTTTTGAAGAATCATTTTCTGTTAAACTATCATTCTGAATAAAATCTCTTTCTGCTATTACTTTTGCATTTTTTAAGGCAGGATGATTTTTCCATCTGAATCCTGTGTCAAGCAATCCTATCAAAACACCGTTGCCATTAATTCCAAGATTATGTACAACAGGAATTTCTGAAAGTAAATTTTGTTTTAATGATGGTCCATAGTTCAATACATTATTTGACTTTTCTAAAACTTGTTGAAAATTTTTTTGCTCAGTTTCTACAGGTTCAATTCGTTTAAGAAGTTTAACCTTTTCAACACTCTTTACAAACGACAATTTTTCAACTTTATTCTTTTGTTCATCACTTAAATAACATGAAACAGCATCAAACCATTTTAATGTGTGAATAATTTTGATACCCAAATCTTCTAATTGTTGAATGTACTCATTGTTTACCGGCAGGTCTTCAAAAGTAATATAATTTTCATCTCCATTAACTGCTTTTCTTCGCTCGATTGCTTTTGGAGATAATTCTTTTTCAACCTGCAAAAATATTTTAGAATCTTTTTTGAGAAGTTGTGACTCGGGAATGCCTTTGTCTTTAAAGTAAATAAAATACTTTGTTTGTGCAGAAGCAGTAACAATTAATATCAGAAAAAAAATTGTAGCAAAAAAATGTTTCATAATAATTAAGTAGAAGATGAATATGTTATATTTTGATTAAACTTAGTGAACTAATTTTGCAATTCTATTTAATCTTACAGAACCAAGAAGTCTAAAGAAATCAGAAAATGGAATGCTTGGATCCCATGACCAGTAAATTAAAAATGCCTGTCCAACAATTTTATCACGAGGCACAAACCCCCAGAATCTGCTATCAGCACTATCATCACGATTATCACCCATCATAAAATAATAATCTTTTTTAATTGTATACGAATTAACTGGTTTGCCGTCAATAAAAACTTGATTACCTTCAACTGTAACAACTCTTCTTCCAAATTCACGGTCAATAGTTGTTCTCCATTGTTCAACATTTTCCACACTTAAAGGAATTACATCCCCTTTCTTAGGAACAACAATTGGTCCATAATTATCTTCGTTGAAATTGGAGCCTTTTGGGAAAATTCTGGGATTAGGAACACCTTTTGGGGTAACATAAGGATTTAAATATTGAATATGAGGAGGAATCCATGCTTCTTTCCCATTGACAAAAACTACTTTATCAATTATTTCGATTGTATCACCCGGAATTCCAATACATCTTTTTACATAATTATTAATTTCTGCGGGTTTTAATTCATCGCGGTCGCCGGGATATTCGAACACAACAATATCACCTCTTCTTGGTTCTCTTATTGCTGGCAGCTGAAAATATGGTAAAGCAATATTTGTAAATGGAATGGTGCGAGGAGAAGTAGAACCATAAATAAATTTATTAACAAAAAGAAAGTCTCCTACCAGAATTGTTTTTTCCATAGAACCTGTAGGAACTCGCGAAGTTTCTATTAAAAATGTTTTTATAAGAAGAGCTGCAAAAGCAGCGAACAATAAATTTTTAATAAAATCCAAAATTTTTTTTGCAGTTGTTTTCTGCACTGTTTTAGTATTTTCTTTTTTTTGTGATGACATATACAACCAATTATTATTCGAAAAAATTATTAATCTTCAATTTGAAGTACAGCTAAAAATGCTTCCTGAGGAATTTCAACATTGCCAACCTGTTTCATTCTCTTCTTTCCTTCTTTCTGTTTTTCCAGTAATTTTCTTTTACGTGTAACATCACCGCCGTAACATTTTGCAAGAACATTTTTTCTTAACGGTTTAATATTTGTTCTTGAAATAACTTTACTGCCAATTGCAGCCTGAATAGCAATTTCGAACATTTGACGTGGAATAAGCTCTTTGAGTTTTGAACAAACTTTCAATCCCCAGTTATAAGCTTTTTTTTCATGAACAATAATTGAAAGAGCATCAACTTTTTCGCCATTTAGTAAAATATCAAGTTTAACTAAATCTGATTGTCTATAACCTATCAATTCATAATCAAAAGAAGCATAACCGCGAGATATTGATTTTAATTTATCATAAAAATCAAAAATAATTTCAGAAAGAGGAAACTCAAACGATAAATCTGCACGCTTTGGGTCAATATAAGTTGTATTCAAATAAACACCTCTTTTTTCAATTGCAAGCTGCATCAAGTTCCCAATATATTCACTTGGAGTAACAATTTGTGCTTTTACATATGGCTCTTCAATCCTGTCAATTTCTCCCTGCGGCGGCATTTCTGCAGGATTATCAACAATTATTTTTTCACCATTTCTTTTATAAACCCAATACTCAACATTAGGTAAAGTTGTAACAATTGACTGGTTAAATTCTCTTTCAAGTCTTTCCTGAACAATTTCCATATGAAGCATGCCGAGAAATCCGCATCTGAATCCGAATCCCAATGCTGCAGAAGTTTCGGGAGTAAATGTTATTGATGAATCATTTAATCTGTATTTTTCAAGAGCATCTCTTAAACTTTCATAATCGTCAGAGTTAGTTGGATATAAACCGCTAAAAACCATTGGTTTAATTTCTTTATAACCCGGTAGAGGTTTTTCAGCACCATTTTTAACATGAGTAATTGTATCGCCTACTTTTGTATCTCTCAATTCTTTTACACCAGCTATCACATATCCTACATTGCCAGTTCTAAGTTCTCCAGTTCTAATTCTATTTAATCGAAGGATACCAATTTCCTCTGCGATATATTTTTTACCATTTGCAAAAAAAGTAATTTCATCGCGTTCTTTTATTATTCCATTAAACACACGAACATAAGCAACAGCACCTCGATAAGAATCAAAAATGGAATCAAAAATCAAAGCTTGAAGCGGGGCATCTTCTGAACCGCTTGGCGGTGGAATTCTTTTTACGATTGCTTCAAGAATTTTATCAATTCCAATTCTTGTTTTTGCACTTGCTAAAATAATTTCCTCATCTTTACATCCAATTAAATCAATAATTTGTTGTTTTACTGTATCAATCATTGCGCTCGGCAAATCAATCTTGTTGATTACAGGAATTATTTCCAATCCTGCATCAATAGCCATATAAAGATTTGAAATTGTTTGAGCTTCTACACCCTGCGCTGCATCAACTACAAGAATTGCACCTTCACATGCAGCAAGTGAGCGCGAAACTTCGTAAGAAAAATCTACATGTCCGGGAGTATCAATTAAATTTAATATGTAAGTTTGTCCATCCTGAGCATTATATTCCATCTGTATAGCATGAGATTTAATAGTAATACCACGTTCTCTTTCAAGGTCAAGGCTGTCAAGAAGCTGTTCTTTTGCTTCGCGCTCAGATACTGTATGAGTAAATTCTAATAATCCATCTGCTAATGTTGATTTGCCATGATCTATGTGAGCAATTATGCAGAAATTGCGAATGTTTTGCATACTCAATTAAAAATTTAGTGACAAATATATAAAGAAGGTCAGGGATTTACAATTTAAACTACTGTCAAATAAATATTTCCTATTTAAGTATTACTAAAATTCATAATCATTTCCCGTTTTACTAATTTTGTAAATGAATAATTAATAATGTAATAACAATATGAAAAAGCTTTTTGTAATTTTATGCTTGATTTATAGTATAAGTTTTGCTCAAAGAATTAATATTGCTTTTCTCTCAGCTCCATCAATTGATAAAAGCGGGGATAATTCTCTGTTTGATTCAACCATATCAAAGATTAATAAAATTGAAAATCTTGATTTCATAATTATTGGTGGAAATTTAACATCTTCCAGTTCCGAAAAAGAATTTTTAATGCTTAAATCATTGCTCAACAAACTTCATAAACCCTATTATCTTTTACCAGCTTTGAATGATTTTAAGGACGCAAACGGATGGTTATATTATCAGGAGAATTATGACGATAAATTTGCTATACGACTCAACAACAAAATTTTTATAGGTTTAAGTCCTGTTGTTCCTTTAAGAAATTACTATCATTACATTACAGAAAATATCAACTGGCTTAATGAAACTTTAGACACATTAAAATTAAGTGATGAAATTTATTTCTTCTCTCCAGTCCCATTTGATTCTAAAGTTGACAACTGGAAAACATTACTCGGCAATTTTTCAGAAAAGAATTTAAAGCTGATAATTAATGGGAATGCCGCTAAAACACAATTAAGAAATTTGCACGGTTACTCAATATTTGATATTCAATCATCACAAAACATTGATAAAAAAATATTGGATTTTGTTATTGTTGAAATTTCCAGCGACTCAATAAAAATTTTTGATAATACAAAAAAAATCATTACAGCTTTTGACAAAACAATTGACATTCCAAAAGAAAAAATTGATATTGAAAAATTACAAGCAATTAATTCTGATATTTTGTTTAGCATTAATTTAAAATCAACAATGTTAACATCATGCAGTTTTTGGAACAATAAGATTTATTCTTTTGATTATTCTGGTTTAATAAGCTGTATGGATACAACTCAAAAAGTAAAATGGGAATTTGACGCTAATGGAAATATAATTGGAAGACCCATAATTGCAGATATGATGATAGCTGCCGCTACTTTTCAAGGAGATTTAATTTCTTTAAGTGCAATTTCAGGAGAACAATTTCAATCAATTGGTTTTGAAGACTATATCACAACAGATTTACTTGCTATTGATTACAGCGGCGATAAAGAATTAATGATTCCAAAACTTTCACAATCAAAAACAGCTGTAGTTTTTGGCACTGCAAGTGGAAAAGTTTATTGCTACGACTTAGAAACTCTTCAGGAATATTGGTCAAACGACTATTGCAAAGATATGATTACTTCCAGCTTATTGTATTTTGACAATAAAATTTTTTATACAAGCCGAGATGGTTATCTTTATTGCATTGATGCTCGTAACGGAATAACAATATGGCGCTGGAAAGAAAAAGCAAACACAGACCTTTCATATTCTCAAATATTAAGTGATGGAAAAAAAGTTTTTGTAATTTCACAAAGCGGTATACTTTACGCTGTTAATTTATTATTAGGAAAACTTGACTGGAAAATTGACAATAATTTTTTTCAAAACTTTGGATTATCTGAAAACAAAAAGCTGATTTATGCCGAATCACAAAACAATGAGTTCGTTATAATTTCTGCTGATAAAGGAAAAATTGAAAGAAAAATTAAAACTGATATATACTTTTTGAATTCTTTTTCTTCACCAGTTGAACTTGATAATAAAATATTCTGGAGCGGAAATGGATTTATCAATCACTTCGATTCAAAATTCAATTCCATAAAAAATTTATATTTAGGCGATGCTCCTGTTCACCCAGTAGAAAAAATATCTTCAAATAAATATTTAGCATCAAACATTGACGGAACTATTGTAATATTTAAATCGAGGTAAAAATTGAAAAACTTTGAAGGAATAATATTCGATATTGACGGAACACTTGCTTCCACGCACGATTTAATATTCGAAAGTTTTAATCACGTAATTAAAAAATATTACAACAAAAGATTGACCACAGAAGAAATTGTTGCATTATTTGGACCGACTGAAGATGTAATTCTAAAAGAATGGATGAAAGATAATTATGAAAAAGCCAGAAAAGATTATTACGATTTTTATGAATCTCAGCACGAAGAAATGGCAAATATTTTTCCCGGCTTAGAAGAAATTATAAAGTTAATAAAAAGTAAAAAAATCCCGCTTGGAATTTTTACTGGCAAAGGAAGAGATACTTCAATAATAACACTTAAAGCCATAAAGCTTCATGATTATTTCGACTTAATTGTTACAGGAGATGATGTTAAAGAACACAAACCTGCTCCTGAAGGAATAAAAAAATTTCTAAATGCTTTTAATCTTAGACCAGAAAAAGTCTTAATGGTTGGGGATACAAATACTGATGTTATTGCATCAAGAAATGCAGGAATTAGATGTGCGCTCGTGTTATGGGATGAATTTTCAAGAAGTAAATATTCAAATGCAGAAGCTGATTTTATTTTTTATTCTGTGGAAGAATTTCAAAAATTCATTGAAGAAAATATCCAATAATAAAAGCAAATCTTACTTTAATTTTTACATTAATTATTTCAAATAAAAATCAGGATTTTTTCCTAATCAACTTGAAAAACCAACTGGATAAATGAATGATAGTCTGGGTTCAATTTTCTTTTGTGGTTTATATCCAATAATGTTATCAGTTTTATCTCTCAAAGGTGTATAAGTCCACGAATAAACTACAGACAATAACAAGTACTTTTGAATTTTATAACCAAATTCTGCAAAGAGATAAGAACGGTCATCCATTTTAAAAATATCACCAAAATTTTTTATCTGAATTTTATCATATCCTGCACGAAACAGATAAGGCAAACTTTCTGGATTAATTAATGTCCACAAATGAAGTATTCCGCTTTCTGGTATTCTATCCAGCTTCTGAAAGCTGCCAAGAACATTATAAGTGCCTAAAAAATTTAAAAGCAGTTCTCCAAAGTAGCCATTTCCTTCATCAGCCGATTTTAGTTTTTGAATTTTACTAAAAATCATTCCTGTTGATTTATCAATTCTAAATCTTTCAATTTCATACAGAGAATTAAAATATGAAGGCAAATACATTTTACCATTGAATCTTCTTTCCAATTTTGCTTTCAATGAAATTAAACTTAATCCCTTAAAATCAGCAATCAAGCCCAGAGCAGAACCACTCCCAAATTTTATAATTTTTGAATGGTCAAAGTAAATAACAAAATCGAGTAAATTTGTTCTTAACAATGGAATTCCTATATCTAATCCAACAATTGTAATTTTTCCTTCATCAATCAATGGGAGAAAAGTATTATTTTGTGAATTATATTCACCCGCAACTATTCCGCACTTTTCATCTGAATCCGTGGTTAATGTTGCTCCAAGTTCAAGATTCCCAAGTATTGGTACGGAATTAAGTTCAGTAAATTGAATAGGTCTAATGTAACCTCTTAATCCCATAACACCTGATTGACCAAAATTTCCATAAACAGATTCAAACCCGAAATTATTAAAATCCATATCGAATTCAGTCCCAATTTTTCTTGTGTCAAAAGCAGGACTATTGTTATAAAGATACATTATGGTTCCATGTCCCAGCGTAGCATAGTCAAGAGCACCAATTCTAAAATAAAGAGGGTCATGCTTTTTACCATATCTGATATAACGAATTATACTCAGATAATCAGAAAACTCATTGAAATTTTCATTGCGAATTTTCCCTTCAGGTGTAAATTCTAAATTTAAGTCGAGTCCAATTCCAACTTTTGAAAACTGAATTTCTGGAAAAATCCGGAATGCGTAATGAGGTCTTCCATCTATCCATGTCAATCCAAAACTTCCTCCTAACATTGCTGCGTTCTGATTTAATTGTTCGAACTGACTATAAATTATATTTGATAAAAACAATAAAATCATCATTAATTGCTGGGAAATAATTTTCATAAACTTTCGTGAAATTTGTTATCAAAAATATTGTAATGATTTTTTCAATCTTCAATTATCTTTTTGCAAGCCATATTTCTGGATTTTGATAATTTCTTTCATTCCATATTTCAAAGTGTAAAATATTTCCTTCAAGACTTTCACTTACTCTGCCGATTACAGTTCCTGCTTTTATTACATCCCCTTCTTTAACTCTTATATCTCCAACATGTCCATAAACAGTACGATATTGGTTATTGTGTGTTAAAATAATTACACTGCCGTAACCAGGAATCCATTCTATTGTAGAAACCACTCCCTCTGCAACTGCAATAATTTCCTGCTGTGATTTTGTTTCAATATCAACACCATAATTCAAAGTAATTGTATTTAATTTTTCGTTTTTATTTTCTCCAAATTTCCGCACAATTTTGCTTGCTTTGACAGGCCAGAGCAATTTACCTCTCAATCTTTCAAAATTTTCGAACTTTGTATAATCAAGAACTGGTTTAGATACTTTATTCTTTGTTTTTTCTTCAAGTAGTTTAGCTTTTCTTATTCTTTCTTTTTCAATCAAGCTGAAAATTAAATTCTTGATTTCAATCTCAGCTTTTCTCTTTGATTCTATTTCTTTTTCAATAATTCTTTTATCCTTTCTTAATGATACTATCAATTGCTTTCGCTCTTCTTGAAGCATTTCAAGTTTTTTTTGTTCTTCAATTTTTTGCGATACAAGTTTTTCTTTCTGTTCCTTTTCCTGCTGAAGCTGATTTTTATATTTCGCTAAATTTGTTTTACTCTGCGAAAGAAGTCTTAAATCTCTTTTGTTTTGATCCGAAATAAATTTCAAATACTTATATCTCTTAAGCATCTCTCCAAATGAGCTTGAGCCTATTAAATACTTCAATGCAGATGTGTTCCTGTTTTTATAAACCCAGACTATGTAGCGTGAGTATTTTTGTTTGATGAGTAAAATTTTATTTTCAATTTCTGCTATTTTTTCTTCGATCTCTTGAATTTCTTTTGATTTCTGATTTTCTTCAGCAATTAGATTATTTATAAATTTCTGAATCAACAAACTTTGTCTGCTGCTTCTTTCTAAAAATTCAAGACTTTCCTTTTCCTTTTTTGATTTATTGCTTAATTCTTTTTCTAATAACTCAATTTCTTTTTTAATTTGTTCGAGTTGATTGTTCCCAATAGAAATGCTGTCCTTCTTTTGAGAAAATAAAAGACAAGAAAGCAAAAGAGTAATAAATATTATTTTAATAAATTGATTTACCATTCTAAAATTTTTGCATCATCGGGAATTTCAATATTTAGATTTGGCAATTCTTTATTAACATTTATGTTTCTGTATTCAATTTTGAGCTGCTGATTATTTCTAAAGTCGTTTATTTTTATTTCATATGGAATGGGGACATTATCAAAAATTTTAAAATTAGAAAATTTCGCTTCGAGCAGTTTTTCTCCCTTAAAATTTTGTACTATACTTTCTGAAATTGAAAAGTCATCTGCTTTGACAAGAAAAACTTTCTCAATAGAATTAATTGAATCGATATAAGTTAATTTGTAAAAATTATTTTCATAATCAAATTTATCGGGTTCTCTTCTTAATTTATCAGTTAAATTTACGGAACCAGTTAGTGCATCAATTACATCATTGAAGGACAAATTTACTTTTAAGATTTTCTGCAATACATCTTCCTTTAAATTACCTTTATATACTTTGTTATTAATTACGTCATAAAACAAAAATCCATTTGATGAAACTACTGCTTGTGCAAGTTCAATTCCAAAAGGACCAAAAAAATCAACTCTTAGAGAATCAGTTTTTTTTAGATTAACTTCGAAATTACTTTTTGCTTTTAATTCCTTATTCTGAACATTAATAACACCACTTCCCACAAAACTCTTAATTTTTCTTCTATTAGCTTCTAATTTCACCACCAGTCTGTCAGGAGAAATAAGTTTTTCTTTCTCAATAGTTTTAGTTGGAGCACACGCAGATAATATTGATAAAATTATTAAAAGAAGTAAATAATAGTATTTCCTTTTCACAATTCACCTTTTTCTAATTTTTGGATAATTTTTTCATTTGATGGTTCGAGTTCAAGAGCTTTTTTCCAGTATTCCTTGGCTTTTTCTTTATTACCAAGTTTAAAATAAACATCACCAAGATGGTCTATAACAGTAGCACTTTTTGAATCCTGTTTAATAGAATCTTCAATATATTTTTTTGCTGTTTCATAATCTCCAAGCTGATAATAAATCCATCCAATTGTATCAAGGTAAGAAGCATTTTTTGGTTCTTTTTCAACTGCTTTTTTCGACATTTTTAATGCTTCTTGCAATCTTATTCCTCTTTCTGCGAGTGAGTATGCATAATTATTTAATATCAATGCATTTGTCGAATCAATTTTTAGTGCTTCGATATAAAGAGAATCTGATTTTTCAAAATTTTTTTGAGAATCATATATCAAAGCTGCCATACCGATTATATCAATATTCTTTGGATCAATTGATAAAGCTTTATTAAGAATTTTCAGAGCACCATCTTCATCTTTTAATTGATTCAATGTATAACCATATGCTGTTAAAGAAGTAATATCATCTGGATTAATATTTACAGCACGTTCAAGATAAATTTTTGCTTTTTGATGCATGTTATTTTGCGACAGTGATAATCCATAAATCAAATTAATTGCAAAGTCATTTGGAAATTTTTCAACTGCATCTGAAAGTAAAGAAATTACATCTGAGTATTTTCGTTTATCAAATAAAAGTCCTCCTAATCTAATCCACACTTGAGAATTCCATTCTGCAAGTGATGCAGCTTTCTTAAAATACTCAATAGCTAATGAATCATTTTTTAACTTTAGTTCAATCTCACCAAGCGAAGCATTAATCTGCCAGTCAGTTGTATCTGTGTTTAATTTTTCAAAGAACTTTTTTGCTGTAAAAAGATTTGTAGAATCTTTTTCTGAAGCCACCAAAAATAAAGATGCAATTCTTAGTTTTAATTTAAAATCACTTTCTTTGTTATCAAAAATTTTTTCATATACCAGAGCTGCATCATTCCATTTATTCTGCTGAATAAATATATTTCCTTTAAGTTCGAGAAGCTCAAATTCATCGGGATAACTTATTAAAGATTCATCGCATGTTTTAAGAGCTTTATCATAATTATTTGTTTTAATGTAAGCATCTATCAATAATTTTTGTAATTGCAAATCTGATGGATTAAGCTTGATTAACTCTTCAAGCATGGTAATTGATTCTTTAATATTGCCAAGTCTTTCATTTAAATCAATCATGTTAATTAATACATTCCATTCAGGTCCTATCATATCAATAAGTTTTTTATAAATCATGAGTGCTTGTTTGGGTTTATTTTTCTCGTAAAGCTGTGCAAGTTGAAAGTAAGCTTTTGCATCAGTTGAATCCTGCATTATAATTTTTTCATAAACAGCTATCGAAGAATCTTCGAGATGAGAAGCATTATAGAGCGAAGCAAGAAGGAATAAAAATTCTTTATTATCAGGTTCAAGTTGTGCTGCTTTTTTTGCGTGCTGCAATGCAGGTGATAATTTATTAATTCTGTAATAATTTTTGGCAAGTGCGAAGTGAATTCCTGGCTTCTCAGCATAATTTAATGCTGCAGAATATTCGTCAATTGCCTCCTGAATATTTCCTTTAATTTCTTGTATAGAACCATTAATAAATTTTTCTATTGCTAATTTTTCATTACTAACTTTCATTGATGAAGCAGGTAAAGACTTTTTACTGATATCAGATGAACAACTGAAAAATACAGCAAAACTTAATAATGGGAATAAATATTTCATAACCACCATTTAATTTTATTCAAAATATAGTTTATCAAGGATTGATTAACAAGTAAGTTAGAAGAATATATATCAAATATTATAAAACTAAGAAAGTTATATTAGGAAAGAAAAATTCTCTAAGACTTCTTACTTAACCAAATTAAATATCATTGAATTACTATATATTAAATGACTTTGATTTCAATTTATAATCAATTGTATTATATAATTTCCAATACTATATTTTAAAAATCATTGAGTGATATATATTGAAAATAAATTCAGTAAAAGCTTTTTATTAATTTTGTAAAAAATAATTTATAGATATGAACACATTTGATCTTGGAATATCTTATACATGGGAATATGATATAGAATTTGTTGAATTGATAGAATTTATATTTCAGAAAGACGGTTTTTCAACTTTTATAATCAGCAATTATAATGTTTTCGAAGTTATTGATTTACTAAAATCAAAGCAGCTGCATTTCAGAGCATATTTAGACCGTGCTTCTGATGTAGATTCTGATTTTGAACCAGTTGCTTCAATCTTATCGAAAAGAAAATCTTATATAATTAATCCTCATAAGAAAGTGCATAAGTTTACAAATAAATCTTACATGCACAAACTGCTTTCAAAGAAAAATTTTAATTTACCAAAAACAATTTTATTGCCTCCTTATTATTACAATCACAATCTTAACATAAATGAAGATGATTTGGAAGAACTTGGCATCCCATTTATTATTAAACCCGCAATAGAAACAGGCGGAGGTGAGGGTGTTGAAGTAGATGCAACCACAATTTCTCAGATTCAAAAAGAAAGAATTAAAAATCAAACAGAGGAATTTTTAATTCAAGAAAAAATTTATCCCAGAATATTAAGTGGAAAGAGAGCATGGTTCAGAGTGTTCTGGGCTTTTAATAAAGTTATTCCAACATGGTGGGACGACCACACACATGTTTATGAATCAATTACTTATGACCAGATTAAAAAGTATCATCTTCAGCCGCTGCATCGAATAACCAAAAGATTATCGAAAATTACAAGAATTGATTACTTCTCCACAGAAATTGCATTAACAAGAAAAAATAAATTTATTTTAATCGATTATATCAATGACCAATGCGACATGAGATTAAAATCAAAACATCACGACGGTGTACCTGATGAAGTAATTATTCAATTTATAGAACAAATGAAAAGGAAGGTTCAATTACTAAAAAAATAAATCTTCTTCTATTGTCTCTAAAATATTCAAATAACTTTTATACCTTTCTTCATTAATTTTTCCTTCACTGCAGGCTTTTACAACAGCACAATCAGGTTCATGATGATGAGTACAGGTATTAAATTTACAGTTGTAAATAAAATCTTTAAAATCTTTGAAGTAGTGACACAAATCTTCCTTTTTTATTCCATAAGGGTCAATTTCTCTGATTCCTGGTGTATCAATAACAAAAGTATTGTCATCTACTTTTTTCATTAATACAGTTACAGTAGTATGTCTTCCTTTCAAAGTATAATTACTAATCTCACTTACTTTGAGATTAAGATCAGAATAAAGCTGGTTTAACAAGCTTGACTTTCCAACACCTGAATGCCCCCAGAATAAATTTATTTTTCCTTTTAAATATTTTTTTAAATCATCAAGACCAAGTTTATTTATCGTGCTTGTTTGAAAGACATTGTAGCCAATTCGTTTATAAAGATTAACCCATTTTTCCCTTTCATTATTATTATCAAGATCAATTTTATTAATTACAATAACTGGTTCTACTGAAGAACTTTCTGCCACAACAATCATTCTGTCAATCAAACGATTATTAAATTGAGGATTAAGCCAACTTGAAACAATAATTAAATTATCAACATTAGCAGCTATAATTTGTTCTAATCTTTCTCCTCTAATGCTTGCTCCTTTAATTCTTGGAGCTTTTCTTGAAATTTTATTTCTTCGTTGTAGGATTTCGGTTATTACACCTGTTCCATCTTTATTCAAATTAAACTCAACAATATCACCAACTGCAGCGATATCAAGTGTGATTAACTTATCTTTTTTAATAGAAAACTCTTTTTGAAATTTCCCTCTTAAAAAACATCTTATTTCGTTATTATTCTCATCAAGAACATAATAATTTTTGCTTTCTATCTTAAAAATTATTCCTTTAATAAACTACCTCCTTAATATTTTATTTTACAAATCTATCTTTTGAAATTATTAAAAACAAAAAGCATCTTATTTCTAAGATGCTTTTTGCGGGGAGTATTAACCAAGCGGGGTGTGTATTAAAAATTATATCTAATACCTGCTATAAAATTATTTCTTGTTATATCCTGATAAGTTCTTGAAAGATTTGTGCCATAATTATCACCTATATCCTTCCACCAACCAAAAGCATAAGTAAGATTAAACGATAGATTACGATTTGGATTTATGCCTAGACCTACAGTAATAAATTTTTTATCGTATTCGGAAGGGTCATCCTTGTAGGGTGAAGGTAATATCATAAACCCGCCTCTTAAAGCAAGATTGATATATGGAATCTCGTATTCTAATCCTGCATGTAAATTTATTACCTGTCTGAATAATTCTTTAATATCACGGTTATTATTTTCTATATCTCTTACATCTAATCCACTTTTAAATTCCATTTGAGTATAATCTATAAAATTAGCATCAAAGCTTAACAAGAAATTATTTTCTTTAATTGCTGCACCTAAAGAGAATTCATAAGGTGTATTAATTTTATATTCAACTCTGTTTTCTACAGGCGGATTTAATGTAAATCTTGTTCGAGCAAAGTCGCTATAAGCATCAACAAAGTAAGTTTCTTTAATTGTGAATTTACGAGGTGTTTTGAGAGAAAATCCAATATTCAGTTTATCATTAATTCTTGTTAATAATCCAAGATTTAAGTTCCAACCAGAAACATCCCATCGTATAATATCATTGATATAAAATGTTTGAAAATCACGGGTATCGGGTTCATTGGGGTCTAAAAGTAAATTAAAATTGTAATAATCATTAACATCATCTTCCCAGTATTGGCGATCACGCTTAAAATCACCATTAATAATATTCAAAGTTGCACCAACAAAAACATCTTTTTGAATTTCAACAGCACCTGAAAAAGACCAGCTGTGTAAACCTCCTTCCTGTGTTATCTTTCCGCTCTGATTTAATTTCCCATTAATTAATGTAGTATCATAAAGATATGTATTAGATTTATAAACGGGATAGCTTAACGCAAGTTTATATGCAATATCATCGTTATAATTTGTAAGATCCTGAATTAATGAGTTGTTATTGGGATTAAATCCATCAAATTTCATTGTATAGTTAAAATCTTTTAACTGATTATAGCCAAGTGCAAAAACTAAACTGCCTCTTCTTGTTGGCATAGGTATAGCAAAACCAAATTCGTTCAATTTAGTATTACTATTTGAATAATCTACTTCTTTATTGAAAAAAGTAGTTGAATTATTAAAGGAATTATAAGAAAGTGCACCTGCAAATTCTGATTTCTTTATCAAACCAAATCCAGCTGGATTAAATATAGATGCAGCAAAATCATTACTCAAAGCCGTATAAGCATTTCCAAGAGAAAGTGCTTTAGCACTTGTTAATATTTCAGGTTCTGTTAATCGTAAAGCATCTTTAAAATTTTGTGCATTATTTAATGAATTTAATATTAAGCTGACTAAAACAATGAGAAGTAATTTTTTCATATCAATCTCCAGCAATAAGTTTTTAATAGAGAAATTTCATCTTCTTCTTCCACCATCACCGCCCGAACGTCCTCCATCACTTCCTCTCGTTGAACCGCTGCCCGAACTTGAACGAGGCGGGGGATTATACGATGGAGCTGGAGCTCTTGATTTACTTGGCGGTGGTGTATAACTTGGTTGTGCTGACCTCCCAGAACTGCTATTGTCAGACCTACTTCTTTCTCTTCCAGATGAATCACTTCTATTGCCTTCACTTTTTCTTTCTCTTGTTTCTCTATCTCTCGTTGCTTCTACAGGATACTTAATCCTTGTATCATTCCTTTCCCGTTTTCTTTCAACATTAGTATTTGCTCCTTCTTTCGAAAGTGTACCTGAACTATTGTCTTTGTTTCGAGATACTCCTGTTCTGCTTAAGTCAACATCTACTGGTCTATTTACACCATTTCTGTTATCGATAATACTTGTTCTTCCATTTCGATAACTATCTCCTCTATTCCTTATATCACCACTTCTTCCTCCGTCGGTATCTCTCAATCTAGTGTATGTATTTCTGTATTTATATATTCCAGAATGTGAATATCCATATTGCCAGTAATTTGGATAATACCAGTAATCATAATAAGTCCAATAACTGTAAGGATACGGATAATACCACCAAGGAACATATGGATAGTAAAAATCCCACCAGAGCGGGTCATAATATGTTCCAATTGTAATACTCCAGCTCGGATAATAACCCCAATAATATCTTCTATATCGAGGATAGAATCCATCATAATAATATTTACTTCTCCGCGATTATCTGAATAAGTAGTATCTTCTTGTTCTTCATAAGCATATTCATCATCATATTCGTGACTATCGCGAAGAGCCAGCTGTGTATAACATCCCCCTAAAGTCAATAATGGAATTAATAACAATATTTTAAATAAGGTTTTCATTTTCTCACACCCCTTTTTCAATTTCTTTGACAAAAATTATGCCTCTAAAAGTTTAAAAGAAATGCCAAAAAGAAAGGACTAAAAAATTTATTGTATATTTTTATGAACTTTTTGTACGATTTACAGCACACTTAAAAAATTGATTTGACATATTCAACAACAATTCCTCTATCAGCTCTGCTGCTATTAATTTTTTTATTATCAAGTAAATCTCGAAGATTAATACCTATTGTAAATCCATCTGCTACTGACCATTTCAATCCCATATTCAAATAGCCATTTCCATTACCAAGCGATAAACCAGTATTATCATTTACTGCAAAATCATATTCACCAACTAATGATATTTTTTTTCCAATTGTTTTTTCAAAACCAACGGCTAAATTTAAGTCTTTATCATTATCATCTCTTTCCAGAGAATAATTTACAGAGCCATGTAAACTTAAGTATCCAAAGAATTCAAAATTTTTTGATGCTGCTGCAAAAAAGCCAGTGGATTTTATTTGATAGCGATTCAAATCTCTATTAAAAGTACCTTTTCCTTGAGAATCAAATCCTAATGTTATTGCAGGTGAAGTTACTGTTTCATCAATTAATCTTAAACGTACATTTACTGCGGGTAATTTGTACCAATCAATTTTTCCCTGTCCAATTATATTACTGCCGCCATACGACACACCAATGCTGAAATTATCAAAAACTCCAACTTCAATTTTTGAAATAACTACTCCAAGTGGCATTACATCCAATGATACTCCTACCACACCTTTATCAAGAACACCTGCTGTTGGTATATCAATTAAATTTCTGCTTTCATATTTTGCATCAGTTCCTGAAGTGCCCTGAGGTAATATTTTCACTGATAATAACATTAAAAAAAGAAAGCTGAGAAAAATATTTTTCTTCATAAGTTAACTTTATAATTTTTAGTGTAAATAATACAATATTTTTTTCTCAATAACTAAATTTTTTTGATTTGGTTGATTCATTTTTTTCTTTTGAAAGTAGTTCCCTCTTTACTGTCCTGAAGTATAATCCCAAGTTTATTTAATTCATCTCTAATAAAATCTGACAGAGCATAATTTCTTTCCTTTTTTAATGCCAGTCTAACATTAATTAATAATTCTATTAATTTATCCTCTATAACGTCCGACTTTTTAATTTCATGCAATGAATCAAAATGAATTATGCCCAAAACATTTTCAGCAGTATCTTTAAGAAATTTTTTTACATCATTATAAAACTCAGAATTTATTTTTTCATTTTCAGAAATTAATTTATTTACATTCTTCACAAAATCAAAAATTACAGCTACAGCCTGTGGTGTATTGAAATCATCGTCCATTACTTTTTCAAATTCTTCATAATATTTTCTGAAATCAAACTGCAAAGAAACTCCATCATTTAATTGCTTTGGGAGCTCGAGCTCAATTTTCTCAGCAAGATTTCTAATTTTCTCAACTCCTTTTTCTGCTGCTGAGAGCAGTTCTTCGCTAAAATTTAGAGGACCCCTATAATGAGTCTGTGCAAAGAAAAGTCTAATTGCTTCAGCTGAATATTTTGAAAGAATTTCTCGTGCAGTAAAGAAATTGCCAAGAGATTTTGACATTTTTTCATTTTGAATAGTAAGAAAACCAAAGTGAATCCAATATTTTACAAATTTTGTTTCATTGGCAGCTTCACTCTGCGCTATTTCATTTTCGTGATGAGGAAAAATTAAATCGTTCCCACCGGCATGAATATCAATAGTTTTGCCTAAATGTTTGCAGCTCATAGCGGAACATTCAATATGCCATCCGGGTCTTCCTTTACCCCATGGGCTATCCCAGCTGGGTTCACCATCTTTTGCTTTTTTCCAGAGTACAAAATCAAGTGGATTTCTTTTGGATTCATTTATTTCAACTCGTGCACCAGCTTCAAGTTCTTCAATATTTTTTCCGCTCAGCTTTCCATAATTTCTAAATCTTGTTATATCGTAATAAACATTACCATCAACATTATAAGCATAACCTTTATCTTCCAATATTTTTATCATCTCAATAATATCATGTATTGACTCAGTAGCACTAGGATTTTTTATTGCAGGTTTAATTCTTAATTTTTGAATATCTTCATAAAATGCACTTGTAAAAAATTTTGCAATTTCTTCTGTTGATTTATTATGTTCTTTTGATTTATTAATAATTTTATCATCTATATCAGTAATATTCATAACAAAATCTACATTAAAACCTTTGTAATCAAGATACCTTCTTATAATATCTGCCATTATAAAAGAACGAGCATTTCCAATATGAAAATAATCATACACTGTTGGACCACAAACATAAAATGTCACTTTAGGCGGATTAACAGGAATAAATTCTTCTTTAGTTTTAGAAAAAGTATTATAGATTAACATTATTATTCCAAAATTTGGGAAAAAATATACAAATAGTGCACAGTTTATACAAATTTTAATATGGAATGAAATTTGAAATTAATTACGATAATAAGATAAATAAACAATAAATTATATTTAGACTTTGACATCTTAGTTCTATTTATTATTTTTATAAAGGAAAAATCAACAATGATATCCGAATAACTTTAAAATGTTATCACTTAACTTTATAATCCAAAGGAGGATATTTATGATTCGAAAACTTACAGTAATTCTATTTGCGAGTATTCTCTCGGGTAATCTCTTAGCTCAAACGGTCAAATTAGATTTTCAGCCATTTGGAGTGTCACCGAGAGATGTTGCAAGATCTACTACTGACATTTATACTAATCCGTATAATGGTTTAACAAATGTCGGTGTAGGAACGCTAATGTACTTTAAAGCATCAATTACAGGAAAAAAATTTGAGAATCCGGTATACAGTATTACACGCAAACCTGCAGGTTCCACCGCAACAATAGGAGCTGACAAAGATATTAAAAATGATTCTACTCAAGTTGTAACTTTCACACCCGATAAGCTTGGGGTTTACGAAATAACAGTTACAGAAGGTTCTTATTCTAAATCTATTGTTTTTAATGCAGCCAAATATTTAGGCTACACAAATACAATAGTTAATGGTGTAGATAAAAAAGTTAACTGCCAAACATGTCACCCGGGTAAAGTAGAAGAATGGTCAAAAACAAATCATGCTACAATGTTTACACGAGCAATGAAAGCAACACCTGGATTGAGTGGACCAACAGACCATTACGCAAGTTATTGCGTTCCATGTCATACAACCGGGTATGATGCAAATCCAACTGCTGTAAATGATGGCTTTGATGATTTAGGTTTTGTTTACCCATCTAAAATAACTCCAAATACATACGATACACTGTTAGTAAAATTTCCAGATGCAATGTTAAGAGCAAATATTCAATGTGAAAGCTGCCATGGTCCGGGTAGCGGACATTTAGGAGTAACTCAAGATTCAAGAATGCAAGCTACTTTTTCTGCTGATGTATGCGCATATTGTCATGATTCAGGAACACATCATATTTTCCCTGAACAATGGGATGCTTCAATACATTCAGGAGTTACCTCATATCCAACTGGTCCTGGAAGAGAAGATTGTGTTCAATGCCACACAGGAAAAGGTTTTGCTCAATATGTAAAAGGTATTACTAAAGCAGATCCTTACTTTGATGCTTCTTACACTCCAATTACTTGTTCAGGATGCCATGACCCGCACAGTGCAGAAAACAAACATCAATTAAGAAAACTTGAAGTTGAATTACTTGCACCAAATAATACTACAATTAAGATAGATGAAAGTAATGCAGGAACGGGCGCACTTTGTTTCAATTGTCATAAATCAAGAACAGAAGCTAATGCAGCATTAAATGGGACAATCAATGTTAGATTTGGTCCGCATCACGGTCCACAAGGTGATGTATTAGTTGGAAATAATATGTTAGAACTTGCCGGCGTTAAATTAGCTAAATCTAATCACTTTGGTGCTACACAAGAAGCATGCGTAAGATGTCATATGTACAGCGGTAATGCAGTATCTGGCACAGCTGTTAATCAGTGGGGTGGTCACTCATTTAGTATGAGTACTTTCAAAAAAGATGAAAATGGTAATTTTATTCTTGATTCAAATGGAAGAAAGATTCCAGATAAAGATAATATGGAAGCTTGCGCTCAATGCCACGGAAGTACCTTTGGTACTTCATTCGAAGATGTTAAATTCTTCCTCAATGGTAATGGCGATCACGATAATGACGGTGTAGTTGAAGGATTGCAGGAAGAAGTTCATGGAATGATTGAAAAAATTATGGCTGCATTACCACATAAAGCAGATGGAACTCTTGATGGTCCAAAATCTACCTGGACAAAAGACCAATTGAGTGCATACTGGAATGCTATTACCGCTGAAGAAGATAAGAGTGGCGGTATTCATAATCCAAAATATATTGTTACTGCTTTGAAAGGTGCAATGAATTTACTTGGTATTCCAACTGATGTTAAATCTGATGAACAAACTATACCAAGTGATTATGCTCTCTTCCAGAATTATCCAAATCCATTTAACCCAACTACATACATAAGATTCCAGCTTCCAAAAGAATCTAACGTTAAATTAACAGTTTATGATGCAATAGGAAGAGAAATTGTTACACTCGTTAACAATAGATTAAATGCCGGAACTCATACAATTGAATGGAATGCAAAGAACATGGCTTCTGGTGTTTATCTCTATAGAATCGAAGCAGATAATTTTGTTAAAACAAATAAAATGTTATTGCTCAAATAATCTTCATTTTACCTCCTTCTTAAACCCTCTGCTTGAAAAAGCAGAGGGTTTTTTTATGTTCGAAAGAGAAATTGTTTTTATATTTTTGTAAAAAATTTTAGAATAAAAATGAGAATCGAAAAAGATTCATTAGGTGAATTACAAATTCCGGATGATGCGCTTTATGGAATTCATACTTTGAGAAGTGTTAATAACTTCCCGCGTAGCAACGAAAAAGTTAATCTTCACTTAATTAAAGCTTATTTTCAGGTTAAACTTGCCGCTGCAGAAACAAATTACAAATGCGGCATTCTCTTAAAAGAAAAATATGAAGCAATATCAGAAGCAATTCAAGAATTAATAAAAGAAACCGAAGCCTGCATTAAAGGCGATTTATCTTCTATTTACGAAAAAATTATTGTTGACCCATATCAGGGTGGTGCAGGAACATCTCTTAATATGAACATCAACGAAGTAATTGCAAATACTGCATTACAAATTTCTGGCAGACAATATGGCGAGTATGATTATATTCATCCAATCGATGATGTTAATATGAGTCAATCTACAAACGATACTTTTCCTACAGCATTAAAAATCGCTTCAATAAATTTGCTTAGAGAATTATCAGATTCATTTGCTACACTTCAAAACTCATTGCAAAAAAAGGAAGAAGAATTTAAACACATCTTAAAACTTGGCAGAACTCAATATCAAGATGCTGTTCCAATAACACTTGGACAGGAATTTGGTGCTTATGCTCAGGCAATTGCTCGTGATAGATGGAGACTCTATAATGCCGAAGAAAGATTGCGTTCTGTAAATCTTGGTGGAACTGCTGTAGGCAATTCTATTTCTGCACCAAGAGAATATGTTCTTAATGTAAACAGCATATTAAAAAAGATTACTAAATTACCAATTGCAAAAAGTGAAGACCTTATTGATGCAACACAAAACCTTGATGTATTTGTTGAAGTTCATGGTCTGGTTAAAGCAGGTGCTGTAACTATAATAAAAATTTGTAATGATATAAGATTCATGTCCAGTGGTCCAATAGGTGGAATAGGAGAAATTAATATCCCGCCAAAACAAGCAGGTTCAAGCATAATGCCTGGTAAAGTAAATCCTGTTATTCTTGAAAATACTATTCAGATTTGTGAACTTGTTAAAGGTCACGATGTAATTATATCAAATATTGTTGGAAGCGGACATCTCGAACTTAATCCATTTGTTCCATTATTGGCTCATGTATTTTTAAAATCAATCGAAATGCTTCGAGATTCAAACATAAATCTTGCTCATAATTGTATTGATGGAATTACAGCTAATGAAGAAAGATGCAAAATAAATTTAATTAATAGCTCAGCAATTGCTGCATCATTAATTACTACTTTTGGATACGATGCAATCCAAGAATTAGTTAAATATGCTTACGAAAACAATATTCCATTTGTAAAAGCACTAATGAAAAGCAAACTGCTTGACGAAAATCAATTATATAATATTATTTCAAAAGATTTAGGAATTAACCTTGAGTAAAGTAGTACAATCTGAAAGAACTCATATAGCATTTGTCGGCAGAAGAAATGTCGGCAAATCTTCTTTGATGAATAAATTTATTGGTCAAGACCTTGTAATTGTAAGTGATATTCCGGGAACAACTACAGATCCGGTTAAAAAGGCTATGGAACTTCTTCCTTTTGGTCCAGTAGTTTTAATAGATACTGCTGGAATAGATGATATTGGGGAGCTCGGAGAAAAAAGAATTTCTAAAACTATTAAAACTATTACCGAAGTCGATTTTGCAATTCTTGTCTTAGATTCACAACAAAAGTTAACACAACACGAGATTGAGTTAATAGAAAAATTAAAAAACTTTAATGTTTCTTTTCTTGCAGTAATAAATAAATCTGACCTCGGAATCAATTATGATTTAATAAATGAACTACAAAAATTTGGAATAAAATACCATCCAGTTTCTTGTTTAACAGGTAATGGTATTTATGAATTAAAAGAAAAAGTATCTCAACTTTTGCCAAGAGAAGAAGAAATTCCGCTTGTAGGAGATATTGTTAAGCAGCATGATTTAATTGTTCTTGTTGTTCCAATTGATTTAGGAGCTCCAAAAGGCAGACTAATAATGCCGCAGGTTCAAACAATCCGAGAAGCACTCGATGTAGATACAATTGTTGTTGTAGCAAAAGACAAAGAATTAAGAGCAGCTTTGAGCAAATTAAATCAATCTCCAAAATTAGTTGTTACTGATAGTCAGGCTATTATGAGAGTAATTGCAGATGTTCCTGAAGATGTGCTTCTAACAACTTTTTCAATTTTGATGGCAAGATATAAAGGAGATATTACAGAATATGTAAGAGGACTCAAAAGAATTGAAGAACTTGAAAACGGAGATAAAGTTTTAATTGCAGAAGCATGCACTCATCATGCTCAAGAAGATGATATTGGCAGAGTAAAAATTCCACGCTGGCTCAGACTTCATACAAAAAAGAACTTAGAAATTGATATTGTTAGTGGTCATGATTTTCCGGAAAATTTATCTGACTACAAATTAATAATTCATTGCGGTGGCTGTACACTCACACGAAAAATGATGCAAACAAGAATAAAACAAGCAAGGTATATGGGAATTCCTATTGTAAATTATGGTGTAGCAATTTCATATCTTCATGGTGCAATACCAAGAGTTCTTCAACCTTTTCCGGAAGCAATAGCTGAATGGGAGAAATTATTTCAACGTATCAATATTTAATATCATACTATTCTTAATTTATCTAATAACATTTTCATATCTTCAGGCAGTTCAGAATCAAGAAAGATTTTTTCCTTTGTATGTGGATGCACAAAACCAAGAGTTTTTGCATGAAGTGCCTGGCGTTTCATAATTTGAAGTAAATTTTCAACCCTGCTTTTAATTTTAGGAAGATTAGAACCATAAACAATTCTTCTCCCGCCATATGTTGGATCTCCAAAAACTGGATGTTTAATGTGAGACATATGAACTCTAATTTGATGTGTTCTTCCCGTTTTCAGCTTTAATTTTACTAACGAAGCAAATTCAAATTCCTCAATCACTTCATAAAATGTATGTGCATACCTTCCTTCTGTAGTGCTTACAGTAAAAATTTTTCTATCTTTATTTGATCTTGCTATATTTCCAATAACTTCCCCCTTTTTATCACCAAATAAACCCCAGCATACTGCCCAATACTCACGGTCGATTGTATGTGATGAAAATTGTTTGGCAAGCTGAGCATGTGTCCATTCATCTTTGGCTATAAGTAAAAGTCCGCTTGTATCTTTGTCAATTCTATGAACAATTCCGGGTCTGCCTGGTTCGTTTAGTTTACTTAACTTCTGTGTGTAATGAAGTAATGCATTTACAAGAGTACCACTGTAATTTCCTAATGCTGGATGAGCTACCATTCCTGCCGGCTTATTTACAACAATTATGTATTCATCTTCATAAACAATGCTTAATGGAATATCCTCAGGTTCCGTTTCTTCAGGTCGAGGAGTTACTGGAATGGTTATTTCAATTATATCACCCGGACATATTAAATAGTTTTGTTTAATGATTTTATTGTTAACAGTTACGAGATTTGACTTTATTAATTTTTGTATTCTTGAGCGAGTAGCATTTTCGACTGAGTTGGCTAAAAAAATATCTATTCTTTCTTTCCTTTTGCCCTCGGGCACCTCAATTTTAATTTTCTTCTCGGTTATTATCTTCGACATGTTTTACAAATTGGTTTGTAGTCTCAAGCTCAAAATTTTCATTTTTACTTGTTTCATTTATAGCTAATAAATTTTTCTTATCTTCAGTTTTTTCTTCAACAGATTTATGAAAAATTATTAAGAGAACAACACCAATTGATACAGAAGCATCTGCAATATTAAAAATAGGCCAGCGATCATATGTTCTTCCAAAAATTGTAAAATCAAAAAAGTCTACATTAAAAAAATCAACAACTCTCCCATAAAATAAAGGGGCATAATCATAAATTAATCCATAAAAAGCTCTATCGATTAAATTTCCTATTGCTCCGCCAAGTATTAATGCAAGTGCAAATCTTACAATAAATTTTTGATTTCTCGACTTATACAAGTAATAAAAAATTCCTATACTTGCCATAAGAGAAAAAATAGACAGAATTAATTTTGATGAGTCACTAACATCAATTCCAAATGCGAGACCCGGATTTTCGACAAATGTTATCTTAAAAAAATCTCCTATAACGTTTATACTCTGTCCATAATCCATTCCATTAGCTTTTATATTCAAAAAAGGAATGGTACCGCCTTTAACAATAAATTTTGAAATTTGATCTATAACTACTACTAATAATGTTGTATAAAGAACTTTCACGACTTTTGCCTGTTATGTTTTTTTCATTTTTTGTTTAACCTGAAGACAATGTTGTGTATGAGGTACAGCCATTAATCTTTCTTTTGGAATTAATGGACAAGTTGGACAAAGATTTTGTGGTTCATCAATGCACTCTATGCAGATACCATAAGTACCATTCTCAATTCTTTGCAAAGCATCATCAAGATAACCTAAAAATTTATTTTCGCGCTGAGCCCATAGATACAATTTTTCTCTCTCCATTGCATCAGTTCCCTGTTCTGCCATATGAAGTGAATATGGTGAATTTTCATTTACATACTGACCTGTTGCGGGGTCCATCATTTGTTCTTTTAATACCTGAAGCTGTTCAATTATTTCATTTCTTTTTTCAAGAATAATTTTTTTGAACTCTTCTAAATCTTTTTTTGAATATCCCTGAATCTTTTTCACTTTCTTTGTCGGTGAAATTACCTCTACGTGCTTACCTTTTTTCATAGCTGTCTTTTTATTAGTTTGATTTGATTTCGACATTGTTTTCCCTTTCTTTGAGTTTGATTTACTCGCTGATTTTTTTACTGTTTTGGATTTTACAGCGGTTTTCTTATTAGTTTTCTTTTCAGACTTTTTTGCCATAACTCCTCCCATGCTTCGGTATATTAGTTATTTTGCTTTAGCTATTGTTATCTCACATTCATAATCGCCAATTTGCCATTTTTGTTTATAGCCATTTACTTTACCTTCATATCTAATTGATTCTGCTAAAATTTCATTTGAAATATAGTTAGAAAATTTTTGAATATAGCCCAAAAATTTTTCATCGCCTGTTACATCAACAAAAATTCTATCTACTACATCAAATCCTGCATCTTTTCTCATATTCTGAACCCGATTTACAAACTCGCGCGCATATCCTTCTGCAATTAGGTCTTCAGTAAGTTCAGTATCAACTGCAACTGTAACTCCTTCTTCACTTTCTACAAACCATCCTGCAATTTCGTGACTCACAATCTCAACATCATCCAGAGTTATTTGAACTTTTTGTCCCTCTACTTCTAAATCCAATTTACCAGATTTTTCAAGTTCTGCGATTGAATTTTTATCAAGTTCCTTAATTACATTAGTTAATGCTTTTACGAGTTTACCATATTTGGGTCCAATCACTTTGAAATTTGGTTTTGCTGTTTTATTTACAATTGAAGAATCATCTTCAAGAACAATTAATTCTTTTATATTCACTTCTTCAAGAATCACATCCTGCATTTTTCTTAGTGCATCCTGTTTTTCTTTATCAACAGCAACCATTATTTTTCTCAATGGCTGGCGAACTTTCAAATTATGCTTTGCTCTTATTGAACGAGTTAAATATACAACCCGTTGAGCAATGTCCATCTTCTCTTCAAGTTCTTTATCGAAATACGATGGCTCTGGAAAATCAGCAAGATGCACAGATTCATAATTTTCTCTTTTAGTTACACTATTTAGATTCTGATAAATTTCTTCTGCAATAAATGGTGCAAATGGAGCAGTTAACTTTGCTACAGTAATAAGGCATTCATAAAGAGTTTGATAAGCAGATAATTTATTTTTATTGATTTCGGATTTCCAGAATCTTCTTCTGCTTCTTCTTACATACCAGTTTGATAATTGGTCAATTGTAAAATTAGCAACCTGTCTTGCAGCTTTTGTAACATCATAATTATCCATCAGTTCTTCATATTCTTTTACAAGAGAACTTAATTTAGAAATTATCCATCTGTCAATTTCAGGACGTTCATCATAAGGAATTAAATCTTCACTGAAATTGAACTTATCAATGTTAGCATACAAAGAAAAGAATGAATAAGTATTTATAAGAGTTCCAAAGAATTTTCTTTGAACTTCAAGAACGCCTTCTTCATCAAAAAGTGTGGGTTTCCATGGCGGACTTGTGGTAACAAGATACCATCTTGTTGCATCTGCTCCATACTTATCAAACAAATCAAAGGGGTCAACCGTGTTGCCCCGCGACTTAGACATTTTCTGTCCTTCTTTATCAAGTATTAATTCGTTAACAATAACATTCTTAAAAGCAATATTATCAAACAGCATTGTTCCAATTGCATGAAGAGTATAAAACCATCCACGTGTCTGGTCAATGCCTTCACAAATAAAGTCTGCTGGATATTTATTTTTAAAAGTTTCAACATTTTCAAAAGGATAATGAAATTGAGCAAACGGCATAGCTCCACTGTCAAACCATACATCAATTAATTCAGGTGTTCTTTTATAAATTTTACCATTTCTCTCAAATTTGACTTCATCAACAAATGGTTTATGCAGATCAATTTCTTCTTCGGTTAAATCTTTAACAAGAATTCTTTTGCCGTCTCGTTCAACAAAACCTTCTTTCAATTCAGCAATTGAGCCAACAGCAAACATATCTCCATCATCACTAATCCAGATTGGAAGAGGAGTTCCCCAATATCTATCGCGAGATAATGACCAGTCTTTATTTTCCTCAAGCCAATTTCCAAATCGTCCTGCTCCTACTTCTGGAGGATACCAGTTTATGGTTTTATTCAATTCAATCATTCTTTGAGCAACTTGAGTTGTGCGAATATACCAGCTGTCGCGAGCATAATAAATCAATGGATTATCGCATCTCCAGCAGTGAGGATAAGAGTGCATATAATCATTTGTTGCTCTGTATATAAGACCTCTTTCTTTAAGATTACGAATTATGTCTGGGTCTACACCTTTTTCTTCATGAGTTTCGAACTGAATTGTTTTAATTAATCTGCCAGCAAAATCTGTAATTTCTTCTGTAAATCTACCACTTTTTGTAACCGGTTGAATAAATGGCAAATCATATTTCTTTGAGACTTCATAGTCGTCTGCGCCAAAAGCTGGTGCAATATGAACTACACCTGAACCATCTTCAGTGCTGACAAAATCTCCAGCGATTATGTACCATGCTCTTTTATTTACAGGAATATATTGGAACAAAGGTTCATAATCACGATTCAATAAATCAGCACCTTTTAATTCCTGTAGAATTGTATATTCTTCTTTAATTACGGAAAGTCTTGCTTTAGCAAGATACATTATTCCGTGTTTATCAGTTTTTATTTTCACATAATCGATATCAGGACCAACTGCAAGTGCAACATTTGATATTAATGTCCATGGTGTTGTTGTCCAGACAAGAATTGAAGCATCTTCATCCTTAAGTTTGAATTTCACATAAACATTTGGATCCTGAACATCTTTGTAGCCGAGTGCAAGTTCATGAGATGAAAGCGGAGTTTCGCAGTGAGGACATTGAGGAACAATTTTAAAGCCTTTATAAATCAATCCTCTTTTAAAGTATTCAGATAATGCCCACCAAACAGATTCAATATATTCATTCGTGCAGGTAATGTATGGATTATCAAGATCAATCCAGTAACCCATTCTCTCAGTTAGAGTACGCCAACCTTCTTTCATTTCAATATGATGATAAACAAGTTCTTTAGCTTTTTTGTTGAAAGCAGCGACACCATATTTTTCGATATCAGATTTTTGTGTAAAGCCTAAATCTTTTTCAAGAGCAATTTCGATGGGTAGTCCATGAGTATCCCAGCCAGCTTTTCTCTGAACTCGGAATCCTTTCATTGTTTTATAACGGCAAACTAAGTCTTTTAAAGTTCTTGCCATAACATGATGGATTCCCGGTTTACCATTGACTGTTGGAGGACCTTCATAAAATGTGAAGGGTTTGTTTTCATCTCTTGAAGAGATGCTTTTTTCAAAAATTTTATTTTCCTGCCAGAACTTTAGAATTTGTTCTTCGATTTCAGGATAATTAATTTTTTCGCCAAATTGCTTAAACATCTTTTTCTCTGTATTTAGATTGTTAATAATTATTCTTCTTCAGTTTCATATTTTTTTATTAATTCTTTTTCTGCAGCAATAAATTCTTTTAATTGTGTTTCAATATATTTTTTCTTTTCTAAAATTTCGTCTGCTGCTTTTTGAGCATCATAAAGAATTTTATCTGCTTTTAATCTTGCTTCTTCGACAATGATTTGTGCTTCTCTTTGAGCCGAAGTAAGCAGTTTTTTAATTTCATCTAATTTCTTTTTCCCCGCATTACTTTCTTTTTGTATTAAAAGAAGTTCACATACGACCATTCCAAATAGTCCCATTGCACCAAGAGCAATATTTCGAAGTGTATATAAAATCATATTTTCTACAAGTAAGCTACCCAAGCCAAAATATTCACTAAATAATGAAATTAAAATTATTGTTAGAAAAACAGAAGACACAATAACAGCAAATATTACTTTACCGCCATGGTTGTAACCCAAGGTTTTATTTATCAGCCATCCGCAAGCAAAAGCAAAAATTGAAAGAACAAACCATACTGCAAAATTTTGATATCCAGCTTGAAATATATCAGTGCTCAAAAAATTAGATGCAAAAATAATCAAAGCAAGTAATACGGCGGTAGCATAATAAATTGTTTTTTTTTCGTTCATAATTTTCTAATAACCTCTTTCATAATTAATGTCATTTTTGGTTCTGCCTCGTTAGCAGCTGCAATAATATCTTCAAGAGAAGCAGGTTTTAATGCTTCGGGAAAACATTCATCTGTAACTATACTAATGCCAAGAACTTTCATACCCATATGATTTGCCACAATATTTTCTGGAACAGTTGACATTCCAACTACATCAGCTCCAATAGCTCTTAAAAATCTATATTCTGCTTTTGTCTCTAAATTTGGACCCGGTACAGCAACATAAACTCCTTTCTGTATTTTAATTTTATTTTCAAGAGCTGCTTCTTCAGCCAATTTAATTAATTCGAGACTATATGGTTCACTCATGTCAGGAAACCTTGGTCCGAGTTCATCTTCATTTTTACCAATTAACGGATTATCACCAAGCAAATTTATATGGTCCACCATTAACATAATATCACCTCTTCTAAAAAGAGGATTCATACCGCCACAAGCATTAGAAACTAACAATGTTTTAACACCAAGAAATTTCATTACTCGAACTGGATAAGTAATTTGCTGCATTGTATAACCTTCATAATAATGAAACCTTCCCTGCATAGCAACCACATCTTTCCCGGCTATTTTTCCAAAAATTAATTTGCCATGATGAGACTCAACTGTTGATATTGGAAAGTGAGGTAAATCTGCATAATCAATCTGGTGTTCAATTTCAATTTCCTTAACCAGACCACCGAGGCCTGTGCCAAGGATTATTCCTATTTCATAATTTTTTGTTGTTTTTTTTCGAATTACTGCAAGTGTTTCATTAATCATATTGATTAATTGACTCATAGTAATTTCTCCAATATATCATCAACATTTATTTCTGTTTGATTTTCTTTTTCTTCTGTTATTGTTTCTCTCTTTTTAATTTCTGATTCTTTTGTTAATGAACCCATCTCGAGTAAATTTGATTGTGTCTCAATCATTGCTTTTATTTTTGATACAAGCAATTTCTTTTCCTCTCGTAACTTAATAACCGAATCACGGATTGCACCTGCATTCTCTTTTGCTTTTTCTATAATTTGTGATGCTTTAATTTCAGCTTCTTTTAATATGAGTGCAGATTGTTTTTTTGCAGAATCAATTGCTTTTGTAGTAGATTCAGTTGCATTCAACAATGCATTCTGTAAATTTTTTTCTATCTTCTTAAATTCCTTAAGTTCTTCTTCTTTTTCTTCGAGTTCTTTCATTAATCTTTCATTTTCATTTTGAAGTCTTTCAAATTCATCGGCAAGTTTTTCTAAAAATGCTTTAACTTCATCGCGGTCGTAACCGCGGACAGATTTATTAAATTCCTGATTCTTAATACCAAATGGGGTAAATTTCATTTTAGTTCCCCCCTTAATTATTAATTCTTTCGCCAAAAATGGCTGTCCCGATTCTTAACATTGTCGAACCTTCTTCGATAGCAATTTCAAAATCGTTGCTCATTCCCATCGAAAGTTCAGTCAAATTAAAACCAGAATTATTCAGTCTTTCTTTTAATTTTCTTAGCTGAATGAATGATTTTCTTATCAACTCACTATCATCTGTAAATGGTGCAATTGTCATCAATCCAATTAGATTCAAATTGGAAGATTCCACACAAAATTGAGCTATATCAAAAATTTCTTTTTCACCTACCAGCCCAAATTTCGTTGCTTCGTCCGAAGTTTTAATTTCAAGAAGAACATTCTGCCGCTTTCCAATTTGTTTAGCTCTTTTGTTTATTTCCTCAGCAAGTTTTACTGAATCTACAGAATGAATAAAGTCTGCTGCTTTAATTACATATTTAACTTTATTTGTTTGAAGATGACCAATAAAATGCCATTTTATTCCATTAGTTAATTTTTCATATTTTTCTTTCAATTCCTGAGCTTTATTTTCTCCTATATCTTTTAAGCCCAAATCTACCGCTGTTTTTATAATTTCTATTGGTTGTGTTTTTGTAACACCAATCAATGTAATTTCATCTCTTTTTCTTCCAACTAAATTACACTTATTAAGAATTTTTTCTTCAATTCTTTTAATGTTATCAGATATCATCTAGAATTTTAAATCACATATAAATTTTAAGGATAAAAAAGTATCCGTTTTGATTCTAAAAGTCAATGGATTTAGTTGGTTAATATAATAATAAAAAAGGGGCTTTCAAGCCCCCTTTATTTAATCCTTTCATAGATTAACTACATCCTGTAGTAGCTCCGCAGGTTATACACTTCAAACATGTTCCATTTCTTACCATTGTCATACTCTGGCATTCTGGACAAATATCGCCGGTATAACCTCTTTCTCTTGCTTTTATAACAGGATCATTTGAAGTTATCAATTTGACTTTTTCTCTAATGTTATTTCCATTTTTATTATCATTAGTTTTATTATCAAGTTCAATCATTCTTTCACTTACAACTTCTTCGCCTTCAATTTCACCTTCAACCAACGAACGATATTCACCGCTGCTTGAGTTGCTCTTGCTTGTTACTTCTTCTTCATCCACATGAGCAAGATCGTTTCTTCCAAGATAAGTTACTGCAAGTTCACGGAAAATATAATCAATCACAGAAGTTGCCATTTTGATTCTCTTATGTCCGGTTACAATACCGCTTGGTTCAAATCTTGTGAATACAAATGCGTCAACAAATTCCTCTAAAGGTACACCGTGCTGAAGACCAAGTGAAATTGAAATAGCAAAACAGTTAAGCAAACTTCGAAATGCAGCACCTTCTTTATGCATATCAATAAATATTTCACCAAGCTGACCATTTTCATATTCGCCTGTTCTTAAATAGACTGATTGACCATTAATTTTAACTTTCTGTGTGTAACCGGTTCTCCTATCTGGCAATCTTCTTCTTTTAGCAATATATCGATGAATAATTCGTTCAGCAATTTTTACGATGTCATTTTCTTCTTTCTTTTCAAGAATTTCTTCAATTTCTTCCTCTGCCATTGTATTAAGAGGCTGAGATAGTTTTGAACCATCGCGATACAGTGCATTTGCTTTGCATCCTAATTTCCATGAAAGCATATAAGCATTTTTAATATCATCAATTTCTGCAGAGTTAGGCAAGTTGATAGTTTTTGAAATTGCACCTGAGATAAAAGGTTGTGCAGCTGCCATCATATAGATATGTGCTTCATAATTAATAAATCTTGTACCTTTTTTGCCGCATTTGTTTGCACAATCAAAAACTGGATAATGTTCATGTTTAAGGAAAGGAGCTCCTTCAATTGTCATTGTTCCACAGACATAATCATTAGCAACAGCAATTTCCTCCTTTGTAAATCCGAGTTCGGTCAAAAGGTCAAAGCTAAAATCATTAATTTGTTCATCTGTAAAACCAAGATTATTCTTCAGAAATTTTTCTCCAATAGTATATTTATTGAATGCAAAACTCAATTCAAATACGGTCGGGAGAACTGATTCTATTTTGCTAATTATTTCGTCCGTAAAGCCCTTTGCTTTTAGAGACTCATGATTGATATAAGGACAACCAACAAGTGTTCCCGAACCTTTTGCATATTTTACTATTTCACGAATCTGATCTTCATTATAGCCCAATTTCTTTAAAGCTGGTGGAATTGATTGATTTATAATTTTGAAATAACCACCGCCCGCTAATTTTTTGAATTTGACTAATGCATAATCTGGCTCAATACCTGTTGTGTCGCAATCCATAACCAGACCAATTGTTCCAGTAGGAGCAATTACAGTAACTTGTGCATTACGATAGCCATATTTTTCACCGAGTTCCAATGCTAAGTCAGCATCTTCACGGGCTGCTTCAAGCAAATCAGAAGGACAATATTCAGGATTTATACCCATTGGATAAATTGATAATCCTTCATATTCTTTATTTGGAACATTATATGCTGCACGGCGATGATTTCTAATTACGCGCAGCATTGATTCTTTATTTTCTTCGTATCGAGGGAAAGGACCAAGTTCTTTTGCCATTTCAGCAGAAGTTGCATAAGCATGCATATGCATAATTGCTGTAAGTGCACCACAAATTGCAAATGCTTCTTTGCTATCATAAGGAATACCCTGACGCATCAATAATGAACCTAAATTCGCATAACCCAATCCAAGCGTTCTAAATTCATAACTTCTTTTTGCAATTTCTTTGCTCGGATATTGAGCCATCAGAACGCTAATTTCAAGAACAATTGTCCACAATCTAACAGCATGACGATAAGCTTTAATATCAAAGATTCCCTTTTCATCATCAAAAAATTTAACAAGATTAAGTGAAGCTAAATTGCATGCAGTATCATCAAGAAACATATATTCACTGCATGGATTTGAAGCACGAATTCTTCCACTATTTGGACATGTATGCCATTCATTAATTGTTGTATCGAACTGTAAACCCGGGTCTGCACATGACCATGCAGCATAAGCAATTTGATCCCACAAGTCTCTTGCTTTTAAGACTTTATAAGGTTTTGGTATTCTTCCTTCCTGTTCTGCTTTTTTCTTTTCTGTTCTCCAGTATAATTTCCACTCCCCATCATTTAGAACGGCATTCATAAATTCATTTGTTACACGAACAGAATTATTTGAATTTTGTCCTGATACAGTTGCATAAGCTTCAGAATTCCAGTCAGTATTATAAACCGGGAATTCGATAGATTTAAATCCCATCTTTGCTAATTTGATTACGCGGTCTATATAATTTTCTGGCACATTAGCTTTGCGAGCTTCAATTACCGCTTTACGTAATTTTAAATTTGTTCTTTTATTAAATCTGTCATTCTCAGGATGTTCTTCGTAACATGCTTTCATTATATTGTTAAGATGGTAATTGCAAATTTTTGAACCTGTAACAAGAGCAGCCACTTTTTGTTCTTCAACAACTTTCCAATTTATATATTCTTCGATATCAGGGTGGTCGATATCAAGAGTAACCATTTTGGCTGCTCTGCGTGTAGTTCCTCCAGATTTAATTGCACCTGCCGAACGGTCACCAATTTTCAGAAATGACATCAATCCAGAAGATTTCCCGCCGCCGCTTAAAGGTTCATTTGCACCGCGAATATCAGAAAAGTTAGTTCCTGTTCCAGAACCATATTTAAATAATCTTGCTTCTCTAACCCATAAATCCATTATACCGCCTTCGTTAACAAGGTCATCTTTGATTGATTGAATAAAGCAGGCATGCGGTTGAGGATGAGTATAAGCATCTTCAGAAGCTCTTAATTCTCCTGTTTTATAATCAACATAATAATGACCCTGAGCAGGACCATTGATTCCATATGCCCAGTTCAAGCCTGTATTAAACCATTGTGGAGAATTAGGAGCTGCATACTGTTTTGCAAGCATATACATTAATTCATCATAAAAAGCTTTTGCATCTTCTTCAGTGTCAAAATAATTGGCTTTCCAGCCCCAGTAAGTCCATGTTCCTGCCATACGATGAAAAACTTGACGTGCATCTGTTTCAGATGTATATCTATCTTTTTCTGGCAGTTCTTCCAATTTACTATCTGCAGTTGAAGGTTGAAGCCATTTTGGTACACCATCTTCTTTTATTTTTTTAAGAAGTTTTGGTACCCCCGCTTTACGAAAATATTTTTGTGCTATAACATCGGTAGCAACTTGCGACCAGTCTTTAGGGACAATAACTTCATCCATTTTAAAGACAATAGACCCATCAGGATTCTTAATTTCTGAGGTTCGTTTTACGAATTCGATTGACTCCAATGGGTCTTTGCCAGCCGTTGTAAAGAGACGATTAATTTTCATTTACAACTCCAATCTTTTAATCTATTAAAAATACACTTGATTTATTTGATAAATTTCTTCGAAATTATGATGATGAAGAGTGTTTACAACTTAATAAATTAATTTATATCAAGCAATTACTTTTATAAGATATAAAAAAATTATTCAATTGTTTTATTATAATTATGTATGCAAAATATAAAAATCATTTTTAAAGAAAAGATTGATTTTTAAATTTATATTTTTAATAATACTAAAAAATTCAGGTGATGAAAATGTTATCATTCATAAAAAAATTTTTCAACAATAATGAGACAAGTGATTCTACAAATCCTAAACAAAAAATTCAAATAGCAACCGCAGCTCTTTTCATAGAAATTGCAAAATCTGATAACCATTTTTCAAAAGAAGAATTTATCATTTTCAAAAACATTATAAAAGAAATGTTTAATCTAAAAGATGAAGAGCTTGAAGAACTTTTAGACTTAACAGAAGAAAGAATTATCAAAAGTGTAAGCCTTTATGAATTTACAGATGTAATTAATAATCACTTTAATGAAAATGAAAAGTTCGAGCTCGTAAAAAATTTATGGAAATTAATTTATGCAGATAACGTATTGAATAAATACGAAGAACATTTAATCAGAATAATTTCAAATAATCTTAAACTCAGCCACCGTGATATGATTGCAGCCAAGCTGTCTGTAAAAAATAAGAATAAAAGTTAATTAATTTTTTTGTAGAGCGAAAAATATTATTCGCTCTACATTAGTTAAACAAATTTTAAAAAATCGAATATACCGTATAATAAAATAATCCACTTATAATTGCACCCGTAAGAGTAAAGCCAACATATAAAAGAAATACTTTTCTATTTGCAAGATTCCATACAGCAGCCATAGCTGGAATAGTAGTAGTTGGGCCGGATATTAAAAAAGCCAGGGCAGCAGCTGGCGTCATACCTTTAATTAATAAACCTCCTACTAAGGCTAACGCAGGCATAGTACTCGTGTAAATAGGAACACCCATTAATGCAGCAAGTATTATTGATAAAAATTGGTTTTTTGCTAACAACAACTTTATTAAATCTGATGGAACATAAAATACAATCAAAGCTTCAAGAAAGTAGGCAAGTGTCATAAACTTTAAAACCATAATTGCTGCACTGTAAGCTTCTTTACCTAATTTGTTTAAGAATTTCTGTTTGTCAAAACTTCTTTTATTTGAGCTGTTGCAGCAGGCTGAATTATCATTTTCTTTTTGCGAACTTCCACAACAAATTGATTCGGATTTCTTGCTTTCATCTTTTCCTACTTCACTGCAACAAACTGATTTTGAATTGTTGTCATCTTTTACAATTTTTTCTTCGGTTGAATTCTTAGAACATTCACAATTATTTCC
>CAZNFW010000003.1:88874-107786 GCA_964572725.1 uncultured Melioribacter sp.
CAGCAAGTTGAATTTATATCAGTAACGACTTTTGGTGATAACATTCTTGTAAACAAACTTTTCCAATAGGAATAAATTTCTATAAATATTTCTTTTATTATTGTTAGATTACTTCTTGAACTATATGAGTGAGCTTTTAAAGTATCTTCATCTGTAATCCAGTTTTTCTTAACAAGATAATGAGTAATAAAACCTGCAGAAAGACTCATCACAAAAGTTGATGCTAATCTCCACACTGCTAAATTCCAGCCCAATGTTGTAACACTTAAGAAAAACATTTCGGGATCCATTGATGGCGAAGCAAGCCAGAACGACATTACTGGAGCTAAAGGAACTCCGCCAATAAGCAACGATGCAATTACTGGTATAACAGAACATGAACAAAATGGACTAAATGCACCAACTATTGTTGCTAAAAATATTGCAATCAGCGGTCTTGTATTAAATGCTTTGTTAATGTATTTTGAAGCACCCAACATTCTAATTGCTACAGCAACAGGAATTGTAATCAGCAAATAGGGCCAAACTCTAATTAAATGTTCGAATACAAAATTGACAATTTTGAAAAGTTCATTAATCATGGCAGTATCTCCTATCTAATAATTTAGATTTCTATATTAATAGACGGAGATTTATCTGGAAGGATGCAAATTTTTTGTGGGATATTCAGGGTGTAAGTGACAGCAGCAGCATTGAATTTCGTGGTAGTCTAATATTGTTCCGTACTTATCAAAATCAAAATGACAGCATTGCATTAATAATTCTTTTAAAATTTTTCTTCCACGTTGAACCCTTGATTTGGCATTTGATAATGAAATCCCAAGTCTTTCAGCCATTTGTTTTTGAGTTAATCCTTCATATTCTGTCAATGTAATGGCTTCTTTATAAATACCCGGTAGTTGGTCAATAAATTCTTTCAGTCCTTTTGCAATTCTTTTATGGGGATTTTCTTCGATGAACTTTAATACAGCTTCTTCTTTACCTTTATTAACTGCATTATTCTCCTCTTCAAAGCTTATCCCTTCTGTTTCAGATTTTTTTGAACGATAATAATCAATTATTGTATTTCGAGTTATTTGATAAACCCAACTTTCCAATTTTTCTGAATTCTTGAGTGTTCCAATGTTATTGTGAATTTTTATAAATACTTCATGAAGTATATCATCAATATCGGCTGGATAATTGACCCTCTTACCAATAAACAGCTTAAGTTTCTTACTAAACTTTCTATAAAGTTCTTCTGTTGTCATTAGAAATTTTTCTATATTAAAGTACTTCAAAATATAATTAAAAAATAAATTTCATAAATAATTATTTTATTTTTTCTGGTAATTAATAAGAAAAGATTTTGTACAGAGATAAAACTTTTTTAACTAATATATTGAAAATATTTTACTGCCAAGAATTTACAAATGAAAACATCAAACAAACAAAATTATTTACTTAAAAAAATTAATTATTCGAATTAAATAATAATTCACCAATCTTTTAATCATGATGTTACATTAATTAGTAATTTTGTTAATTTAATAATTTGTAAATGTTACTGAATATTTGATAGCTTTATAAAATTTTTTCAAACATTGCGAATTGTTTACGCTCACTGCTTTTAATTATTATTGAAATTGATAAGAACGGCACGTATTTATAAAGTCATTTTGAAGAATTTAAATATTTACCCATCATACCATTTTTCCATTTTTCCATTCTTCCATCTTTCATTAAGCATGAGTTTCTATTCACTTAACAGCTTTTCAATTTCTTTAGTTATCTCTTCACTTTCTGGTTTAATTTTGCTTCTAAACCTTGCTCTTATATTTCCATTTTTATCTATCAAAAATTTTTCAAAATTCCATTTTACATCACCCTTTTCTACATTATCGCTGTTAATTAATCTTTCGTACAATGGTGCTTTTTCGTTTCCAAGAATTTTAATTTTATCAAACAATTTAAATGTCACATTATAGTTAGTTGAACAAAACTTTTTTATTTCTTCGTTTGTGCCAGGTTCCTGTCCGCCAAAATCATTACAGGGAAATGCTAATATTTCAAAACCTTTGTCTTTAAACTTTTCATAAATTTTTTGTAAACCTTCATATTGAGGAGTAAAACCGCATTTGCTTGCAACATTAACTATTAATAATACTTTACCTTTATAATCAGAAAGTTTTACTTCTTTACCATTTATGTCTTTTACAGTTATATCATAAATTGAATTTTTCATGTTATTTTCTCCGCCCGCATAAATTTGATTTATAAAAATTATCATAATAATAAGTACAAATTTCTTGCTTAAGTTCTTCATAGCCTCTCCTTCTTAATTTTTTTAATAAAACTCAATCGGCATAAAATAAGTTCAACTGTTAGACAAAGAAATTGTTAAGCTTTGCTGAGTTAGAGTTATGAAATATTTTTTAATTTATTTTTGAAATCCTTGTGAGATTCGATTATAAAATAAAGTGCAGTTATAGTTATTAATGTCATCGATGAAGTAATTAATAAAAATAAATTATTGTTCATATAATTATTCACAAAAGAAATGCCTTTCTTGAGAAAATCATTCAATTTATCAGAAATACTAATTGAAGATGATTCTTTTATTACAATCCAGAGAGCAATTGAACAAACTGTTAATAAAATTAAAGTTAAGAACGAAAAAACAGAAATCATAAAATTATTTACACTGCGTTTTACCTTATTAGATTTTTCATAAATTGATTTCATAACTTTTTCGGTAATATCCTCGGGGGCAGAATAAACTTCAAGGTTTCTTAAAGCATCATCGACAAAACGGAGAGTTTTTAATTTTTTTAATGCATTTTCATCTTTTTCCAGAATACTATTGAACTCATTTATTTTTTCTTTGCTTAAAGAATTATCCAAATAATCATTCATCAATTCATCAATATAGTCATTCATAATATTTCCTCCTTAAAATTATGTTTAAGCAGTAAATCCCTCAACGCATTCCTTGAACGGTGCAGCATAACTTTTGTATTTACAAGTGAAGTCCCTAAAACATTGCTTATTTCATTAATTGAGAATCCATCAACATAGTACATAATTAAAACAAGTGCGCTGCGTATTGGCAATTTATCAATCATTTTTAAAATATATTCTTTAGGATTTTCTGTTGATGAATAAATTTCATTATCATATTCTGCTAAATCAAAATGTTCATCAATTGATGTCATTTCCTGCTCAATTTTTCTTTTCTTTGAACTCAGTTTTGTCAATCCAGTATTGTAAACTATTTTGTAAAACCATGTAGAAAATTGGGATTCGTATCTGAATGAATTTAGAGAATTAAATGCTTTTAAAAAACAGTCCTGTAACGCTTCCTCTGCATCCATTTCGTTTTTCAGCATTCTCTTTAAAAGATTAAATGCTCTGTCTTTATAACGATTAATTATTAAAGAAAAATCTGCAATATTCCCTTTTTTTACCGATTCTATTATTTCTATGTCAGTTAAATTTTTCATCACTATTTGTGACTAAGTTCCATCTCAAATGGTTACAGATTCATTAAAATATTTTATATTCTTAAACCTAATTTAATATATAGCAATAAACAAATATCCCTGTAACCTATTTTATTAACTCATAGTCTTAAGCTGTAGAGAAAAAAATTATGACATTAAAGAATTAATAAAATCTTTTTTATTGTTTGATAAAAATTAACAAACAAGGAGAATAAAAATGGGAGAAGGAATAATAGCATTGTTTATACCAATAGTTGCCATTGTAGTAACTGGAATTGTATTGGTAACATTTTTTTACTTTCGATCCAAAGAAAAGCAATTAATGATAGAAAAGGGACTTTCATACGAACATATGATTGAATTGTTAAAATCAAGGAAAGACTCTTATGGATTACTTAAAGCAGGAATTATAATTTTTTTCTTTGGAATTGGTGTAGGAACAGGAGTATTAATAGAAGGTTATACTGGGGTTGACAAATGGGTTCCATTACTTATCTTTGTAATGTTAGGATTGGGTTTTATTGTAGCATTTATTGTAGCACGTAAATTAGAAGAAAGAGACAAAAAAAGGTCGAGTTAAGCTCGACCTTTAATTTATGCTAATTCGTGTTCCTCTAGCCAGTGTTGAGCATCTAAAGCTGCCATACAACCTGTTCCTGCTGCTGTTATAGCCTGCCTGTATTTTTTATCTGCCACGTCACCGGCTGCAAAAACTCCTTCTATACTTGTTTTTGTTGTTCCAGGTTGAACAATTACATAACCTGTTTCATCAAGTTCAAGCTGTCCTTTGAATAATGATGTATTTGGCTGATGTCCAATAGCCATAAAAATTCCATCAGCTTGAACTTCCCATGTAGAATTATCTTTTGTGCTTTGTAAAATTGCCCCTGTTACAAACTTTCTACCATTTTCTTCTTTACCAAGTATTTCTTTTATAACTGCACTTGTAATGAATTTAATCTTTGGATTTTTTTTAGCTCTTTCAAGCATAATTTTTGAAGCTCTAAATTCATCTCGCCTATGAATAATTGTAACTTCAGAAGCAAACTTTGTAAGATAAATTGCCTCTTCCATTGCTGTATCACCACCACCGACAACAAGCACTTTTAAATCCTTAAAGAAAAAACCATCGCAGGTTGCACATGCAGAAACTCCATAGCCCATAAATTTCTTTTCACTTTCTAATCCCAATAATTTTGCTGATGCACCAGTAGCAATAATAACAGCATCAGCTGTGTGAGTTTCATTTTCTGCTTTTATAACAAAAGGACGTCTTGTAAAATCAACCTCAGTTACACTTTTGAAAAAACATTTAGCACCAAATTTGCAAGCTTGTTTTCTCATTATATCCATAAGTTCAGGACCCTGAATACCATTTTCGAAACCGGGATAATTTTCAACTTCTGTAGTTATTGTTAATTGACCACCTGGCTGCATTCCTTCAAAAACAATAGGATTAAGATTTGCTCTCGCTGTATAAAGTGCTGCTGTTAATCCTGCAGGACCTGAACCAATAATTACAACTTTATGGTGATTTTCTGCCATACTTTTCTCCAATATTGTGTTTTGCAAATTTATTCATTTTTATTTTTTTGTATCAATTAGATGGAAAACTTATGATAGAGATTCAAAGTTCTTTTATGAAACAAGAAAACTTGCATTCCTTTTAAGTCCTCTTAATTTAGCTCTGCTAATTGGACTGGATTGAAATCTTGCTTTGAATTCTTCTTCTGTCATATTAAGAATTTCATTTATTTCAAGTTCTTTATTTGCTTTTGTGTTGAATTCATGCTCTGATGTGGGTTTAGAAAATTTTTTATTCCATGGACAAACTTCCTGACATATATCGCAGCCAAAAATCCAATTATCAAATTTACCTTTGAATTCATCAGGAATTTCTCCTTTATTTTCTATTGTTAAAAATGAAATACAACGATTTGAATCAAGAACATATTCATTTACTATTGCACTAGTTGGGCAGGCATCAATACAGGCCCTGCATGTTCCGCAGTGGTCCGTTATTATTTCATTATATTCAAATTCGTAATTAGTTATAATTGTTGCCAAAAAAAACCAGCTACCAATTTCCCTTGAAATTACATTTGTATGTTTTCCCATCCATCCAATTCCTGCTCTTACCGCCCATACTTTATCCATAACTGGTCCAGTGTCGACATAGGATTTTGATTCAAACGATGGCTCAATTGCTTTTAATTCATCTCCAAGTATTTCTAATTTATCCCATATTATTAAATGATAATCTTTACCCCATGCATAACGGGATACCTTACCTTTACTTTCTTTATTTGTGTAATTATCATTTACAAAATAATTTATTGCAAGAGAAATAACACTCTTGGCATCTGGAAGTATATTTTTAACATCAAATCTTTTTTCAACATTTTTGCTCATGTATTCCATAGATGCATTATAACCTTTGTTTAGCCATTCTTTGAGATTTTTTATTTCCCTTTCTAATAATTCTGCTCGAGCAAAACCAATCAAATCAAATCCGAGTTCTTTTGCTTTTGCAATTACTATTTGATTTGTTAACTTCATTTTTACACTTTAATTGTTTTTGAGAATTTTTTTTGATTGTCAGCTCTTCATGTACTAAAGTTACCATTTCTGAGATTTTTTACTCACTTTCACATAAACATAATCATCATCTATTCTTACTTCATAAGTGTCAAGGCCTTTTCCTCCATTTACAAGATTTCCGCTTGATAAATTAAATTTCCATCCATGAATTGGGCATAATACTTTATCATCTTCAATTTCACCTTCATGCATTAAATGAGTTTTTTGATGTGGGCATATATTACTCAAAGCATAAACTTTACCATTAACTTTAAATAATGCAATTTCAACATCATCAACAAAAAATTGTTTTCCAGTTTTTTCTTTTAGTTCAGAATATTTGCAAATTTTCTCAAATCCTTCATTTTGTATCACTTCAACTCCGTAAATTTTTCTTTAATCAAAAATCCCTTTTCATTTTTTGTTACAGCAGCAGCCACTGTAAACGGGTCATGTTCAAAAAATATAATCCAGTTTTGTTCAATTGCTTTGTTTAAAATATCCTTTTTTTCTTTTAGAGTAACTAATGGTTGCAAATCATAACCTGTTATATAAGGAAGAGGTATATGAGTTGTAAAAGGAAACAAATCACCGCAGAAAAGAATTGTTGCAGATGAATCCGAAATTTTAATCAGCTGCTGAGCAAATGTATGACCATCTGAAATTAATATTTGAATTTCATCATCAAAATATTCTTCGCCATTTAAGAAGTTTAAGACCCCTGATTCATACAATGGCATAAATCTATTTGATACAAAACTTGCTCTGTCCCGTTCAGATGGATTAATTGCCCATTCAAAATGTTTTTTTTGAATGTAATATTTTGCATTTGGAAAAGCTGGAACCCATTTATCATTTTCCAATTTTGTTGCACCGCCTGTATGATCAAAATGCAAATGGGTTAATAAAACATCCGTTATTTCTTCTGGCTTTATATTACGATTTAAAAGAGACTTTATTAAATCCATTTCTGACTGGTTAACATTATAAATGCGATTAAATTTTTCATCCCAGTTATAACCAATTCCTGTATCGATTAAAATTTTTCTATCATTGCTTGCTAAGAGTAAGCATCTTGCATTAAGCTCTACACGGTTTAATTCATCAGGTGGATTCGTATTTTGCCAGAGCGGTTTTGGAATAATTCCAAACATCGCTCCTCCATCAAGAGCAAATTTGCATGTTTCAATTGTGTGTAATTCGTATTTACCGATTCTCATTTTTTCTCTTTATGTTTAATAGTAATTATTTTGATGCTCTTTAAATTTAGTAATAAACTTAGGAAATATTATGAACAATCGAAAAATAAGTTTTGGTTCCTTCTTATTTAATTCTATAACCTTTTTAATATTTTCTTTTTCTTTGATTAGCTGTTCTTTTTTTCAAAAGTCAATTACAAATAACTCAACTGAAATTAAAGTGATGACGTTCAATATTCGTTATGGAACAGCAGATGATGGAGAAAACAGCTGGTCAAAAAGAAAAGATATTTTATTTGATGTGGTCAGAGATTATAACCCCGATATTATTGGCATGCAAGAAGTACTAAAATTTCAATTAGATGAGTTATTAATTGAACTGCAAAATTATAATTATGCTGGTGCAGGCAGAGATGATGGAAAAACTGCCGGTGAATATTCACCAATACTTTTTTCAAAAGAACGATTCATACTTGATACAACAGAAACTTTCTGGTTTTCAAATACGCCAAAAATTCCCGGTTCAAAAAGCTGGGGAAATAATATTGCTCGTATCTGCACCTGGGTTAAATTGTTCGATAAATTTACACGAAAAACAATTTATGTTTTTAATCTTCATCTTGACCATCAATCTTCTGAATCCAGAAAAAAGAGTGCTGATGCTTTAGTAAAAAAAATTTATGATATGAAAATTACACACCCAATAATTCTCACAGGAGATTTTAACTGTGGTGAAAATGACGAAACAATTAAAACCATTCTTAATTCTAAATTAATTGATACTTACAGAATATTAAATAAAAAAAGCAATAATGAGGGTACATTCCATAACTTCAAAGGTGATGATTCGGGAGATAAAATAGATTTTATTTTTGTCTCAAAAGATTTTGATACTATTGAATCCAGCATCATAAAAACAAATAGAAACGGCAAATATCCATCAGACCATTTTCCTGTTACTGCGATTTTAAAATATCATAATTAATAATTATTAACCCGCCAGAGAATTTAATGAAATTTTTAAATAATCACTCTTATTCCTGGTGAGTTAAACTTTATTTCATATAAACTAATTTTACAGATTTACTAAATCCTGCTCCTCTTACAGTGAATATATAAATTCCGGATGTTAATTCTTCATTATTATCATTTTTGCCATTCCAGAATAATTCAATAATATTTTGATTGTTATTATTAATTTCGAATGTTTTAACAACTTCCCCTAATATATTATATATCTTTATTGAAAAATCCTTTGCATACTTTCCAGTTGGAAATGTTACTCTAATATTAACTTGCGAATTAAATGGATTTGGATAAGTTTCTATTTTGAATTCTTTCGGCAGTTCTTTTTCATCATCAACTGATATGACTGGTCCCCATTCATATCCACTTCTCTGCTGTTGAATGCATTCTATGCAAATTGTTGTATCTCCGGGTTCAAGACACAAAAATGAAGTATATGTTGACAGCACTTTGTATTTAATACTTTGATATATAATCTCATTTATATCAGCGTTTGTTAAAGTACTTTTTTCAACATTAGCAATATACCATCCAATCCACATTTTTTCTGTAAGACTATCAGCTTCATTAATATCTTTTTCATCAACAATAAGTGTATTAGTAAACGGCTTTGAATTATAAATGCCAGAAGATTTTATAACGAATGGGAATGAGCCTATATATTTACCAATATGTATAACTGGTTCACTTACATTTATACTTGAGCTTGAATTTATGATGCTGTATCTACTGTAGCAAAATCCTCCTTCAAGAGAAGTATATAAATCGAAAGAGTTTATTTTACCATTAATTAAACTGAGTAAATAACTCATAGTTTTTACAGGGTCTTCAGAAGAAATTTTTTTATAGTCCCTGCCGGTAATTCTCGTAAGATTCTGATAAAAATATTCATTCCCTTGATATGAGTTATTATTAAAATAATAGTAAAAAATTTCTGCATTATTAAAATCGAATATATATGTTCTTGGCAATTTCTTATAATAATTCTGAAGGTCGTTTATTAATTGATTAGCAGTTTGATAATTCCCCAGTTGATCTGAATTAGAAATTAAATAAACAATACCATCATTGTTATTTTTTATAAAATCATATCCATCTTTTAATAATGTTGGCATATTACTGTATGATGATATGTTTGAACCTGTAAAATTTTTTAATGCACTACTTAATGTTACAGTATCTGCAAAAATCCAGTTTTCTGATAATTTATTTGTTGTTAATCCCGAGTAGAAAATATTAAATCTATCACTATCACTAAAATTAGAACGTATTAATGTTTTCAAGTGATTAACTATATCATTTTTTGCTTAAAGTGCTTTTTCTTGCATCTTAATCAATAAGAAACAAAACTTTTTTATTTTCCAGCTTAACCAGCGACTTACTGGGAAATAGAGCAAATTGATAAAAACCTTCGTTATTTAAACTATATTTTTTAAGAAAAAGACCAATTAACCATTGGGTTAAGGCATGAAATTGATAATGATGACGGCAACTGGATTGGTTTAATCAATCGAACATATTTATATGCAGATGGATATTCAGTATTATCATCACTCATAAATTCTTGATTAATTGATGTTAATTTAGGTTTAGAAAATTCTTTGTTTGGATAAAAAACAATGTCAATTTTATTAATTGGTTTAATAGAGGTACATAGTATGTGAATCGGCAATGGAATTTCTACAGAATTTTCATACCAATTATTTGGTACTAAATATTCAATTTTGAATTTTCTGCTTTCCGTTGGTAATAATGTATAAACCCTCAATTCATAAATTGAATCATTTCTTTAGTAAAGAATTGCAGAATCTCTTCTTCTTTTCACTATACTTTCATAAATTGTTAATGCAGTCCATGTATCAAGCAAAATTCCTTTGTTTATTTCATTGCCTCACCAGAGCCATAAATCTGTGACAACACTGCCCTTAGGCAAAGAAAAAACCAATACTATTTCAAGCTGAGTCGTTGGACTTACATTAGTGGTAGTGGTATAAACATTCATAGTCAATTCGACTTTACTAAATATGCCCTCAGGTTTAATTAATATTTGTGCTTCATCAATCGCAGCTCCATAATGTCCCCAGCTTTGAGGATTTTATTATCTGGAGTGTTGATTGAGACAAGATTACAGAACAAAATAAAAAGAAAAACAAAACGTAGTAAAAAGTAAATCTCTTTTTCATATTTACCCTCGGTATGATTAAAACAAATAATTTACAATAATACCAAATAAATATTATTAATCACTACAATTTCTCAAATAATCAATTTATTTTGTGGCGAAAATTATATCATAAGCACGAATAAATTTCGCAATTAATAAAAAAGGCTCGACAAAGCGAGCCCTTAATTTTCATTTTTACTATAAATATTTATTATCTACCTATACTATCAAGATATTCTTTTTTCTTCAAAAGTGTTTCTTTATCTTCAACATGATTCGGATCGGGTACACAGCAATCTACTGGACATACAGCTGCACATTGAGGTTCATCATGAAAACCTACACATTCTGTACATTTATCGGGGACAATATAAAAACGGTCAGCTGAAAAAAAGCCTATGGCACCGGAAGGAGCAGGGTCATTTTCTCCATAAGTTTTATCCCCTAATTTCCATTCAGCACCTCCTTCATAAATTGCAGTGTTTGGGCATTCAGGTTCACATGCACCGCAGTTGATGCATTCATCAGTTATCATAATAGCCATAATAATTTCTCCTTAATTTATGAAAAATTCGTTATTTGATTTTTTTTACAATTTAATCAACATAATCATTCAAAAAAAATGAGCTAATTATAAAGTTCTTAAAAATTTTTTCTAAAAATACACAAAGAATTATCAAAGTAATCAGGATTATCAATTAAATCTTAAAAATATTTTATAGCAAAATTTCTAATAATAAAGTTAAATAACATAATTGATTCATACAAAAGAAAATACAAATAAAGTCTCTAACAATCATTAAAAAAATATGCAATACTAAGATTTATTACCAGCTGCCGCTTGCACCACCTCCGCCGAAGGATCCACCGCCTCCGCTAAAACCACCAAAACCGCCACCCGCACCGCTTCCAAATCCACCACCTCAGCTCCAGCTTCTGCTTCTTCCTCCACCCATAGAACCAATTATTAACCATGGAATTATACTTCCGCCTCCTCTACCTCCACGAGCTAATAATAAAAAGATGATTAACATAATTATATAAATAAATGGAAATTCAATGTCATCTTCTTTTTTTTCTTTCTTATTACTTTTATACTCCCCTTTTGTTGCAGAAATGATAGCATCAATACCAGCTTTAATTCCTTCAAAATAATTGCCTTCTTTAAAGTATGGTCGAACCTCATTTCTAAGTATTGAACTTGCGAGAGCATCAGGAAGAGCTCCTTCAAGTCCATAACCTACTTCAATTCTCATTTTTCTATCATCTTTGGCAACAAAAAAAAGAACACCATTATTATTCTTTGCTGTTCCAATTTTATTTCTTGAAGCAACTTCATAAGTATATAATTCAATTGGATAACCATTCAATGTTGATATCATTAAAAACACAATTTGATTTGATGTTGTATCGTCAAATTTTTTTAATCTATCGTTCAGATAAGAGAGTTCTGAATTTGTCAAAGTAGAAGTAAAATCATTTGCATAATTCTTAAGTATCGGGAATTCAATCTGAGCTTGAAGAACAACAAGGGGAATCAATAAAAATAAAATAATTTTTTTCATATTAATCTCATTTATCAAAACTGAACTTTAGGAGCCAGTTCAGCATTTGGTGCAGCTTTGAAATATTGTTTTTCCTTAAATCCAGTCATATTTGCAATTATCGATGCAGGAAATCTTTTTAGTTGTGTATTGTATTCTTGAACTACTTGATTAAACTTCATTCTTTCTACGGCAATTCTGTTCTCAGTACCTTCAAGTTGAGCTTGAAGCTGAAGAAAATTTTCATTTGCTTTCAATTGCGGATAATTTTCGGAAACAACAAGAAGACGAGAAAGTGCGCTGCTTAAGCCATCCTGTGCCTGTTGAAATTTTTGGAATGCCTCGGCATCACTCAACTGATCAGCAGTAATTTTAATTTGTCCAACTTTCGCACGGGCTTCTGTAACAGCTGTATAAGTTTCTTTCTCAAAATTAGCAACACCCTTGACTGTTTCAACGAGATTTGGTATTAAATCATATCTTCTCTGGTATTGATTTTCTACCTGACTCCATGCTTGATTTACACTCTCATTCAAAGATATCAATCTATTATAAACACTCACACCCCAGCTTACAGTAATAAAAATGATAACAATTATTACCGCTGCAACTCCAAGTGCAATTAATAGACCCTTTTTCATTTTACCTCCTATTTATAATTAGGAAATTCAATTTGTTAAACTTCTTACTGGAGCGGGTATTCTTCCGCCGCGGTTTATAAATTTTGCACTGCTTAATGTTCTTACTCCCATAACAGGAGCTTTACCCAGTAAACCGCCATAATCAACAAAATCTCCTTCTTTCTTTCCAAAGGCGGGAATAATTCTAACAGCTGTTGTTTTATCATTTATCACACCAATAGCAGCCTCGTCAGCAATTATACCGGCGATAGTTTCAATTGGAGTATCACCTGGAATTGCAATCATATCCAAGCCAACCGAACAAACGGATGTCATAGCTTCCAATTTCTCAATAGATAAATTTCCTGATTGAACTGCTCGAATCATCCCCATATCCTCACTTACAGGAATAAATGCACCACTCAAGCCACCAACAGAAGAACTTGCCATAAGCCCGGCTTTTTTAACTGCATCGTTCAACATAGCCAAGGCTGCAGTTGTTCCTGGTGCTCCAACATCTTCAAGACCCATTGCTTTAATAATATCAGCAATACTGTCACCTTCTGCAGGAGTAGGTGCAAGTGAAATATCAACTATTCCAAAAGGAACTCCATTTTTTTCTGCTACTTTTCTGCCAATTAATTCTCCTGCTCGTGTAATTTTAAAAACTGTTTTCTTTATAACTTCGGAAAGATGTTGAAAATCAACTCTTCCTGCTTCGCGAATTGCATCCAGTACAACTCCAGGTCCGCTAATTCCAACATTAATTACTACTTCAGGTTCAGAAACACCATGGAAAGCACCTGCCACAAATGGATTATCTTCTACAGCATTCGCAAAAACTACTAACTTTGCACATCCAATTGAATCATTATCTTTTGTGAGTTCAGCTGTTAACTTGATTACTTCCGACATCATAACAACTGCATCCATATTAATTCCTGCTTTTGTGGATGCAACATTAACACTTGAACAAACACGTTTTGTTTGTGAAAGTGCATATGGAATTGACTTAATTAATTCTTTTTCTCCGTTCGTCATTCCTTTTTGAACCAATGCAGAATATCCGGCAATGTAGTCAATTCCAATTTCTTCAGCCACCTTATCAAGTGCTTTAGCAATTTCGATAAATTCTTCTGAATGATATGAATCAAAAGGTATTGAAATAGGGGTTAACGATATTCTTTTATTTGCTATTGAAATTCCAAATTGTGATTCTATTTCTTTTGCATTTTTTACATGATTTTTAGCAAAGCGAATTATTTTATCATAAATCTTTTGTTTTGTTACTTCAATGTTTCTATCATAACAATCACGTAAACTAATTCCCATCGTAACAGTTCGTATATCAAAATGTTCAATTTCTGTCATTCGTATAGTCTCAAGAATTTCTTCGAATTCATATTGCATATAATTTCCTGATATTTTTTAATTACATTTTTTATTAAGTAGTTTTATTTAGTTCAGATTTATAACTCAAATTACAATTTATATTCTGTGCATATATCTAAAAACATCTTCATGCTGCAAATAAATTTTTATTTTAAGTTCATCGGCAACCTTTTCCATCTCGTTCTGAATTTCTTTCAAATCTTTGTTTGAAGTGGAAATATCAATTATCATTATCATAGTAAAAAAATCGCCCATTATTCTTTGACTTAAGTCCTGAATATCACAATTCGATTCAGCCAGAGCTTTTGTAACAGCTGCAACAATTCCGGGTTTATTCAATCCAAAGGATGTTAAGATGACTCTTCCTGATGTAACTTCACCCTGTTTTAGTTTCAAACCATAATTTGCCATGGATTCAATTTTTTTTCGAACTGCCTCTTTAATTTCGGATGGCGTTGCATCTTTACCCAATTCGTTAACGGTTTCAAAAGTAATTTTTCTTATTTCTTCTTCAGTAAGTTTCATGGCTTATCGCCTCTATATTCATTTTGTAGATAATTTAAAGCTCGATTTGAAATCAAAATATTTTTCTCAACAGCAAATTTTTCTGCATTTTGAATATTTCCTCTATAAAATCTTAACCACAATAAACCTCCAATTACCGCTCCATCAAATATTCTATTTTCTGAGAAAGCTTTAGCAGTTAAGTAACCAAATAAAATATTATATCCAAGTGACATTAAACCAGAAAATATGTGTCCTGTATAAATTTGTCCTGCACCAGGCAAAATATAAGAAATTACCTTTGCAAATGTAACCGAATATTTTTCTTTTATTACTCTCTGAGATAAAATTGATAATTCGTGATATGGATGAAATTTGTCGAAATAATAATTTGCATTTTCCCAATCATCATTAAATATGTAAGCCCATCCCTTCCAGTAGCTTAATGAATCAGATTTTTCATTGAATTCCGAAGATTTTTCAATCTCACCAAGGATTTGTAATGCTCGGTAAGTTGTTCTTCTTAACAGGTTTACTTTAAAAACTTCAATTTTAGCACGATATTTTTCATTTGCATTTGAAGAATTAATTTCTGCTAAAGAAAAGTATTTTATTGCTTCATCAAACTTTCCGCCAGACTTATAGCACTTGCCAATATTGAAATTACAGATGTATGAAAATGTTTTTGATGTATCAAAAAACATTAACCGCTTATATTCAGTAATTGCATCATAATATTTTTCTGATTTAAAAAGTTCATCAGCATAATTGAGTTGTTTTAAAAGATTTTGTGCAAATAGAGGGGAAAAAATTAACAGAAAAAGAAAGAAATATTTTTTCATCAATGATTATCTCTCCAAAAAGTCAATTCTGGGTAAAAGAAAATCTCTTTGCTCAAAGTAAAGTTTAACTTCATTTTTAAAATTAAATCTAACTCTTGCATTATAAATTTGAGCTGAAGCTACCGAACCATAAATGTTACCAGCATAAGTTAAGCCAGAAAGTCCTGCAAAAAGCCATCCTTTAAAATTATGGTGATGACTAAAGTTATTAACCGCTAAAAAAACTAACATCCCTGTTGCAGCAAATGCTGTAATGCCGTCAGTAATTTCTCCAGTATAAATTTTTCCAAGCCCGGGCAAAAATGCGGACAATAATCCAGCAATTTTTTGATTTTTATAGGATGGATATTTTTTCAGTAAATAAAATTTTTTAATTGAAGTATAATTTGAATCATCAAATGCAGAAAAAAACTCATTTGTATCAGGTAAAATTGAATTATCAAAAAAATGAGAAATATATTTTAATCTTTTCAAATGTAATGCATATTTGTCGCTCGCATATATTTCCTTTTCCTTCAAATCCCTAAAAGAAAAAAAATCTGATGTATTATATAAACTCAACATAAAATTTGCTCTAAAGAACTGAAGTTTAGCCTCATCTTCAAGAGTTGAATTAAAAAACAAACCTTTGAAATTTTCTGCTGCTTCCTCATATCTTCCAATTTTCAAAAAACAATAGGCAAATTTAAACCGGATTGTGTCGTTATTTTCTGTTTTCAAATATTCACGAAATTCACCAAGGGCTCTTAAATAATCGTTTTCTAAAAAAAGATGATTGCCAAATTTTAATCTATTTTCTGATGAAAAAAAACTGTTAAGATTTTCATTGGATTGTGCTGAAGAATTGAATAAAGAAAAAATAAAAACAGAAAAAATTATTAATATATTTTTTGAGAAATTATTGAACATGTTATTTAATAATAGTTGTTGGCTGATTATATATAATCTTCTGAGTATTCAAAGTATAATTATTAATTGGATCATAAAATTTACCATTTTTGTATTTGGGATAGTGTAGAGTACCTTTGAAAAAATTTATATCACGTGTAAATCTGTCTACAAACATTAATGTACCTTTAATCAGATTAGTTTCTTTTACTGCTTGAACAAAAAACTCAGAACACGATGGAGCAAATGGGCAGTTATCCCCATCATAATCTGATATTAAAAAACTGTAAAAATTTTTTAGATGATCAAATAAATTATTTTTTGATTTATATTGAGTATCAATTGCTTTTCCCTCTAATTTTATTGAATAAGTTACTTCACTTTTTCCCCATTTAAACCAATCTGTTTGTGCTTTTAATAAAGAAGATAATATTAAAATAATCATTATGTTTTTCATGTAAATTCAATAATTATTAAAATCATAAATTAAAATAACAAAAAAATCGCAACCTGTTAATTACATTTTTCAGTTAAGCTTAATAAAATTTGAAAATAATATTTATCTTTTAATAGTCATTAATCAGGAACTTGTTATTCTTAACTATTAAATGCATGTTAATAAATTACTATGAAAGAAACCCAAAAAATTCAACTTAAAGGATTAACGCTCGAAGAACTTCAAGACTATTTTATTTCAATTGGAGAAAAAAAATTTAGAGGTGAGCAGTTATTTAACTGGATGTATAATCATCTGGTATTCGATGCTTCGGAACTGAAAAATTTTTCTAAAGAATTAAGAAAAAAAATAGATGAAACCTGTGAATTAAAAACATTAACACTTGTTGACAAACAATTTTCAAATTGTACGAGTACACAAAAATATCTTTTTTCTACGCAAGACAACAAAAAAATTGAATCCGTTATAATTCCAGATAAAGGAAGAAATACACTGTGTATTTCTACGCAGGTGGGATGCCCTCTTGATTGTAAGTTTTGCGCTACAGGATTGATGGGTTTTAAGAGAAATTTAACAGCTGGTGAAATCGTAGACCAATATTTATTAGCTGCTAAGGAATATGGAAAAGAAAAAATCACAAATATTGTGTTCATGGGTATGGGTGAACCACTATTGAATTTTCAGAACACTATTAAAGCTGTTAAAATTTTCACTCATGAATTAACAAAAAGATTAAGCAGAAAAAAAATAACTATCTCAACTTCTGGAATTCCTCATAAAATTATTGAACTTGCAGATTATAATCTAAGAGTCAAACTTGCTTTCTCACTTCATTCCGCATTTGAAGATATTAGAAGCAAAATAATGCCAATAAATAAAAAATATTCCTTAAAAGAAAACTTAGAAGCACTTAAATATTATGCAAAGAAAACTAAAACAAGAATTACTTTTGAATATATTATGCTAAAAGATATTAACGATAGGAAAGAAGATATTAAAGCTCTCACAAAACTTTGCTCACAACTTCCTTCTAAAATTAATGTAATTCCTTTTAATAGCATTAAACATATGAATCCTGATGGGATATCAGCAGAACTTGAGTCAACTACGCATGAAAAAATTCTAAATTTTGTTGAACAATTAAGAAATAACAACATAACAGTTTTCATAAGAGATACACGCGGTGACGATATTGCTGCAGCCTGCGGTCAATTAGCAATCAAACATAATTAATTTATATGCTTGAATATCGGTTAATATTTATTTATTATCCTTAAGCATAAAAGAGACAATTTAGAAACATGTCTCAATTTTATAAAATATTATTCTTTCTGCTTTTATGTATAAACATTCTGGTAATTCCACAAACAGGTGAGCAGCAAAAAATTATTCGGGCAAATAAAGTTCTAATTCTACCTTTCATTGAAAATGAAAAATATCCATATGCATCGGATGAAATTAGATTTTCATTAATTACTGGTTTCCTTCAGAAAGGTTATAATGTAATTGAAGATGATACGATTTGGTATGAACTTATAAATGCGGATTTCAACTTGTGGAATATTTCAACTGAAATTGCAGATTCAATAGCAAAACATGTTAAAACAGACTTGATTGTTTATGGAAAAATTGATGAAGTAATCAATACACGCGAAACAGGACTTAGCAGCAAAAAATTAGTTTACAAACCAATACTTATAAAAATTTACGACACGAGAAAAAAATCAATCATATTTTTTGAAAGAATAAATCTTATTGAATATTGGGGAATGTTCGAAAATATTACTGAAGTACATGAAATCGGTTTAAAGATTGCTACAACGCTGCGTAATAGAGGATATTAAACAAAATTGAATATATGATTACCAAAGAAAAATTAGTAATAATTTTTCTCTTATTTATTTTTATTAGTTGCAAAGAAAGCAGTGTTGCCCCAGAATCAAGTGCTAAGATTTTTCAACTACCGGGCTGCAGACCATCAATTAACAAAAAATCATCTGATATATTAATTGATTCTTGTTTCACTTATACTTTTAATGAAAGACTTATAATTGATTTTTGTGTAAGCGGGAATTGCTGTCCTGATGAAAACCGTTTCTTAATTAAGAATTCTATTTTCAAAGACACTATAACAGTTACAATTGCCGATACAGCAGCAAATCTTTGCAGATGCATTTGTAATTATATAATTCATGGTGAATTTGAATCGCTGCC
>CAZNFW010000004.1:0-99412 GCA_964572725.1 uncultured Melioribacter sp.
CTTCCTACCTTAATAACTGCTCGTTTCCACGAACCAATTGTTATAGGTTCCATTTACTCTTATTCATTATTAAATTATTTATAAAAATAACCAATTTGAAATTTTAGCTCAAAGATTTTATAAAATTCATTTCCCTTAGTTATTAATTTCATTTGAACAATGATGCGACAAATCAATAAGTTTCTTAATTACTGTATAACTTTTTCCCTGTGAAATTCAATGAAAATTTTTCATCTCTTAGTGTTTAATGTGGAATAATTTTTTATCAAAACAAAGAATTATTTAGGCTTAATACTCAGAGACTGTTAAAAAAATTTATGGGTAAATAACTTTAAACAAACAATTCAGTCGGTTATGTAATCTGCTTTTCCTTTCAGTAAGTTGGTAAAATAAAAATAAGAGTTATTCAAAAACTTCTATAATTCAGCCACCATTCATCACGATATACAGGTTTACGGCTTCTTTTCTTAAAGATGTGAACAACAATTGCACCAAATACAAATCCGCCAATATGAGCCCACCATGCAACTCCGCCTGTTGCAGAACTTTCTACTGATAATGCCAATGTTCCTTGAAACAATTGCATTACAAACCAAAAGCCAAGTACAAACAGTGCAGGCAATTGAATTATATCAAAGAAAATAAAAATTGGAAGTAATACAACAACTTTTGCACTTGGATACAAAAACATATAAGCACCAAGCACACCCGCTATTGCACCGCTTGCACCAATTGTTGGAACTACAGAATCAGGGTTCATCATAATATGAGAAAAACTTGCTGCAAGTCCGCACAGCAAATAAAAAATCAAATATCTAAAGTGACCCATTCTGTCTTCTACATTATCACCAAATATCCATAAATAAAGCATATTGCCCAAAAGATGAAGCCATCCACCATGTAAAAACATTGATGTAAACAAAGGTAAAACTCGATTATAATCAGAAAAATAAATTACCTCGCCAGTATACAATTGCATCCCCTGATAAAAATATTTCATGGGGATTACACCATACTGTTCTATAAAACCCTGCAAATCTGAACCAAGCAAAAGTTCAAAGATAAATGCAATAATGTTTATAAAAATTAGTGTAACATTAACTATTGGAAAAGTTTTTGAGGGTATATCATCTTTTAAGGGAATCAAATTTATTCTCGTATTATTGATAAAAATTATTTTGCTTCTAAATAAAATACTAAAGAATTTTATAAATATCCCTTATGTTAATTCGAGAAGCTTTATAATTATTATAATTTTCTTCAAGAGTATGCAATAATATTTATCGAACAGGTTTTTAAGTATAATCTAATTGAACTATTTTTTTGAAATTTAAGTTAGTTACACATCAGTGAGGAGCGCGAACCATGAAAATATTTTCAACATTCTTAATTATAGCTATTCTCTTTACAACAGCAGTTTTGATATCCCGAAGTTTTCGTGTAGAAAAAATTCCAAATGGGAATAAATTTATGTGTGCTAATTGCCATATAAATCCTGCGGGGGGCGGCACTCGTAACAGTTTTGGCAAAGCAGTAGAAGCAAGAGTAACACCTAATGGATTTCAAGACTTCTGGGATTCTCAACTTGCATCTTTAGATTCAGACGGTGACGGTTTTTCAAATGGAGTTGAACTTCAAGATCCAAATGGAACATGGAGACCTGGCCAACCTAATCCCGGCAATCCCGACCTTGTTTCAAATCCGGGCGACCCAAACAGCAAACCAAATATTTCATCAGTTGAATTTTCTGAAAACATCTCTAATTACAAATTGCTCAATAATTATCCAAATCCTTTTAACCCATCTACAATTATTACTTTCGAAATACCGCAAACAGAATTTGTAACATTGAAAATCTTCAATATCAACGGTGAACTCATTAGAACATTAGTTAATCAGAATTTACCTGCTGGCAGATACGAAAAAGTTTGGGACGGAAAAAATGAAATGGGTGAAGATGTTTCAACAGGAATTTATCTCTATCAGCTTAATGCAGGTCATTTTAGCAGAGCAAATAGAATGGTACTATTGAGATAATTTTTATGAAGATAAAAATTATATCACTTTTATTTTTCGTTGCGATAGTCGAAGTGTATTCACTTCCACGTTTTTCAATGCGATTGGGCGATAAATGCAGCGACTGCCATATCAATCCTACTGGCGGAATGATGAGAAATGAAAATGGATTTTTCTTTGGCAAAAATGTTCTAAGCATGATTTCGCCAAGAGAAAAAGACTTTACTCTTTCTCAAAAATTTACAGAAAATGTTTCATTTGGTTTTGATTATCGCTCTCAGCTTCTTTATTCACAGGAAAAGAACAGAGCTGATTTTCAGGATATGACTGGCTCAATTTATTTTAATGCAGGAATATCCAACAAAATTGATGTAGCAACTCGATATGATTTTGTCCAATCAATCTGGGAAGCTTTCGCAATAGCAAGAATTTTACCCAATGAAAGTTACATAAAAGTTGGCTCTTTCATTCCTAATTTTGGAATTCGATTAGATGACCATACTTCTTATACACGCGGTGGCGACTTTGGACTTTTATTTTCTGTTGGCACTATTCAAGGATTAATTTACAACCCCTTTTATACTGAAACTGGCATTGAATTAGGTGCAAATTTAAGCGATATTACTCATCTAACTTTTAGTATTGGTAAAAGTAAACTTAATACAATATTAACAACAGACCCAACAATCACTTCAAGATTTGAAATCACTCCTTCATTAGAAAAAGTTAATTTGCTTTTTGGCGGCTCTTTTGCTTCTACAAAAACAAATAATTTTGGTGCAACTTTAAACACTCTGCTTTATGGTGGATTTTTAGGGATTGGAACAAAATATTTTTCATTGATGGGGGAATATGACATTGCAAAAGATTACATTGAAAAAAATACCAACTCCTCAGCAATGATGATAGAAGCAGCTTATCAATTAATGGTCGGTCTCGATGCTGTTGTTCGTTATGATAGATTTGATGCAAACACATCAAAAGAAAAAGATGAACATGCTCATTTAATACTCGGCTTTGAATTCTTTCCATTCAGTTTTATTGAACTTAGACCTCAATTTAGAATAAACATGGAAAATCCTGACAAGAACAATAATGCATTTGTACTTCAGTTTCATCTGTGGTATTAATTTTTAAAATCATTCTGAAATTATCTTCAATATCTGACACAGCATTATGAAAATTATTAGACTGTCAATATTGAAGATTTTATTTTGTGGGCAAAATTAAAATACCATTAACAAAAAATTAGAATTATAATTCACTTAACGACTTGCCATTCTTGCTTTCATTAGTGCAATTGAAAGAGCGTAACGAAATCTGAAAAGCGAATATGTTGCACCACTGATTGCATCAACTTTCATATAATCTTGTTTATCAATTAACTGTTTTTCATACAAAGGATATGCTATTGCAGGAGAAGTTCCTGTAATACTCATTTCTTCATTATATTGAGCATCATGCTCTTTGCTTTTGCCGTCTTTTTTAATTTCATCATAGTCAATGCTGATAATTTTTTTATCTTTAATTTTGATTTTTACTACATGTTTATAATCGTATGCATCATAAGGGGATTCACCAATATAAATTCCATCTTTGCATCCTTTGGCATCAGTAGGAATATTATTTGCCTTAATCCATTCCACAAAAATTTTATTAAGCTCATTTACATCCCTTGTTTCAATCATGAAATGCATGCTTTTAATATTTGCTTTGAAATACTTATCGTCTTGCTTATAATTTTTAATCTCATCGAGTGAATCCATTTCAACATGAGAACATTTAATAAGCATGAAAATAAGAGCTGATAATAAAAGAAAAAATTATTTTTCTCATAGTTTCATTTATTTTTTTAAGAATTTATCTCCTTTAAAAAATATCGATAAACTCAGGAAATTTTTATTTATAACTATAAACAATTTGTATTTTGAAGTAAAATCTCTTTAGTTGCTATTGAACTAAATTACATTTTATAAAGTTAATTTAATAAAAAGTTATGAAGAATAGATTAGCAAAAGAACAATCGCCGTATCTGCTTCAGCATGCAAATAATTTAGTTGATTGGTTTCCATGGTGTGAAGAAGCATTTGAAAAAGCAAAAAGGGAAGACAAACCCATTTTTCTTTCAATAGGATATTCAACTTGTCACTGGTGTCATGTAATGGCACATGAATCTTTTGAAGATGAAAGAGTTGCAGAAATTCTAAATAAAAATTTTATTTCAATAAAAGTAGACAGGGAAGAACGACCAGATATAGATAATATTTATATGCTTGTATGCCAGATTATAACTGGAAGAGGAGGCTGGCCTCTTTCAATTTTTATGACCCCTGATAAAAAGCCATTTTATGCTGGTACTTATTTCCCAAAATATTCTTATGCTGGAAGAATTGGATTTATTGATTTATTAAATCACATCACAGAACTCTGGAAAACAAGAAAAGATGAACTGTTAAGAAGTTCAGATGAAATAACAAGATATTTAAAACTGGAACATAAAATTTCCGAAGAAGAAGATTTGCATAGTGATATTTTGAAAAGAACTTTTATTTCGTTCAAAAATAATTTTGACGAAATTCATGGGGGATTTGGAACAGCACCAAAATTTCCATCTCCTCACAATTTAATTTTTCTATTTAATTATTACTTGAATTATGGAGAAGAAGATGCCTTAAAAATGGCATTAAAAACACTTGTTGAAATGCGCAAGGGCGGAATTTATGACCAGATTGGTTATGGATTTCACAGATATTCAACTGATGAAAAATGGCTTGTACCTCACTTTGAAAAAATGCTTTATGACCAGGCACTGTTAATTGAAGCTTACTCAGATGCATATAAAATAACTCATGACGAATTTTATAAAAATGTTATTTATGAAATTTATTCTTACTTGCTCAGAGAAATGCTTCCTAATGAGGGAGTATTTTTTTCTGCTCAGGATGCTGACAGTGAAGGAGAGGAAGGAAAATTTTATTTATGGACAACAAATGAAATAAAAGAAATTTTTCCCAATAAATATGAAATTATTAAAAAAATATTTAATCTATCTGACGAAGGAAACTTTTACAATGAAGCAACAAGAAAATTAACAGGAAAAAATATTTTGCATCTAACAGACAGATTAATTAAAGTACTTGAAAAATTTAATGTCAACCAAGAAGAATATGAAAAAATAAGAAATACTCTTTTAAGTCATAGAAACAAAAGAATTCCAGTACTAAAGGATGACAAAATTCTGACTGATTGGAATGCACTTTTAATTTCTTCGCTTGTAAAATCATACATTATACTTAATGACGAGAATTTTTTGAACACAGCCATAAAGAGTTACGAGTTTATTATAAATAATTTGTTCGACGGGAAAAGATTAATGCACGCATACAAAAATGGCAATAAATTAGCCGATGGATTTTTAGATGATTATTCATTTTTAATTAGAGCTTCATTAGACCTTTACAAAGCTACGCTTTATGAAAAATACCTACTTAAATCAATTCAACTAAATTCTATTTTGAACGAAGAATTCTGGGATAATGATAATGGCGGATACTTTTTTACTTCTTCTAATAACGACAATATCGTACGTACAAAAACGATTTACGATGGAGCTATTCCATCAGGTAATTCTGTTCAACTTTCAAATTTAATAAGGCTTTATCATTTAACAGGCATACCAGAGTTTTCTGAATTAATAAACAAACAAATTAAAGCTTTCTCACATCATGTTAACAATGCTTCATTTGGCCATTCATACTTTTTGAATTCATACATGTCGTTAGCACAAGAAAGCAAAGAACTTTTAATAGTTACTCAAACCAATTTAGATAAAGATATTATTCATAAATTATCTGTATTTGAAAATTTATACACAATTTTAATTACACCCGCAAACAAAGAATCGATAAGCAAAATTGCTCCGTGGATAATTAACTATGAAAAAGATAACAATCATACAACTTTTTATTTATGTAAGAATTATTCATGCAGCTTACCTACAAACAATTTTTCTGATGTATTAAAAAACATATAATTATAATTATGCATTTTTATTCATAATTATTAAAAAAATTTTATTATACCTATTGAATCTGTTATTTATGATTCTTATAATCACAATTGAATTTTCAACTTTTATAAAAGTGAATAGAATAGATAAAAAATATTGTAGTTTGCCCTCAAACTTTAAGACTCTTTTCAATACAGAGTTGTCCATCACAACATACACGTCAACGACGACGCGTTAATACGAACGCACTTTCCTTAAATATCTTTTCTTTTATAAAAAATAAAAAGGTGCAAAGAATAAATGAGAATATTAAAATTTGGTGGTTCAAGTGTAGGAAATGCAGAAAGAATTAATAATGTTATTGAAATTCTTCAAAAATATTATATCTCAAAAAAAATTAAATTTTCTGTTGTTTTTTCTGCATTTCAGGGAGTAACAGATAAACTTATTGAAATTGGAAATCTTGCTCACAATAGAAATGCTCAATATACAAATGAACTGAATGCATTAATTGAGCATCATAATAAAATTGCAATTCAATTAAATCAGAAAGAAACCATTAACGCATTAGTTAAAAAAGTAGAAAAACTTTTCACCGAACTAAAAGAAGTTGTTGACGGGGTTTATCTCGTTAAAGAATTAACTCCAAGAACACTCGATTACATTGTAAGTTTTGGTGAAAAACTCTCATGCACAATTATTGGCGAAACGATGATTAATCGTGGAATTGACTGTGAAGTCATATTTGCAGATAAACTAATTAAAACAGATGATAATTTTGGTTCTGCCCGTGTCGATTTCAAAAAAACAAATAAAAATATTTTAAGATATTTTCAAAAACACAAAAAGATTCAGGTGATAACAGGATTTATTTCATCAACTTCAAATAATGAAGTTACAACATTGGGCAGAGGCGGTTCAGATTACACTGCATCAATTTTAGGAGCTGCATTAAACGCTGATTTAATTGAAATCTGGACAGATGTTGATGGTATTTTAACTGCCGACCCACGCAAAGTTAAAGATGCATTCTCACTTGAATCTGTTACTTATGAAGAAGCAATGGAACTATCTCATTTTGGAGCTAAAGTAATTTATCCGCCTACATTACTGCCGGCTCTTCATAAAAAAATTAAAATAGTAATTAAGAATAGTTTTAATCCAGAATTTCCGGGAACAATGATTGTTGAAAAAGAAAAATCACCAAAGTTCACTATTAAAGGAATATCTTCTATTGACGATATTGCACTCGTTCAGGTTCAAGGCGGCGGTATGATTGGTGTGAGCGGAATTGCTGCCAGATTATTTGGAGCTCTTGCAAAACATAATATAAATATAATTCTTATATCACAAGCATCATCAGAACATAGTATTTGTTTTGCGGTTTTGCCCAAATATGGTAACTTAGCAAAAAAAATTATTGAAGAAGAATTTCGTATTGAAATAATGGATGGCAAAATTGGTAAAGTGGATGTTGAAAAAAATTTATCAATCATCGCAGTAGTTGGAGAAAATATGCGTCATACTCCTGGAATTGCAGGAAAAGTATTTGGTTCTCTTGGAAAAAATAATATTAATATAATTGCAATTGCACAGGGTTCGTCAGAATTAAATATTTCTCTAGTTATTTGTAAAGATAATCTAAGTGATGCATTAAATATTCTACACAAGGCTTTATTAAAATAAAGAGGTTTATTATGAACTCACAAAAAATACCAGTTGGAATTTTAGGAGCAACAGGAAGTGTTGGACAAAGATTTCTTGAACTTCTTTCAAATCATCCATGGTTCGAAGTTGTTGAACTTGCTGCATCAGATAAATCTGCAGGAAAAAAATATTCTGAGGCTACAAACTGGATTATGCAGACTCCTCTTCCAGAAAAATTTGCAAATATGATTGTAAAAAAATGTGAACCAAATTTAGATGCAAAAATTGTTTTTTCGGGGCTTGATGCTTCTGTTGCCGGTGAAATTGAAACAGCATTTGCAGAAGCAGGTTACTATGTAATTTCAAATGCAAGAAATCATAGATTCGATGAAGATGTCCCCTTGATGATACCTGAAGTAAATCCAGAGCATCTTGAGTTATTAAAATCACAAAAATATAAAGGTGGAATTGTAACTAACCCAAATTGTTCTACAATTGGATTAGCATTAGCACTAAAGCCGCTTCATGATAACTTTGGAATTGAAGCTGTGAATGTGGTTACAATGCAGGCAGTATCTGGAGCTGGTTATCCTGGTCTTTCAAGCTTGGATATTATTGATAATGTTATTCCTTTCATTAGCGGTGAAGAAAAGAAAATGGAAACAGAACCATTAAAAATTCTGGGAAAGTTCAACTCAAATAAAATAGAATTTGCTGATATTAAAATCAGTGCACAATGCAATCGTGTTGCAGTAATTGATGGCCATACCGAATGTGTTCAGATAAAATTAAAAAACAAAACAACTGTTGATGAAATCATAAAAGTGTGGAAAGAATTTAAATCAGTTCCACAAGAACTAGGATTACCATCCGCACCTAAAAATCCAATTGTTTATCTTTATGAAGAAAAGTATCCTCAGCCTAAAATTCATAGAAATATCGAAAATGGAATGGCAACTACAATAGGAAGATTAAGAGAATGTCCATTATTTGATTTTAAATTTGTGATACTATCACACAATACAATACGCGGTGCTGCAGGTGGTACAATATTAATTGCAGAACTAATGAAAGCAAAAGGATATATCCAATGAGCTCAAAAAGTATTCGGGTATTTGCACCTGCATCTGTTTCAAATGTTGGTCCGGGTTTCGATATGATGGGCTTTGCTCTTTATGAACCTGGGGATGAAATAATCATTAAAAAAAATAACTCGAAAGAATTAAGAATTGTTAATATTGAAGGCGATAATGGAAATCTGCCGGTAGATGTGGACAAGAACACAACAACCGTCGCAATAAAATCACTTCTTGAAAAATATGATTTGAATGTTGGACTTGATGTTTCAATACATAAAAAAATGGGAATTGGCAGCGGACTTGGTTCCAGTGCTGCAAGTGCAGTTGCAGGTGTCTTTGCTGTTAATGAACTTCTCGATTTAAAACTTTCAAAACTTGATTTGCTCGTTCATGCTATGGCCGGCGAATTTGTAGCTAGCGGAAGCATTCATGCCGATAACGTTGCACCATGTTTATTTGGCGGCTTTGTATTGATAAGAAGTTATAATCCTCTCGACATTATTCAAATTGATTATCCAAAAAATTTATACTGCAGTATAGTATATCCAGATATTGTAATTAAAACCAAAGAAGCCAGAAAAATTTTAAGCAAAACTGTTAAATTAAAAACGGCTATTGCTCAGGCTGGAAATGCATCAGGTTTGATTATAGGACTGATGACCAAGAACTACGATTTAATTAGTCGTTCAATTATTGATTTAATAGCAGAACCAAAACGTGCAAAATTAATTCCTTGTTACAATAAAGTAAGAAAAGCTGCTCTTGATAATGGCGCATTAAATTGTAATATCACTGGTTCAGGTCCATCTATGTTTGCTTTTTCAACTTCTAGCAAAGATGCAGAACGAATTGCAAATGCTATGTTTAATGCTGTAATTCAATCGGGATTGAAAGGAAAAAAATATATTTCAAAAATTAATGGGAAAGGACCAATAATTTTAGAATGAAATATTATAGCACAAATAACAAAAATCTGATTGTAAATTTTGAAACTGCTGTAATGCATGGACTTGCAGAAGACGGCGGACTTTTCATGCCTGCTGAATTTCCTCGAATGGAAAAAGATTTTATCGACCAACTCGAAAAATTTTCTTTTCAAGAAATTGCATTCAGAATTGCAAAAAAATTTATTGATAATGAAATTTCTGATAGTAATCTGCAGGAAATCATATCAAACTCAATTACATTCCCTGCTCCATTAGTCTCAATCGGCAAGAACTTATATATTCTGGAACTATTTCATGGTCCCACTCTTGCATTCAAAGATTTTGGTGCAAGATTCATGGCAAAAACGATGGGATATTTTGTTGCAAAAAGAAATACAAGTCTAAATATTCTCGTTGCAACTTCTGGAGATACTGGCAGTGCTGTTGCTCATGGGTTTTATGATACACCAGGAATTAATGTTTTTATTTTATATCCAAAAGGAAAAGTAAGTTTAATTCAAGAAAAACAATTAACAACACTTGATAAAAATATTACTGCATTAGAAATAAATGGAACATTCGATGATTGTCAAAGATTAGTCAAAACAGCATTTGTTGATAAAGAGTTGAACAAAAAATTAAATCTTACCTCTGCAAATTCAATTAATATTGCAAGACTACTCCCACAGGCATTTTATTATTTTGAAGCTTATAAACAAATTAAAGATAAAAAACTTCACTCAATTTTCTCTGTTCCATCAGGAAACTTAGGAAATCTAACTGCAGGACTGATTGCAAAAAAAATTGGATTGCCAATATCAAAATTTATTGGTGCATTAAACAGCAATAAAGTATTTGCAGAATATTTACAAACAGGAGAATTTAAACCTCGGCCTTCAATTCAAACTCTTTCAAATGCGATGGATGTTGGAAATCCAAGCAACTTAATAAGAATTATTGAAATCTATTCAAACATTTTAAAAGAAATGCAATATGACATTCATGCAGAATCTTATGATGATATTCAAACTCGAAAAGGAATAAAAGAAGTCTATGAAAATTATAAATATATAATTGACCCGCATGGTTCAGTTGGATACTTAGCATTAAGAGATTACATTAAATTCAGTCAGCAATTTAACGGAGTTGTTCTCGAAACTGCCCATCCTGCAAAATTCAAAGATGTAATAGAAGAAGAATTAAAAATAGAAGTTGAGATTCCGGAAAGATTGGCACTTTGCCTGAACAAAGAAAAAAGAACTATAGAATTAAGTTCGCAGTATGAAGATTTGAAAGAGTATTTGTTGAAAGTGAGATAATTTTTTAATTAGTTATTTTCTTAAGCAAATTACTTTCAAGCAATTCTTCAAACGACACATTAATAAATTTTGCATCTTTAGATATTGACTTATAACTAAGTTCAAGCGATTCTTTCTTCTTTGGATTTATTGCTATAACTTCTGTTCCTGCTTGAATATGTTTTTTAAATAATGCAATTATATGTAAATCTGCTTCCGACATTGAATACCCAATAAAAATTATTTTTCTTGTTGAGCGTATCTCACGTGATGCTTCAACAAGCAATTGAGAAATAACAGGATGATGCAAAGTCTTTAAATAAGACGGAGGCATTATCAATGTTTCAAACTCAGTTTCATCTATTGGGCATTTAAATTCATATTCCTCTTTATCCGGATAAGTATAGCCAAGAAATTTTCCTCTGTTCAAATCTATTTTTCTATCCCATGGAGTAAGCAAAGTCAAATTGCAGCAATTACAATATTTCCAGTTCAAACTTCCATGAAGTTTTATAATTTTTATTGGAATTGGAGTAACATTTTCATCCACCAAAACTGGTTCGCGTGGATTAATCCAGAAATTATAATTTTTCAACTGCGGAATTTTTTCATAATTCATTAATTGAATACAATAATCAAGGTAATAATTCTGCTTGAATAAAAAATCAAATGATTGTTCAAGCAGTGTATCATAATTTAATGTGATGATTGATGAATTAGGAACATTCTCGGCAAGTATTTTCCAGAACAGATGATAATAACGACTATTTTTATCAGTATTTAAATTCACTATATAATGAACAAGCTTTATTAAATATTCTTTAATATCTCTCAATAGTGAATTTGTGTATTTTGAATTCAGACTTTCATTATGCTGAATAAAATAATCAATAAAGCCAAACACAGCTTCAAGACGAGGGTATAAATTTAATTCTCTATTAAATTCGAAATTATCTTTTAAAAAATCGATTACAATTTTTCCAATTGCAGAATTTTTTATTTCTTCATTTTCATCAGATAAAATTTGCGGAATTAAATCTCTTTGAAGAGGAACCCCATCAGGGTGTGAGGCTCCTGCACCAAGCACAAATATTAAATCGCGATTTTGAGGATATTTAATAAATTTTTCGATTTTATTCATAAATTAACTAATCTTACAATCAAAGTAATCCTGTATCGTCTGGGTTTCCCAATTAATTAAAAGTAAAAAATAAAAACCGATTATTACAAATCAAAAAAGGAAAATGTTATAAATAGAAATTAAAAAGAAAAGAATTACTTATTTATTTCAAATAAAATCAGTTTTTTTCCTTTTTCATTTCTTGCATTTGTTGGCTTATAGGCAAGTTCAAATATTGTAGATTTCTTGATATAAGCTTTATACTTTAATTCTGCAGCATTAAATTCATCATTTAAATCACCGCCTTTAATTGATGCAACAAATGATTTTTCTTTAAGCAAAGGCAATGCATAACCTAACAGAATAATTAAAGGAACTGTTGCGCGACTAATAACAAGGTCAAATGATTGAGAATATTTTTGTTTGAATTCTTCGCTTTCAACTCTGCAATTTTCTGTAGTTAAATTGTTCAATTTAAGTTTAGAGATAAATTCTTTTACTGCATCAATTTTTTTTGCGGTTGAATCAACAAGAATACCTTTTAACTGAGGGCGAGTAATTGCAAGAGGAATACCCGGAAAACCTCCGCCAGTTCCAACATCTAAAAAATTATTAATCTTTTGAGGAAGAAATTCAGAAACATATGAAGAAATGAAAACATGATTTTCGATTATCTTTTGAACATCTTTTCGGGAAATTAAATTAACTTTCGAATTTTTTTGAGTTACAAGAATAGCAAAATTTGCAAGGCGTTCGAGCTGATACTCATCTGGATTTATATTGTTTTCCCAGAAGAGCATTTTCAACTCGCGAAGATATTGCTCGTATAAATTCAAAGAAAAAACCTCAAAATTAACTCTTCAAATATACTAATAAAACTGAAATATCAGAAGGCGTTACACCTGAAATTCTGGATGCTTGTCCAATTGACCTTGGTTTAACTTTACTTAATTTTTCCCTGCTTTCTGCAGATATAGCTTTCAAATTAGAATAGTCAAAATTTAATGGTATTAAAACATTTTCCAATTTTTCCATCTTTTCAATGAGTTCCATTTGTCTCTGAATATAGCCTTCATACTTAAATTCAATTTCAACTTGTTCTAAAGCTTTCAAATCATTGATTAAAATTTCAAATATCCCATCCCTATTTCTAATTACTTCCAACAAATCTTTTAGATTAATTTCTGGTCTTTTAACAAGCTTATTAATTGATTCAGCATTATCAATTGGAGTAGTATTCAATTTAATTAAGAATGGATTAATTTCAGAAGGCAGTAGTTTTGTTTTACTTAAAATTTCTTTTGATTTAGTAATTAAAATTTCTCTTTCTTTGAGTTCATCATAAAGTTCTTTTGGAATTAAGCCAAATTCGTATCCATATTTCATTAATCTTCTGTCTGCATTATCTTGTCTCAGAACCAATCGATGTTCAGCACGAGATGTAAACATTCGATATGGTTCATCTGTTGATTTATCAACAAGGTCATCAATTAAAACCCCAATATATGCTTCACTTCTTTTTAGAACAAACTCTGGCCGTTTTTGAATTTTTAGAGCTGCATTAATTCCTGCTACAATACCTTGAGCTGCAGCTTCTTCGTAACCAGATGTTCCATTAATTTGTCCAGCAAAATAAAGTCCTTCGATTAATTTTGTTTCTAAAGTCAAATCAACCTGATGAGGAGGAAAGAAATCATATTCAACCGCATAACCCGGGCGAACCATTTCAACATTTTCAAGACCTTTAATTTTTCTTAAGGCTTCAAATTGAATATCTTCAGGAAGAGAAGTAGAAAATCCATTTATATAAATCAAATCCGAATCTAATCCTTCGGGTTCAAGGAAAAGTTGATGTCTTTCTTTGTCTGAAAACCTATAAATTTTATCTTCGATTGACGGGCAATATCGCGGACCTTTTCCTTTAATCTTTCCAGTAAATAATGGTGACCTGTCAAATCCTTTTTCCAAAATTTTGTGAACCGTTTTGTCAGTATATGTAATATAACAACTTAATTGCGGTAAATATGGGAATTCGTCCTGTGGAGTTCGTAATGAAAATGGACGAGGGGGTTCATCACCTTTTTGCTCTTCAAGAATATCCCAATTAATTGAATCTTTTTTCAATCTGGGTGGAGTTCCGGTTTTCAGTCTGCCAGCTTCAAATCCCAATTTAACAAGAGATTCAGTTAAACCAATTGCAGGCGGTTCACCATATCTTCCACCTTGAAAAGATCTTAAACCAGTATGCATCAATCCATTTAAGAAAGTTCCGGTAGAAATAATTAGCGCTTTACATTTAATTTCCTGTCCTTTTTGAGTTCTAACACCTGCAACTTTTTTACCTTCCGTAATAACCTCAGTAACAGAATCTTCAATAATTTCCAGGTTGGGCACAGAAAGTACAATTTTCAATGCCTCTACTGAATAAAGTTTTCTATCGTTCTGACTTCTGCCTGCCCAAACTGCAGGTCCTTTTGATTTATTCAATGTTCTGAACTGAATGCCAGATCTATCTGCAATTAATCCAATCATTCCACCAAGCGCATCAATTTCATGAACAAGGTGACCTTTAGCACTGCCGCCCACTGCTGGATTACAGGACATTCTTCCCATTGCATTTTTATCCATTGTAATCATAGCCACAGAGCAACCCATTCTTGCAGGGGCAGTTGCTGCCTCAATACCTGCATGTCCCCCACCAATAACAATTACATCATATTCTTTCATATTCATCCTTTCTGTTTCACGTGAAACTTTTTACATTTTAATAATAATTTCTTATTTAATTTTCACGTGAAACATTATTTGCCTATACAAAATTTTGAAAATATATTATTTAAGATATCATCTGTTGTAACTTTACCTATAATTTCACTCAGGGCATTTTCAGCATTTCTTAAGTCTACAGCTATAAATTCACCTGTCAATTTTTCAGAAATTGAATTTTTTGCATTAATTAGATGCTCTTTTGCTTTTTTGAGTGCATTATAATGCCTGATATTTGAAACTATTGCCGTTTTTTCTGTATAGATATTTGTTCCAATGGCTTTTTCTTTCAATTTATGAAATAAATTATCTATCCCTTCTCCTGTTTTAGCTGAAATGCCAACATCAAACCGATTATCATAATTCTTTTTCAAATCTATTTTATTAACAACTTTCAATATCTTTTCTTCTTCATTCAATAACAAAATTTCTTTGAAAAGCCCTTCATCAAAACCTGTTTCAACATCATTTAAAAATAATACTATATCTGCTTCTTTAACCACATTTCTGCTCCTTAAGACTCCTTCTTTTTCGATTATGTCCTCTGTCATTCTAATGCCAGCAGTATCATGAAGTCTAAATAGTATACCATCAATAGTTAATTCTTCTCTGATTACATCTCTTGTTGTGCCTGGAATTTCACTTACAATTGCTCTTGATTCTTTTAGTAAATAATTTAATAAAGATGATTTTCCAACATTTGGTTTCCCAACCAGTGCAACATTAACCCCATCTCGAATTACTCTCCCAAAGGAAAATGTATTTAATAAATTTTCTATGTCTTTTTCTATTTCATTTATATTTTTCATAATTTCATTTATTGGTAATAGCTCAATATCTTCTTCTGCAAAATCTAATTCAAGTTCTATCAATGACGATGTATTAACAAGTTTTTCTCTTAATGAATCAACTTTTTGAGATAATAATCCGTCAAGTTGATTTCTTGCACCACGAAGCGATGCTTCTGTTCTTGAATTGATTATATCAGCAACAGCTTCTGCTTGTGCAAGGTCTAATTTGCCATTTAAAAAAGCACGCTTTGTAAATTCGCCCGGCTCAGCAAGCCTTATATTTTGTTCAACCAGTAATGAAATTATTTTCTCTACGATTAATTGACTTCCATGTGTACTAATTTCAACAGAATCTTCACCAGTATATGAATTAGGAGCTCGAAAGACTGATACTAAAACATCATCTATTACTTCATTGTTCAAATTAATTATTTTACCATAATGAATTGTATGAGTAGGGCAGTCGGCTATTTTCTTTTTACCCTGAAATACTTTATCAACTTTAATAAATGTTTCCGGTCCGCTTACTCTTATAACAGATATTGCACCAATGCCGGGCGGAGTAGCAAGTGCTACTATTGTATCTTCATTTTGAGATAATATTTGTGACATAAAAATCTTTCAAATTGAAATACAAAATTAAAATAAAAGAAAAGCAGTAACAAGGTAAATGAAAAGAATAGAAATTAAGATTTATTATATTACGAGTTAGTAATATTATGATTATTATTTTTTTATTTATGATGAAACTTTATTAAATTATTTTTGTATGAGCGAAAAAAATAGGTAAAAAGTTATGGCATTTAATTTCAACAAATTTACAGTTAAAGCTCAGGAAACGGTTCAGGAAGCAGTTGAGATTGCACAAAATTATAATAATCAAATTATTGAACCTGAACACATCTTAGCTGCATTGCTTCAGGATTCTAATGGAGTTGCTGTTTCTACGATTCAAAAAGCTGGCGGAAATTTAAACCAAATGAGAATTAAGATTAATGAATTACTTGAAAGACTGCCTAAAGTAATTGGTGCTGGTGTTGGAAGTCAACAGCTTTCGACAAATACAGCTCGACTTTTCGATAAAGCTGCCGAAGAAGCAAAAGCATTAAAAGATGAGTATATATCAACAGAACATTTGTTATTAGCTTTGAGTGAAGATTCTGGTCAGGCAGGTAAATTGCTTAAAAATAATGGAATTAATAAGAATGTAATTCTTTCAGCATTAAAAGATATTAGAGGCACTCAAAGAGTAACATCTCAAAATCCAGAAGATACGTATCAGGCATTAAAAAAATATGGCAGAGATTTAAATGAACTTGCCCGTCAAAACAAACTTGACCCTGTAATTGGAAGAGATGAAGAAATTAGAAGAGTGTTACAGGTTCTTTCAAGAAGAACAAAGAACAATCCTGTTTTAATTGGTGAGCCAGGAGTTGGTAAAACAGCAATTGCAGAAGGTATTGCACATCGAATTGTAGCTGGTGATGTTCCGGAAACTTTAAAGACAAAAAGAATTGTAGCTCTCGATATGGGTGCTTTAGTTGCGGGCACTCAATATCGTGGTCAATTTGAAGAAAGAGTTAAAGCAGTTGTAAAGGAAGTTCAGCAATCCGATGGCGAAATTATTTTATTCATTGACGAATTACATTTACTCGTTGGTGCAGGAAGAGCAGAAGGTTCAATGGACGCAGCAAATATTTTAAAACCTGCTTTAGCACGCGGCGAACTTCATGCAATTGGCGCAACTACACTTGATGAATACAGAAAATACATTGAAAAAGATGCGGCTTTAGAAAGAAGATTTCAACCTGTTTATGTAGCAGAACCAAGTGAAGAAGATTCAATTTCAATTTTACGAGGTTTGAAAGAACGATACGAAGTTCATCATGGTGTTCGAATTACTGATGGTGCTATTGTTGCTGCTGTTCAGCTTTCTAATCGATATATAACAGACAGATTCTTACCAGATAAAGCAATTGACCTGATTGATGAAGCCGCATCAAAATTAAGAATCGAAATTGATTCTATGCCTGAGGAACTTGATGCAATTGAAAGAAAAGTTAAACAGCTTGAAATTGAACGAGAAGCTTTGAAGAGAGAAAAAGATTCAGATTCTGCAACACGACTCGAAGAATTACAAAAAGAATTAAGTCAATTAGAAGAAGAAAGAAACAGATTAAGAAGTCACTGGATGCTCGAAAAAGATAAAATTCAAAAGATTCGTTCAATGAAAAGTGAAATTGAAAAAGCCAAAGCTGAAGCCGATAGATATGAGCGTGAGGGTAACTTAGGTAAAGTTGCTGAATTGCGATATGGTGTTATTAATGATTTAGAAAGAAGACTTAAGAAAGAGACTGAGGAATTAGCCGAGATACAAAAGCACAATAAAATGTTGAAAGAAGAAGTAGATGCCGAAGACGTTGCTGAAGTAGTAGCCAAATGGACAGGAATTCCAGTAAGCCGAATGCTTGAAAGTGAAAGAACAAAATTATTAAGACTCGAAGAAGAACTTCATAAACGAGTGGTTGGACAGGATGATGCAGTTGCTGCTGTAGCGAATGCTATCAGAAGGTCTCGTGCTGGTCTGCAAGATGCAAATCGTCCAATTGGTTCATTCATATTCATTGGAACAACTGGGGTTGGCAAAACAGAACTTGCAAGAGCACTTGCTGAATTTCTCTTTAACGATGAACATGCAATGGTTAGAATTGATATGAGCGAATATATGGAGAAATTTTCTGTATCAAGATTAATTGGTGCTCCTCCGGGATATGTTGGTTACGAAGAAGGCGGTCAATTGACTGAAGCTGTAAGGAGAAGACCTTATTCTGTAGTTCTGCTTGATGAAATTGAAAAAGCTCATCCAGATGTATTTAATATCTTATTGCAGGTTCTTGATGATGGAAGATTAACTGATAATCAAGGCAGAACTGTAGATTTCAAAAACACAATAATTATAATGACTTCAAATCTTGGTTCACATCTAATTCAAGAAAAATTAACTACTATTGATGAAAATAATTTTGAATACATAATGGGCGAATTAAGAATTGCGTTGACTGAGCTTCTGCGTCAAACTATTCGTCCAGAATTTCTAAACAGAATTGATGAAATAGTTTTATTCAAACCTTTATTGAAGAACGAAATCAAACAAATTATCGATATACAATTGCAAAGAGTTGGAAAAATGCTTGCAGAAAAAGGATTATCACTTGAAGTAGAAGAAGATGTTAAAGAATTCTTGATGGAACATGGTTATGATGTTACATACGGTGCTCGTCCTTTGAAACGAACAATTCAAAAATATTTAATTAATCCACTATCAACTGAATTGTTAATGAATAAATATGAAAGCGGTGATACAATAGTTGTTCGTTATCCCGGTGCAGGAAAATTAGTATTTGAAAAGAAATAATGTAAGAATAAAGGCGTCAAATTCTGTGACGCCTTTTTTATATCTCTTCTATATCATCTTCTTCAATTTCTAGATTTGGTATTTGTGTAAAAGCAATTCTCATGGGTGCTGAATTAATAGCAAAGTGTGAACCAGCAAAATAAGCAGCACCGTATCCATATTTCTTGTTTAACAAATCTATTGCACTGTTTAAGGATTTAAACTTTTCCTCGTCTTCAAATAGTGACAGAGTATATTGATTTTCTAACATCAAATTATACAAAGTTACAGCTACAGCAATTGGTTTGTCTTTAATCGGCGGGTAAAATTTCCACATTTCTTCAAATGCCTGAATTAATGTAAGTGTGTTTTGTGTATGATTAAATGAAATCTCATTTCTCCATTTTTTGCCATTAATAAATTTTACTTTAATTGACATTGTACCACATACATAACCCATGTATCTTAATCTCATTGCAGCTTTTTGCAGCAATCTGTGCAGGACTGAATAAGCCCCTTCTTTTGTTCTTAAATCCGGAGGCATAACATGTGAATGTCCTACTGTTGTTCTATGTGTTGGGGGTCTTTTAACAACTTCACCTCGTAACTGCATATACATTCTTTCACCTTCAATGCCGCCCCATACTTTTCTGAGCATCGACTTGCTTGCATTACAAAGTTTTTCTACTGTATCAATTCCAAATTTTTTTAAGCGAGGCTCCATTCTTCTTCCAATTCCAACAAGGTCACTTAATTTTAATGAATATAAAATTTGAGGTAAATCCTTTTCTTCAATTACAACAAGACCATCAGGTTTTTGCATGTCTGTTGCTGTCTTAGCAAGATACTGATTTGGTGCAATTCCTATCGAACATGTAAGACATTCTCCAACCTCTTTATAAATTGTTTCTTTAATTTTTTTTGCAAGTGCGATTGCATTTTCTTTTTCCTGCTGCTTTCCAATTAATGTGCACGACATTTCATCAATCGAAAAAATTGCATCAACAGGAATACACATTTCAACGGCTTTAACAAGTTTATGGTGATATTCTATGTAAACTCTATGACGTGCTTGTACTATTTTAAGATCAGGACAAACCTTTTTTGCATCCGCTACTAAAGTGCCGGTTTTTATTCCATACTTCTTTGCTTCGTAACTTGCAGCTATACAGCATGTGGTATCTGCTTTAACAGGCACAACAGCAACTGGCTTTCTTCTTAAGTGAGGAAATTGCTGCTGTTCACAAGATGCAAAAAAAGAATTAAAGTCGATAAATAAATTTCTAAGCGGCATATCCTGAAAAATTATTTTGCCAAATAATAACTACTATTTCCATTTTTTGAAATGTAAAAGAAATTCACTTTTTAGAAAATTATTCGTCTGTTCTTATTCTTACATCAACAACATGAAAATCATTTTTTTCATCAACTATTAGAGGATTTATATCAAATTCTTTAATCGAAGCGTTTTCAATCATCATTCGGGCACATGATTGAATAATTTTTTTTAAACTTTCCAAATTGCTGCATCTTTCATTTCGAACGCCTTTAAGTATTTTTCCAATTTTCGTTGAAACAATTATTTCATCAATATCTTCTTCGCTTAAATAACATGATTTAATTGCAACATCATCAAAAACTTCAACATATTTTCCTCCAAGTCCAAACATTATTACTGGTCCAAAAGAAACATCTCGAAAACCGCCAATTAAAATTTCATGTACTGGTTTAATATATTTTTGAATTAAAAATTGTTCTAATTGATATCCATTATGTTCTAAATTGTTTTGTATAGTTTTAGCTGCTTTCAAAAGTTCTTCTTTGTTTTTAATATTCAATATAACAGCTTTTATTTCTGTTTTATGAATTAAATTTTTGCACAGTCCTTTAAGAACAAGAGGATAAAAATCTTGGTCTATGTTTTCTAAATCCTTAAGTAAACAAATTTTACTTTGAACCAATGGAATATCATAATAAGAAAGAAGTTTTTCTAATTCTAATTGATCCAAAATTTTATTAGTTGAAAAAGTAAAATCTTTTTTCCCTCCAAAAGATATTAACTCATATCTTTTTGTATTTACTCTTTTACTTAAATAAAAAAGCATATTTGAAATAATTTCAGGAGGGTCTTCGGGATTTCTAAAAATTGGCAATTTATATTTTGAATTATTTCGATAATACTGCCAGAATTCTGGCAAAGGCATAGCAACTTGAAATATTGGTTTTCTGCTTTGTATTGAATTTATTGTTTCAATTACTTCAAATGCAGAAACCATAACAGGTTCAACAAAAATCGAAATAACAGCATCAACTTTTTCATCCTGAATAATTGTTTCTATAACATTCTTAAAAGTTTGAGCATCTCCATTTGGCAAAAGGTCAATCGGATTTTCAATGCTTCCTTCTGGGTGAACAATTTTTCTTAATTTTTCTTTAGTTTCTTTTGATAATGAAGATAAAACCAAGCCTTCTTTTTCTATTTTGTCAGCACAAAGAATTGCCGGACCGCCGGCATTTGTTACAACAGCAACTTTATTGCCTTGAGGAAGTGGAAAATTCTCAAATCCTTTTGCAGTATTAAAAAGTTCATTCAAATTCTCTGCACGAATAATTCCAAACTGTTTTAAAATTGCATCTACAATTTTATCTGTTGTACTCAATGCACCTGTGTGAGATACTGCTGCTTTCATTCCGCTTTTTGTTCTTCCTGCTTTAAGAATTATAATGGGTTTGGTAATTTTTTTCTCAATAAATTTTTTTATGAAATTTTCACCATCAACAAAACTTTCAAGATAAAGAGCAATTGTTTTAATGTTTTCATCATTTTGCCAGAATTCAAGAATATCATTTTCATTCACATCAGCTTTGTTCCCCACACTTATGAAGTGAGCAAATTTTATATCTGTTTCTCTAAGTGAATTTAAAACTGCCGCTCCAAGAGCTCCGCTTTGAGACAAAAATCCCGTTGAACCTTTTTCGGGTTTTTCTGCAACAAAGGTTGCATTGAGTTTTACTTCATCGAGAGTATTAATTATTCCCATGCAATTTGGTCCTACTAACCTTGCCCCTGAATTTTTAACTAAGTTCAAAATTCGTTCTTCTAATTTTTCTCCTTCTTTGCCAATTTCTTTAAACCCAGCTGTTACAAGAATTATCGATTTAACATTTTTATTCAATAATGATTTTATTGATTCCTCTGCGACAAGTTTAGGAACAACTACAATTGCCAAATCAATTTTATCAAAAATTTCTTCGATTGACTTAAAACATTTGTAAGATAAAATTTCGTCTGCTTTAGGATTAACAGGAAAGATTTTGCCTTTGTAACCATAATCCCGAATATTTTTCAACAACTCATAACCAATGCTTTTTTCTTTGCTTGATGCACCAACAATGCAAATTGACTCCGGGTAGAAAAAATTTTTTAATGATTCCATTTTTCACCTTTTAATGAAGAAATATTAAATCTTTTCTTCAACTGTTAAATTAAATTAATTCTTTTTTAGAATGAAGATAAAAACATTTTTTAATTCAATGTAAAAAATATTAGTTTGCCTACAGATTTAAAAGGAAGTTAATCTTGAATAACACAAACAATGAAAAAGAATCTGAAAGAAATTCATTAAAAAATGAAAGGGAGAGCAGTAATATTTTTCAAAGTGTTATATGCCCATTCTGCAGTTCAAACACCACGATGATTTTGGACCACAAAAAAATTGAAAACAAAAAATCAGACTGGATTTGTCTTGTATGCAGTCATGTATTTGAATATGTGAAAAATTCTTAATGCTTCATTGGATTTATTGCGTCTCTTACACGTACATTTATTTTAATTTCTTTTGAGAGTTTAAATTTTAACACAAGATTTATCGTATCATTGCTCTTCAGGTTTCTGTTTAAATTAATCAACATAATATGAAGACCACCGGGCTTAAAATTTACTTCAGATTTTGCGGGGATTTCTACGAATTTAACTGCGCGCATTCCCATTTTATTATTTTCCTTAAAAGTTTCATGTATTTCTACAATCTCAGCAGCATTTGACTCAGCAGCAATTAAAGTATCATTTTTTACACTTTTATTAGTAATTATGAAATATGCAGCTGAGTTACTGCCTTTTGCAGAAACTCGCGCCCATGCATCTTTAATATTTATTTGTGAGTAATTCTTATTTGTCAGAAAAATTGATATAACTAACAATAATAATTTTATATGCTTCATTATTTTCCTCTGTATGTTTTATCCAAAGATATATATTATTGAAAAAATAATAAATAAGTGATAAAAAGTTATTGTTTTTATATTTTAGAATGTAAACAAAAAAAGAAAGGGTTTAAAAATGGAATATACTTTTTTAGGAAGAACAGGATTAAGAATAAGTCGACTTTGTCTTGGGACAATGAATTTTGGCCCCTACACAAGTGAAGAAGAAAGTTTTAAGATTATGAGTCGTGCTCTTGAACTTGGTATAAATTTCTTTGACACAGCAAATGTATATGGAGGGGAAAAAGGAGTGGGTTTTACGGAACAAATTATTGGCAGATGGCTTTCTGAGGATAAAAGCAGACGAGATAAAATTGTTCTTGCAACAAAAGTTTATGGAAAAATGGGAGATGGACCAAATGATTCTAAACTTTCAGCTTATCATATCAGAAAAGCATGCGAAGAGAGTTTAAGAAGACTTCAAACAGATCATATTGATTTATACCAGATGCATCACATAGACCGCAACACACCTTGGGAAGAAATTTATCAAGCAATGGAACAGCTTGTAAGAGAAGGCAAAATAATTTATGTGGGAAGTTCAAATTTTGCTGCATGGAATCTTGTTGAAGCATTTTATAAAGCAAAAGAGAGAAATTTTCTGGGCATTGTTTCTGAACAAAGTATTTACAGTTTAAGAAACAGACATATCGAGCTTGAAGTAATTCCAGCATGTAAAGCACTGGGAATTGGATTAATTCCATGGAGTCCATTAGGCGGCGGTATTTTATGCGGAGTTTTAGAAGGAGTAAAAGAAGGACGAAGAACAAGAGAACCATTACAAAAATCAATTGAAAAATTGCGCCCTCAGATTGAAGCTTATGAAAAATTATGTAAAGAAATAAATCAAAAACCGGCCGATGTTGCACTTGCATGGGTATTGAACAATCCAGTAGTTACTTCACCAATAATTGGTCCAAGAACTTTAGAACAACTTGAAGAAAATGTAAAAGCACTTGAATTAAAATTATCCGATGATGTATTGAAAAAATTAGATGAAATCTGGCCTGGTCCTGGCAATCAAGCTCCAGAAGCTTATGCATGGTAATATTACATCAGAAATTAATAAACTCTTTATTAACACAGGTGTAACATGAAATCGAAAATTTTCTTCCTGCTAATTCTTACATTAATTTATAATCAATCATTTACGCAAAACAAAAATCTAACTTACAAGCAGGTCTATAATTTTGCAGAACCTCGATTAACAAAATCACTGCCACAATTAAAAGGATGGCTTGATGATAATCATTATCTCGAAATAAAATCAGATTCATCAAAATCGATTTTTCATCCAGTATTGATGAAGGTGAATGCAATTAACGGTTTATCAGAAATATTTATTGATTACAGAAAAATAAATGAGAATTTACCAAAAGAATTTAATGTAGAAGACGCAATTATGTCTTCAGATTATAATGGATTTTTATTTCACGAAAAAAATGATTTGTATTACTATTCACTTAACAAAAATAATTTTATACAATTAACAAAAGATTCACTCGAAGAAAAAAATCCAAAATTTTCACCCGACGGAAAAAAAATTGCTTATACAAAAAACAACAATTTATTTATATACGATTTAGAAAAACAAAAAGAAATTCAACTTACATTTGATGGAAGCAATTTAATTTACAACGGGTGGGCTTCATGGGTTTATTATGAAGAAATACTCGGAAGAGCAAGTCAATACGCTGCATTTTGGTGGTCGCCAAACAGCAATAAAATATGTTTCCTAAGGTTTGATGATTCTCCAGTTCCAGAATTTCCTTTATATCGAGCTGACGGACAACATGGAACACTTGAAATTCAACATTACCCAAAAGCAGGCGACCCAAATCCAAAAGTGAAATTTGGCATTGCTGATTTGAATAATTATAAAATTGTCTGGGCAGATTTTGATGAAAATATTGACCAATACATTGCATGGCCATTCTGGACACCAGATGGAAACCAGCTTACAGTTCAATGGATGAATCGTTCTCAGGATAATATTAAAATCTATTTTGTTGATACATCAACAGGAAAATTAAAAGAACTCTACAATGAAACACAAAATACATGGGTTGAATGGTTTGAAGATTTATATTTTCTAAAAAACAACAAAGGCTTTCTATTAAGAACTTCTGCAGACGGCTGGTATCATCTTTACTACTATGATATGAATGGAAAACTAAAACAAAAATTAACTGACGGCAATTTAACAGTCCTTGATATAACACTAATCGATGAGAAAAAGGAAAAAGTTTATTTTCATGGATGGAAAGAAAATTCAACCGAAAAACATTTATTTGTAGTTAATCTAAATGGAAAGGAACTCAAACAAATCACAACAATTGAAGGAACCCACACCTGCACAATTTCTCCAAATGCAAAATATTTTTATGACAGATTCAGCAACATAACCACCCCAATAAAAATTGAACTATTCTCTATTGACGGGAAAAAAATTAAAACACTTGGTGATTCTAAAAATTCAATAATAAATGAATATAAACTTGCAAAACCAGAAATGTTTAGAATTCCTACTGAAGACGGATACCAACTTCCTGCAATATGGTACTTGCCTCCTGATTTCGACGAAAGCAAAAAATATCCAGTTATCTTTTCAATTTACGGCGGACCTGGAATGCCAACTGTTCGAAATGCTTTCCCTTACCTAATGGAACCTTATTATCTTGCCCAAAATGGGATTATTTATATTTCAGTAGACCATCGCGGTTCGGGACACTTTGGCAAAAAAGGAATTGATTTAATGCACCGTAATCTTGGCAAATGGGAAATGCATGATTACATCGAAGCAGTAAAGTGGTTAAAGAAAAAATCATTTATAGATACAACAAAAATTGCAATCAATGGCGGCAGTTACGGCGGATATGTTACTGCTCTTGCTCTAACTTACGGTTCAAACTATTTTAACTATGGAATTGCAGAATTTGGTGTAATGGACTGGCATCTTTATGACAATGTCTACACCGAAAGATATATGGACACACCGAAAGAAAACGAAGAAGGTTATAAAAATTCTTCAGTTCTTAATTATGTAAAAAATTATAAAGGAAAACTTTTAATCACACATGGCACAATGGACGACAATGTTCATATGCAGAATTCCATTCAATTGATTTACGAATTGCAAAAATTAAATAAAGATTTTGAAATGATGATTTATCCAAATGCCCGTCATGGCATTACAATGCCGCTTAGAAACCATTCTCTCAAATTAAAAGTGCAGTTCTTGTTTAAATATTTACTTGGAAAAGAATTGGACATTGAAAAAGATTAAAATCAATTAAAAAAGTGAGTAAAAATGGAATACAATGTAAATCCAAAAGAATATTATCCTCCAATGCATACGGCAGAACATCTATTAAATGGAACAATGGACAAAATGTTTAATTGTGGAAGAGCATTTAGTGCTCATATCGAAAAGAAAAAATCTAAATGTGATTATCACTTCAATAGAAATCTGACTGATGAAGAAATTAAAAAAATAGAAGAAAAAATTAATTCGCTAATTGCGCAAGATTTACCCGTTACAGAAGAATTTATGAAACGAGATGAAGCAGCAAAATATTTCATCCTTCATCGGCTTCCCGAAGAAGCAGGCGAAATTCTCCGTGTAATTAAAATAGGCGATTATGATAAATGCTTATGCAGCGGACCTCATGTCAAATCCACAAAAGAAATCGGCTCGTTCAAAATCGTTTCTACAAGTTTTGAAAATGGAGTGTTAAGAATCAGGTTCAAGATTAATGAAACTTCAAAAACATAAATGAATAATGGAATAAGTTTAGAAAAAGCAGTTGAATATATTAAAACTTACAAAATTGTACTTGCATACTTCAGCACAAATGAGTGTAATGTTTGTAAAGTTTTAAAACCAAAAGTAAAAGAATTAATAGAACATGAATTTCCTCAAATAAACTTTCTTTACATAAATATTAATGAATCCAGAGATACCGCAGCACAATTTAGTGTATTTGCTGTCCCTACAATAATTTTATTTATTGAAGGAAGAGAATACATTAGAAAATCACGATTTGTTAATTTAGAAGAACTAAAAAGTGAGATAGACAGAATTTACAACATGATTTTCTAAAGTTTAACTGAGAATGATTGAATAATTTACTTAAACCCAGAATATCTAAAAATGTAAAAACGGATTGCTTTTCTTATATTTGCATTTAATTTTCAGAAAAAGTTGAGATACAAATGCTGCCAAGAAATCTTTCTGATATTCCAAAAGCTTATAATCCAAAAGATGTTGAAGACAAATGGTATAAATACTGGTATGACCATAATCTTTATCATTCAGAAGTTGACGAAACAAAAACACCCTATACGATTGTAATTCCTCCGCCAAACATAACCGGCATTCTTCACATTGGTCACATTCTTAATAATACACTTCAGGATATCTACATTCGTTATAAAAGAATGAAAGGATTTAATGCATGCTGGGTTCCGGGAATTGACCATGCATCAATTGCAACAGAAGCAAAAGTTGTTGCAATGCTAAAAGAAAGAAATATTACAAAAGATAAAATTTCTCGTGAAGAATTTTTGAGATACTGTTATGAATGGAAAGAAAAATACGGAGGAATAATCTTTCAGCAGTTAAGAAAACTTGGAGTAAGCTGTGATTGGCAGCGCGAACGATTTACAATGGATGACCATTATTATAGAAAAGTTATTGAAGCTTTCGTAAGATTATATAAAGAAGGTTACATATACCGCGGTTATAGAATGGTAAATTGGGACCCGGCTTCTAAATCAGCAATTTCTGATGAAGAAGTTTTTTATAAAGAAGTTAAAGGAAAACTCTGGTATTTGAAATATCCTGTAAAAGATTCTAATGAATATATAATTGTAGCTACTACACGTCCCGAAACAATGTTAGGGGATACTGGAGTTGCCGTTAATCCTGCAGATGAACGTTATAAACATTTAATTGGCAAAAAAGTAATTCTTCCAATTGTAGGAAGAGAAATACCAATTTTTGCTGATGAATATGTTGATATGACTTTTGGGACCGGAGCAGTAAAAGTAACCCCAGCTCATGATGTAAATGATTACGATATGGGATTACGACATAATCTTGAAATTATTAACATATTCAACGAAGATGCTACAACAAATGGAAATGTTCCTCATGAATTTCAAGGATTGGATAGATATGAGGCAAGGAAAAAAGTTATAGACAGATTTATAGAATTAGGTTTACTTCACAAAGAAGAAGATTATATAACTAAAGTTGGTTACTCTCAAAGAGGCAATGTTCCAATAGAACCATATCTTTCAGAACAATGGTTCATGAGAATGAAAGAATTAGCTGAACCAGCATTAAGGGTAGTTCTTGAAGGAAAAATAAAATTTCATCCCGAGCATTGGATTAAAACATATGAACACTGGATGACAAATATTAAAGATTGGTGTATCTCGCGTCAATTATGGTGGGGTCATCGCATTCCTGTTTGGTATCACAAAGAAACAGGAGAAATTTACTGCGAAGTTAATCCACCAGAAGATATAGAAAACTGGCGTCAGGATGATGATGTATTAGATACATGGGCTTCAAGCTGGTTATGGGCGCAGGATGTTTTTACTAATGAACGAGACCAGAAATATTATTATCCAACAGACCTTCTTGTTACTGCTCCAGATATCATTTTCTTCTGGGTTGCAAGAATGATTATTGCCGGCATGCATTTTATGAATGAGATTCCATTTAAAGATGTTTATTTTACAAGCACTGTGCGCGACACTCAGGGAAGAAAAATGAGTAAATCACTTGGCAATTCTCCTGACCCGCTCGACTTAATAAATGAATATGGTGCTGACGCTCTGAGATTTACTATGACTTACATCTCACCTCTCGGTCAGGATGTTTATTTCAGCAACGAAATGGTAGAGATAGGAAGAAACTTTGCAAATAAAATCTGGAATGCCGGCAGATTTTTACTGATGAATGCTCAAAACATTAAAATAGATTTGTCACTGAAAGATAAACACATTGATTTTACAGATAGATGGATTTTTTCTCGTTTCCATAAAACAATTAAAGAATTTACAAATGCAATTGACAACTTCGAGGTAAATTCTGCTTCAAAAATTATTTATTCTTATGTATGGAATGACTTTTGTGATTGGTATGTAGAACTTTCAAAATTTAGATTATATCATGGCAGCGATGAAGTAAAATCTGCTGTTCTAACAAGAGCAATTTTATTATATGAAGAAATGCTGAAACTTGTTCATCCTTTTATGCCATTTATTACAGAAGAAATATGGCAAATGCTCGATGAAAGAAAAAGCTGCGAAAGTATTTCAATAACTTCCTTTCCTGAATTCAATGAAAAAATGATTGATGAAGAAGCTGAGAAAGAAATTGAATTTGTTCAAAACATTGTTACTGCAATTAGAAATATTCGTGGAGAAATGAATATTCCTCCAGCAAAACAAATTAATGTTTATCTTAAAACAGATAAAATTACTGAAGAACAAAGCAACTACATAAAATCACTCGTAAAAATTGAAAATCTGATTATTGATTCTCAAATTCAAAAACCAAAAGCGAGTGCCTCTGCAGTAGTTAAAGGATGTGATATTTTTGTGCCGCTCGAAGGATTAATTGATATAAATGTTGAAAGACATAGAATTCAGAAAGAAATTGCAAGGCTGACTTCTTCGCTTGAATCTGTAAAGAAAAAATTATCCAACGAAAGTTTTGTTGCAAAGGCTCCGGCAGATGTAATTGAAAGAGAAAAAAATAAATTAAATGATTGGCAAAAAGCTCTTGAAAAACTTCAAAGTATTCTGGCGGATTTAAATTAACACTATTTATAACTTTCAATTAACTTTAATAAAATGTTTTTAGAAGAAGAGCCCTCGAAGAAGCACATAATTGAAGCTCATGAAAGAATAAAAAACTATATTCACAAAACTCCAATTTTAACTTCAAGTTCACTTAATTCTTTATTCGGCTGTAATCTTTTCTTCAAATGTGAAAATTTTCAAAAGATTGGTGCATTCAAAATCAGAGGGGCAAGCAACGCTGTACTTTCATTAAACAATGATGAAATTAAAAGTGGAGTAGCAACACATTCATCAGGCAATCATGCAGCTGCAATAGCTTTTTCGGCAAAAATTAGAAATGTTCCTGCTTACATTGTAATGCCCAATAATGCATTAAAATCAAAAAAGAAAGCAGTCGAAAGTTATGGAGGAAAAATAATTTACTGTGAACCAAATCTCAAATCAAGAGAAGAAACTTTAAATGAAGTAATTAGAAAAACTAATGCGGTTTTTATTCATTCTTATGATAATTATTCTGTAATAGCAGGACAAGCAACCTGTGCAAAAGAAATTTTTGAAGAGCTTTCTGACAAAATTAAAATAGATTTTATAATTGCTCCGGTTGGTGGCGGTGGATTATTAAGCGGAACTTCTTTAAGCACAAAATATTTTTATCCTCATGCAAAAGTTATTGGAGCTGAACCAAAAGGAGCCGACGATGCTTTTCGTTCAATTCGTGATAATGTAATTTATCCTTCAATTAATCCTCAAACAATTTGCGATGGTTTGCTCACTCAACTTTCTGAAAGAACTTTTTCTATCATTAAGAAAAATGTTTATAAAATTTTAACTGCTGAAGAAAAAAATATTATTTTTTGCATGAAATTAATCTGGGAAAGAATGAAAATAATTGTTGAACCATCAAGTGCTGTTGCTCTTGCAGTTGTGTGGGAAAACAAAGAAATATTTATAGATAAGAATATTGCAATTATAATTTCTGGAGGAAATGTAGATTTAGAAAATTTTTCATTCAAAATGGAAGCAGGTTTTTAATTACAATTTGAAAAAATAAAAAAGCCTGAATGAAGGACTTGTCTTCATCAGGCTTTTATTTTTAATAACCAATTCAATTATACATCAAAGTATTGCTCAAATTCGAATGGATGTGGACGAAGTGCCATTGGTTTAATTTCCTTTTCAATTTTATAATTAATCCATGCATTAATTACATCTTCGGTAAATACATCTCCTTTAAGTAAATATTCGTGATCATCTGCAAGAGCTTTCAATGCAGCACCAAGAGATTCAGGAGTTGATGGTACGTTCTTTAATTCTTCTGGCGACATATCATAAATATCTTTATCGAGTGGTTCCCCGGGGTCAATTCTATTAATAATTCCATCAAGACCAGCCATTAAAATTGCTGAAAAAGCAAGATATGGATTGCTTGATGGATCAGGGCAACGAAACTCTATACGTTTTGATTTAGGAGAAGGGGAATACATAGGAATTCTAATTGATGCACTTCTATTTCTTTGAGAATAAGCAAGATTAACAGGAGCCTCGAAACCGGGAACAAGTCTTTTGTAAGAATTTGTTGTTGGATTAGTAAATGCAAGAAGTGATGGTGCATGTTTCAATAAACCACCAATAAAATATAAAGCCATTTCACTCAAACCTGCATAACCTCCGCCAGCAAACAATGGTTTATCTTTCAACCATAAACTAACATGAACATGCATGCCACTGCCATTATCACCAAAAATTGGTTTGGGCATATAAGTAACTGTTTTGTTGTGTTTTCTTGCTGTATTTTTTACAATGTATTTGAACATCAACAGCTGATCAGCGGCTCTTAATAATGGCTTAAATTTCATATCGATTTCGCATTGACCTCCGCTTGCAACTTCGTGATGCTGAGCTTCTACTTCAATTCCAACTTTAATCAGGTTTTGAACCATTTCATTTCTTAAGTCCATTAACTTATCTGTTGGAGGTACAGGGAAATATCCTTCTTTATAACGTGGTTTGTAACCAAGATTAGGATTTTCTTCTCTACCGGAATTCCATTTTCCTTCTATTGAGTCAAGATGATAAAATGCAAAATTTGGTCCCGAATCAAAACGAACATCATCAAATACAAAAAATTCTGCCTCGGGCCCAAAATAAGAAGTATCGGCAATTCCGGTTGATTTTAAGTAAGCTTCTGCTTTTTGAGCAATATTTCTCGGACAACGAGCATATTTTTCTTTTGTAATTGGCTCATAAACATCACAAATCAGAGATAATGTTGGTGCTTCTATGAAAGGATCTAAAAACATTGTTTCGGGATCAGGAATAATAAGCATATCACTTTCATTTATACTTTTCCAGCCTCTTATTGATGAACCATCAAATCCAAATCCACTTTCGAAAGATGATTCATCGAGCTGATTTGCTGGGACAGTAAAGTGCTGCCATTGACCCGGAAAATCCATGAATTTAAAATCAATAAATTCAATTTTGTTATCTTTAATAAACGATAGTACTTTTTCGATTGGTGATTCTGTTTTGCCCATTTTTGTTACTCCTTATATGTTTATTTTAGTTGTCTCTTTAATTGTTGATAATACAAAATTTGTTACTGTTCTTGTTACACCCTGCCAGGATTGAATTCTGCTTAACAATTGTTCCAATGACTTGGTATCCTTTACTATGGCTTTAAGTATGTGAGAACCTTCTCCTAAAATTGCATGACATTCTAATATCTCGGGTGTTTTTTTAACATGCTCAATTAATTTTTCATAATTTTTTGATGAGTCCATAAACACAACTATAAAAACCATAATATCATATCCAAATACATGACGATTCAATTTAGCATAATAACCTTCGATAACATTATTGTCTTCAAGCTTTTTTAATCTTTCGCTAAGCGAAGGTAAAGATAAACCAATAAGCTCCGCCAGTTCACTTCTTTTTGTTCTGCCGTTTTCCTGGAGCTTTTTAAGTATTGAAATATCTAATTCATCAATCATATTTACTCTTATTTTTTTAGGTAATTTATAAATTATAATTTAAAATATAAGGCATAATAAGAAATTTTGCAAATGTTTTTTTAATTAGGCGGGCATTTTTTTGTATTTCAATTGATAGCAATTTATAAAATTCTAAACCGCAATGCTTCAAAAATCTTTTTTACTGTCTCACTTTCGTTATTTAATTTAATGGTATAATTATTAAACTCTCTCCTTATTCTGTAATGCTTTCTTATGTTATCAAAATATTTCCCGAATTCCTCAGGTTTATAATTCTTTGCATGTTTCAAAAGCTGACTATCTTCCTTAATGTTATAAATTTTTTTACAAATTTCATTAAGCACTTTTTCTATTGCTTCATTAATATCAACTGTGATTAATGAATCTTCTACTTTATTTACTACGGGATGCCACGATGGCTTAAATTTCATATAATTACAAAATTTATTGTATATGAAAACAGTACTGTTTATTTTTCCTTCATACGAATAACCTGCAATATGAGGTGTACCAATGTTTACTAAATCAAGCAGTTGTGCATCTATCATGGGTTCGTTTTCCCATACATCAAGTACTGTAATTAAATCTTTTTTTTCCGCTAATCTTTTTTTAAGAATTTTATTATCTACTACAGGGCCACGTGAAGAATTAATTAATATTGTACCTTCCTTTATCAATCCAATATTACTTTCATCAAGGAGATGAAAAGTTTTATCAATTCCACTTTTATTAAGCGGGACATGAAATGTTACGACATCACAAGACAGGGCTTCATTTAAAGAACAAAATTCCTCAGGATATCCTTCTCTTTGAAGAGGTGGATCGTTAACTAAAACCTTAAATCCAAGTGCACGTGCAAACTTAGCTACCTTTTTTCCGATGTTGCCGTATCCAATTATTCCAATCGTGCTTTCATTAAACTTTTTATTAAATTCATAAAATATTGATGAGACAGCACAAATAATATATTCAGCAACAGAATATGCATTACAACCGGAAGCATCTGCAAATGCAATATTCTTTTCTCTAAGATAATCCTTATCAATATGGTCAGTTCCAATTGTTGCAGTAGCTACAAATTTAATATTCGTATTTTCGAGCAATTCTTTATTAACTTTTGTTACTGAACGCACAAGCAGAACCTCAGCGTCTTTTAAATCTCTGTTTGTAATCGACCTGCCGGCTAATAATTTTACATCGCCAAAAGAACCAAATGCTTCTTTAACTTGGGGAATATTTTCATCTGCTATTATTAACATGAATATTAACTCCCTAAAAAATTATTCTTGAAATTCAAATATAGGAATGTTATTTACTTTATTAAATTCCATCAAAATATTTTTTCTTTTGCGCTTAGAGTTTTCAAAATTTAATCATCTTTTTCTTAAGATTTGTAATCACTTTAATATTTGTTTATTTTTGCCAAAATTTTTTGGTTCCACAATAAAAAATCAAAGGAGTACCTGTATAAAATGAAATTTAAAAAACGAACACATACATGTGGTGAGTTAAGAGAAGCAAACATTGGTCAGGAAGTTGTATTAAACGGATGGGTTGCAACCAGACGGGATTTGGGCGGTGTAATTTTTATAGAACTCAGAGACAGATATGGAATTACTCAGATTGTTTTTGAACCTGGACACAATGCAGAAGCACATGAACTTGCAAAAAAACTTAGAAGCGAATATGTAATTTCTGTTGAAGGAAAAGTAAGGAAGCGACCTGAGGGAACTGAAAACCCTGCTTTAGAAACAGGAACCATTGATGTAATGGCTGATAAACTTATTATTTTAAATCCTTCCGAAACCCCACCTTTCCCGATAGAAGATAATATCGATGTGAATGAAGACATACGATTAAAATACAGGTATCTTGATTTAAGAAGACCCGAAATGCAGAAAAATCTTTTGCTTCGACATAAGATGTATCAGCTTACAAGAAAATACTTTGATTCAAATGGATTTATTGAAATAGAAACTCCTGTTCTAATGAAAAGCACGCCTGAAGGTGCAAGAGATTTTCTTGTCCCAAGCAGAATGCATAAAGGAAAATTCTATGCGCTCCCTCAATCACCTCAAACTTACAAACAAATTTTAATGGTCGCTGGATTTGACAGATATTTTCAGATTGTAAAATGTTTTAGAGATGAAGATTTAAGAGCCGACCGTCAATATGAATTTACTCAAATTGATGTTGAAATGTCTTTTGTTGATGTAGAAGATGTTCTGGAAATGGCTGAAGGATTAATGAAAATTTTCTTCAAAGAAATCTGGGATATTGAACTTAACACACCCATTCCTCGCTTAACTTTTGATGAGGCTATGGAAAAATACGGCAGCGACAAGCCAGATTTGAGATTTGGTTTAGAACTAAAAACATTGAATGATGTTTTCAAAAATTCAGAATTCAGAGTTTTTAAAGAATCAATTTCCAAAAATGGAATTATCACCGGTCTTCTTGCAGAAGGCTGCGGAGATTATACAAGAAATCAATTAGATGGATTGACTGACTATGCTAAGAAATTAGGTGCTGGAGGATTAATCTGGATGCGTGTAAAAGAAAATGATGTTGAAGCTCCAATTGCAAAATTCTTGAGTGAAGACGAAAAAAAGAACTTAATTACAGCTCTTCATGCAAAACCAGGGGATTTAATATTGCTGTTAACAGGGGAGAAGTTAAGAACGCTTTCAATAATGGGCACATTACGTCTCGAAATGGCAAAGCGAATGAATTTAATTAAACCAGATGCAAAACCAGCTCTTCTCTGGGTTACAGATTTCCCCTTATTTGAATGGGATGAGGAAACAAAACGTTATTATGCCATGCATCATCCTTTTACATCACCAAGACTTAAAGACATTGATTTGATGGAAACAGACCCGCTTAAAGTAAAAGCCCGCGCTTATGACCTTGTATTAAATGGAAATGAAATTGCAGGCGGTAGTATTAGAATTCACAATGCAGATTTGCAAGCCAAAATGTTCAAAGTTCTTGGTATTGATGAAACTGAAGCCAAAGAAAAATTTGGATTTTTGATGAATGCATTTAAATATGGTGCGCCTCCACACGGTGGAATTGCATTTGGCTTTGATAGACTCGTTATGCTTTTTGCTAAAAAATCATCTATTCGTGATGTAATTGCATTCCCAAAAACTTCAAGCGGAATATCTTTAATGGACGATTCACCTTCTTATGTGGACGAATCACAATTAACAGAACTTCATATAAAAGTCAGATAAATCTGCCAATAAAGAAAGGTTATTCGTTTTTTACGAATGACCTTTCTAAATTATAAAACTAAAGAAAAACTAAAAACTTTCGATAATGTAAGTAAAGAATACTACTTTTCTTCCAGTTTCTACCAAATTATTGAACTAATTTATGTATTACTATTTTCTAAAAATTTTTGTCCCACTCATTGAAATAGAGGGAAGTTCTTCAGTCCGATGTTTTGCCCTCGACATCGGTTCCTGCACTTCCCTCTATCCCCTAATGTGCTAATTAAACTTAATTCCATTGGTATTTATTAATAATTAATTTTATTTTTAATCATCATTAATTAATCCAGAAATGAAAGAAACAAACAAATATAAAATTGGATTACTCTCTGATAAGATTGATATACAGAAAATCATTAATCATTATAAATTGACCTTTGCTTTTTTACTGCTTGGATGGACTATTGTCATAATTTTTTTTCTTTTGTGGAAAATATCTGAGCTCAATTCCACTCACCGTGAATTAATTTTGAATGAAGCTCGAATCCTTGCAGAACGCGACACACTTTATACAAACTGGGTTTTATCCCACGGCGGTGTTTATATAAAAAATGATAAAAATAATCTTAACTTTGTTTCGCCTCCTTTAATATTTAAGCGAATGCAACCTCAATTAAAAGACAATAATAAGTTGATAATAAAATTAACTTCTTATAATTCCGACAACCCTGAATATAAAGCTGACGAATGGGAATCAAAATCATTTGAGACTTTCAAGAAAGGAAAAAATGAATTTTATTCCTTTGATACACTTAATAACAAAAAATACTTTAGATATATCATTCCATTGAAAATTAAAAAAGAATGTTTATCCTGTCATGAAAACGAAAAAATTGGAGATATCAAAGGAGCATACAGCATTGCAATTCTTTCTTCAAATTATGATAAATATTACAATCATCAACTTAATAACGACATAATTCTTCATGCTTTTATCTGGATTATTGGTTCAATTATCTACATCTTCATTTTCATAAAGTTGTATTCATATTTGAAAGAAATCCAATTAAGTCAATCTCAGTTTTATGAATTTCTCAATAATTCCCCGATGAGCACATTCATTAAAGACAGTGAAGGAAATTTAATTTATATAAATAAAATTGCAGAACAATATCTCCCAGAAAAATTCAGAAATGGCAATTGGAAAGGATTAAAAGATTCTGATATTTGGGGACCTGAAATTGTTCAAAAACTGCGTGAACATGATACTGAAGTTCTAATTTCGATGCAGTCAAAAGTATTTGAAGAGACAATTATAAGCGAAGGTAAAAAGTATGTATGGTTAACACATAAGTTCCCATTGAAAGATACATCAAATGGAAAAGTTTATATAATTGGTCTGGAGATTGATATAACTGAAAGAAAAGAAAAAGAAGAAGAAATTAAAAAGTATACCAAACAACTTGAAGAATTAAATAAAAATAAAGACAAATTTATTTCTGTTTTAGCTCATGATTTAAGAGGTCCATTTACACCCATACTTGGTTACACAGAATTGCTGTTCAGCAGTGCTGAATATCTTACTTATCAGGAAATCAAAGAATACGCACATAGTCTTGATGTAATTGTAAAAAATCAATTTCAACTGCTTGAAAATGTACTTGATTGGAGTCGTCTTGAAGGAAATAGATTGAAAATTGAACCTAAAGAATTAAATTTATTCGATGAAGTCAAGAAAGTATTAAATCTCTACCATCCGATTTACAGTGACAAAGAAATTCACATAATTGAAAAAGTAGATCCCGCTTATGAAATAGTTACAGACCAGCATTCACTAAATACTATTCTGCGAAATTTAATTTCTAATGCAATTAAGTTTACACCTCGTAAAGGAACAATTCATATTATTGCATCAAAAGAAAATGATGGTTTTAAAATTAAAATTGTTGATTCAGGTATAGGAATTCCAGAAGAAAATCTACCAAAGATATTTGGCGGTGAATATGGTTTTACGACAAGAGGTACAAACAACGAAAAGGGAACTGGACTTGGTTTAACATTATGCAAAGAATTGGTTGAAAAACTTGGCGGGAAAATTTGGGTTGAAAGTCAAGTCGGAAAAGGAAGCACATTTACAATTTATCTTCCAAACTTGAAAATTGAGAATCAATAGATAAACAGTTCAATCAAAACTCAAGCGTCATTTTCAAGTAAGCATAATTTGTAAAGAACGATTTTTCTTTTGTAATGTTTTTTTCAATCAAATAACTGTAATTCAAATCAAAAAATATTTCTCTAAAAGGTTCATAACGAAAACTAAGTGTAAAAATATCTTTATTAATTCTTTCACCATCCAAAAATTTGATATGCTGCGGGTCAACATCTTGTCTGAACGGCTGAAGTGCATCACCGCCGGCATTAAAAACTAAATTGCCTAATGCATCATAAATATTTTCACCTGAACGAATATGCTGATATTCAAAATTTCCTCTCAGCTTTTCAGAAAAATTATAAGAAAGTTTGGTATAAATTTCGTCTGCATTTGGTCCAATTCTATGACCGAGTAATTCACTGTGTGCTGTGTAAGAATTTTTTATATTGGTATGAGTATAAACATATGGACGAATTTTTGTATACTCTAAAATGAATGATAAATCACTCAATGAAAATGGTGAATACCAGAAAATACCTATTTGATATGCACTTTTGTTTGAATACAATTCCAAATCCTGAAGGTGAGAAAGAATATTTTCATCAAGAAAAAAAGTTGCCTGCAGTTCAAGATTTTTAAGGAAGTCTGATTGGAAATCTAAAAAGAGAACGCCGTTATCTCTATCCTGCAGCGACATTTCCTCAAACTTATAAAATGCAAAAGGATTCAAGTAAGCAAGGTCAATGCCTCTTCCTGTATAAACAATAGCTTCTCCAATTCCTGCTTCAAATAAATTTTTGAATGTAAATTTCATTTTGTTATAAGCATAAAACTTTGTGTAATTAAGAGAACGGTCTTCGTGAAATTCTCCAACTGTAGTTGCATGCAGAGAAGAGAAATTTATTATTCCATAATTAAAATCCATTTTTATAAAGTCGAGATAAGGATGATCCCCGCTAAGCACAAGTCTGCTACCATATCCATATCCCAATTTTATTTTTTCTCTTCCAATTTGAAATGATAATTTCATTTTATCAATCGGTTCAGTGAAAAATCTTAAGTATCCTTCTGTAAAATCGTAATTGCTGATATTTTCAATATTTTCATAAAATTTGAAATTATATCTTAAACGCGGGTCAAATGTAGTTGCATAATTTGTTGAACCTGCAACTCCGCCTTTCTGTACAACTAAATTATAACCAAGTTTATCGAATAGTGTACCGCGAAGTCTAAAGCCAATATCAAATAATTCAGAATTATTGATTTCAGGTTTTAATATTTGTCCATGCATAGCTCTGCCCAGCATTTCGAGATATAAATTTGCTTTCTCCTTGCGGTAAGTATAAATGTATTTAATTTTATTTGAAAATATATCTGTTATATCCTTTGAAAATTTTTCCGAATAACCTAAAAACTGCATTGTATTAGTTGAATCGGCTAATTCATCATAAAATTCATCTTGAAATTTTTTTAACAATTTTTTTTCGGTTGCACTTAATAAATTATATTTTGCTTGAATTTCCTCGAGACATTTTCGAACTTCTGCACGAGACATAATTGGATTATCATCATGAATGTAATTCAATATTTTCTTTACCTTCATCTCTTTCAAAAATATATAGACATTATGATCAACCGGAACATTTTCCTGCTGGGAATAAATAATTAAGGATGAAAAAAATATAAGCACTGCAACAAAGAAAAATTTTTTCATGGGCAATAGAGAATTATTTATGTGTATTCAAATTTAAGAAATAAATTGTGATTAATAACAGCAATGAAAAAGTAAATTTAGTTATGCTAAAAAGATTTGTTAAGATTCATCAAAAAACTTGTCAACTTATAATTTCATGCATCAACATTTTTAGGTGCAAGAAATTTATTGTAAAGAAGCAAACCAATTATTGTAAGTAATCCAATAGAACTAAAAATTATCCAGAGCAGTGTAGGATTTTTAAGATTATCTACAAAATGCACATAAAGATTTGCTCCAAGTATTCCGCCAATTCCGCTTCCCAATACACCATATAAAAATGCATAGCCAAGATATAGAGCTTTTTTATCTTCGGGGGCAATTAGTCCTACATAACTAATAAATTTGGGATGGGCAGTCATTTCTCCAATTGAGAATATGAATATTCCAGTAATAAAAACAAATGGATGAGTTGATATTGCGAGAATTGCCATTCCTACTGTGCCAAGAGCAATTCCGCCTATCATTGTTGGAAGAGCTTTTTTATTCTTAACAAAATTTGAAATAAAAATTTGCAGAATTATTATTGTCCCGGCATTTATTACAGTAACATGCTCAACATCAAATTTCCAATTTGGATTTGAAACAAAAATTGACAGAAACGAATTAACAATATTATTTACAGGAGTAGTATCAACATAATCTTTTACGTACCAGAGAACCGTATCAAATTGTTGAAAATATAAAATCCAGAATCCCGAATAAATTACAATCATAATCACAAACCGAAAATCTCCAAGCACTTTTAACATATCAATCAAAACATTTTTTAATGTTTTAGTGCTCTCAGGTTTTTCTGGTTCTTTATACACAAAAAGATTTAAGAAAAAAAGCCATCCTGTTCCAACAGCAGCCATTATAAAAATATACTTCCAGGAAATTTGCTTAAGAATTGGAACAAGAATTAAAGGAAATAAAAATGCACCCAGATTTATTGACCAATAATAAATTCCAAAAGCAAGTGTAGAATTAGATTTATCTGTTGTTCTTGCTATTGTTCCAGAAATTATTGGTTTGAAAAAGCCCGCACCAATTGCCATTAAAATCAGGCTAATAAATACAGGAACATAAGAAGCAAATAACGATGTAAGAAAGTATCCCAGACTCATCATTACAAAAGCAAACATTAATGTTTTTCTGTAGCCAAATCTATCTGCTATTGCACCTGAAAGTATCGGAAGAAAATAAAGCAACGGTGTAATTGTACTTTTAATTATACCAACACTTTCTTTCGAAAAACCCAATCCTCCTTCGCTTACATTTAAAACAAGATAAACAGATAATACAGACATAACTCCGTAGTAAGATCCGCGTTCAAAAAATTCCATAACAATTACTGTCCAGAAATTTTTTGAGAAGGATTTAAAGGTGCCGGCTTTAGCAGATGAGCTAAATTCCATAAATCTCCAATAATTAATGGAAGGGTAAAATATTATTGATTTTACAGTTTAGAAACATTAAAAAATTACTTTGTAACAAGTTCTTTATCATCAATATGAAGAAGTTCCTTTTCAACTTCACCTACTACTACATTGCTTACAGATTTAGTTTTCTCAGATAAGTAAGAATAAATAACAGGGATTACAAACAAAGTTAAAATAGTAGAAAAAATTAAACCGCCAATTACTGCAATTCCCATTGAAACACGACTTTCTGAACCAGCACCAAGTGCAAGAGCAATTGGTAAAGTTCCTAATATTGTTGAAAAGCTTGTCATTAAAATAGGTCTCAATCGTAAATTTGCTGCTTCCTTAACAGCTTCAATTACTGAAAATCCCTGTGCTTTTTTCTGATTAGCAAATTCTACAATTAAAATTCCGTTTTTTGTTACAAGTCCAATTAACATAATTTGACCAATTTGGCTAAAGATGTTTAATGTTTGATTAAAATACCAGAGAGAAAACAGAGCACCTGCAATTGCAAGTGGAACTGTAAACATGATAATAAATGGGTCTCTAAAACTTTCAAACTGTGCTGCGAGAGTTAGATATATAAGAATTAAAGCTAAAACAAAAGTAAAAAGAAGACTGGAAGAGCTTTCGACAAAATCCTTGGAAGCACCTTCAAGAGCAGTTGAAAAATTTTCATCAAGAACTTTTTTTGCAATTGCATCCATTGCTTTAATTCCATCTCCAATTGTTTTACCCGGTGCAAGACTTGCCGAAAAGGTTGCGCTTACATATCTATTAAATCTATAAAGTTGCGGCGGATTACTTCTTTCTCTCATTGTTATAAGATTATCAAGTTGAATTAATTCACCGCGGTTATTTCTTACATATAATGAAGCAAGATCTACTGGTTTATTTCTATTTTCACGAAGAACTTGACCAATAACCTGATATTGTTTTCCATTCATTATGAAATAACCAAATCTTTGGCCGCTGTAAGCAAGCTGAAGTGTTTGAGTAATATCCATTGCAGTAACACCAAGTTCTCTTGCTTTAGTTCTATTAATTTCAACTACAATTTCAGGTTTATTGAATTTTAGATTAACATCAATATTTGCAAATGTAGGGTCTTGTTGAGCTGCTTCAAGAAATTTTGGAACAACTTCTTTTAACTTTTCAAAGTTTGGAGCCTGCACAACATATTGAACAGGAAGTCCTCCTCTTCTTGTTGAAATTGACTGACTTTGAATAACGAAGGAACGTGCATCATTTAGTTTTCGAGTTATTCCTGTAATTTGTTCTGCTATTTCCTGTTGAGTTCTATTTCTCTTAGATGCATCAGTAAGAGTCAATCTGACAAATCCGCTATTAGCACCACTGGCTCCGCCGCCTCCAGCAGTTACAGAAATTATTGCTTCAGTTTCTTTAATAGAATCCTGAAGAATTTTTGTCATTTGTAAAATATATCTGTCCATCATTTCGAATGATGTTCCTTCAGGCATTGTGGATTGAACACGAATTTCGCCACGGTCTTCAATAGGTGCAAGTTCTGACTGCAGATTTGTACCAATTAAAAAAATTATCCCGATTGAAACAATCATAATAACAAAAGCAAGCCATCTTCTTTTCATAAAACTTTCAAGCGCATTACGATATGAATCTTCAATCCACTTAAAAAAAGGCTCTGTTTTATAATAGAACCAGCTATGCTTCTCTTTCGATTTCAGGAATCTTGAACTTAACATTGGTGTCAATGTGAGAGCTACAAAAGCAGATATTATCACAGAACCTGCAATAACAACTCCAAATTCTACAAACAATCTACCAGTTATTCCGCGAAGAAACATAATTGGAAGAAATACAGCTGCAAGCGTAATAGTTGTAGATATAACTGCAAAGAAAATTTCTGATGAACCCTTTGTTGCTGCCTCAACAGGATTCATTCCCTGTTCTATTTTTTTGTAAATATTTTCAAGAACAACTATTGCGTCGTCGACCACTATTCCAATAGCAAGCACCAATCCCAAAAGTGTAAGTACATTTATCGAAAAATTCGCAAGATACATAATGAAAAATGAACCAATTAAAGAAACTGGAATGGCAATTATTGGAATTAATGTAGTTCTCCAATCTCTTAAGAAGAAAAAGATAATTAAAATAACCAATGCAAATGCAAGCAAAATTGTTTCTTTTACTTCTGCAATTGAATTACGAATGTATTTTGTTACATCGAACCCGACGCCAAGCTCTACATCGGGGGGCAAATCTTTTTTAATCTGTTCAATACGTTTGTAAAATTCATCTGCTATCTGGATATGATTAGCCACGGGTTGAGGAATTATAACAACTCCAACCATTGGAATACCATCTCTTCTTAAAATAGAACGATCGTTCTCAGGATATAATTCTGCATATCCCACATCTTTAAGACGAACAATTGCACCATTTGATTCTTTAATGATAAGGTCATTAAAATCATCAACTGTTGACAAGCGGCTTAGAGTTCTTACAGTTAATTCTGTATTATTTCCTTCAATTCTGCCGGATGGCAATTCAATATTTTCTCTATTCAAAGCATTTCTAATATCAAGCGGAGTAACACCATGTGCTGCAAGTTTTGATGGATCCATCCACAAACGCATGGAATATCTGCGTTCACCCCAGATATTAACCTGACTTACTCCCGGAATTGTCTGTAATCTTTCTTTAAAAATATTTTGAGCAATATCAGTCAATTGAAGAAGATTCTTTTTATCACTTTTAATATTCAAGAAAACAATTGGGACTGCATCTGCATCAGCTTTAGATATAGTTGGCGGGTCAACATCCAGAGGAAGACGTGCACGTGCAATTGATACTCTGTCTCTTACATCATTTGCAGCAGCTTCGAGGTCTACTGAAACATCAAATTCCACAGTAATTACACTTCTTCCATCACGACTAACTGAAGTTAATGAGCGAATTCCTGCTATTCCATTAATTTGTTCTTCAAGTGGTTCTGTAATTTGAGATTCTATAACATCAGCATTTGCTCCAACATAGCTTGTTGATACTGTAATTATTGGTGGGTCAATGCTTGGATATTCTCTTACTCCCAAAAAGGTATAACCAATAATTCCAAATAAAACAATTGTAAGCGACATTACTATCGCAAGAACCGGTCTTCGTATACTTATTGATGATAAACTCATACTGATTCTTTCTCTTTTTTATCAAACATCTATTTAAGACAATTAATTAACTAAATTTAATTTTACTTTAATATTTGGTTTTAATTGAATAATGCCAGAAGTGATTAATGTATCACCTGTTTTAAGTCCATTTAATATCTGAACTTCTTTTTCTGTTCTAATCCCTGTTGTAACATACTGAGGTACAGCCCTGCCATTACGATAAATAAAAACTTTTTCGCCTTCAAAATCTGGAACAACTGTTTCAGATGGAACTAATATTGCATTATTAAATTCTTCAAGAACAATATCAATTTCTACATAAGCTCCCGGCGTAAGTTCACCTCTTTCATTTGGAATTAATGCGCGAGCCTGAACTGTTCTTGTATTCTGGTCTATTTTTGGTTCTACTGCATAAATTTTTCCTGTGTATACTTTGCCTGTTGAAGATGATTTAACATATATTGTTTTACCTTCCTTAATCAATCCAAAATATTTTTGAGGAACTGAGAAATCAACTTTAATTGGATTAGTATTTTGAAGTGTGGCAATTCTTGTTTGGGGTGATATGTAACTTCCAACGCTAACAGAACGAAGTCCAATTATTCCATCAAATGGTGCCCGAATTTCTGTTTTTTCTATTTGTGCTTGTGTAAATTCAATATCTGCAAGTACAGAATTAAGCTCGCCAAGCGCAACATCATATTCCTGCTGACTTGTAAGATTTTTTTCGAGAAGCTGCCTGTATCTGTATTCTTTATCCCGTGCTAAAGTTTCGCGAGACTTATTTTTCTTTAATGTTGCTTGAAGTTCTGCATCGTTAATCTTAACAAGAAGTTCTCCTTTTTTAACTTTTTTTCCTTCTTCAAATAGAATCTGAGTAATCTTGCCAGTAATTTCACTTCTAATTTCTACTTCTTCATTACTCATCAGTGTTCCATTGGAAAAAATTTTATTCTGCAAATATTTGGGTTTAATTATAATACCATTTACACTTAATGCTTGTAATCTTGGATTTTGTGAAAGTGTATCATTGTTCTTGTTTTTATTTAATATAAGTTTGGGTAAAATTAAAACAATTAGTAAAACAAGAATGACAATCCAGATAGAAATTCTTTTTATATTTTTCATAAATAACCTGTTATTAAAAATTAAGTTCAATCAATTTATAGGACTTTGACAAGTTAAGTTTCCATTTAGATTAATTAATAATAAATAACATCTTAAAAAATGTATTATCTGAGAATTAGAAATGTTGTTTTGAAGATGAAAGAGAATTTTTTATGTATTTGAATCATTATTTCTGGTTTTAAAAATTTTATAAAAGCAATAATAAACAAGACTAAGAATTGCACCCCATGCAAGAAACATAAAAATGTAGCCAGAAGTTTTCATAGTTCATTAATTTTTTATTAAACAAAAAAATACAAAGTGAACATAAGTATAGTAAGTGAAAGTATCAATATAAACCAAGCAAAAGAAATTAATAATAAAATTTTCTCGGTATTTTATTTATGTAATGAACTTTTATGTAAATAAACAGTTTGTATACTTAAACCGAATTAAAAGAATCTCTGTCAAATAACCGATTTCAGTATAAATAAGGTAACTTTTATGGTAAAAAATATTATCAGGATTTCTTTGGGATTCTTATTAATATCATTTTTATCCTACGCACAGCCGCGTCAAATTGGTGGCGGACAAATAGCTGGATATGTTTTTGATGCTTCTTCTTCTGTTCCAATGGAATTTGCAAATATTGTTTTATTTAGAACCTCAGACAGCACGCAGGTAACAGGAACAGTTACAAACTCTCAGGGTTATTTTTCACTCGAAAATATTAGAAGCGGAAATTATTATTTAAGAGTTAGTTTCATTGGATTTGAAAATACATTTATAAATCAAATTCAGATGAGAGGCAACACAAAAATTGATTTAGGGAAAATTTATCTTAAACCAAAAACTATTCAAACAAAAGATGTGGTAGTAAGCGGGGAGAGAGCTCAGATTTCTTATCAAATTGACAAAAAAGTAATTAATGTAAGCGAGAGCTTTTCATCAATTTCTGGAACTGCAGTAGATGTTCTGGAAAATATTCCCTCGGTTACAGTAGATATTGATGGTAATGTAAGTTTAAGAGGCAGCGGAAACTTTACTGTATTAATTGATGGTCGTCCTTCTATTTTGCAGGGCAGCGAAGCACTGCAGCAAATTCCAGCAAGTGCAATCGAAAACATTGAAATAATAACCAATCCATCCGCAAAATATGACCCAGAGGGAACTGCTGGCATAATTAATATAGTCATGAAAAAAAATAAAAATATTGGTGCAAGTGGAATGTTAAATCTGAATGGCGGTTTGAGAAATAAATATGGCGGCGAGGCTGTGGGCGATTTTAAGAAAGACAATATCCAAATAACACTTGGTGCAAATTATAATAACAGAAATATGTATATGGATTTAGTAGAGCGAAACTGGACTAATGATGGAACAAAAACTTCGTATTACAATTCCGACGGCAGAATGAATAGAAAAATGAATTTCTGGGGTTTACGAGGAAATATAACTATTAACTATGGCAGCAATGATTTATCATTCGGCGGAAGATTGGGAGGAAGGTCTTTTGGAGGAAACTCAAATAGAAATTACAGTGAATGGACTTCGCTGAATGAAACTCCATCAAGTTATTTAAGCTACACAGATGATAATCGTTCAGGTGATTATTATTCCTTCTTTACAAATTATACTCACAAATTTGAACAAAAAGGTCATGAGTTATCTGCTGAAGCTTATTACAGTTCAAGCCAATCAAACGATGAATCAACAAATAAGTTATTTAATATCAATCAAATAATTAATGGAAAAAGAGCAGAAGAAGATGAACCAGAGAGTGAATTCAGAACCAAAATTGATTATACGCTGCCACTTGGTGTAAATAGAAAATTTGAAGCAGGATATCAGGGAATAATTGAAAAATCAGGCGAAGATCATAAGTTATATGATTTTAACAAAACTTCAGAACTTTTTGAACTCAATTCTCAATACAGCAACAAATCAGATTTTTCAAGAAACGAACTTGCATTCTATACAATTTACTCTGATAAAATTTCTTCTTTTGGATATCAGCTTGGTTTTAGAACAGAATATACCGGCATTAAAACAGTGTTAAACGAAACTAATCAGAGTTTCACCATTGACAGATGGGATTATTTTCCAACAATTCATTTATCATACGAAATTGTTCCAGGACATCAAATAATGTCAAGTTATACAAGAAGAATTAATCGTCCTCGCGGATGGGATTACGAACCGTTTTATACTTGGATGGATGCTTACAATGTGCGAGTTGGAAATCCATCTTTGTTACCCGAACTAATTGATTCATATGAATTAAGTTATCAAGCATTATTAGGAAAAACAGTTTTTTCTATTGATACATATTACAGAGTAACAAATAATAAAATTGAACATGTTCGTTCTGTATTTTCAGAAAATGTTAATCTCGAATCTGTAAAAAATGTTGGCAAAGATTATTCATTAGGAACAGAACTATTCTTTAATTTTGATTTAATCAAAAACTGGAATGTAAACTTAATGGGTAATTTATATAATTATAAAATCGAGGGAGATTTAAATGGAATAACATTTTCGCGTAATAGTTTTAATTGGAATCTAAGATTTAATAATAACATTAAGTTATTAAGTTCTACCCAGCTGCAAATTAATTTAATGTATAATAGTCCTACTGTTTCTTCACAGGGCAGGAGAGAAGGTTTTATTTCAACAAATATTGGAATCAAACAAGATTTACTTGGAAAAATGTTAACTGCAACTTTACAGGTTAGAGATTTATTTGGAGCATCAAAATTTAAATCCGAGAGTCAATCATTTGACTTTTATAACTATCGTTCTGCTACACGAGAATGGCCAATGGTTATGTTAAATTTAAGATTCAACATCAATAATTATAAAAATGACAGAAGAACCCAGGAACGTCCAGAAGAAATGGAAATGGAAGGAGATTACGAAAATTAAAATCCCAAATTTTTCATCTCAGGGTACAGTATTAAACCTGTACCCATTTTTTATTTTTATTAAAATTGTAGAACCAACCACATAATTATATTTCAAATCAATAATGATTAATTTTTCCAAAAACAATTTAATTACAAATAGAAATAAGAATATCGTTATTGAACTCTTAATTTGAACATCATTAAATTATTTTATCTTGATAACTTGATATTAAGTATATTTGATTTAAGTATTTATTTTTATAAACAACTTTGAGAATTATTATGAGAACAGAAAATTCTATTAAAGCTTTCAGACCTGAACTTTCTTACACAACCATATTAATTTTCTTTTTATTGATTTTCACAGGATTTATTTCAGGACAATCAAAAAAATGGGTTGGCACATGGGCTACTGCACCTCAACTTGTTGAACCCAATAATATGCCTCCATCACCAGGTTTAACAAATAATTCACTTAGACAAATTGTAAGAGTTTCTATTGGCGGTGATACTATAAGACTTAAACTTTCCAATGAATTTAGTTATCAAGCTGTTGAAATAAAATCAGTTCAAATAGCTGCATCTACGGGAGGAAGTTCAATTGATGTTTCAACAAATAAAGAATTAACTTTTAATGGAAAATCAGAATTTACAATAAATCCCGGAACAGCAGTTACATCCGACCCTGTAGCATTTCCTTTAAAACCAAGAATGGATGTAGCCATAACAATTTATTATGGCAAAACATCGTCAACAGTTACAGGTCATCCGGGTTCTCGAACAACATCATATATAATTTCTGGAAATAATCCTGATGTAAAAGATTTTACTGGTGCTGTTACAACTGACCACTGGTATAATATCAATGCGATTGAAGTTTTAGTCCCATCAAACTATGCTTGTGTTGCAATACTTGGCAATTCTATTACAGACGGAAGAGGTTCAACAACAAACATGCAAAACAGATGGACTGATATTTTTTCGGAACAACTCCTTAAAGATCCAAGAACTCAACATATTGGAGTTTTAAATCTTGGAATAGGCGGCAATTGTGTGCTTTCACAATGTCTTGGTCCTTCAGCTGTAAGCCGATTTGACAGAGATATACTTGATCAGTCGGGTGTGCGATGGATTATCGTTTTTGAGGGAGTCAATGACATTGGAGGTGTAAAAACCTCAGAAGCAGCAAATAATGTTGCGAACAATCTTATTGATGCTTATAAACAGATGATAGCAAAAGCTCATGCCAAGAATATAAAAATTTATGGTGCTACTATAATGCCATTTAAGGGAAATCAATATTACAATCAATATAGTGAATCATGCAGAAGCATTGTAAATCAATGGATTCGAACTAAAGGAAATTTTGATGCATTTATTGACTTCGATAAAATTATGCGCGACCTAAAGGATACATTAAAAATTATTTCATCATTTCAGAATGATGGTCTGCACCCAGATGCTGAAGGATACAAAAAAATGGGAGAGTCTATTGACTTAAATTTATTTATCGGTGAAGATACAACATTTCAACAGGGTAATCTTGAGTATCTTTGGTTCGAAGCAGAAAGATTTGTCAAAGAAGGAAGCAATTATAATATTATATCAGATGCTGCTACTTCAAATGGAAAGTATATAACTGTTAGAACAGGAATTCAATCACTTAATAATCCGCCAGCACTTCAAGAAGATTTGCTTACAATTCCTTTTGAAGTAAAATACGATACAGCTTACAATGTTTTTGCACGTATAAATTGTCCCACTTATGATGACGACTCATTCTGGATAACAATTGACAACAACCAATTTTATAACTCTAATGGATTAAAAACTAACAGCTGGGAATGGAAAAAACTAAACAGTTATGAATTAACCAAAGGAAATCACACACTTCAAATCGGTTACCGTGAAGATGGCGCTTGTCTTGACAAAATTTGTATTACAAATGATATATCTGCTCCAGTTGGTCTTGGTGGTATCGATTCTCTATTAACCACTGAAATAACCTCTGAGAAATTACAATACGATTTTTTTTTAGCTCAAAACTATCCAAATCCTTTCAATCCATCCACAACAATAAATTTTAGTATTTCAAAAAGTTCGTTTGTGACATTAAAAATATACAATATACTTGGAAAAGAAATATCTACTTTAGTATCAGAAAAATTGCCAGCAGGTTTTTATTCAATTAATTGGAATGCTGCTAATTTATCAAGCGGAGTTTATTTTTATAGATTTATTGCTGGAAGCTTTTCACAAACAAAAAAACTAATATTATTAAGATAAAAACACTTTACTTTTTTCATAAAAAGTAATATTAGATTTTTGCATCTGATAGAACTACCATCCAAATTTTAGATAAATATTTCAACAAGCTGAGCAGCAGTTATTATGGTAGAATAGTTCTAAAAAAAGCGACCCATAATTAAATAGGTCGCTTATTTTAAAGATGCAAAAATATTTATACAATAATTACAAAATCTCGATTAACTGAATATTGAAATTCAAATCCTCGCCGGCCAATTCATGATTTGCATCTATCATTACACCATCAGGCAATACTTCAACAACACGCAAAGCAAGAATTTGATTATCTGCTGTCTGCATGTGTAGTTTCATACCAACTTCTGGATTTAAATCCGGTGGAAGATTTGCATTGCTTATTTTGATAATCAAATCATCCCTTCGAGCACCATAAGCTTCCTCAGCTGGAATTGTAATGTTAATTGATTCCCCAGGCTGCAGACCAATTACAGCTTCTTCAAATTTTTCCAGAATTGTTCCATCGCCTATGGTAAACTCTAAAGGCTCACCATTAACTGATGAATCAAATTGTCTGCCGTCTTTCAGCGTTCCTGTATAGTGAACTCTTACAGTATCGCCGCTTTTTGCTACTGCCATATTAAATTACCTCCAACGACTATAAGTCGTTTATTTTGATTTGTTATTAATTTGTTTTTACCACTTAAGAAATTCTTTCAGTTTCTACAGAAATGATTTCCTTTATTATGGATTTGCTAATAAACGAGTTGCAACAACGTGGAATACAAAGTGAACGAGCAGCAACCTGCTCAAATATAAACAATTATATATTTATTAAAAATTTTATTCGAAAATTTTTTACATACTTTTTATTGCATAATTAAATTTGCTTTATAACTGATATTATTCGTTTTTCATAACCTCAAAAAGTAATAATTATATATTTTTGCAAAATAATTTTCTTAACATTTATGCCAAGAAGAAAACATATAAAAATTGCTGAGGTCAGAACTTTTCAAAATGTTTTTGATTATAAGCAGGAAAATATCGAAAAAAAAATTATAGACTTTTTTGGGACATCTAAACCTGTAACTTTAGAACTTGGATGCGGACAGGCAGATTATTCAATTAATCTTGCAAAAATTTATCCTCATCGAAATTTTATTGGCATTGACAGAAAAGCTGCACGACTGTGGAATGCATCAAAAAACGCAACTCAAGAAAATTTGAATAATGTGGCTTTCTTAATTGCTTATATTGAAAAACTTGATGAGATTTTCAAGCAAATAAAATCTGAGGAAATCTGGATAACTTTTCCCGACCCATATCCAAGAAGAAGCAGTATGAAAAAACGTCTTGTTCATCCAAGATTTCTTGAAGTGTATAAAAAACTTTTATTGCCTGAAGGAAAAATATTTTTAAAGACTGATGATGATACTTTATATTCCTACACATTAAAAGTTATTGAAGAGGAAAATTTAATTTTGCACAAAGCTACAGAAGACCTTTATAAATCAAATTCACTCACTGAAGAAGAAAAAATTCAAACAAAATATGAAAAACAACATTTAGCGGAAGGGAAAAAAATTAAGTTAATTTGTTTTTCTTTTAATAACTGAGTCTATTTTCTTTTAATTATAAGCTCAATCTTATAATCTTCCACATTAATTCTTCTATCAAGTTCGGGATAAGGCATTAATGAATTTAATCTGATTAAATAATCATACACCACAGCAGACTTAGGTTCAAGAGTAGTATGAAGTGAAGCTCGAGTAATAATATCATGTTTTGAAAAACTAAGTTTTACTTCACCGTCGCCCTCCCATATACACATTGCATTTCTCGGACATCTTGAATCTGCAACAACTTCTTCAAATGTTATTGTCAAATTATCATCAAGCAATATTTTTTCTTTAAAATTTAATTGGACAATAATAGAATCATCTTCTTTAACTGAATATTTTTTAAGTTCTGGAAATAAAATGCTCTCATGTTCAAAGCAGGAGGATAGCAAAAAGGCAGCTGTTATTAAACAACTTACTAATACTTTTTTCATAATAAATTCCTCTTAAAACTTTGTTAATAAAAAATTTATTCGAATAATTTTATTTCTTCCTCAGTCAAAAATCTGAATTTTCCTTTTTCAAGATTTCCTAATTTAATCTTTCCTATAGAAATTCTGATTAATCTCAAAACATTAATTCCTAGATGTGATAACATTCTTCTTATATGCCTGTTTTTACCTTCATCAAGAACAATTTCAATCCAGCTGTTCTTTTTTCCACATCTAACAATCTTCACATTTTTTACATTCAAAAATTCTCCATCTGCATAAAATCCTTTTACAAGTTTTTTAATTAAATCTTCATCCGCAATTCTGTCAATTTTAACATGATACTTTTTTTCAATATGACTCTCAGGATTTAATATTTTATTTGCCCATTGTGTATCGTTTGTAAAAAGCAGAAGTCCTTCACTTGCTTTATCAAGTCTGCCAACGGGGAAAATATAAGATAAATTATAATTTTCAAAACATTTAAATACCGTATCGCGATTTTTCTCATCAGACATTGTTGTTACAAGACCATGCGGTTTATTCAATGCAATATAAATTTTAGGGGATTCATTAATAATTTTATCTTCAACTGATATTTTATCCTTACTTAGATTAACTCTTTTATAAATATCTGTAATTATCTTACCATTTACAAGAACTTTACCTTCTGCAATTAATTTTTCACCTTGTTTTCGAGAACAATACCCAAGTTTTGATAATGCTCGAGGAAGACTTGCAATCATAATCAATGAATTAATTTTTTCAATAAAAAATAATTTTTTTGTTCGATAAAGTTCAACAAAATTCCCTCTCATTCGATTATTAAGTAGTAATTTATCATTTTTTGTGAGCTTCGCTTTGAAAAATTTTCTTAAGAAACTTTTTATAAATAAATATTCTCTTTTAAAAGAAAGAGCTCAGTTATGTGAGGAGAGAAATAAACTTATACTTAAAAACTTAAACGGGGTTGCCTACCAGATTGATATAAGAAACCCGCAAATAATTTATATGGAGGGAAATGTTGAGGAACTTACAGGTTATTCTATTGATGATTTCGTAAGCGGGAAAAAATATTGGATAGATATTATTTATAGTGAAGATGTAAATAAATTCTTAAATGAAGCAAAAAATTTAGCTTTAACTGATAATTATACTGCTGACAATGAATATAGAATAATCCACAAAAATGGAAATATAGTATGGGTTAGAGATATAGCAGCAAAATTTAATGTTGATAAAAAAATTATTCATGGAATTTTATATGATATAACAACTTACAAAGAAAAAGAGGAGAAATTAAAATTAGTCAGTCACTCTGTTGATAACGCAAGGATTCCTATTGTGTGGGTTGGCAGCAAAGGAGAAATTTTATATGCAAATAAAGCAGCCTGCAAATCACTGGAATATACAGAAGAAGAAATTTTAAAATTGACAGTTTTTGATATTGACCCAAACATTAAAAGAGAAACATGGGAAGAACATTGGCAAAAAACACTTGAAAAGGATTCATTTGTGTTCCAGACAATTCACCGTTCAAAATCAGGAAAAGAATATCCTGTTGAAATATTTGTTGATACAATTAAATACAAAGGTCAGTATATTCACACTGATATTGTAAATGACATTTCTGAAAGAAAAAAATATGAACAGCAGCTAATCGAAGCAAAAGAAAAGGCAGAATTATCAGATAAATTGAAAACTGCTTTCTTGTCGCAAATGTCACACGAAATAAGAAGCCCGCTTCAAAAAATACTTGGATTTGTTGAACTTATTAAAGAATATGTTGAACTTACAAATAATTACATTGACCCAGAAATTTATGAGTATTTCACACTTATTAATTTATCCAGCAGAAGATTGATAAGAACAATTGATACTATTTTGAATATGTCGGAAATGCATACTAATTCTTACACTCCAATATTTATAGAACGAGATCTTCATTCTTTAATATATGATATTTACCAAGAATTTAAACATGATGCTTCAGTTAAAAAATTAGCTTTCAGTTTTGATAACTTTACAAATAATTCTATAGTAAGAATAGATGAATACAGCACAATCCAGATATTTGAAAATTTGATTGACAATGCAATAAAATATACCGACAAAGGATTTGTAAAAATATCTCTGGGAAGAGATTATAAAAATAATTTATATATTGAAATCAGTGATTCTGGAATTGGAATGACAAAAGAATTTATGAATAAATTGTTTTTCCCTTTTAATCAGGAAGAAATTGGTTATACAAGAACTTATGAAGGTTTGGGATTGGGACTTGCTCTCGTTAAAAAATATTGTGACTTAAACAATGCAATAATTGATGTAAAAAGTGAAAAAGGAGTCGGAACAACTATAAGAGTTACATTTCAAGCATTTCATTCAAGTAACTCTCACTCAACTAATTCTTACCAAACTATTGGACAAAATAAGAAATAGATTTATTCTTTATGTACCCTTTTTGAATAAGTTCATCAGTTGCTTCAGTAACAATAAATTGATACAGCCAGTTTAACCATTCCCAGAAAGTTGTTTCTTCTTTATAAACAGAATTCAGATAATACTTAACAAGTTTTGGTTTTTGTTTATTGAGATTTTCTATTAAATCATTTGAAATAATCGCTGCCATCTCATCAAAATATTTTTCTTCATTTTTATTTATTTGTAACACAACATAATCCATAATTTTCTTTGAGGCTACTTGATAAGAATTTTTTTCAAAATAATTCTTTGAATAAACTTTTATGGAATCATCTAATTCTTTATATGCTTTTTCAAAATAAATTAATGAATCATTACTATCCTTTAACTGAAAAAGAGCTGCATAAAATTTTTTGTTTCCTCTTTTTGGCGGCAAAGATTTTATAAAATTTTCTTGAATATTTTTTAGCTGCCATTTATTCAAAACCACATTGCTTAATACAAACAAAGAAACAGCATCAAATGAATTCTTCACAAATTCTGATTTCCGTTTATAATCTGCTTCTGTAAAATGCTCTGAATAAAAACTTTTTATTTTAGAGAGCCGTGCAACTATAATCTCTGCTGCAGTTTTTCCAATCGGCTTTGCAATATTTTTTAATTGTTCCCGATTTTCTAAATCCACAATCATGCAAGAGGGAACAAAAGTACCATTATCTTTCTTTTTAATCAGACTATTTCCATACAGAAAATTTATTTTTTCTTCATACTCTGCATCATTCAAACCAAGATGCTTTTTAATTTTGTCTTTATCAAAATTATTATGCAGCAGAATTAATATTTCTTTGAAATATTTTTTATTAAGCTCTGTTTCTATGGAATCATTTTGAGGTATCGTTTTAATTATAAAAGCTCCCTGCAATACTTCGTTTATGTTTTTCTTGGTGCTGCATGATGTAATCACAAGAATGAATAGAAATAAATATTTCTTCATTACCGTTATTAATCTTTTTGACCAATTAAAAGAGAAAAACCAAAACTTGTATCTTTCCTTTCAATTTTTGAAATACCTGCACTATTGAGCCACTCACTCATTTCAGATTCTGTATATGTATCCCCGCTTTTAGTATTGACAAGCATATTAATAGCAAATATTGCACCGCCAGCAGGCTTCGTTCTGTCTTCATCCATTATCCAGTCTTTAATAATAATTTGTCCATTTTTATTTAAAGCATCAAAGCATTTTTTAATAAGTAATTTATTCTCATCATAACTATTGCTGTGAACTACAGCAGAAAGAAAAATCATGTCGTAATCATCACCAATATTATCAATACGGTAATCACCCTCAATAAATGAGATATTGTTTTTATACAAAAAATCCTCAACATATTTTTTAGTTAAAGGAATAACTTCTGGCAAATCAAAAATGACAGCTTTCATATCAGGATTAGATTCAACAAATTTCATTGCAAATGCACCTGAGCCTCCGCCAACATCGAGCAATTTTTTAACATTTTTGAAATCTATCATATATGAAACAATTTTTGCTTCTTTCAAAGCACGGTAATGCATTGCTGCTATGAATGAATTTATCCAGTATGAATTTTCTGTGTTTCTCTTATAAACTGCGGTTCCTTTTTTTACCGCTTCGGTTAAAGTATCCCATGATTTCCATAACTCATTTGTATGAAACAATCCTCCCATAAATTCAGGTTTTCCTTCCACAAGAAATTGCGATGCGCTTTCCGAGTTATAAAACTTACCATGAATTTTTTTAAGTAAACCCATTGCACACAAAGCATTCATTAATCTATCTGTTGCTTTTTCATCTGTGTTTAATTTTTGAGCAACTTCTTTTGATGTAAGCATATGTTTATCAACTATAGTAAAAATTTTTAATTCTATTGCTGTCAAAAGAATTCTGCTTTGTTGAAATGAATATGCAATATTTCTAATATCTTCTGCGCTTAAAAATTTTTCTGATGAATTCATATTTATATTCTTCTTCTAAAACCTTCGCCAAGAACTTCATGAACATTGTAAATAATTACAAATGCAGATGGGTCAATTGATTTGACAACATCAACAAGTTTAGAAACTTCTCTCAAAGGAACTACAGTAAGCAGCATTTCGCGTTCGACATTTCGGAAAGCTCCGCGTGTTTTAACTGCGGTACAACCTCGTCCCATTTCTTTTAAAATTGATTCAGTAATTTCATCAAATTTATCAGAAATTATATAAGCAGCACGTGCATAATCAAAACCGTCAATTATCATATCAATCAATCGGGAAGATACAAACAACAAAAACACAGCATAAAATGTTAAAGTCAATGCCGGCCGTTCGGGTGAAAGATTTTTGACATCAATAATAAATCCAGCCAGCGCAATAACAAAAAAATCAATTATCATGATTGCCTGACCGGGTTTAATTCCAAAACGTTTGTGAAGTATTGAAGCAATTATATCAGAACCGGCTGTTGTGCCTTTGAATTTAAAAATAATTCCCAGTCCAACTCCAAGTAAAACAGAACCAATAATAATCATAAAAAGAAAATCATTTTTATAAAGGTCTAATACAGCTTGAGATTTATGTAATTGAATTTTATGCAGTCCCGGAATATCACCTCTGAATAAATCTATAAAAAATGAGTTAAGAGAAAAACCAACAAAGGTCCTCATTCCAAATTTTTTGCCTAATTCTTTTAATCCCCATATAAATAAAGGAACATTAAGCACCCACACAAGAATTCCAACTGAAATTTTATTTCCTGATAAATAATAAATAGCCATAGCCAGACCGCTGACTCCTCCTGGAACAACACGAGCATCTACAAGGAAAACACCAATTCCAAGTGACATTATTGCGGAGCCAAATACAATTGCAATATAATCAACAATTGGATATTTGTTAAAAATTTCTTTAATCATATTTATGCTTTTCTTCTAAAATAGTGAGAACAAAAGCTTTAAAAATCAAAGCTCTCCTTTTTTATACATCATTTGAGTTTTTATTCTCAGCAGCTGCCGTTCAATTATTAAATCAGCAAGTTTTTCGGGTATTGCAGTTTTATCTTTAGAGTGCAATATTTCATGAACTTTGTTTTCATCAACATCAATTCTATAAAGATTAATTATGAACCTGTCAAAATTTTGGGACATCAGTTCTTTAATTTTTTCAATTAAATATTCCCTAATGAACTTTTGTTCTTTTTTTTCTAAAAGTGCTTCACCTGGAATTGACAGGTCTTTGCTTAATTTCTGAATTAATAAAGAATAAATTTCTTCTTCTGCCATATAGATAATATTTTTATTTTATATAAACCATTGCTCTAACTTCAGAAAAATTTCCGGCAGTTAATTTATAAAAATAAATTCCACTTGAAAGAAAATAATTATCTGGATAAAATTTTATTTGATATGTACCGGCAGATTTAAAATCTTCAACAATTGTTGCTTTTTCTCTTCCGAGCAAATCAAAAACCTTTAGTGTTACATATGAAGAAAATGGGATTGAGTAATTAATAGCCGTTTCATTATTGAAAGGATTAGGATAATTCTGCTTGAGATAAAATGAATTATATTTTTTATCATATTTTACATCAGTAATACCTGAAAATTTAAAAACAGCGTAAACCGGCAAATGGTCTGATGCAGAAATTAAAGAGTCAGCCAGTTCTCTTCCAAAAGAATTATAACCATAATTAATAGCCTTATTAAAATGATTGCCATCATTACCTACGATTGTATAAGTACCATTTACATATTCAATTCCGCCGGGATCTTTTACTGCCTGCGAAATTAATATCATATCAAAACGAACTGTCAAATTTGAAGCATACATTGTGTGTGTAAAAGCATAATCAGGATTATCGCCCCATTCACCAATTGCATCAAGCGGGTCAATAACATAACCTTTTACAGTTTTATCAATTAATTTTTGAACTGCCGGTTCGGAGCCAAATAAAGTATTGAAGTCCCCAAGCACAATAAAATTTTTGTTTGCTGGAAGTTGTGCTGTTCTCTTTCTCAATGAATCCACAGCAATAGCACGCCGCCGCATATTGTCTGAATTATCTCCTGTAAGTGAATTTGCTTTTAAGTGAACAGAAAAAATTATTAATGTATCATTTGTTAATTTGTTGATTAATGGAAATTCATTAATTGGCCTTGTTTCTGCCTGATGAACAATATTACCAAGTGAAATAAACTTATCATCCCTGTAAAACAATACACTATTCATATTTGTTGATTCAATAAATTCTGCAACTGCATATTTGTTATCAACTACATAATTTAATAATTGATTGACAGAAGCTTTATCTCTTACTTCCTGACAAACAAGAATATCCGGCGCAACATAATTAATTACATATCTCAAAGCAGGATTATCCCAGTCTAATTGATTTGGATTCGAAGGTGTTGGATTGTAAGCTGTGTAATCGTGAATATTATAAGTCATTATTTTGATGTATTGCTGAGAATACAGTGTTGCTGAAAAAAATAAAAAAATCAGTAATAAAGTTTTTGGTTTCATTTATAAAACTAAATTGTTATTAAATTTGTTATGATGATAAACTTTCGATATGAAAAATATAAAATTATGATATTAACCAAAATGTATATTAAAAAAATTGAACTGCGGTTAATTAAAGCATTCTATTTTAGTTTTATTTTTATAATATTAATATCATCATGCAAAAGCAATTTGCCTGTAATAGAAGATTTTAGCAAAGAAAATTTTCCGTTGATTAATCAGTCCGAAGAGAAAATTAATTTTCCTTCCCATTTTGCAGGTAAAATAATTGTTACTGGATACATATTTACAAACTGTCCGGACATTTGCCCTCTTACAATAAATAACATGCGTTTAATTCAAGATAGATTAAAAAAAGAAAAAATAAAAGATGTAGAATTTGTCTCGATAAGTTTTGACCCTTTGCAGGACACTCCCGAAGTGCTAAGAAATTTTGCAGAAATTAGAAATCTTGACTTGCAAAACTGGCAATTTCTTACAGGTGAAAAAAAAGTAATTGATTCATTAATTAAAAAAGCAGGAGTTTATGTAATCCCGTCTGATTCAACTGTTTTTAAAGACAGAAGAAAAATTTATTATTATATTCATACAGACAGAATTCAACTTTTCGATAAACATGGAAGAGTAAGAAAAAATTATACGGGAAGTAAAATTAATATTGAAGAAATAATCAACGACATAAAAAATTTATAACTATAAAGAAAAGAGAATATTTATGAGTTCATTTTCATGTCAATTTATAGATAGCGAAAAAAGTTATTGCATAAGATTAAAAAAAGACTGCATTCCGGGAAGACCGGGTTGCGTATTAAAAGGAAGATTTGTATTTGCAATTCCAGCAGAAAAAAGAATGAACCAACAAGCTGATAAAAATCAAAACGATAAAAAAAGCAACAAGATTAAATAAAATATGTATCCTTTCAAAATATAATACCTATCGGCTTTTTAAAAAATTCTACTTGGATAAATGTCTTTTTTTTATATATTGAAATTAAATTTCAGTTTACATTTAATAAAAAAATAGAGTATAAGAATGAAATTAACCAAATTGTTTTCGGAATTTTTTGAAAGTGAAAAAGCAGGCGGAATTATACTTGTCATTATGACTATAATTTCACTTGCTGCAGCTAATTCTGCATGGCAAATTAGTTATATAAATTTCTGGAACTACAATATTGGCGGACATTCACTTGCACACTGGATTAATGATGGATTAATGGCAATATTCTTTTTATTAATTGGTCTAGAACTGGAAAGAGAAATTTATCAGGGCGAGTTATCAGATATAAAAAATGCATCTCTGCCAATTTTTGCTGCTGTTGGTGGTATGATTTTTCCTGCATCTATTTTTTTACTATTAAACTTTGGAACTGAAACTCAGTCTGGTGCCGGAATCCCAATGGCAACAGACATTGCATTTGCAATTGGAATTCTTTCCTTGTTAGGCAAAAGAGTTCCTGCATCGCTAAAAATATTTTTAACTGCCCTCGCTGTAATTGATGACCTTGGTGCTATTTTAATAATTGCATTTTTTTATACTACAAGTCTTTCATTTTATAATTTACTCATTGCTCTTGGAATATTTGTTATCTTAATTATATTAAACAGACTAAAAGTTCACAGCTTGACTCCATATTTAATTGGCGGAATAATTATGTGGTATTTTATGCTTCATTCTGGAGTTCATGCTACTATAACTGGGGTTTTGCTTGCATTTGCAATTCCATTTACCGACGGAGGAGAAAAATCGCCCTCATATAAACTTCAACACTTTTTACACAAACCTGTAGCTTTTATAATTCTTCCAATCTTTGCTCTTGCAAATACCTGCATTGCTATTGAAACTGAACTTTATAATAATTTAATAGAAAATTACAGTCTTGGAATAATTTTAGGTTTAGTAATTGGTAAGCCTTTAGGAATTACAATTTTATCTTATGCAGGTGTTAAATTAAAACTTTGTCAACTTCACTCTGAATTAAAATGGAAAAATATTATCGGAGTTGGACTTATAGCAGGCATAGGATTTACAATGTCAATATTCATCACACTTCTTGCATACGATAAAATTCAATTAATAAACAGTTCTAAAATTGCAATATTAATTGCTTCATTAATTGCTGGTGTAATCGGTTATATTGTTTTAAGATTAACCTTAAAAGAAACTATAGAAAATGAAAGTTAATAAATTAAGCGAGTAATTATGTCACCTTAATTGAAATAACACTAACATCATCTTCTAATTCACCGTCAGTAAATTTCATAATTTCATTTTTTAATGCATCTATTGTTTTGTCATTTGAGGATAATGAACTTAAAAAATTAATTAATCTTTCCTGACCGTATTGTTCACCATTTTTATTTCTTGACTCTGTTATGCCGTCCGTAATTAAAATAATTTCATCTCCTGATTGTAACTGAATTTCATGGTCTTCATATTGACCTGACTGACTAAATCCAAGCAGCAATCCTGTTGAATGAAAATATTTTGCCTGATTAGATGATTTATGAATTATTGGCAAATCTCCGGCTCCAGAATATTTTGCAACTTTATTTTTTACATCAATAATAATTACAGAAAGAGTAATAAATACTTCTGAAATTCTTTCGTCCTTGTAAACAGATTCATTAATTCTTTGAAGAATTTCACTTGGTTTAAATTCTTTTGAGGATTCAAGTACAAACCTTGCTGCACTACGAACATAACCGGCATAAGCAACGGCAAAGTACCATGCACCCCATCTTTTTCCCATTACATCACCAAGTATAACTACAAGATTATTATCGTCTATACTAAAATAATCTATAAAATCCCCACCGGGCACATTTTTATATGGCATATACAGTTGATTAATTTCAAGTCCTTGAAATTTTGGCGGTGTATCAGGCACTACGGTAGCAACCATTGTATCAGCAGCTTTTTGAACTTCATCAACAACTTTGACTCTTTCTTTTTCCAGACTCTTTAGAATTGCCGATACCTTTGCAATAACAACTTTTGGACTTGATGTTTTGATAATATAATCTTCTATTTCCAAATCAAATCCTTTAAGAATATCTTCTTCTGAACCTTTTGCAGTAAGGAACACAAAAGGAATAGCTTTTAATTCTGGGTCTTTGAGCAATTCTTTTCTGAATTCAAATCCGTCCATCTCGGGCATCATTACATCGCTTATAATTAAATCAGGTTTAATTTCCTGAGCAAGTTTTAATCCTTCTTTTCCATTAGAAGCATGTTCGCATTTAAATCCTGCTTTGCTCAAATTGTGCATAAAAAGTTTTGCTATATTAAATTCATCTTCTACAAGAAGTATTTTACCTATTATTTTATTGTTTTCAATTGCTGCCAAATTAAAACCCCAGATTTAATTTATCTTAAAACTCCTAATTGCATCCTGAAGTTCAGGATACGACTCAAATACTCTGAATAATCTTGTCAATTCGAACATAGATCTAACAGCAGGTTTAAATCCAACAAGTTTTAAATCACCACCAAGATTTGCAACTTTTTTAAGTGCATTTACAATCACGCCAAGAAATGTTGAATCGATAAAATCAACTTTGCTTAAATCAATAATTACATTTTTATAACCCTTATCAATTTTTTCATATATCATATTCTTTAGATTGCCCGATTCTTTTAATGTTGCTCTTTCAACATTTATTATTTCAACAACTATATCATCAATTATTTCTTCTATTATTTCCATAATAACTCCTACTTAATTTCTATATTATATTTTTTTATTAAACGATACAAAGTTGCTCTTCCAATTTTTAATTTTCTAGCTGCTTCAACCATATTCCTACCTGTTACTTTAATTGCATGGCGAATAGCAAGTTCTTCTAATTTTTCAATTGGAATTATTGGTGAATCATCTGAAAACAGAGCCGTTTTAGAATCAACAGCTATAGTTTGAGAAGTTATTGAAGGCGGAAGAACATCCACATCTATATAATCTCCATCAGTAAGAATCATACATCTTTCGAGAGTATTTTCAAGTTCACGAACATTTCCAGGCCAGTTATAATCATACATAAGTTTTAATGCACTTTTTGTTACGCCTTTAATATTTTTGCCATGTTTTTGATTTAACTGTTTAATAAAGTGTTCTATTAAAACAACTATATCGGCTTTTCTTTCTCTTAATGGTGGAATATAAATAGGAAAAGAACTTAATCGATAATACAAATCTTCCCGAAAAAGTTTTTTATCGACACACTCTTTTAAATCTCTGTTTGTCGCAGAAATAATTCTCACATCTGTTTTAATAATTTCGTTTCCTCCGACTCTTTCAAATTCTTTTTGCTGAATAACGCGAAGTATTTTTGCTTGAAGCGACATTTCCATTTCGCCAATTTCATCAAGAAAAATTGTACCTCCATTTGCCAGTTCAAACTTCCCAATTTTTCTTTGATGTGCACCTGTGAATGCCCCCTTTTCATGACCAAATAATTCGCTTTCAAGAAGTTCTCTTGGTATTGATGCACAATTAACTACAACAAAAGGAGCATTTTTTCTTTTTCCATTATAATGGATTGCTCTGGCAATTAATTCTTTACCTGTTCCGCTTTCTCCCTGAATTAATACTGTTATATCATTATCAAGAACTTTCGAAACCATTCTGAAGGCTTCCTGCATTTTTTTATCTGCAGAAACAATGTTATCGAAGCTGTATTCTTTTTGAATATTTTCTTTCAGCTTTTTTAATTCTCGTTCTAGGTCATAATTCTTAATTGCATTTCTGATTGCAGATTCAAGTTTGCTTTTTTCAATAGGTTTAGGGAAATAATCAAAAGCTCCGAGTCTGATTGATTCAAGTGCAACTTCAATGCTCCCTTGTGCAGAAAGCATAATTACAGGCAATTGAGGATTTTGTTGTTTTATCTTTACAAGCAATTCATTACCATTAATATCAGGCAGCATTATATCAAGCAAAATCAAATCTGGTTCTTCAGAAAGTGCTTCAATCACGTCTGCGCCTGAAAGAAATGTTTTTACTTTGTAACCCCATTGGTTTTTACACCAATGTGTAAGCATTTTTAATATTGATTCTTCATCATCAACTATAAAAATTAATTTTTCCAATTTACCCCTCTTAAGTTATTTGGGTAATCTAATGATAAATGTTGTTCCTTTGTTTTCTTCACTTTTTACTCTGATAATGCCTTTGTGCATATCTACAATTTGTTTTACGATTACAAGACCCATTCCTGCTCCAGATACAGGTGCATTTGGTCTGTATATTTTACTAAATTTTTGAAACAACTTTGGAATTTCCTTTTCGGGGATTCCTATACCTGTATCACTGATTGTAATCTCTGCCTCTTTGCCATAATCACTTATCATCAAGGAAATTCTTCCGCCATTTGGTGTATACTTAATTGCATTTGAAATAAGATTACTTAAAGCCTGTTTGATTCTTTTTTTATCGGCATAAATTTTTACTTCTTTTTCAGGATATTCTTTTGATAAAACAATTTCTTTCTTTTTAATATCCTCAGAAAATTCTGCCGCAGTTTCATCCATAAGTTTTTTGATTTCAAATTCTTCTTTCTTTAATTCTTCTTCGCCAGTTTCAAGTTTTGAAAAATCAAGAACATCATTAATAATCTTAGCCAATCTTCTGCCTTCACTCAAAATTATTTCACTAAATTCTTTTATAGTTTCCCGTGGTAAATCTTCATCTGTTGCAATTGTTTCTGCAAAACCAACAACCGAAGCAAGCGGTGTTCTTAATTCATGTGAAATGTTTGATATAAATTCGCTCTTAAGTTTGCTTAATTCTTCAAGCAGACTAATCTTTTGACGTGCTCTTTCTCTTTCAATTGATATTATTCTGTTTGCTTCTATGAGTTTAGCATTCAAATCACGAATTTTTTGTTCATCAATTTTTCTATTTGTAATATTCCTACCAATACCAATCATGCCAGAAACTTCGCCGTCAACTATCATAGGCTTTGAATGAATTTCAAATGTAATACTTTTGTCAAATCTGTCAACAAATGCAACTTCAAAAACAACTTTTTCTTGTGTAGTTAGTATTCTTGAAAAAGCTTCTGCAATTTTTTGTTCGTCTTCTTTATCTATAAAATCCAGAAAGTGTTTTCCAATCATTTCTTCTGGTTTATAACCAAGTGTATTAGCTCCATTTTTATTTACCATGTTAAAGTAACCAAATCCATTTAATATAAAAATCAAATCGTCTGCTGTATCTATCAGCATTCTAAATTTTTCTTCGGAGTTTTCAAGTTTAAGTCTTGTTATCTTTTCTTCTGTTATATCGAGAATTATTCCCACAATTCTAATAACATTCCCGCCTCTTAAAATTGGTATACCAGAATGCTTAACCCAGTGTTCTTTTCCAAATCTATCTTTCATTTTATATTCTATAATAGAAGATTCGCCAGTTCTTAATTTTTCAATAAATTTTTTAAATGCTCCAAAATGTTCTTTTGCAATAGTTCTAAGAATTAAAAATTTATTTTCATAAATTTCTTCGGGTGTAAATCCGAACAATTGTCTGACTGCCTCAGTAATAAAATAATATTCACTTCCATCTGCACTTGTAGAATACAGAACTGCTTGAATACTTCCAATTGATTCTTTTAATAATTGTTCTATTCCGATTTCTTTTGTAGCATCCGTAAATAACGAGATTACATAAGATTCACTATTTTTTTCTGGTATAAACAATGAATTAACAATAAAAAATTTTTCTGAAGAATTTTTATCAATATATTTTAATCTAAAAATTGGAATGCTTTTTTCTTCTATTGCTGCTTTAATGAAAGGTAATTCTTGAAGTGATAATAAATTATTGCTTATGTCATAAAATTTTTCTTTGTTCCAGAAATTTATGCCGAAATTTTCGGGATTATCAAACAGATTTTTTAATTTACTGTTTGACACAATTTGTTTTGCTTTCGGGTAATTAATTAAAACAGGCGCATCAATTTCTTCAATAAGCTCTATAATATTTGTTGAACTATTAATCATTAATAAAATTATCTATTAATTTTATTCTAAAATAATAAATTCATTCAAGTAAACATACTAAGTTTTATTCCTCCACATCTGGAAAAAGACAAAAAACAACAAACATAATATAGAAGCAAATAGCCAGTAGCCAAATCTTTTATCTAAATCTACGAGCAGAGCTCCTAAGAGTGGTCCAGCTATTGTTCCAACACCATACATCATAATAAAATAGCCATTTGCTTGAGCCATAAATTTCTTTTCAACTTTTTCAATAGTGTAACTTAAACCAACAGTATAAATAGCAGGAACAATCCCGCCGATTAAAAAGAAAACACCAATCAGGAAAACAAAATTACCATTGATTGATGGAAGTATAATAAGCACAGATAATAAAAGTGAAATTAACAGCAACAGTTTGCGTCTATTATACTTATCACTAATAAATCCAATTATATAAAGCAACAAAATGCCGCCTGTAACAAATGATGCAATAAAATATGAAACCTGACTAACATCAAATAAATTTCTTAAGCCATACATTGGAATTACAACAATAATTGACGATTCAAAAAAACCGTACAATGCTGCAGACACTACACTTATCAAAGGCATTTTAGCAAAGGGCATTTTTACTGATTTTTTATCTGCATGAACATTATTAATTTCTTTAAACATTGTAATCTGAAGAATAAACACTATAAACATTACTATAGAACCTATAACAAAAGGAAGCCATGAAGCAATTTTAATTGTCCATATTAAAATAGTTCCGGCTGCAATACCTATTGATAAAATTACTGCATAAAGATTTATATTCTTACCTCTATTACTTTCATCACTGTAGAAATTAATAATAAATTCTGTTGAGACAAAAATCATTGTACCGCCAATTCCCATCAACAATTTAATTCCAAATAATAAAGGATACACATACCAGAAAACATGGAGCAGTGCACCAATAGACCAAATCAATAAGCCCAATCCTAAAATTTTCTTAACATTAAATTTGTCAATTAATATTCCTGCAACTGGCGAGAATAATACAACACTCAAATAATTTACCATTGTAATAGTTCCAGTAATAAATGCTGGCGCCTTATTTTGCTCAAGCAGCATAACAGTTACAGGAGTAACCAACCCAAATCCTATTCCCCCAATGCCAATCCCAACCAAAGCAATGTAAAAATTTTTATGCATGATTATTTCACAAGCAGATTATTTATTAAATAAATAGATTTACAATGTCTTTTAATTACATTTGAATATAATGGAAGCAAAATATAAAAATAAACCCGAACTTTTAGCTCCTGCTGGCGACTGGAGTATGCTTAATGCAGCAATTAAAGCAGGTGCAAATGCAATTTATTTTGGTGTTGAAAGCCTTAATATGCGGGCAATGGCAAAAAATTTTGAACTCAAGGATTTGAGAGAAATTTCACAGATATGCAGAAAAAACAAAATTAAATCTCATCTTACACTAAACACTATAATTTTTGAAAATGAACTTGATGAATTAGACAGAATTATTAGTGCTGCAAAAGAAAACGGAATTGATATGATAATTGGATGGGATTTAGCTGTACTTCAAAAATGTAAAGAATATGATATGCCATTTTGTGTGAGCACACAGGCTTCGATTTCTAATTCTGAGGCTGCTAAATTCTATAAAAATCTTGGTGCAAAAAGAATAGTGCTTGCAAGAGAATGCACACTTGATAAAATTATCGAAATAAAAAACAAAGTTGATATAGAAATCGAAACATTTATACACGGAGCCATGTGCATAGCTGTAAGCGGCAGATGCTTTATGAGTCATGAAGTATTTAATAAAAGTGCTAATCGAGGAGAATGCCTTCAACCCTGCAGAAGAGAATATGAAATTTATGATAAAGACGAAAAATTTAGTTTAAGAATTGGGGATGGTTATGTTCTTTCTCCTAAAGATTTATGCACAATTGATTTCATTGACAAATTAATTGAAGCAAATATTGATGCTTTCAAAATTGAAGGCAGAAAAAGAAGTCCTGAATACATTTACAAAGTTACATCCGTTTATAGAAATGCTATAGACTTATATTTCGAAAACAAATTAACAGATGAAATCAAACTAAAATTAACAGAAGAACTTTCAAAAGTTTATAACCGTGGATTTTCAAAAGGATTTTACTTTGGAACACCTGGAACAGAAGATTTTGCTAACGCATACGGAAGCATTGCAACTACAAGAAAAATTTATGTGGGCAAAGTTTTAAACTATTACAAGAAAAACAAAATTGCTTACGTAAAAATTGAAGCTAACGATTTAAACATTGGTGATTCAATCTACATTATTGGCAATACTACTGGAGTGGTTGAATTAAAAATAGAAGAAATGATGCGGGAAGAAAATAAAATTATAAAAGCCGAAAAAGGATATGATATTACTTTCCCGTGCAAAGAACTTGTAAGAGAAAATGACAAGGTTTATAAAATTACTTCCACTCAAGCTTAGGTTTTGAATTCATTATACCAAAACTTGCTAAAGCTTCATCAAGAGTTGAAAAAACCTTAAATACTTTGTCCATACGTGTGACCATAAAGACAAGCGAGGGAACATCTTTATTATAAACCAATCTCAAATCTCCTCCCAAAGAATTAACTTTCTTGAGCTGAGAAACTAAAGCACCCAAAAATGTTGAATCGATATATTCGCACAAAGTAAGGTCAATAATAATTTTTTTAATTCCTTCATTAATAACTTCTGTGACAAAATCTTTGAATTTTACAGCTTTTGTTAAAGTAGCTCTTGTTAAATAAATATGTATTACTGCTACATCTTTATATTTTTCAGTTTTAAATTCCATAAACGAACAAAATTTTTTCTAATCTTAATATATAAATATTTGATTAGTTATGAAAATTATACGCTGCAATAAAGTTTCGAAACCTTTTAAAATAAAAAAGGCGAAGGGTATTGAAACTTGAACTTACCTTCGCCTCTTAAGGACGGAGCTTGTTTGTGTGTGTATAGCAACAACGCAATTTAAGTGCCATTTATAAAAATGAAATTTTTCTAATATTTCACTGCATTATTATTTTATTTTATGCGAATATTTTTCGTGGCATCGGAAAATTATTCGGTCAATGTTTTGAAGAATTAAAATGGAATTCTAATACTTAATTGAATTCCATTCTTAAACATCATAAATGAATTTGACTCTGGATTTATAATTTCTTTCATGAAAATTTCATTATCATTAAAAAACAATAAATCAAGCTGACTATAAACCCACAGTGCAATGTAGGATATTATTAAAATGTTTCTTGTTTTATATGATTTATTGTATAAATCATATTTCTGCTGAATCAACAAATTATCAACTTCATTCAAATAATCATTTTCTTTTTTGTTTGTATCGTAGATATAATAAACAGCAGCAGAAAGATTTATTAAAGAAAGAGCCCCGAGAAGTGAGCCTTTTGCTTTTAGACCGCAGGAAAATTGTCCTAAACCGGGCAGAAAAATATTTCTTATTAAAGAATTTCTCAGAAGTGAATAATCAAAAAATTTCTGCTTTGAAATTTGCGTGCTATCAATCGGAATAGTTTCTGTTTTTAATGTATTGATAAAATCAACTTTTACCTGATTAAAAATTGTAATAAGCTTAGGAGATATTTTTGAAGGGTCAGCATTGTAGTCACTTTTTATCTTCAAAATTTCTTTGAAACTTTCTTTTGTTGAATCTTCAAAACCAAGTGTATAAAATGATACTGCTCTCATCAAATAAATGTCAATTAAAAGCGTATCGGGCAAAGATTTTTCTTTTAACAATACATTTGAATATTTAATTACATTTTCATATTCAAAAGAATCATATTCTCTTTTGACTTTTTCAAATGAGATTTCCTGAGCAAAAGTATTTAATGAATATAAAAACAATAAAAAGAAGAATATTTTTTTAATCATTTGAGAAGAACCATTTTTCTGGTTTGAATTAGATTATCTGTTTTCAAACATACAAAATAAATTCCTGCTGGAACTTCTTTGCCAAATTTATCTTTTCCATTCCAATCAATTGAATATCTTCCAGCATAAAGATTTCCATGTTTCAATGTTATTATATGCTGACCAAGCAGAGAATAAATATCAAGTGAAACAGAAGAATATCTTGATAATTCAAATGAAATTGTTGTATTTGGATTAAAAGGATTAGGATAGTTCTGAAATAATACATCGGTTTTTGGCAGTTCATTTTTTTCTTCATTATCGGATTTAGTTGTAACAAGTGCAAGTTTTTCAAGATATGGAACAATATTTCCATTTTCATCTCTTCCGCCAAAAACAACAATTGTATTTCCATAATTAATTGCCATTGGATTTCTTCTTGCATATTTAAGAGAGGGGAATGGATAAACAAGAACTCTTCCATCACTTAAAATGTCAATTGCTTCAACGGACTTGAGAGCTCTATCGGTTTCATTAAAACCGCCAATTATAAAACCTCTTTTTAATACAGAATTGTAAATAGCCACTCCTCCGGCTCGGGGAGTTAAAAGTTTTTGCGGCAGTTCTTCTATTTTATTTTTAGCAATATCAAATTTATTAATTGAAGAAAGAGCACCATTTAAAATTCCACCAAAAATATAAATGTTATTATCAAGAAGAATACTCATCTGCTGCTTTGGCTGATTTTGACTTGTGGTTCCGTAAGTAAAATTTATTTTTTTGTTTATTAAATCATATCCAATAATATAAGGAAGTTCTGCAGCTCCGCTCGGGATAGGTTCACCTCCTATAACATACAACAAATTATTTTTTATATATCCAGTAGAAAAAGCTCTTGCAAAATTATCCTGAGTATCAAAAACAATAGGATCAGATGGAATCGATTTATAATTCCATGATTCCATAATATTTTTTTCCTGAGAAAACTCACTTACTCCGCCAAAATATAGAATTTGCGACTGCCATATGTTTGCCACAAACAAATATCTCGGCTGATTCATTTTGCCAACAATTTTCCATTCACCCGAAAGAATATTGTATTCCTGAATCCAGTCAACAACTTCTTTTGAAGAATTTTCTCCACCAAGTACATAAAATTTATTGCTAACTGTATCGTATACAACCTGGCCTCCCGAAACAGGAAACTTCATATCCCATCCGGTTACAACCTGCCATTCCCAATTCTGTGCAAGAATTGGCAGGGCAAATAATATCAATATGGTAAAAATTTTTCTTCTCATACTCACCTCTTTCTAATGTATAGGACAACTTCTATACCATCATTTTTCCTTTAATACAAATTTAAGTTGAATAGTATCTCCCTGTTTAATATAAAAACTTGTATCAATATCCCGATAATTTGGATTTTTAACAGATAATCTCACAAAACCGGGAAAAACTCTTATTAATTCTTTCATAGGAGTTTGACCTTTGAAATCCCCGTTTACATAAATGTTACCCCACGGATTAACTTTGCAATTTATATATCCCATCAACGATTCAAGTGAAACTTTTAAGTTTGTTACCTGCGAATGATTTATTTTAATAACTTCAGAATAAATTGGATAGTCGGGATGAACTAATTTAACAGTGTGTTCTCCTTCTGTTAAAGTTAATGGTTTGGTCATTGGTGTAGTTTCAAGTTTTTCTCCATCAACATAAACATCAGCCCATGGGAAACATTCAACAAATAATCCTCCATATTTAAGTGTAGTTATCTCAGCAGCTCTATTTGTTTGATTCTCTGTTGTTTGAGCAGCAATCAAACTGGAATCATTTTTATCACCGGGTGATAGTTTTTCCCTCTGTGCAACTTTTTCTTTTGCCGGTTCATTTTTTTGTTGATTTATCTTTTGTTCAGATGGCAAAGCTTTTTTTAATTGTATTTGATTTAAGAAAACAGTCAGCGCTATTAATAGAACTATTAAAGCAACCCCCGAAATAATAATCTTTGTCTTTCTTCTATTGTAGTTTACATCTTTGCTCAAAGAAATTGTCAATTGTTCTGGTTGAACATTTAATTCATTTAATACTTCAAGTGCAGAATTATAGCGAAACGCAGGTTTTTTCTTTAAAAGACGAATAATAATTTGTCTAATTTCTTCTGATATTTCACTCAGTCCTTCAATAATACTGTTTTCATTGTAAGACATTATTTCGTTTAAAGTAAGAGTAACATTTTCTTTTAAGAATGGGTTTTTTCCTGTAAACATTTCATATATCACAACGCCTGCGGAAAACAAATCACTTTGATAAGTTAGTTTTGCTCCTGCTACCTGTTCTGGCGACATGTAACTGGGCGTTCCAACAATTGAATAAGGACTTGTCACAAAATTATCTTCTGCAGAGAGTGCCAGTCCAAAATCACCCAGTTTTAAGTTCATGTTATTGTCAATAAAAATATTTTCTGGTTTTATATCTCGATGAATAATTTTATTTGAATGAGCAAAATGAATGGCTTTGAAAAGTTGTATTGTTAAAAGTTTTTTTTCTTCATAAGAAAGATTTCGGTGTTTTAATAAATTTCTTAAACTTTCGCCTTCAATGTATTCAAATGAAATGTAGAAATATTCTTTGCTTGTTCCAAAATCGAGAACTTTAATAATATTAGGATGGTCAAGTTTTGCAAGTAATTTTGCTTCACGTTTGAATCTTTCGATTAATGTTTGGTCAGATATTTTTTCTGTATTAAGGACTTTCAGAATAATTTTTTTATTTAGATAAATATGATTGGCAAGATAAACTGCAGCGTGTTCATCTTTTTTGAGTACATCAAGAATTTCAAACTTCTCGAATAATATTTCTGTTGAACTAAGCATCGTTTTGCTGTTCACCCATCTCTTTTAATTTTAGTTGAATCCATCGAACTGAAACATCAAGTGATTTTGCAGTTAATGTTCTATTGCCATTAAATTCTTCAAGACGTTTTTTAAGCAGCAGCAATTCAAATTCTTTAAGTGTTCCTTTGAAATTCATTAAGTCCTGATTATCTTCAAGAATTATATGTTCTGCATAAATTTTATCAGAATCACATAAAATAAGTGCTCTCTGAATTACATTTATTAGCTGACGAACATTACCGGGCCAATAATAACTTTCCATTTTTTTGATTGCAGAAGAATCTATAGGAATATTTTTTTTCGCAATCTTTTTAACAAAGTAGCTTGCAAGCAATGGAATATCTTCCCGTCGTTCTCTCAATGGCGGCATTTTAATCGGAAATACATTTAACCTGTAAAACAAATCTTCTCTAAATTGACCTTCTTTAGTAAGCGCATTTAAATCTTTATTTGTAGCTGCAATTATTCTTACATCTACTTTTTTTACTCTTGTATCGCCAAGACGAATTATCTCGCGGTTTTCAAGAACTCTTAAAAGTTTTGCCTGAAGTGCATTTGAAATATCAGCAATTTCATCAAGGAAAAATGTCCCTCCATCTGCAGCTTCAATCAAACCTTGTTTGTCTGTGTTTGCTCCAGTAAAAGCTCCTTTCTTATATCCAAACAGCTCACTTTCAAGGAGACTATCCGGGATTGAACCGCAAAACTGAGCAAGAAATGGTTTGTCTTTTCTTCTGCTTAATTGATGAATTGCACGTGCAGCAACTTCTTTTCCCGTTCCGCTTTCTCCAGTTATTAAAACTGTTGCATCTGTTTGTGCAACTTTATGAATTAACTTTGTTAGATTTTGAATGGCGGTGCTGTTGCCAACCATTTCAGGAATAATTTCAGAGGATTGAAGTTTATTGGTTAATATTCTGTTTTCTTTTTCTAATTCTTCGAGTTTTATTATTCTGTCTAATGTTAAAGATACAAGATTCGAAAAGAAGTTTAAGAAAATTAAATTCTCTTCTGTAAATTCACGTCGGTCTAATGTGCTGTCCGCAATAATTACTCCCCAGACTTTGTCGTCACGCATTATAGGAACACCAATTACAGATTTAATTCTATGAATTTGCACGCTCTGAAATTGTGATAAATTTGGGTCGCCCATTACATCGTGATATAAAAGCGGCCGTTTTTCTTTGATTACTTTTTGAAGAATTCCTGAAGAAAATTGATTCAGGTCAGTTATGCTTTCATTTGAAATTTTTCTTGCTGTTATAATTGAAAAACTATCTGTTGCCTCATCGTATTTTACAAATAAACCTCGTTCTGCATTGATAATTTTTATTACGATATCAATTACATCTTCTATAAAAGATTCTTGATAACTCGATGAGTTAAGAAGTTGACTGAATTCAAAGAGTGCTTCAAATTCTTCTTTAGAGAGATTTTTTATGTAATTAATATTTTCTGGTATAAATTTCATGATTAATCTCTGAAATTATTTTACCGTAAATGTTCCCGGTTTTGAAATTGAACTATTTCCAAAATCATCTATACAAATTACAACCCAGAAATAATCACCCGCAGGCAAAGTTATGTCGCATGTTGTTTCAGTTGCATCTTTCGAAATATTTTTTTTCTCCCAAACTAAAATTGGAGCGGTTTCATCTGTGTAAACCTGAACTGCATATTTAAAATTGAATCCCGGACTAAATTTTTTCCAGACGAATGTAGGACTGCTGCTTACCACAGCTCTATTAACTGGTGAATCAATTATAATTTCTTGTGTAATTAGTCTTTTAATATTAGATGACCCAATTGTAAATATTCTTCCCGATTTATCTTTTGCTACAATTGTAAAATCTGTACCAATTGCATCTTCGATGGAGTTTATCTTTAAATCTATTGTTCTGAAATTATTTTCATATTTGTTTGTTTCTAAATTGTAGATTAATCTCTTATAAAAATTTAATGAATTGTTTTTAACAAAAACTGTATCAACATCATTTTCATCATCAGCAATTGTTGCTTGAACATAAAGTCTTTGAACCTGAATATCAGGATATCTGTTCTGAACCGTTGTAAAAATTGAAAGTTCTGTTAAACGCGGATCAGCATTCAAGAATCTGTCGTCTATTTGTTTAACAGGTCGATTATCAAATTGAACAAAAACAGAATCTTTGCTGTAACCGTCTTTCTCAAAATAAAGCCATCCGTTATTTTGAACTACATTGTCTAATTGGTATTTTCCTGCAGCATCCGTTTGAGTAATCATTGATTGATTTTTCCAAAATACTTTTACATTTGGAATTACTCTGCGCGGCAGTGCTACTGTTTTAACATAACCTAAAATTGTAGCTGTAGTATAACTCAAAGTCCTATCGCTCATTCTTAAAGAGTTTTGACCATTCCAGCTTACATAAACTGAATCTTTTTTGAATCCATATTTTTCGAAATAAAGCCATCCATCTTTTATAGAAACATTTTGAAGTTTATAATAACCGCTCGAATTTGTTTCGCTGAAAATATTTTGATTTTTCCATAAAACTTTAACATCCTTCAAAGGATTTCGTGAAATATCATAAACAAATCCATCAATCGTTCCAATTGTGTAATAAAGAATTACTTCATTAACTCTTATTGTTTTTTGATTATTCCATCTAACATAAACAGAATCTTTGGCAAAGCCGTCCTTTTCAAAATAAAGCCATCCATCATTCATAGAAATATTTTCCAGTTTATAATAACCTTCATAATTTGTTTGCACAAGAATATTTTGATTCTTCCAGAAAACATTTACATTTGACAAAGCTGAACGGGGAACAGCATAAACAAATCCATCAAGTGTTCCAATAGTTGGATATAAAATTACATCAGAAATATGTTTGACTTCTTCATTATTCCACTCAACAAAAAAAGAATCGCGGGATAATCCTTCCTTTTCAAAATAAAGCCATCCATCATTCATAGAAATATTTTCCAGTTTATAATAACCATCGGAATTTGTTTCAGCAAAAACCTTCTGATTTTTCCACAAAACTCTTACATTTTCAACAGCATTTCTTGGAACTGTGTAAACATATCCATCAAGCTGACCACGAGTATAACTTAAAATGAATTCTTGCAAATGTTTTATTTTTTGATTATTCCATTCCACATAAATAGAATCTTGTGATAATCCTTCTTTTTCAAAAATTAACATCCCATCTTTCATTTGAATATTTTCAATTCTGAAATAACCTTGAGAATTGGTTAGTGCAAAAACATTTTGATTTTTCCAGATTACTTTTACACCTGCTAAAGCAGCACGATTAGAAGATAAAACATAACCGTCAATTAAACCCAATTTATTGTTAGGATTTCGAGAATCAAGCAGATTTAATCTTGGTGCATCACAAGATATTATACCCAGAAGAGTCAGTATTATCAGTAATATTTTTTTCATTTTATAATGAATTAAATCAATTATAAAAATAAACTATTTGTGCAAATTTTTCGTAGTGCGAAAAATTTTTTGTGTAAATATGCTTATATTTTTTAAAATAAAGTAGATTCAAATTAAAAGAAATTTTGGGAAAGCGATTTATAAGTAAATACTCCCTGTCATATATAAAACAGCTCTGCCAGAAATTTTAACTCGTTTCCCCACATTTTCACAAAAGAGTTCACCGCCCCTTTTTGAAACTTGATGAGCTGTTAGCTTCTTCTTATTAAGTTTTTCTGACCAGTATGGAGTTAATACTGTGTGTGCCGAACCAGTAACAGGATCTTCATCAACTCCTTCATTTGGCACAAACACTCTCGACACAAAATCAACAGTTTTGCTTTTTGCAGTTATTATCACAGCATGTTTATGAAGTTTTCGAATTAAATTAAAGTTTGGTGAATAATTTTTTATAAAATCTTCATCATCAAAAACTATTAAAAGAAAGAAACCATTTTCAAGAACTTCAACTGGAGTTTTATTAAAACACTCATTCAACTCAGATGGATGATTTGTTTCATGCGGTTTATTAGCTGGAAAATCTAAAGTTAACAGTTCACCATTTCGTTCAACAATTAATTCTCCGCTCTTAGAAGTGAAAATAATTTTATCTCTATCTTTCTCAATAAAATTGAATAACACAAAACTTGAAGCAAGAGTTGCATGACCGCATAATGGAACTTCTGATTGAGGAGTCATCCATCGAATATGATATTTGTCTCCTTCTTTTACAAAAAAGGCTGTCTCGGATAAATTATTTTCCATGGCAATATTTTGCAGTATTGCATCATCAAGCCATTCTTTAAGCGGAACTACAGCTGCTGGATTGCCAGAAAAAATTTTTCCTGTAAATGCATCAACCTGATAAATTGGCAGTATCATTTTATCTCCTGTTATTATTAAAAAACATTTCTTTATGCAAAAATGGAATCACTGCAACTTTTAAACCTTCAACATAAAGTTCTTTTCTGTTCATTACACCATTAGTAAAAAATCCTATTGCACCATTTTTTTGTTTGGTATTTTTTTGATTCATAATTTCATCCATTACATCACCAAGCTCAATTCCATTTAATAATTTTTTAAAAACAAATTCCGGCAGTTCAAAGTGAGGTGATGTTCCAAATGAAATTTTTCCTTCTTTATCCATAACACACATACATCCAAAAGCAAACCATTTATTAAAATAATTTTTTATCCCGCCTTCTATTCCAATAAAAAAATCTCCGTTTAATTTTTCTCTTTCATTAATTTCTTTCAACTTTTGAGCACGATTCTTAGCCCCAGTGAATGTTTCTTCATTAATTGGTTGAGAAGAAACACCTGAATCTACTTCAATCCCTATTACTTCTACATTATCAAAGTAATATGAAAATGCTTCTTTCACTGATTCAATTTTTACAGGATTTTTTGAACCTACAAGAACTATCATTTTTTATAAAATAATTTTTTAGACAATTGAAAGCATTCGTTCAATTGAAAGTCTTGCTTTTTGTGCTACTTCTTCTGGTACTTTTACTTCATATAATTCATTCAACAAAGAATAATATAATTTTTCCAATGTTATCATCTTCATGTATTCACAAACTGCATTTTCACTTAAAGGATAAAATTTTGCCTCCGGTCTTACTTTTCTTAATCTATGAAGAATGCCAACTTCTGTTGCAATTACAAATTCATTTGCTTTAGAATTTGTAACATGTTTAATCATTCCTTCCGTGGAATAAATATGAATATTTTTGCAATCAAAATAGAGCTGGGATTTCAACATGCATGAAGACGAACATCCACATTCAGGATGAATTAAAAATTCAGCATCGGGATGTTCATTTCTTGCATCATCAAAACTTATATCACCAATTTTTTCATGAACATGACAGGCACCGTTCCATATTTCAATTTCCCTGCCTGTTACAGTGCTTACATATAATCCCAAGAATTTGTCTGGAAGGAATAATATTTTTTTGTTTTCAGGAATTGCCTGAACAACTTTAACTGCATTTGAAGATGTAACACAATAATCACTTTCTGCTTTTACTTCTGCAGTTGTATTGACATAAGAAACAACGACATAATCCGGGTGCTCTTCTTTCCATTTTTTAAGTTGTTCTGCATTAATTGTTGAGGCAAGCGAACACCCTGCTTCTAAATCCGGGATAAGAACTTTTTTATCAGGAGAAATAATTGAAGCTGTTTCTGCCATAAAATGGACACCGCAGAAAACAATTATATCTGCTTTTGTTTTTGCTGCTTGCTGCGATAAGCCAAGTGAATCACCCACAAAATCTGCTAAATCCTGTATTTCAGGAATTTGATAATTATGAGCAAGTATAACAGCATTTTTTTCTTTTCTTAATTTATTTATTTCATTTATTAAATCGTTCATCTTTGTCTCACTGATTTTGCATTAAATATTTTGTATTTTCATACTGATATCAAGAGCCCTGACTGAATGAGTAATAGCTCCAACCGAAATAAAATCAACTCCGGTTAATGCAATTTTTCTTACATTTTCAAGTGTTACATTTCCCGAGGCTTCAACTAGAGCTTTGCCATCAATTAATTTAACTGCTTGTTCCATCAATTCTACGGTCATATTATCAAGCATAATAATATCAACTTTATTCGATAATGCTTCTTTGACTTCCTCAAGATTTGTAGTTTCTACTTCAATCTTCATCTTTTTTTTAAGTTTTTTTCTTATTATATGAACAGCATTGGTAATACTTCCAGCAGCTTTAATATGATTATCTTTGATTAACACCATATCGTAAAGTCCAAAACGATGATTTGTTCCTCCTCCCGCCTTAACAGAATATTTGTCAAGCATTCTTAAGCAGGGAACGGTTTTGCGAGTATCAAGAATCTTTGTATTTAATCCTTCAAGTTGAGCTATAAATTTTGCTGTTAATGTTGCAATCCCGCTCATTCTTTGTAAAAAATTTAGTGCCGTCCGTTCACCCGTTAATAAATCTCTAAGTGAACCTTTTACTTCTGCTATCTTAGTGTTTTTAGATACTTTATCACCATCATTAATAAATTTTTTAAAAGTAATTTTATTATCCAGTTTTTTGAATACCTCTTTAGCTACATTCAATCCAGCAATTACCCCATCTTCTTTGACAAAGATTTCTGCAATTCCTTTTTGAAAATCTGGCACAATCAAATTGGTGGTTACATCACCGCTTCCGATATCTTCTTTTAATGCCAAATTAATTATTCGAACTAATTCTTTTTTGTTAATCATTTTCTTATAAAATTTTTTTGAAATTATGATATAGGAATTAAAACAGGTTCTTTTCCTTTTTCCTGTATAATTAATTTTCTAAAATTTTCGTCTTCTTCGGGAAAATCTTCTCTTCTATGACAACCTCTGCTTTCTTCTCGAACTAGTGCAGCTTGTGCAATCATTTTTGCTACATTAATAAGGCTAATAATTCTTCCTGCATAGTATTCATTTTCATCTAAAGAAATATTTTTTGTCAAATCATTAATTACATTAAGAGCTTCGAATAAGGAATCTTTTGTTCTTATAATGCCAACATTATTCCATAAAAGTTTAGCAATGATATTTTTTATTTCAAGAAAAGTTTGTTTGTTATTTTTATCCACATAAAAATTTAAGATGCTAAATTTAGAAAAATTCCTTCTCTCTTCTTTCAAATATTTTAAAGAATGTTCTACTGCTCTTTTAGAAAAGACAAGACATTCAAGCAAAGAATTGCTTGCAAGTCGATTTGCTCCATGAACTCCTGTAGAAGCAACTTCTCCAACTGCATAAAGCCGTTTAATATTTGTTTCGGCATTTAAATCAGTTTTAATACCTCCTACCATATAATGAGCTGCGGGTGTTACAGGAACAAGATCTTTAGTTATATCAATTCCATATTTTAGAGCTTCTTTATAAATATTAGAAAATCTTTTTTTGATTTTATTTTCATTTAGATGATTGAGTTTTAAGAAGACATTCGGCTTATTAGTTTTTTTTAATTCATTGAAAATTGCTTCTGATACAAGATCTCTTGTTGCAAGTTCTGTTATATTTTCATCATGTAGAAATCTTTTACCATCATAATTCAAAAGCAATGCTCCTTCACCTCTTACTGCTTCGCTGATAAGAAATGTTTCGTCTGTTCCAGTGTAAAACGATGTTGGATGAAACTGAATAAATTCCATGCTCTCGATTTTTACTCCAATATCATAAGCAAGCCACAAGCCTTCTCCCACTGTAGTATGCGGATTAGTAGAATGAGAAAAAATTGCAGAAGCTCCACCAGTAGCAAGAATAATGACTTTTCCAGTTATTAAAAAATTATCATTATTGTTGTGATTAAAAGCATAAGCTCCAATACATTCATCATTTTTCGAAATTAATTTATAAACTAATGTATTTTCAAAAATTTTTATGTTTTTGTTTTCATAAATAAACTTAAGAATAAAGTTAACCACTTCTTTACCCGTTGCATCTCCACCAGCATGCAGAACTCGATTTCTTGAATGACCTCCTTCGAGTCCCAATGATATCTCGCCATCTTCTTTATCGAACTGCATTCCAAGTTCAATAAGTTCTTTAACTCTTTCTAATCCTTCATTCACAAGTATTTTAACTGCTTCTTTATTGCATAAACCACTACCAGCTTTAATCGTATCTTCATAATGTAATTGAGTGGAATCATTTTTCCCTATCGCAGCTGCTATGCCACCTTGTGCTAAATAAGAATTACTTATTTCAATAGTTGTTTTTGTTATTAAAGCAACGGTACCATACTTAGAAGCATAGAATGCCGAATATAAACCTGCTAATCCTGCACCGATTATCACAAAATCATAATCGAAATTATTCATAGAAAAAAATTTTTTGTTTTCATAAAAGATAGAAAATTTACATGAAATAATTTTTTAGAATCTTTTTTAATAGTTAATCATCTTATTGCTTATAAAAAATTCAGGAGAAAAAAATGCTTAGAACAAATTTGAATCATATTTTATCTGAAGGAGAATACAATAAAATTCTCAAAGAAAATGAAAATGTAATGATTTGTTGTGGAAGAATGGGACCAATGTGCATTCCAGTTTATCAAGCAATGCAAGAACTTGAAAATGAATATCCGCATGTTAAATTTTTTGATATGGAATTCGATATTCCAGATGCAAATGTTATCAGAAATCTTCCGGAGTGCAAAGGTTTTGCGGGTTTACCATTTACAGTTTATTATAAAAATGGTAAAGTTGTTAAAGCAACAAGCAGCATTCAAACAAAAGAACAAATTAAAAACATTCTTAATGAATATTTCGGGACTAAATAAGATTAAGCATTTTTATATTATGTTTACCAGTGTTTATAAGCAGCGTGCTACTCTTAACAGGTTTACTTAGTTTCTAAAACTGTCTATTAGCATAAAGCTTCTTCAGGTAAATTCCAGTATGTTCTATCGAGATGGATTAAACTTTGATTTCATAAATAAAATTCAATAATTACATAAAAAATAATTAATAATTATGCATAACTATGTATATTTATTAATATCTATTTCCATCTCTATTCTTTCCATATAAAATCAAACAAAAGATACGATGCTGTTAACATTATTACATCATAACAAACAAGGACTAAAATTTCGACAACTGATGAAGAAATTGAATTTCCATCCATTGAAAATTTTGTAATTTCAAGAAGAATAAGAATTAAAGGAAGCAGAATTGGAAAAGATAAAACCGGGTAAAGCGTTCCTTTTGACGATGCCTTTGAAATTATCGCTGCAATAATTGTTGATGAAATTGCTATCCCAATATTTCCAAGAACAAATGCTATTAAGAACAACAAAAAATTTTTTATGATAAATGATTCAAATAAAAGCAAAAATAAAATAGTAATTGCAAAGTTCATTAAAAAAACAAGAACAAGATTAAAAATTAATTTCCCCGAGAAAATTGTTGACGGCGATGCAATCAAATGAAGAGTCATTGTAGTGCCGCGTTCTTCTTCCGAAACAAATACTCTCGATAATCCAGACATTGCAGAAAAAAATATTACAACCCATAGCAGTCCGCCAGTTAAATATTCTGTTATTTTTTCACTGCCTATAGAAAACATTATTACGCTGATTGTGACAAGAATAAACATCGACAAAGCATTAATAGCATAACGTGTTCTTAGTTCCGACTCCCAATCTTTCTTAAATAAATAATATGACTTCATAAACATTTACTGTTTTGATTCTGTATTCGAAAATAATTTTAATTTCCGAATGTTTCTTGAAAAAATTTGAAAATATTTTTCTATCTTACTCATATTATCTGAGGCACAATAATAGAATTATCTTTTTTATATATTTGACCATGAAAAAACAAAAACTCATGAAAAAGATTAACCCCGACTCAACAATAAAATTTTTTGTTTCTGTAATTGGACTGTTCATTATATTTTTTATTCTAAAAGAATTACGACACATCTTCATTCCTTTTGTAATCGCCTACATTTTATTTTTTGTTTTTGAACCAATGAATAATTTTTTAAAAGTAAGAAAAGTTCCTCTTGGCATTATTATCTTCATAGATATAATTATCACAATAGGGCTTTTTGTTGGAATATCACAAATAATACTTACCTCATTTTTACAATTTGGAGAAAACATTTCTGTCTACACAGAAAAGTTGAGTCATATTATAAGAAACGTATCAAGGTCAATTGGTATAAGAGACCCGCTTTTTACAAATTTTACAATGACCAAATTTCTTAGAACATTGAATTATGGAGATATTGCAAGCGGCATCTTTTCTTCAACGATTGATGTATTTACAAATTTATTTCTAATTCTTTTCTTCTTCATTTTTATAAGCAGCGGACATGATAAAATTGTAGAAGCAATACGGCTTCGATATGTAGAGAAAAATGTTAAATCAACAATTAAAAAATTGAGAAAAGAATTAAAACTGAAACAAGAACTCACAGATAGAGACGACGAATCTATCGATGAACAGCTTGCAACATTAACAATTCAAAGAGAAATGAAACTTCGTAAGACTTTTAAGGATATTACAGAACAAATTCAAAAATATATAATCACTAAATTTCTAATCAGTCTTTCCCTTGGTTTTTTTATTGGAGTAATTCTATGGCTTTATGGGGTTGAGTTCTACATCGTCTGGGCTACAATTGCTGTTTTGCTTCATTTCATTCCAAACATCGGGTCGGTTATTGCTGTTATTCTGCCTGCATTAATGACACTTATTCAGTATGAATCTTTTGGATATGCACTTCTTGTAACTGCTACAATAATTGTTATTCAAAATATTATAGGAAACATCATAGAGCCTCAAATATTTGGTAACAAACTTGGTTTAAACCCGCTTATAATTTTATTTTCTTTAATGGTCTGGGGCTATCTATGGGGAATAGTGGGAATGTTTTTATCAGTACCACTTACGGCAGTATTAAAAATTATCATTTCAAATTCGTCATCAAAAAACATGCGTTTTATTACAAATCTTATGAGTAATTAATTCTTATAAACTTTTCTTTCATTATCTTTGCAATTACAAATAAAAATTTATTTTAATGAAAGTTGCTTTTGTTTCAAGTGAAGTTTATCCCTATGCGAAAACTGGCGGACTTGCAGATGTTTCAGGTTCACTGCCTCTTGAGCTTTCTAAATTAGGTCACGAAGTTAAAATTTTTATGCCAAAGTATAATACATTTGGCGAAGTTGAACATGGTTTATCTTATAGATGGGATATTGGAGAAATTCCTATCCGTGTTGCAGGCAAAGTTCATTCAGTTCATGTTCATACAGCAAAACTGCCTAATTCTAATCCTACAGAAAAATCAAATGTGGAAGTATATTTTGTTGATTGTCCTCATTACTTCCACCGATTTCGTATTTATACAAATGATTACGATGAAGACGAAAGATTCATTCTTTTTTCTAAAGGTGTTATTGAAATATTGCAAAGACTCCAATGGGCACCTGATGTAATTCATTGTAACGATTGGCAGACTGCATTAATTCCAATTCTTATTAGAGAAAATTATGGATGGGACAAATTATTTGAAAAAACCGCAACTGTTTTTACCATCCACAATATTGCATATCAAGGAAGATTTGCAAAAGATGCATTTTCAAAAGCAGAAATCAGATATGAACATTATCTCTATGGCGGAATAGGCGAATATTATGGCGATGTAAATTTTTTAAAGACTGCCATTTTCACAGCTGACGTATTAAACACTGTAAGCGAAACTTATGCAAAAGAACTTCTTACACCCGAATACGGCGAAGGCATGCATGAATATTTACAGATGAGAAAAGATGATTTCTATGGTATTCTAAATGGAGTAGACTATAATATCTGGAATCCCGAAATCGATAAATTTATTCCATATAACTATTCTATAAATGATTTATCAGAAAAAATAAAAAACAAAAAATTTCTTCTAGAACATATCAATTTTTCATTTAATGAAAACATTCCTCTGATTGCAATGATTTCTCGATTTGTCTCTCAAAAAGGTTTTGATATTTTAGCTTATGTAATTAATGAACTGATGAGTTTAAATGCTCAATGGATTATACTTGGAAGCGGTGAGCAAAGATATGAAGAACTCTTTTATTATATCTCGCATAAATTTCCAGATAAACTTCATGCATATATTGGTTATAACAATGAGCTTGCACATTTGATTGAAGCAGGAGCAGATATTTTTCTTATGCCTTCAAGATATGAACCATGCGGTCTCAATCAAATTTACTCCTTAAAATATGGAACAGTCCCCGTTGTAAGAAAAACAGGAGGTCTTGCAGATACTGTGCAGGATTGGAATGAGTATTTAGCAATGGGACAGGAAATTGGTACTGGTTATTCATTCTGGGACTATTCAGGTCATGCTTTATTAGATACTGTTAAACGAGCTTTGAATGACTTTCAATTAAAAGACGTCTGGAAAAAAATTCAAATAAATGGAATGAATAAGGATTACTCGTGGAAAAAATCTGCAGAAAAATATATTCAACTTTACAAAAAAGCTATCCAAAAAAAGAAAAGCATTTATTAATAATCACCTAAAAAGTTAATACCTATGAAAACTACTCAGACTATAATATTTTTTTCAATTGTATTTTCAATTTATGGGCTAATAAATTTTTACATTGCAAAAAGAATTATTTCAGTTGTTCCTGATAACTTAAAAAACCTCTCAATTATAGTTTTAGTTTTTCTAATTCTTTCTTACATAGCTGGCCGAATACTCGAAAACTACTGGGTTTCTTACATTAGTGATTTTTTAATATGGTGTGGTTCTTTCTGGATTGCTGTTATGTTTTATTCTTTTCTATTCTTATTTGCAATTGATTTGATTAGAATATTAAATCATTTCCTGCAGTTCTTTCCTTCTTTTATAACAGAAAATCCAGATAAGGTGAAAAAGTTTCTAACAGCATGTGTTTCAATTTTAGTTTTTATCTTAATTATGGGGGGATATTTTACTTCAAAAATTATAAACATTCGTAAATACGAAATATTTATAAATAAAAAAGCTGGCAACTTAAAATCACTAAATATTGTAATGGCATCAGATTTACATCTTGGAACTATTAACGGAAAAATGTTTGCATACAAAATTGTTGACAAAATAAACAAACTCAATCCCGATATAATCCTTTTTGCTGGAGATATAATTGATGAAGATATAAAACCAGTCTTAAAAGACAATGTTGGAGAGGCATTATTCGAACTTAAGGCTAAATATGGAATTTTTGGAATAACTGGTAATCACGAATATATTGGAGGAGTAGACGATGCTGTCAATTATCTGAATGCTCACAAAATTCAAATGATAAGAGACAGTTCAATTTTAATTGACAAAGCATTTTATATTATCGGCAGAGAAGACCGTTCAATAAACAGATTTTCAGAAAAAACCAGAAAAGAATTAAGTGAATTAGTAAAAGATGTTGACAAATCACTTCCAATTATTTTGATGGATCATCAGCCGTTTCATTTAGAAGAAGCAGAGCAAAATGGGATCGATTTACAATTATCCGGTCATACTCATTATGGTCAGCTTTGGCCATTGAATTATATAATAAAAAAAATTTATGAATTACCGTGGGGATACAAATTAAAAGGCAGCACACATTACTATGTTTCATGCGGCGCCGGTGGATGGGGTCCGCCGATAAGATTAGGAAGTCTTCCTGAAATTGTAAATATCAAACTTCATTTTAATGAATAGCTAATGTTTATAATGCTGTTCTTGTAATTTCCTGTTCTTTGTATTGAAGTTGATAGAGCCTGTAATATATACCGCGTTTTGCAAGAAGTTCCTGATGAGTTCCAATTTCTTTTAATTCACCTTTATGCATTACAATTATTTTATCTGCATTTTGAATAGTTGACAATCTGTGTGCAATTACAATTGAAGTTCTGCCAGCTAAAAGTTTTTCAATGGCATTTTGAATTAACTCTTCTGTTTCTGTATCAACACTCGATGTAGCTTCATCTAAAATTAGAATTTGAGGATTATAAGCAAGGGCTCGAGCAAATGAAATTAATTGACGCTGTCCAACACTAAGAGTTGCACCTTTTTCTTTAACCTCTTCGTTGTATCCATTTGGCAATTTTGAAATAAAATCGTGAGCACCAACTGTTTTTGCAGCTTCGATAATTTGTTCATCTGAAATATTTTCCGCACCAAGCGAAATATTAGATTTGATAGTGCCAGAAAACAAAAAAACATCCTGTAAAACAACTGAAATATATTTTCGCAGATTATGCTTATCTAAATGTCGAATGTCAATTCCATCAATTGTGATGCTTCCTTTTTCGATTTCATAAAATCGAGTCAGAATATTTATGAGACTTGTTTTACCAGCTCCAGTGGCACCTACGATAGCAACTGTTTCGCCTGAATTAATTTTGAACGAAATATTTTTCAAAACATACTCGCCATCATTATATGCAAACCAGACATTTTTAAATTCTATCTCTCCTTTTACACTGTTTAGTATAATTGGTTTATCAGGATTTTTGATAAATGTTTTATCATCAAGCAGTTTGAAAATTCTTTCGGAAGAAGCCATAGCTGTTTGAAGAATATTGTATTTTTCTGAAAGATCTCTTACAGGCCGCCAAAACATTTCTGTATATTGAAGAAAAGCAAACAGTACTCCAATAGTTAATTGTTTTTGAATTACCTCGCCGCCCCCATACCAAATAATCAATCCAATTGTAATAGAACTTAACAATTCAACGAATGGGAAAAAAACTGCATAATAAAACACCGACTTAATATTTGCATTTCTGTAATCAGCGTTAATTGCAGAAAATTTTTTTAATTCATCTTGTTCTTTAACAAAATTTTGAACAATGTTCATTCCTGTAACATGTTCCTGCATGTATGAATTTAATCTTGCTAAATGATAACGAACATCACGATATGCTTCCCGAACTTTTTTTCTAAATAAAAATGTAGCATAGAAAAGAATTGGGATTACTGACATTGTTACTAAAGCTAAATCCCACGATAATGAAAACATAAAAACAAAAATCCACACGATTACAAAAATGTCGCTGAATACAGCAACGATACCTGATGAGAACATTTCATTTAGAGATTCAACATCATTTGTTACTCGTGTAACAATTCTTCCAATTGGGGTTTTGTCAAAAAATTTCAAAGCTAGTTTTTGAACATGCGAGAATATTTCTACCCGCAAATCAAATATAATTTTTTGTCCCATTAATTCAGTATAATAGGTAAGAAAGTATTGAACCACTGCCTGAAAAAAGAGAGATGCAAATAAAATTAAGCTTATAAAAATCAATCCATTCCAATCCTTTGCAGAGATGTAATTATCAACTGCAACTTTAGTTAAATATGGGCGCAGAGGTCCTAATGCAGCAACGAGAATGTTGAGAAGTATTGCAAGCACTACATATTTTTTATATGGCTTGACATACTCAAGCAAACGCCTCATTAATTTTGAGTCGTATGCTTTGCCTAATATTTCATCACCGAAATCTGATGCCATTATACAACTTTGTAGTAATTTTTATTTTCAAAAAATGAGATTATGTTTTCATAAGTAGTTTGCAGGATTCTTTCTATTGCTTCGTGTGAGTCAAATGCCATGTGGGGTGTAATAATAACATTTTCTCTTCTTAGCAATAAATTTCTTTTTAATAATGCTTCAATATTTTCTTTGGATACATTTTTTGTAAGCATTTGATTTTCTTCCTTTAATAATTCTTCTCCTTCAAAAACATCCAAACCTGCCCCTCCAAAAATTCCTTTATCAATTGCATAATAAAGCGCTGCAGGTTCTATAATTCCACTCCGAGCAGTATTAATAAACAATACACCTTTTTTTACTTTATCAATATTTTTCATATTAATCATATGATGGGTGCTTTCATTATAAGGACAGTGCAGTGTAATAATATCAGATGAAGCAAGTAGTTCATCTAAAGTTACGTATTTAAAATCCAACAGTTCCTCGAGTATATGATTTTTCCTGACATCATAAGCAATCACATTCATTCCAAAACCTTTTGCAATTTTCATTACATGAACACCGATGCTTCCTGCTCCAATAACTCCTATTGTTTTTCCTCGCAGGTCAAATCCTCTTAATCCTTCAAGTGAAAAGTTGCTCTGCTGTGAACGAATGTAAGCTTTATGCAAATTTCTTGACAATGCAAGAATTAATGCAAATGTATGTTCGGCTACTGTGTTCTCACCATAATATGGCACATTACACACGGAAATATTTTTCTTTTTAGCATATTCAATATCAATATGATTGTAACCTGTACTTCTCGTAGCAATTAGTTTAAGTTTTTTTGCCTTATCAATAATAGATTTATCCACATTATCATAAATAAATATCGATAGAACATCTATATCTTTAAGAACAGGTGAATTTAAGGATAATTCTTCTTTGAAAAAGAATAATTCATATTTACTTTTATCAAATTTTTTGTTTAAGTAATTTTTTTCTTTCGTAGGAATTGAAAAGAAAGCAACTTTTATCTTTCTCATGCTTCCACCTTTCACTAATTAATTTCTTTTAGTTCATCTTCAAGAAGTTGTTTGTAATAAAGTTCTGCATAGATACCACCTTTTGCTACCAGTTCATTATGAGTTCCTTCTTCTGCTATTTTTCCTTTATCGAGAACAAAAATTTTATCAGAATCTTTCACTGTAGAAATTCTATGACTGATAATTATGCTCGTTCTTTCTTTCATAAATTTTTTTAGTCTTTTTAGAATTTCTTCTTCTGTATGTGTATCTACAGCAGAGAAAGAATCATCGAGAATCAATATTCGAGGATTAATTGCCAGTGCTCTGGCAAGTGTGGATCTTTGCTTTTGTCCGCCAGATAAAGTTATTCCCCGTTCCCCAAGAATTGTATCAAATCCATCTGGAAAATCATTCACGTCCTTTGTTAATTGAGCAATTTCAGAAACTGAATAAATTAATTCCTTATCATAACCATTTAATCCGTAAGCAATATTATTTGCAAGAGTATCAGAAAATAAAAAAGTTTCTTGAGGAACAAAGCCAATATTTTTTCTTAAAACATGAAGCGGTATTTCTTTAATATTTCTGCCATCAATTAATACTTCTCCTGATGTAACATCATACATTCGTGGAATTAAATTAACTAATGTTGTTTTGCCTGTTCCTGTTTTGCCAATAAAAGCAACTGTTTCTCCCTGTTTAATTTTCAAACTGATGTTATCAAGTACCAGAGGCAAATATTCATTATATCTGAAAGAAACATTTTTAAATTCAATTTCTCCTCTAATTGTTTTAATATTATAATCAGTATTGATGCTGTCAGAAATTTCATGTGGTTCATTAAAGAATTTCATAAGGCGCTTCATGCTTGCTTCTGCCTGTTGAATTATATTCGCAACAAATCCAAAAGAAATCATTGGCCAGATTAACATTGACAAATAAGCAATAAATGCAGCTATCACACCAAGCGATGTTTGATTATTCATCACCATTTTGCCGCCAAAAAGAATTACAATAATTGCTGATAATCCAGCAATCATAAAAAATATTGGATGGAATAAGGCTTGAAGTCTTACCAAATCCATTTTTCTGTTTAAGTATTCAAAACTGTGCATTTTGTATTTTTTTATTTCATAATCTTCCCGAACATAAGATTTAATCACACGTATGCCTGAAAAATTTTCTTGTGCAAGTGTAGTTAGTTCAGAAAATTTCTCCTGTATTTTAGTATATCGTTTATGAACTTTTTTCATGACAACGTAAACAAGAAAAGAAAGCAGAGGAAGCGGCATCAAAGCATAAAGTGTAAGCACGGGGCTAAGTGATATCATTATTGAAATAATCATTATAAACAAAACACCATTATCAATAGAATACATAACTGCAGGTCCCACAAATGAACGAACTGCATTTATATCATTTGTGGCATGTGCCATAATGTTTCCCGTGGAATTATTTTGGAAAAATCTTAAAGGAAGTTTTTGAATATGATTCCAAAAATCCTGTCTTAGATCATATTCAATTTTTCGAGACACTACAATTATAGTTTCTCTTATTAAAAACTGAAAAACACCCGAAACAAAAGTAACCCCAACTATAAGCAGTGCATAATTTATAATTACTCTGGTATTAATATTTTCTTTTAAGGAATTTATACCATTCTTAATTAAGATTGGAACATAAACAGAACCAATATTTGAAAGAATTATGAATAAAATTCCCAATAAAAGTGTGTTTTTATAACGAACAAAATATTTTTTTAGATATAAAAGATTACTAAACAAGTTCCTGAAATTCCTTTCTAACTAAAAACAAATAGAGTTAAAATAAAATTCAAAAATAAGATTAAACAAAAATCATCCAATAATTTCAAATCCAGTATATTTATGTAAAACTTTTGGGACAATGACTTTCCCTTCCGGGGTTTGATAATTTTCGAGAAGAGAAACCATTAATCTGCTTGTTGCAAGTCCGCTGCCATTTAATGTATGAACATATTCAACTTTTTTTGATTCTTCTCTTCTGAATCTAATATTTGCTCTTCGAGCTTGAAAAGCTTCGAAGTTACTGCAGGAAGAGGCTTCGAGCCATTTTTTTTCTGCCGGCGACCATGTTTCTATATCATAACATTTTGCTGCAGAAAAACTTAAATCGCCCGTGCATAATAAAATTATTCTATAAGGAATTTTTAATGCCTGTAATATATCTTCTGCATCTTTTACTAAACTTTCTAATTCATTATACGAGTCTTCCGGTTTAGCAAATTTTACCATTTCAACTTTGTTAAACTGATGAACTCTCAAAAATCCTTTCGACTCTTTTCCATACGAACCCGCTTCTCTTCTAAAACATGGTGTATATCCAACATATTTTATAGGCAAATCCTTTTCTTGAAGAATTTCATCCCGATGAATATTTGTGATAGGAACTTCTGCGGTTGGAATTGGATAGAGTCCATCTTTTTCAATAAAATACATATCTTCTTCTAATTTAGGAATTTGACCTGTGCCTTTCATCGATTCACGATTTACAAGAATTGGCGGAAAGATTTCTGAATAACCGTGATGCTGCAAATGATAATCGAGCATAAAATTTATTAAAGCTCTTTCTAATGTTGCACCTTTACCTTTGTAAAGCGGAAATCCCGAGCCGGAAATTTTTGTGCCTCTTTCAAAATCAAGTATATCAAGTTTTTTACCCAGTTCGATATGGTCTTTAACTTCAAAATCGAAATCAAATGAAAAACCTTCGGGCAGCCAGCGGCGTACTTCAACATTATCTTCTGCACTTTTTCCAACTGGAACAGATGAATGAGCAAGATTTGGAGTCCATCTCAATATTTCTTCTAATTTATTTTCTACTTCTTTTAATTGTTTATCAAGTTCAGCTATTTCATCACCAACTCTTTTCATTTCTGCAAATATTTCTGTTGTATCTTCACCTTTCTTTTTTAGAATTGGAATTTGAGAAGACACTTTGTTACGAAGAGCTTTAAGTTCATCTGATTTTGCAATTAAAGTTCTTCTTTTTTCATCGAGTTCAAGAATATCATTAACTACATCAGCAGAATTTTTATTTAATAATCCTTGTCTAACTAAATCAGGATTTTCACGAATAAATTTGATATCGAGCATAAGTTTTTTCCTTGTGTTTGTAAATCATCTATAAACTTATTTTATCGACAAACTATAAATATTTAAAACTAAGATTGAGTCTGGTCTTTTTTATTTGAAGGTCTAAACTAAATATATTATTAATTTCCACACCTAATGGTGTTAAATATACTTTATCATAGTTTACTGTATCTTTAACAATTTCTATCAAGCCTAATTCTGCACACCAATTACCAGCAAATTTTAAAAATTCACTCATTGTTCTTTGCTTATAATTCACACCAAACAAACCATTAACTAATTCCAACTTTTCATTATCAATAACTGTTGTTTTAGGCAGCCATGTACCATTAGTAATTTCAATAAACCTTAAAAACCAATAAATATTAACCTTATGTGCTGTCCAATTTCCATTTGTAAGGATTTTTAATAATAATCTTTTTTGTTCATTAGATAAATCTACTGACGAAGGAATTGATGTGGTAAATATGAACGGATTAAAATTATTTATATATTCTTTTCCATACTCAGAAATATAATATAGATTATCTATGACATTCACCAGCTCAAAGTCTTGTACTAATCTTAAATAACAATTAAAATTTGTTTTAGATTGTTTAACATTTTGAAATGGCAAATAAATTTCGTTAAATGTCAAAAAGTCTTTACCATTATCAAAAAATGTCTTCATTATTTTATTCATCCATCTCAAATAACAAATTGTATAATTCTTTGGCTTAGGTAATGCGAGACCGTAACTCAAACTTAGACGCTCAATTGTTTTTGGGTAAAGTTTCTGAACAAAATTAAGATTGTATGTTCTAGGAATAATTCCATTATCTCTGGCAAATTGATTTATCAATTCAGAATATTTTTCAGATGTTTCATCTGCATATAATACACAATACTCTGTTCTATCATTAAACCATACGTTTTTATAGTTTTTTAATTGATTGATACAGTATTCAAATTTTGTCTTTGAATTAATTTTAGTCTCTAACTCAACAATTAAATAAACACCGTCATTATTTTCTAAAATGAAATCTATTCTGCCATAATCTGTTGTAATTTCTTGAGCTATCCTTTTTTTAATATTAAATTTTAAACTTTTCTCCAGATAGTCGAAATTATTTAACAAAGTCCACTGTACTAATGCTTCGTTCATTTTAACATTACTTCACCACAATATTATAAATCTTATTGGGCACGTAAATTTCTTTTACTATTTGTTTGCCATTTACGTACGACTTCACTTTTTCATCTTCATAAACTCTTGTTTTCACTTCTGATTCTTGTAAATCTGCCGGCATTTCAATTTTTGCTCGCACTTTGCCATTAATTTGAACAACAATTAATACATTTTCTTTTATCAATGCAATTGAATCTGGTTCAAACCATATTGGATTTTCATAAATTGATTTTTCTTTTCCAATCAAATTCCAGCATTCTTCTCCTAAATGAGGAGCTAAAGGAGAAATCATTAGTGCAAATCTTTCAAGTGCATAAGTTTGTAAATCTTTTCTGCACTCATTCAGGCTTTTAAATTCATTTAATAATTCCATCAAAGCAGCAACAGCAGTGTTAAATCTAAAATTATCAATTTCTACATCAACTTTTGCCAGAGTTTGATTTACTTTACGATATACATTCTTTTCTGATTCATTCAAATCAGAAATTTCATATTTATCTTTAGATGGAAACTCTTTTGCGATTCCTTTATAAGAATTAAAAAGTGTATAAACTCTTTGAACAAATCTGTCAACACCAATTATTCCTTTATCGCTCCAATCTCCGCCCATTTCGTATGGACCCATAAACATTAAATACATTCTGAAAACATCGGAGCCGTATTGTTCAAGAAATGTATTCGGGTCAACAACATTCCCTTTTGATTTGGACATCTTGGCACCTTGATTTGTAATTGTGCCTTGATGAATAAGTTTAAGGAATGGTTCGTCGCTGTTTACAAGTCCAATATCGCGTAAAAATTTATGAATAAATCTCGCATAAAGTAAATGCATGGTAGCATGCTCAGCACCGCCCACATAAACATCAACAGGAGTCCATTTATTTGCCAAATTTACATCAAACATTCCACTTTCATATTTTGGATTCAAATAGCGTAAATAATACCATGATGAATCAACAAATGTATCCATTGTATCGGGGTCTCGTTTAGCTGGGTTACCACATTTAGGGCAAGTAGTATTAATGAACTCTTCAGAACCAAGCAGAGGTGAACCTCCTTCCGGTTTGAAATTTACATTATAAGGAAGTACAACAGGAAGTTGATCTTCTGGAACTGGCACTTCACCGCATTTATCACAATGAATAATTGGAATTGGAGTTCCCCAGTAGCGCTGACGTGAAATTAACCAATCTCTTAATCTGTAATTTACTGTTCTTTTTCCTATGCCCTGTGCTTCAAGGTCTTCTGAAATTTTTTGAATGCCAATATCTGAACTTAATCCATTATACTTTCCAGAATTAATCATGATGCCTACATCTGTGTAAGCTTGAGTTAATTCATCTTCTTCTTTTGTACCCGGCTGAAGAATTACTTTCTTTATTGGTAAATTAAATTTTTTTGCAAATTCAAAATCACGTTCATCATGTCCGGGTACTGCCATTACACAACCAGTTCCATAAGTTGCTAAAACATAGTCTGCAATCCAGATAGGAACTCTTTCACCGTTAACAGGATTAATAGCATACGCACCCGTTGGAACTCCTGTTTTTTCTTTAACAGTAGAAGTTCTTTCAACTTCGGTTAAAGATTTTATTGAATCAATATATTTTTCTACTCCTTCACGAAATTCTGGTTTAGTAATTTTCAAAACCAACTCATGTTCTGGAGCTAAAACAACATAAGTTACACCAAATAATGTGTCTGGTCTTGTTGTAAATACTTTTATTTTTTCATTGTGACCTTCAATTTGAAAATCGATTTCAGTGCCGTAACTTTTACCAATCCAGTTTATTTGCATTATCTTAGTTTTTTCTGGCCAGTCTATTTTATTTAATCCATCGAGAAGTTCATCGGCATATTGAGTAATCTTGAAGAACCATTGGGTAAGATTTTTTTGAATAACAGTTGTACCGCATCTTTCACATCCACCGTCACTCAAAACCTGTTCGCGTGCCAATACTGTTTGACATGAAGGGCACCAATTTACAGGAGCATTTTTTCTATAAGCCAATCCTCTTTTATACATTTGAAGAAACAGCCACTGATTCCATTTATAATACTCTGGAACACATGTCATAAGTTCAGCATCCCAGTCATACATTCCGCCCATTCGATTCAACATCTTTCTAATATCTTTAATGTTTTGAAGTGTGCTGTCTTGAGGATGAATTCCGGTTTTAATTGCATAATTTTCTGCGGGCAAGCCAAATGCATCGTAACCCATTGGTTCAAAAACATTATAACCTTTTAGTTTTTTGTATCTTGCAAAAGAATCTGTAGGACCATAATTATACCAGTGTCCAATATGCATCTTTGCCCCAGAAGGATAAATGAACATTACAAGAACATAAAGTTTTTTTTCTGTTTCAGAAAGATTTGTTTTAAATACTTTTTTTTCTTCCCAGAATTTTTGCCATTTTAATTCGATTTCTTCAAATGGGTATTTCATATTCTCACACAAATTTATTTGAAATTGATTAGAAACTTATCAAAAACGATTAGGTTTATCAAGAAAACTAATTGTTATAATAAGCGAATCTTAAATTACATTATGATTTCAGTCATCTCATTTTACTTCACTAATATCATTTTTCTCACATAAAAATTATCTTCTGTTTGAAGAGTATAGAAATATACTCCGCTGGAAAGTTTTGATGCATTGAATTCTACTCTATATCTTCCAGGTTCTTTTATTTCATTTACGAGTGTTTGAATTTCTCTGCCCAGAACATCATAAACTTTCAGAACTACTCTGCTTAATTTTGGTGTTTGATAATTAATTATTGTAAATGAATTAAATGGATTTGGATAATTCTGATATAATGCAAATTCTTTAGGAGCAGGTTCTTCGGTTGATACATCTGAAATTAAAGAAATATATTTTTCTCTGCTAAGCCGAACAGCATTTCTCAGTTCATTCAAATTTTCTCCTGCTGCAAGCACAAATGCAACAGGTAAAGTTTCACCTGCTGAAATATTAAACGGACCACCAGAAATTGTAAATGAAACATCTGCTGGACCGGCGCCATTGTTTACTATTCCGCTTGAAAGTGAAATCCATTTATCTTTCTTAGTAAAACCTCCTGCCTCTATATCAAACAAAGTAATCTCATTATAAATTGGATAGAATCCAAATTTATCAGAAGAAATTAATGCAGCTGCTGCATAGTTGCTGCTTAAACTTTTATCAATGCAATAAGCATAACCAAAATTTTCAGTATAATCATAAGCAACAGAATCTTTTGTTACATCATCTGGTGGAATATCCCAATCAAAGAAAAAGCCTGCGTACAATCCATTAATTTCCTGTGTAGTTGTATTTCTCAAATTCATCACTAATATTACAAAATTATCATACGGCGGTTGACTAAATGAATATGATTTAAGATGTGTTTCTATTCCCAATCTTCCTTCGCCAAAATTATAATCATCAAATACTGCAGTCCCAATTTCATCGCCATTAGTTTTTATAATTTTGAACTGGTCTACTATTCTGAAATCATTTCTCTGAGCATAAGTTTCCCTTGCAGCATCCATTACAGTAGTGTCAGATGTGCCGTACATAAAAGCTCCTTCGAACATTAAATTTTCATCTCTATACTTAAATCCAATTCCTTCCTGATTATCTGGATAATCATTAAATCCAAGCGTTCCTTTGCTTGTAATCGTTAAGGTAACTTTATTTGCTGTGTGACTATCGTATGTTGGGTTAATTCTTGCAGAGAACCATTGAAAATCTGAATAATTATTTCCTGAAAATTTCAGTAAAAAATTTACGGTATGATTATAAGGAACATTATCAGAAACAACAAAAGAGAATATATTATTTTCGGCAGTAATTTTTTCAAGAGTATTTAATTGATTAATTGAAAATCTTGAATTAATAATTTGAATAGAAGGATCGTCACAAACTAAATCTACATTTATATTAGAAGCAATATCAAGGAAGTTCTGAAATGTAATATTGATAAAAACTTGTTCCCCTTTTTCAAGCAAACCATTTTCATTTCCCTTATCAACAAATTTAATATCTACCGCGCGAACAGAAATTAAATTTGTGTCTTTTACTGCTTTATATGCATTAATTCTTCCGCGGCCTAAAAGATATTTCAAAGAATCATCATTTGCATAATAAATATCATCGCAGCTCATTCTAATTTTTTCTGCTACCTGCAGCGGCGTATAATCTGGATATCGAGAAAAAACTAACGCAGCTAAACCTGCAACATGCGGAGCAGACATTGATGAACCACTAATTTGTTTATACATTTGACCTGATATTGTAGGCCAGGTTGACATAATTGATGTACCAGGAGCCAGAACATCAACATAATTACCATAGTTGCTTCCTGATGTATTATTGTAGTACGCTCTATGTATTCCATCGGAATCAAGCCATCCAACTGAAAGAACACCATTATAACTTGCCGGATAAAACGGCTCTTTTTTATTTTCGTTTCCTGCAGAAGCCACTACAAGTGCTCCTTTTGAAATTACATAATCAATTATTTCCTGTTCATATCTTGAATATCCATAGCCGCCCCAGCTGCAATTTATTATTTTTGCACCATTATCCGCTGCGTATTTTATTCCTTCATAACCATAATAAACATATGGAACATTATTATTATTTCTTTTATCTCCTCTCGATACTTTTACAGGCATTATTGAACAATTATATCCAACAGATGCTATTCCAATTTTATTGTCT
>CAZNFW010000004.1:99437-104931 GCA_964572725.1 uncultured Melioribacter sp.
AACCAATTCCAAAACCAAAAGGTGCTAGGTCTTCTGATGGGTCATTATCTGGTGTACCATTTAATCCTCCAAAATCATAACCGACTATATTTCCATTACTATCTCGATAAATATTCCCGCTTATATCTGGATGTTTCCAGTCAACTCCAATATCAACAATTGCAATAATAATACTTGAATCCCCCTTTGTAATATCCCATGCTTGCGAAGCAGATATCTGAGAAAGATTAATTTGTGTACCACTTAGATAAATTGAGTCATCGGGCAAATAAGTTATCTGTCTAACAAATTTGGGTTCTGCCCATTCAACTTCCTTCATCTTTGAAATTTTTTGGGACACAATAACTGGGTCGTTTCCAGAATTAAGTTTAACATTGTAAATCCTGTCGAACCTATCTTTACCTTTCTTTAATAAACTTTGAAATTCAGAAAACACAGGTTTAATTTCTTGAACAGCTTCACTTTTTAATATTGAGTTTATTCTCTTTTTAAGCTCTGCAGGAGAATTATAATTATCCTTGACTTTTATTATAACTGTATTTGAAAGATATATCAAATTACCTTTCTCGATTATCGAATCTTGAGAAAAAATTAATATTTTTTGAAATACTACTAAAGCAAAAATGATTTTCTTCATAAAACTCTCATACTTAATATGTAATAAACTTTTTTACTACTTCATCTCTAATGTATTGTCTATTATGTTGATATCTGGAATTTGACTGCTGCCAAGTTGAATTTTTCTAATTTTCTTTTTAGAACTAAAACTAATTTTCTTTTCGATAACACCATTTTTCCATATATCTGCTTTTGCCTCATAAATTGCTTGTTCAGTATTATCATTATAAACAGCGTTAATTTTTACTGGAAGCGGCAACCCGCCTTTATTAAAAATTACAATTTCTACTTTGTTGCCATTTTGATGCGCCGATTTAATTGATAAATCTGGATATTTTGTTTCGAAGAACCATGCTTTCCAGAACCAATCTAAATTTTGTTTGGAAACATCATTGAAAGTAAAAAAGAAATCATATGGAACGGGGTGTTTGCCATTCCACCTTTTAATGTACTCATGCAAACATTTTTTGAATAAATCATCTCCAAGCAAATCTCTTAAAAACTCATAAGCAGCTGCTGGTCTTCTATATGAAGCATTTCTGTAAGAAGGCCCTCTCATTTGATATGCAGGTATCATCGGTGGTAAATCTTTATCTGTTCCTCCGACTTCCGAATAACTTTGTGCATTGCGTGTTCTCGGGTCATATCCTTTTGCCTGTTCAGTTTGAAAATCAAAAGGCAGCATAGTTGCCCATCCTTCATCCATCCATGCATATTTTCTTTCATTAATGCCCATGAAAAATGGGAAATAAGTATGAGATATTTCATGAGATGTTAAATGAATAGTACTCTGAATTTCGGGAACAGATGAATCATTGCACATCATTGGAAATTCCATTCCACCTTGACCATTAAAAACAGTCATAGCTGGATAGGGGTATGGATAACCTGGAATATGATTCGAAAAACTTTCGATTGATTTTCGTGCAATTTCTGCTACCTGATAAAAATCTTTTGAATCAGGATTATATGCAGCTGAAATTAAAGCTCTTCTTCCTGTTTGTTTATCTACTATCAAACTTGAGGCATCCCACAAATAGTGATTACTCAAAGCAAAAGCAAAATCAGGGACATATTCTGCTTTGTATTTGTAAGTCAGTTTATCTTTGTTCAATGTTATTAAATCAGAATAATCGCTTTTCTCAATAACCTTTACAACTTCATCTGAAGATAATGTCTTCGTGTACTTTTCTAAAATTTTTTTTGAAAAAATTTCTTCTGGGTTTTGCAATACACCTGTTGCCCAGACAACATAATTTTTAGGAACAGTAATTTCAACCTCAAAATTCCCAAAATCGTTATATGTCTCTGTGTTGCCTGTATAACTTATAACATCCCATCCATCAATATCATCATATACTGCAATTTGTGGAAACCAATAAGCTACAAACATCGAGGTGCTGTCGTATGCACCCATTCTGATTTGGGATTTATCAGGAATTTTACATGTCCAATTAAATTCAATTTCGGATTTTTCTTTTGGCAGCAATGGCTCAGAAAGTTTAATATAAAGATTAGTTCCTTCTCTATAAGGCGAATCTTTTTCATTATCAAGTTTTATTTCATTGTTATTATAAACTATTTTTTGCAATTCAACACCATCATTTACTGCTTCAGGTGAAATTTGAAAATCCCGCATATTGCCTTTACGATAAATCTCCATCAAAAGTTTTACTACTATCCTTTTGAGAGTGTCTGGACTATTGTTATAATAAACTATTTTTTCTTTTCCAGTAATTTTTCTTTCTGCAGGAAAGACTTCTGCTTTAATCTTGTAATCAGCTCTGTTCTGCCAATAATTTTTACCCGGGTTTCCATCATAAGAACGAGTTTCTTTTTCATATGCTTTTTGAAAATTAATAGGAATAAAAAGTGAGGTTTTCTGTGCAAATGCTATTAAGGGAAATAATAAAATTAAAATAAGTCTTAAAAGATTTGTTTTCATTTTTTATTCTCGTTTGTTATCAAACTAAGTAAAAATAAATGAAAAGAATTCTTATTACAAATGAAGATTGTTCTGGTAAACTTTTGATATGTTTTAATGATGTTGATTTCGATATAAAAAATTCTCACACATAAAAAGAAGAAGGGCTATCTCATAAGTTCTTCTCGATTTTTATTCTAAAAAAATAAAATTTTACTTTTGAGATAGCCGCTTTAATTTTATTCTTCGTCTCCATTACTTTCAGGAATTACTCTTGCAATATCTGCAATTTCATCATCTTCATTCAATTTAATTAATCTTACACCCTGAGTATTTCTTCCCATTACTCGAATATCGCTTACTGCCTGACGAATTACCATTCCCTTAGTTGTAATGATAACAAGTTCATCGCCGTCATTTACTTCTTTCATTGCAATAAGCTTACCATTTTTCTCTGAAGTCTTAACAGTAATAACACCTTTGCCGCCTCGCTTTGTTAGTCTGTATTCTTCTATTTCGGAACGTTTACCAAATCCTTTTTCTGTAACTACAAGTAATGTTGAAGCATTTCTAACTACAATCATTCCGATAACAGCATCATTTTTGCTTAATTTAATTCCTCGAACTCCTGTAGCTGTTCTTCCCATATCTCTAACATCTTTTTCATTGAATCTTATTGCCATTCCATTTCTTGTTCCAATTATAATATCATTATTTCCATCACTAAGTTTAGCCTCAATTAATCTATCGCCCGGAACAAGATTTATTGCGTTAATACCTCCTCTACGAATATTTGAGTAAGCAGAAAGAACTGTTTTCTTGATTGTTCCTTTTTCTGTAACCATTACAACATATTTATCATCAGAAAATTCTTTTACGGTTACAAATGCAGTAATTTTTTCATCTTTTTCTTTTTCAATTAAATTTAGAATTGACCTTCCTTTAGCAGCTCTTCCGCCTTCTGGAATTTCGTGAACCTTTAGCCAGTAGCATTTTCCTTTATCAGTAAAAAACATAATATAATGATGTGTTGAAGCAATAAACATATGTTCAATAAAATCTTCATCTTTAGTTCCTGCACCTGTTACTCCTTTTCCGCCTCTTGCCTGACGTCTGTAGCCGCTTACAGGAAATCTCTTAATAAATCCTTGGTGTGATATTGTTACAACAACATCTTCTTCTGCTATAATATCTTCGAGAGAAAATTCTTTGAAGTCATAAATAATTTCTGTTCTTCTTTCGTCGCCATATTTTTCTTTTAGTTCAAGGAGTTCTTCTTTTATAATTTGTTTCCTTTTCTTTTCACTTTCGAGTATTCCTTTCAATTTTTCAATCAATTTGATTGTTTCTTTGTATTCATCTTCAATTTTCTTTCTCTCCAGACCAGTCAGTCTTTGCAATCTCATATCAAGAATTGCCTTTGCCTGAATTTCGGAGAGTTTAAATTTGCGCATTAAATTATGTTTGGCGGTTTCAACATCTCTGGATTTTTTAATTGTTTCAATTACTGCATCAATATTATCAAGTGCAATTATGTAACCTTCCAAGATATGCGCACGTCTTTCAGCAGCATCGAGGTCAAATTTTGTTCTTCTTATAAGAACATTCATACGATGGTCAAGGAAATGCTGCATCATTTGCTGAAGTGTTAATACTTTCGGCACGCCATTAACAAGAGCAAGCATTATAACACCGAAAGTAACCTGCATTTGTGTATGTTTGAAAAGTTGATTCAATGTAACTGCCGGTTGACCATCGCGTTTCAATTCAATTACAATTCGAAGTCCATCTCTATCTGATTCATCACGAATATTAGCAATTCCATCTACTTTTTGTTCACGTACCAATTCCGCAATTTTTTCGATAAGTGCTGCTTTGTTTACCTGATAAGGAATTTCTGTTATTACAATATTTTCTCTGTCATTTTTAAGAGTTTCAATATTTGCTTTGGCGCGCAGAATTATTCTTCCTCTGCCTGTCAGATAAGCTTCACGAACTCCTTCATATCCATAAATAATTCCCCCTGTTGGGAAATCAGGAGCCTTAATGTATTTCATTAAATCTTCTGGTTTCATTTTAGGATTATCAATAAGAGCAACAAGTCCATCAACAACTTCATTCAAATTATGCGGTGGAATATTTGTTGCCATTCCAACCGCTATTCCACTTGAACCATTAACAAGCAAATTAGGAAGATAAGAAGGAAGAACAGATGGTTCTTGAAGAGTATCATCAAAATTAGGTACAAAGTCTACAGTGTTTTTATCTAAATCACGAAGCATTTCATCAGCAATTTTAGCAAGACGTGCTTCAGTATAACGCATTGCTGCCGGACTGTCGCCATCAATTGAGCCAAAATTTCCCTGACCATCAATCAAAGGATAACGCAAAGAAAAATCCTGCACCATTCTAACCATTGTATCATAAACTGCACTGTCGCCGTGCGGGTGATATTTACCAAGAACTTCTCCAACAATACGAGCAGATTTTTTATAAGGTTTATTATAAGCTAATCCTAATTCGTGCATTCCAAAAAGCACTCTTCGGTGAACAGGTTTTAATCCATCTCTTACATCCGGCAATGCTCTTGCAACTATAACACTCATTGCATAGTCGATGTAAGAAGATTTCATCTCTTCTTCGAGAGAAACAGGAATAATTTTTTCAAATATCGTTGCCATATAGTTACTTCTTTTTCCTCAATTTATTTCTAAAACTTTTTAAAGTAATATTGTTGCTATTCCAAAATAAAAAGTAATTGTAAAAATATCTGTTATTGCAAGTGTAATTGGTCCAGCAGAAATTTTAGGGTCCAAACTTTTTTTATGAAGAAAAGATGGTATAGTAATTCCCCAGAATGCAGCTGTAATTTGAATTACTAATATACTGATACTAATTACAAGAGCAGCGAGCAAATCTTGTTTCCAGAGAATTGTAATCAAACAAACAATT
>CAZNFW010000005.1:0-50152 GCA_964572725.1 uncultured Melioribacter sp.
CTCAAGACAAAAAGTGGGATTATGGTAGGTATTGGAGAAACAAAAGAAGAAGTTATTGAACTTATGCATGATTTGCATGATAGCGGATGCGATATTATGACCATAGGACAATATCTTCAACCCACAAAAAGCCATCTTCCAGTCCATCGTTATGTTACACTTGATGAGTTTAAATTCTATAAAGAATATGGATTAAAATTAGGATTCAAAGCTATTGAATCTTCACCACTCGTTAGAAGTTCTTATCACGCAGACAAACATGCAGCTTTGTAGTTAAATCGAGGTTTACACTTTTCTTATAAAAAATTAATCATTTCTCATTTGTGAAAATTTGAGCATTAATTTCAATTAACAGAATTTTAAATAAAACATTTTTTCCTTTGTTTTTGGATAATAATTATTATTTTTCAATAGAAAAAAATGATTAAATTGTTATAAATAACTGGCACATAAATTTTATACAGTTCAGCTCTTTTTACGGTTATTAAAATGAAATTCATTCTTGTAGAAATACTACTATTAAATTTTTATTAACTGAGAAAAGGTTATAGTAAAACTATAACCTTTTTTTATTTTAAATAATTTGAGGTTTTTATGGCAAAAGTAAAAGGGGATATCATAATTGATATCGAAAAATGCAAGGGTTGCGAACTTTGTGCTTCGGCATGTCCTCAAAAAACCCTTGAACTATCACGTAAAATTAATTCTAAAGGGTATCATTACATTGTAAAGATAAAAGATAATTGTACAGGTTGTGTAAATTGTGCACTAGTATGTCCTGAAGGAATCATTAAAGTCTATAGAAAAACAGACAAAAAGAAAGAACCGATAGCAACCATTTCAAATGTTAAAAATGACATCACAGTTACGGTGAGACAATGAAAAAAGAATTATTATTAATGAAAGGTAACGAAGCACTTGCCGAAGCAGCCATTCGTGCAGGATGCGATGGATACTTTGGTTATCCAATAACACCGCAATCAGAAATTCTTGAATACTTAGCCCGCGAAGCTAATGCAAGAACTGGTATGATTGTTCTTCAAGCAGAAAGTGAAGTGGCAGCAATAAATATGGTTTACGGTGCTGCATGTACAGGAAAAAAAGTTATGACTTCTTCTTCTTCTCCCGGAATAAGTTTAATGCAGGAAGGAATTTCTTATATAGCATGTGCTGAACTTCCATGTTTAATTGTAAATGTTGTAAGAGGTGGTCCCGGACTCGGAACAATTCAACCTTCTCAGGGTGATTATTTTCAAGCTGTTAAAGGTGGTGGACATGGAGATTATAAATTAATTGTGCTTGCACCTTCATCCGTTCAGGAAATGGTTGACTTTGTTCCGCTAAGTTTTGATCTGGCTTTTAAATATCGAAATCCAGTTATGATTCTTGCTGATGGTGCTTTAGGACAGATGATGGAAAAAGTAGAATTGTTTGAACCTATTCCCCGTAAAAATAATGTAGAACCATGGGCAACTGTTGGTAAACCAAAAGACAGAGAAAGAAATATAATTACATCACTACATATTGAACCAGATAAAATGGAAAAAATTAATTTAAGCTTACAAAAAAAGTATAAAGAAATTGAAAAAAATGAAGTCAGATTTGAAATGATTAATTGTGATGATGCAGAAATAATTCTTGTAGCATTTGGATTAGTAGCAAGAATATGCATGAAAGCTGCGGAAGTTGCCCGTCAAAAAGGAATAAAAGCTGGAGTATTTAGACCAATAACTTTATTCCCATTTCCATATCAACAATTAAACAATCTTGCAAATAAAATTAAAAATTTCTTGGTGGTTGAAATGAATGCAGGCCAAATGCTCGAAGATGTTCGTCTTGCAATTAATGGAAAATCCGCAGTAGAATTTCATGGAAGAATGGGAGGAATTGTTCCAACCCCGGATGAAATTCTTCAAAAAATTGAAGAAATTTTTATAGGAGAAAAAGTATGAGCAATCAAACTTTAGCAGATGAAGAAAAACACTTTGAACAAATTATAGAAGAAGAAAATATTTGTGTAAAAGAAAATCTTGTTTATGAAAAACCCAAAACACTGTTGGATACTCCCATGCATTATTGTCCTGGCTGCGGTCATGGGGTAGCACATCGTTTAATAGCAGAAGTAATTGATGAGCTGGGAATTCAGGATAAAACAATTGGGGTGGCTCCAGTAGGTTGTGCTGTCTTTGCTTATAATTATCTCGATATCGATATGACAGAAGCAGCGCATGGAAGAGCATCTGCAGTTGCTACTGGAATTAAAAGAATGCTGCCCGATAAATATGTTTTTTCTTATCAAGGAGATGGAGATTTAGCTGCTATTGGAACTGGAGAAACAATTCATACTTGCAATCGTGGAGAAAATATTTTGATAATTTTTATAAACAACGGAATTTATGGCATGACCGGTGGCCAGATGGCTCCAACAACTCTTGTCGGTATGAAATCTACTACTACTCCTTTTGGAAGAAATGTGTCTGTAATGGGAAATCCATTAAAGATTACAGAGTTAATTGCACAGTTGCCAGGTGTTTATTACTGTACTCGTGTCGCAGTTAATACCCCAAATAATGTCAGAAGAGCTAAAAAAGCAATTATGAATGGATTTAAATATCAGGAGCATAAAAAAGGTTTAAGCTTTGTTGAGATAGTATCTAATTGTCCGTCCAACTGGAAAATGACGCCTGTTGAATCAAACAAATGGCTCGAGGAAAACATGCTCAAATTTTATCCACTTGGGGATTTGAAAGTACCTGATTTATCTAAATTTGAATGAGGAGAAAATTATGACAGAAGAATTAATAATTGCTGGTTTTGGTGGACAGGGAGTTTTATCTCTTGGACAAATTTTGTGTTATGGCGGAGTTCTCCAAGGTAAAGAAGTAAGCTGGATGCCTTCATATGGACCTGAAATGCGCGGAGGAACTGCAAATTGTATTACGATTATTAGTGATACTAAAATTAGTTCACCAATTATTAGTACATTCGATACACTTATTGCACTCAATCAACCATCGCTCGATAAATTTCAAAATTCAGTTAAACCTAATGGCTTAATAATTTATGAATCAAGCACAATATTAAATCCTCCTTTAAGAAATGATGTAGATGTTATTCCTATTGAAGCTGCAAACGAAGCAGCAAAATTAAAGAATACAAGAGTAATGAATATGATAATTCTGGGTGCCTATCTAAAGAAGAAACCAATAATTTCTTTTGATACAGCTCTTGAAGCATTAAAAAAAGTTTTGCCCGAAAGATATCATCATCTTATCCCATTAAATAAAGAAGCAATGGAAAAAGGAAAGGAACTGGTAGAAAAAATTTTAGCTAGTTGAGAATTTTAGTTGTTGAATTAATCCGTTATTTTATTCAATGAGTTATGTTTTGGAAATCACTTTCATCTTTCATAATTTAGCATAATAATTTTATTAAAATAGGTAGAAAAAATGGCATCAAATGAAGGTGTAATTGTTCAAGTAATTGGTCCTGTCGTCGATATTGATTTTCAAGACGGCTACTTACCCAAAATTTACAATGCAGTTAAAATTCCAAGAATTAATTTAGAAGGAAAGGAAGAAGAATTAGTTGTCGAAGTTCAACAGCATTTAGGTGAAAATCGCGTTAGAACAGTTGCAATGGATACTACTGATGGTCTTGTTCGTGGAATGAAAGCTTATGATACTGGTGAACCTATTACTGTTCCGGTAGGTCCAGAAACACTTGGAAGATTAATAAATGTTATAGGAGAAGGAATTGATGGTCTGGGGGAAATAAAAGCTAAGAAGCGTTATACAATTCATCGCCATGCACCAAAGTTTGATAATCTTGCAACCAAACAGGAAATGTTTGAAACAGGAATAAAAGTAATAGATTTACTTGAACCTTATACTAAAGGTGGTAAAACAGGTTTGTTTGGCGGTGCTGGTGTTGGAAAAACAGTAATTATTCAGGAATTAATTCACAATATTGCAAAACAACATGGCGGTTATTCAGTATTTGCTGGTGTAGGTGAACGAACTCGTGAAGGTAATGACCTCTGGCTTGAAATGAAAGAGTCGGGAGTATTATCTAAAACAGCATTAGTATTTGGACAGATGAACGAACCTCCAGGTGCTCGTTTAAGAGTTGGTTTAACAGGTCTTACTATTGCAGAATATTTCCGTGACGAAGAAGGCAGAGATGTTTTGTTGTTTATTGATAATATTTTCCGTTTTACTCAGGCTGGTTCGGAAGTATCAGCTTTGCTTGGCAGAATGCCTTCTGCTGTTGGTTATCAGCCAAATCTTGCAACTGAAATGGGCGAACTTCAGGAAAGAATTACTTCAACTGACAAAGGTTCAATTACTTCTGTTCAGGCTATTTATGTTCCAGCAGATGATTTAACAGACCCTGCTCCTGCTACTGCTTTCACACACCTTGATGCTACTACAGTTTTAAGCAGACAAATTGCAGAGCTTGGGATTTATCCTGCTGTTGACCCGCTCGATTCTACTTCAAGAATTTTGCAACCTGATATTGTTGGATGGGAACATTATAATGTTGCAAAACAGGTTAAAGAAATTTTACAGGCATATAAAGATTTACAGGATATTATAAATATTCTTGGTATGGATGAACTATCTGAAGAAGATAAAATTATTGTTCGAAGAGCAAGAAGAATTCAAAGATTTTTAAGCCAACCATTCCATGTAGCAGAACAGTTTACAGGTACTCCTGGTAAATATGTAAAACTTGAAGATACTATTAAAGGATTTAAAGAAATACTTGAAGGTAAACATGATGACTTGCCTGAACAGGCATTTATGTATGTAGGAACAATTGAAGAAGCTGTTGAAAAAGCAAAAAGATTAATGCAATGATTAAAGAAATAAATTTAGAAATAATTACTCCATCAAAAATTGTATTTTCAGGAAAAGTAAAATCTGTTACTGTTCCTGGAACACTTGGAAGTTTTCAGGTGCTGTTCAATCATGCTCCATTGCTGAGTACATTTGAAATAGGAAGAATCAAGATAGAAGAACTAAACGGAACAACAACTGAATTTACAACTGGCGGCGGCAGCATTGAAGTCCTTAAAAATAAAATTTTGATTCTTGCAGATAGTGTTGAAAGAAAAGAAGAAATAGATATTGAAAGAGCAAGAAAGTCATTAGAACGTGCAAAAGAAAGATTATCAAGTTCAAGAAAAGAAAAAATTGATGTTGCAAGAGCAGAAGCTTCTTATCAAAGAGCTGTCAATCGATTAAAATTTGCTGGTTCAGACCAAAATTAGTCGATTTTAAATTGTGCTGTTGCTGCCTGAAGTTCATTAGCCATTTCTAATAAGTTCGAAGCTACTTTCCCAAGTTCTTCAGCTTCATTTTTTGCATTTATTGTTTTTTTAGAAATTTCGTTTATCATATTTGTATTAAATTCACTAATTGTTGAAATGTTATTAATCATTTCAACAGTATGTTTAACACTGTGACTGCATTCTTCTGTTGCACTCATGTTTTGTTGTATTACAGCAGAAATTTTTTCTGTTGATTCTAATAAGCTTTTCATAATTTCAGAAATTGTGTTATTTGCATTTACCATATTTTCAATTTGTTTATTCATATTGAAATAGGAATTCAATAGTTTCTCTATTACTTTTCCTGATTCGTTTGCAAGGTCTGTTCCAAAGTTTACTTTTTCAACTATAGTTTTAATTGATTCATTCGCACTGGAAATATTTTGCTGAACTTTTGAAATTATGTTTGAAGTTTGCTTTGTTGCTTCTGCAGATTTCTCTGCTAAGATTCTTACTTCATCTGCTACAACTGCAAAACCGCGTCCATGTTCTCCAGCTCTTGCTGCTTCAATTGCTGCATTCAAAGCCAATAGGTTTGTTTGGTCTGCTATTGATTCTATTGTTTGAATTATCTCTTCTATCTGTCTGGACTGTTTTAACATTTCTTCGATTTTCAATGCAAAATTATTTATGGTTTCTTCTATTACTTTCATCTGTTCAACAGTTTTCATTACAGAATTTTCACCTTGCTTAGCTACTTTAATAGATTCTTCCGAAGATTTTACTATTGATGAAACGATATTATTTGCAGCATCAACAGCTCTTGCTATCTCGTTAACTGCAGATGATACATGTTCTGAAGCAATCAATTGTTCGTGTGAATCTTTTGCAATATTATTTATTGCAACCGAAATTTGTTCTATGTTAGAATTTGCTGTGTTTACCGATGTAGCTTCTTCATTTAAACTTCTAACCATATTTTGAATTGATTCTGCATTGTTGTTTGTAATTTCAATTGTATTTTTTGCAACCTTTGATAAGTTAGCGCTGAATTCAGATAACTTAATTGTACGTTCCGACAAAGTTTTCAGTAGTCCGCGTAAACTCATGGGTTCACTGTTAAATGTTGCCACGGGAATTCCTCTATCTACAGCTTTATTTATGTAAGCAACTAAATTTTTATCATATATTCCTGTGCAAATTGCATCGTATTTTTTCTCTATGCATTTTTCAATAGCTGCACCATAAATTTCTGCAGTCACATTAAAACTTTTTCCTGTATGAGAACCCTCAGGAATAATCCAATCGACTTGAGCATTATATTTTCTTAAAACATTAGCTGCTGTATCCACACCTTTTTTGAATGACGCCCAGAAATCTGAACCTTCTCTTCCCAGCACTGCAATTTTTATTAATCTGTTTGATTCTTTTAATGGTTTTGGTCTTTTTGAAATTGTTTCTTCATTCTCTATTATTCCTTTTTCAGGATGCCAGTATTTATGATAATTTTCTTTGGTAATTAACTTAAGTTCGGTTAGTAAGCGAGGATTTGGTGGTTCCCAGTTTGCAACAACATGATTGAATAAATGAATAACAGGATTATATCCCTGAGCAAATTCATCCTGAGATAATGTAGCATAAATATTACCATTTGCAATATGCTTCATTGTTTTGTTGCTCATATCATGGCATACAATTTTTAATTTATTTTTTAATGATAACTCGTTTAAGGTTTTTTCGTAACCCCCGCCGTCGTGTGTAATGTAAATTCCTGATAAATCGGGATGCTTATTAAGCAGCAGTTTAGTTTTTTCTAAGTACAAATCTTGATTATTATAACACTCAACAACATCTACCACTGTAATTTTAGGGCAATTTTCTTTTAAGTAATTTTGAAAACCTTTTCTTCTCAGTTCTTGTCCAATTACGCCAAATCTTTCAACAATAATAGCAACTTTACCTTTTCCTTTTAGTCCTTCTATCATTGCTTCAGCGCATTTTCTTCCTTCAAGATATGAATCGGCTCCAACATAAAATAATCTTTTGCATGGAACATCTGTTGCAGTATTAAATTCTTTGCTTGCGTCACTTAAGTTCGATACAATGGAATTTATATCTTCAACAATATCTTTCAAAACACCGTAATTAAAATCAATGTGGTTAGAATTAAATTTTATTTCAGCAGTTAAGTTACCATGAGACAGTTCTGTTAGTGCAGTTGAAATGGAAACAGTGTCATTTTCAGCTATTTTCTTAATATATGCTTTAATTTTTCTTAATGAATTTTCTACTCCAAAATAATAGTAAATTAAAAACAAGAAACTAATTATTAAACATGTTAACGAGCTCCAGAATAAAGTTTTATTGCTAAAATTAGATTCTTTTCCAAATTCATAAAGATTAATAAATAGAATTGACAGTATGATAAAAATTAATAAAGGAAAACTTGATGATATAATTTTTATAATTTTTGTTTTCATATATTAAGTTCTCGGACTTTAATAAGAAAATAGCTTACTCCGTATTTATTATCGATTTTTAATTGAAATTCTTTAATAAACAATTCAGGACAAATCTTGAACATTAACAAGATTATCATAAGGGTTTTATAAAATTCTTTGCTTGTAGATTTAGATTGATAAAGAACATGAAATTTTTATTATCATATTATTTTGCTATTGTGTTGAGCTCGTTTTTATATTTCTGTAACTTTGTATCAAATATTAAAAAATTTATAGTGAAATAATGGAAGAAAAGAACAACAAGATTGAAAAACCTTTAGACAAAAAGCCAAAGAATTTTATTTATGAAATCATCGATGAAGATATCAGAACAAATAAATGGGGTGGAAGAGTCCATACCCGTTTTCCTCCAGAGCCCAATGGTTATCTTCATATCGGTCATGCAAAAGCAATTTGCTTAAATTATGGAATTGCTCAACATTATGGGGGGAAATTTAATCTTCGATTTGATGATACAAATCCAGAAAAGGAAGATGTAGAATATGTTAATTCAATAATAGAAGATGTAAAGTGGCTTGGTGCAGATTTTGAAGACAGATTATTTTTTGCTTCAGATTATTTTGAACAAATGTATCAATGGGCAGTAGAACTAATTAAAAAAGGCAAAGCTTATGTTTGTGATTTAAATGCAGAAGAAATAAGAAAAACAAGAGGAACTTTAACTGAACCTGGAGTTGAAAGTCCATATCGTAATCGAAGTATTGAAGAAAATTTGGATTTATTTGAAAGAATGCGCAAAGGTGAATTCCCTGATGGAGCAAAAACACTTCGTGCTAAAATTGATATGGCTTCTCCTAACTTAAATATGCGTGACCCTGTAATGTATAGAATAATTCACCAGCCTCATCACCGTCAGGGTAATAAATGGTGTATTTATCCAACTTATGACTGGGCTCATGGACTGGAAGATTCTATTGAAGGAATTACACATTCAATTTGTACTCTTGAATTTGAAAATCACAGACCTTTATATGATTGGTTTTTAGACCAGCTTGGAATTTTTCATCCGCAACAAATTGAATTTGCACGTTTGAATTTAAGTTACACTGTAATGAGCAAAAGAAAACTTCTGCAGCTTGTTCAGGAAGGATATGTAGATGGTTGGGATGATCCAAGAATGCCAACAATTTCTGGTTTGAGAAGAAGAGGTTATACTCCAGAAGCTATAAGAAATTTTACTGAGATAATTGGTGTAGCCAAACGAGATGCATTAACAGACATAGCTTTACTGGAATATGCAATCCGGGAGGATTTGAATAAGAAAGCACATCGAGCAATGGCAGTTCTTAATCCATTAAAAGTTGTAATTACAAATTATCCTGATGATTTAGTAGAAGAACTCGATGCAATTAATAATCCGGAAGATTTAAGTGCAGGCACAAGAAAAGTTCCATTCTCAAAAGAAATTTATATTGAACAGACAGATTTTATGGAAAACCCTCCAAAAGGTTATCACAGATTGATTCCAAATGGCGAGGTTCGATTACGTTATGCTTACATTATAAAATGTGAGGAAGTAATTAAAAATGATAAAGGAGAAATATTAGAATTACGATGCACTTATGATCCTGATACAAAAAGCGGCAGCGGGAAAAGCAATAAAAAAGTAAAAGGTACTATTCATTGGGTTTCTGCTCGACATGCAATTAAAGCTGAAGTAAGATTATATGATAGATTATTTACTGTTGAAGAACCAACAGCGTATGAAAATTGGCTGGATTATATTAATCCTAATTCATTGACGGTAATCCCCGAAGCTATGATTGAACCATCTCTTAAATATGCAAAACCAGGGGACAAATTTCAGTTTGAGAGAAATGGTTATTTCTGTGTTGATTCAAAATATTCAACAAGTGAAAAATTAGTTTTTAACAGAACAGTTACATTAAAAGAAAGCTGGAAGAAAGATTCAAATTAAATTTTTTCTTTATGGAGCTGACTAAAAAGTAATTTTTGCAAAAAAAATTCGATGAAATAAGTGTAATTAACGGCAACGATTAAAAAACATTCCTGCTTGCATCAAGCAAAACTTTTTTGTCAGCTCCAATTGATATAATTTCATAAAAGTTCTGGAATTTTCTCTAATGCTCTGTTTATTCTTTTTATAACTTCTTCTTTGCCAATAATATATAAAATATCAAAAATACCCGGACCAGTGCTTTGACCTGAAACTGCCAATCTTAATGGATGAATTAATTTGCCTTTACCAATGCCGAGTTCTTCAGCAATTTTATTTAATGCTTTTTCATAATCATCTTTGTCGGGATTATTCAGTAACGAAAATTTTTCTACTAATTTTTTCATCAGCTGAGGTGTATCTTCTTTCCAGTTTTTTTCGATTGATTTTTGTTCATATTCTTTAGGTGCTTCATAAAAATATTTGCAATTGTTTACAAATTCATGAACAAATGAAACCCTTTCTTTCATAGCATGAATAATATTTAATAAAAATGTATCAGAAAAATTTCTATCAGCAAATTCAGTTGTTTTGATATAATCTTTTAGCATCAACAGAAGTTCATTATCAGGTTTTTTTCTTAAATGTTCAGCATTAAGCCAGTTTAATTTCTCAATGTCAAAAACTGCTCCTGATTTATTAACTCTTTCAAGTGAAAATTTTTCTATTAATTCTTCCATATAATAAAATTCTTTATCGTCGCCTGCATTCCAACCAAGTAAAGCAACAAAGTTAATTAAAGCTTCTTTCAAATATCCTTTTGCACGATAATCTTCCACTGCGACATCACCCTGTCGTTTGCTAAGTTTTGACCTATCGGGATTTAAGAGTAAAGGTAAATGAGCAAAAATTGGTTTTTCCCAATTAAAATAATCATACAATAAAACATGTTTTGGAGTAGAGGAGAGCCACTCTTCGCCGCGAATCACATGACTTATTTTCATTAAATGGTCATCAACAACATTTGCCATATGATATGTGGGATATCCATCACTTTTAATTAAAATCTGGTCGTCAATATTATTGCTGTCAAATTCAACAGTTCCTCTAATGACATCATCAAAAATTATTTTTTGATTTGGTTCAACATTCAGTCGAATAACATATGGTATTTTGGAATTTAATTTTTCATCAATTTCAGATTTTGAAAGATGAAGACAATGTTTGTCATATTTTGCTTGGGGCAGTTTTTTCTGCTGCTGTTCTTTTCTTAATGCTTCCAATCTTTCTGGTGTGCAAAAACAATAATAAGCATGACCATTGGAAATTAATTCCTGTGCATATTTTTGATAAATTTCTATTCGCTGAGACTGCATATAAGGTCCATAATCACCTCCAATATCAGGACCTTCATCGTAATTAAGACCACACCATTTTAATGATGCAATTAAATTTTCGACTGCGCCTTCTACATAACGACTTCTATCCGTATCTTCGATTCTTAAAATAAATTTACCATTATTTTTTCTTGCAAATAAAAAATTATAAAGAGCTGTTCTAAGTCCACCGACATGTAAATAACCTGTTGGACTTGGTGCAAATCGTACTCTGATGTTTTCCAAAGTTATACCTCAAATTTTTTTTACAAAATATATAAATTTTTTATTCATGATAGTTGTATTGATTTGTTATTAACTGATATAAATAATATATCATTAAGAATTTATTCTTCTTCGATTAACCAGTAGTCAGCTTTATCTTCGGTTATTCCCTGTATAAAGCGGGAAGGTTTAGCATAAGTTGTTCCATTGTATCTGTCAAAAATGTTCATAGGATAACATACATATAAATTTTGTTTTGCTCTCGTTGCAGCTACATACATTAATCTTCTTTCTTCTTCGAGTGTTTCTAATTTTTCAAAAGATTGGCTTGAAGGAAAAAATCCATCAATTGCATGAATTATAAAAACTGTGTGCCATTCCAATCCTTTAGCTGAATGAATAGTTGAAAGTGTAATGAATTCTTTTTCTTTATCTGTTGCTTCTACATCGATTACAGTATCCTGAGGAGGTTCAAGTGCCATATCTGCTAAAAAGCTGTCAAGACTTCTATAATTTTCTGCTATGTTTATAAAAATGTCTAAATCTTTTTTGCGTTTATTCCAATCATCATACTTGTCTATAAAAAGCGGTTCATAATATTTTAATGCTATCTCAGCTTTATCGGCAGGCAATTGATTTTTTGTATGAATTTCATGAAGTAGGGTAAATAAATTAAAAATTTTATCACTATACTTTTTGCTTATTGTAGTTTCAGGTTCTCTTTTTATTGATAAATTATCTTTGGCAATTTCGTCCATTATTTGTTGAGCTTTTTTGGGACCAATTCCTTCATGCAGCAATAAAACACGATACCAGCTTACAAAGTCAAGCGGGTTGGCTGCAATTCTTAAGAAAGAAAGTAAATCTTTTACATGAGCAGACTCAATAAATTTCATGCCTCCAAATTTTACATATGGAATATTTGCTTTATTAAGTTCAATTTCTAAATCAAATGAGTGAAATGAAGACCTGAATAATACAGCTATTTCATTAAGTGGAACACCTTCTTCACGAAGTTCTAAAATTCTTTCAACAATAAATCTTGATTGCATATTTTCATTTGCAGCACTTACGATTCCAGGAAGTTCACCGCCAACTTTTCTGCTGTAAAGATGTTTGGGATATTTTTCAACAGCATTCTCAATAATATAGTTGGCAAAGTTTAAAATTTCTTGAGTACTTCTATAATTTTCTTCGAGTGTAATAATTTTAACTTTCTTGAATAATTTTGGAAATTCCATAATATTTTTGAAGTTAGCGCCTCTGAAAGCATAAATTGATTGTGAATCATCACCAACAACCATAATGTTCTGATTAATTTGTCCTAATCCTTGAATAATTTCTGCCTGCAATCTGTTTGTATCCTGATATTCATCAACCATTACAAATTTAATTGTATTTAGAAATGATTTTGCAGCAGGACTAAGGTCGAACAAAAAGTTTCTTAAATAAATTAGTAAATCATCGTAGTCTAAAAGATGATTTTGTTTTTTATAAGATTCATAGATTTTTTTTATTTCAAGAAATTTATCTGTATACTCAACAAAGTGTGGATATTCTTCTTGAAGTATTTCTTCAATGGGTTTTGTAGTATTTGCGCTTAAACTCAAAACTTTGAAAATAGTTTGCTTGTTTGGAAATCTTTTTTTATGCTGTGATAAATTTAATTGTCCTCTTATAAGATTGATTACATCTTCACTATCTGCTTGGTCAAGTATTATAAATCCATTATCCAGACCAACAGCTTTAGCGTATTTACGGAGAGTAATATTAGCAAAAGAATGAAAAGTTCCGCCGTTTATTTTTGAGCATCTATTATCAAGTAAAATTGCAGCTCTGTCCATCATTTCTTTTGCTGCTTTACGTGTAAATGTAAGAAGTAAAATTGAAGAGGGATCATAACCGAGTTCTGTTAATCTTGCAACACGATAGACAAGAGTTCGTGTTTTACCGCTTCCTGCACCTGCAATAACAAGATAATTCCCTTCAACTGAACACACAGCTTCATATTGTGAAGCATTTAATGCTTCTTTGTAATTTATTTTAAATCTTGATTCATCAACTTTAGGTTCAATTTGTATTTGATTTACTTTTTTAATTACAAATTTTTTTGCCATTACTTGCGGAGTGACTTTGGTTTACTTAGAATTTCAGAAATAATAAATAACTCTCTTAGAGTATCGGGATTATTGAGTTTGCTTTTTATATTAAGCAATCGATTATCAAATACTTTCTTTTCTTCATAAACTTTAACATCTTGACTTACAACTCTTCTTACAGCTGCAATTTCGTATGATGGTGTTTTGTCGTAATCTATATCAGGAAGATTTTTCTCTATGTTTCTATATTCCAGTGATTCCTTTTGTTTAATTTTTTCTTCAAATTCTTTTTCTGGATTCCAGCTTAAATTTTCAAGAGATATGTTTTCACTACTTTTTGATTCAGTTTTTTCATATTCTGTTTCAGGAATTTTTAAACCAAAAATGTCTTCAAGTGTAATTGTTCTTTCATTTTTTTGCTGCCGATAATTCTCACGAGAAGAGGATAAATCATGGTTATCTGCTTCTGGCAATTTTGATTTATCTTTTTGCTTTTTTCCCCCAGCAATCATATTGATAATGCTGTAAATAACAAAGAAAGTTATTATTATTTCAATCAGATTATCCATTATTGATTTTCTTTTTTCTTTTCTTCTGGTTTAGCAATAGCATTTCTCATTTCAGTATCAGCTTGAATATTTTTAAGATGATAATAATCCATGACACCTAAATTTCCATTACGAAAAGCTTCAGCGATAGCTTTTGGTATTTCAGCTTCGGCCTCAACAACTTTAGCGCGCATTCTAGCAACCTCAGCATTCATTTCCTGCTCTAAAGCAACAGCAGCAGCTCGTCTTTCTTCTGCTTTAGCTCGTGCTACTTTTAAATCCGCTTCTGCCTGATCAGCTTGAAGTATTGCACCGATGTTCGTTCCAACATCAACATCTGCAATATCTATGGAAAGAATTTCAAATGCAGTTCCTGCATCTAAGCCTTTTGAAAGAACAACTTTGGAAATACTATCTGGGTTTTCTAAAACTTCTTTGTGGGAATTACTTGAACCTATAGTTGAGACAATGCCTTCTCCAACACGTGCAAGAATGGTTGCTTCTCCTGCTCCTCCAACAAGTCTCTCCAGGTTTGTTCTAACAGTTATTCTTGCAATAGCTTTTAATTGGATTCCATCTTTGGCAACGGCAGCTACCATTGGTGTTTCTATGACTTTAGGGTTTACAGACATTTTTACAGCTTCAAGAACATCACGACCTGCAAGGTCAATTGCAGCTGCTTTTTCAAATCCTAAATCTAAATTTGCTTTATTAGCAGAAATAAGAGCATTAACCACATTAGTTACATTACCGCCTGCTAAATAATGTGCTTCGAGTAGTGAAATATTTAAATTAATTCCTGCTTTTGTAGCAGAAATTAAATTTCTAATAATTACCTGTGGAGAAACTTTTCGCAATCTCATTCCAATCAAATCTCTAAAAATTCTTACTTTAACACCGGAAAAATAGGCAGTTATAAATAAGCCGATTGGTACAAAGTAAAAAAACAGAAATAAAAAAATAATTGCAGCAATTATTATTAATATTGAAATCCCGGTTAATGCTTCCATTTTTAACTCCATTAAATGGATTACCAAAATATCAATAAAATATGAGAATTACCAAAATATCGTTAATATACACAAGAAAACAATATTTAAAAATTTTTCGATAATCATTAATGAATATTTAAGTGAAAATTATCTTAGTTAATTCATGAAATGCTTCAATTTGTTTGGCATGAAATTTATAATAATGGTTTCACTATTTTCATTCCTTGCTAAGAGGTTTTACTATATTTATATTTAAGAAACTAATTAGGTAGATTTTCTGTTAAAGCAGTAGAATTTTAGAAAAGGGAAAAATATGGAAGGAAATTTTTCTGAAAGAGTTCAAGAAGTAATTAGATTGAGCAGAGAAGAAGCATTACGGCTTGGTCACGATTATATTGGCACAGAACATCTTCTCTTGGGTATTATCCGAGAAGGTCAGGGTGTCGCTGTTAAAATCCTTAGAAATCTTGATGTAGATCTTGTTAAGCTTAAAAAAGCAATTGAAGATACTGTAAGGTCATCTGGTGGAACTTTGACAATTGGAAATATACCTCTTACAAAACAAGCAGAAAAAGTTCTAAAAATTACTCAAATAGAATCAAAAATTTATAAATCTGATGTTATTGGTACTGAGCATATATTGCTTTCACTTTTAAGAGATGAAGATAACATAGCAACTCAAATTCTTCATCAATTCAATGTTACATATGATAATGCAAGAGCTGAATTAAATAACATTTTAGCAAGCCGTGAATCTAACAAGTTTAGTTCATCACCTCAGTCATTTGCTCCAAAGAAAGTTGAAAAAACAAAAACTCCAGTTCTTGATAATTTTGGAAGAGATTTAACAAAATTAGCTCTTGAAGGTAAATTAGACCCGGTTATTGGAAGAGAAAAAGAAATTGAAAGAGTTGCTCAGGTTTTAAGTAGAAGAAAAAAGAATAATCCAGTTCTAATTGGTGAACCTGGAGTTGGGAAAACTGCAATTGCCGAAGGTCTTGCTCTTAAGATTGTTCAAAGAAAAGTACCAAGAATTTTACAAGATAAAAGAGTTGTAACATTAGACCTTGCGGGTTTAGTTGCAGGAACAAAGTATCGTGGACAGTTTGAAGAAAGAATGAAAGCATTAATGAATGAACTTGAAAAAGCTGATGATGTAATTTTGTTTATAGATGAGTTGCATACAATTGTTGGAGCAGGTGGAGCTTCTGGTTCACTTGATGCTTCAAATATGTTTAAGCCAGCACTTGCTCGTGGTGATATTCAATGCATAGGAGCTACTACTCTTGACGAATATCGTAAATATATTGAAACTGACGGTGCACTCGACAGAAGATTCCAGAAAGTTATGATTGATCCTCCAAGTCCAGAAGAGACAATAAAAATTCTTGAGAATATTAAATTCAAGTATGAAGAACATCATCATGTGCGTTATTCAAAAGAAGCAATTGAAGCTGCAGTTCGATTGAGTGAAAGATACATTACAGACAGATATTTACCAGACAAAGCAATTGATGTTATTGATGAAGCAGGCGCTCGTGTTCATATGGGTAATTTTACAGTTTCAGAAGAAATATTGAAACTCGAAGAAGAAATTGAAAAAATTAAACAGCTGAAATTTCAGGTTGTAAAACAACAGGATTATGAAGAAGCTGCAAGATTACGAGATAAAGAACGTCAATTACAATCTGACCTTGAAATTGCTAAACGCGAATGGGAAGCTAAAACTCAAGATATGATTTATGATGTTACTGAAGATGACATTGCTACTGTTGTATCGATGATGACAGGTATTCCTGTTACAAGAGTTGTTCAGGCTGAATCAGAAAAATTAATGAAGATGGAAGAAGCTCTTAAACAAAGAATCGTTGGACAGGATGAAGCAGTCAGTAAATTGTGTAAGGCTATTCGTAGAGCTCGTGCAGGCTTGAAGAGAGCTAATAAACCAATTGGAACTTTTATATTCTTGGGTCCCACTGGAGTAGGAAAGACCGAACTTGCAAAAGAATTGGCAAGATATTTATTTGACAGCGAGGATGCTTTAATAAGAATTGATATGAGTGAATACATGGAAAAATTTGCTGTATCTCGTCTTGTAGGTGCACCTCCAGGATATGTTGGCTATGATGAAGGCGGTCAATTAACAGAAAGAGTTCGTCGCAAACCTTATTCAGTTGTTCTATTTGATGAAATAGAAAAGGCTCATCCTGATGTTTTCAATATTTTGCTTCAAGTGCTTGACGACGGAATCTTAACAGATAGTTTGGGTAGACGAGTTGATTTCAAAAATACTATTATAATTATGACTTCAAATGTAGGTACAAAAGATATTAAAACAACAGGCGGATTTGGTTTTGGTACTGCTTCCGAAGCAGACCAATACACAAGCTTGAAAAATACAGTAGAAGATGCAATGCGTCGCCTGTTTAATCCTGAATTCTTAAATAGAATTGATGAAGCAATTGTGTTCAGAAATCTTGATAAAGAAGATATTAAGAAAATCATTAACATTGAAATGAAAGATTTGGTTAAGAATTTAAGTGAAAACAAAATGAGTATTGAGTTACATAAATCTGCTATTGATTTCTTAACAGAAAAAGGTTTTGATCCTAAATTTGGAGCAAGACCTTTGAAACGAGCAATTCAAAAATATGTAGAAGATCCGCTTGCAGAAGAATTATTGCTTGGTCATTTTAAAGAAGGCGATAAAATTATTGTTAAACATAAAAAGAATACTGATGAACTTTACTTTGTCCCTGAAAAATCTGCAGAACCCGAAGAACAGGACAGTGAAGAAAAGAAGATTGTATGAGTATATTATCAGCTGAAGAAATAAAAGAAAAATTATCTGATACAGATGGATGGGAAATTGTAGAGAATAAACTTATCAAAGAATATAAACTAAAAAATTTCTCAGATGCTGTTTCATTTATTGTTAAGATTGGAATAGAAGCAGAAAAGTTAGACCATCATCCTGATTTGTATCTTTATGGTTGGAATAAAGTTAAAGTAATTTTATTTACACATAGTGCAAATGGAATAACTGATAACGATATTAATCTTGCTCATAAAATAGAACAAATTACAAAATGACAAAGAATAAAATCCTCGATATTTTTCTTAAAACAAATGCCCTCTTAAATGGGCATTTTTTATTAACCTCTGGAAGACACAGCAGTCAATATTTTCAGTGCGCTCTTGTTCTTCAATATCCAGAATATAATGAATTGATTTGTTCATTGATAGCTAATCACTTTAAAGATTATGATATTGATATAGTCATATCTCCAGCTATTGGTGGAATAGTTGTAGGACAGGAAGTTGCACGACAGCTAAACAAAAAATCAATTTTTGCTGAAAGAGAAGACAAATCATTAATTTTAAGGCGCGGGTTCAGTATTGAAGAAGGAAAAAAATATTTAATTTGTGAAGATGTAGTAACAACTGGGGGTTCTGTTTTCGAAGTAATGGATATTGTTAGAAATAATGGTGGTATAGTTGCTGGTGTTGGCTACATTGTAGATAGAAGTAATAACAATGTAAATTTTGGTGTTCCTCAATTCAGCACATTGCAGTTAGATGTTGTTTCATATCAACCTGATGAATGCCCGCTTTGCCAAGAGGGTAAAATCCCGCTTGTAAAACCCGGTTCAAGAAAAATTAATCTCTAATAAAGTTATGAAAAAAATAATCTTATTCTTTTATTTATGTTCTAACATAATATTCTCTCAAATTAATTTTGAAGAATACTTTACCAATGAAACTTTAAGATTGGATTTTTATCATACAGGCAATAAGGATAATGAAATTATATCTTTTGAAAAAATTATTAAAGAACAGTTCTGGGCAGGTTCTAAGAAAAATTTAATTGATACTTTTAATTATGGCAATTACATGTTGAAAGTATATGATGAAGCTGAAAACAAGTTAATTTATTCGAGAGGATTTTCTACATTATTTCAAGAATGGCAAACAACTGAAGAAGCAAAAAATGTATGGCGTTCTTTTGAAGGTTCTTTAATTATGCCATTCCCCCAAAAAAAAATTAAAGTGGAAATCCTAAGAAGAAATAAAAAAAATATCTTTGAAAAAAAATTTGAATACATCATAAATCCTGAAAGTTATTTTATTATTAAAGAGAAATTAAAACCATATAAAAATTTCAAAGTTCATTATTCTGGCGAGCCGTCAAAAAAATTAGATATTGTGTTTATACCCGAAGGTTATACTGAAAACGAAATGGAAAAATTCAAGAATGACTGTAAAAGATTTGCCAATTATTTGTTTGAATATTCACCTTTTTCAGAAAATAAAGATAAGATAAACATCTGGGGAGTAGAAGCACCATCAGCTCAAAGCGGAACAGATATTCCTGGTAAAGAAATATGGATTTCTACTTTGCTGAATTCAAGATTCTATACATTTGACAGTGAGAGATATTTAATGACTGCAGATTATTTTTCTGTAAGAGATGTTGCTGCAAATGCACCATATGAGCAGATTTTTATTTTAGTCAATACATCAAAATACGGCGGCGGGGGAATTTATAATTTTTATAACATAACAGCTTCTGATAATGAACGCTCTAAACAAATTTTTATTCATGAATTTGGTCATGGACTTGCTGGATTAGGAGATGAATATGCAGATGATAATACTTATCAAGAATTCTATCCTCTTGATATAGAACCATGGGAACCAAATTTGACTACTCTTGTGAATTTTGAGTCAAAATGGAAAAATTTAATTGATTCGGATGTTCCAATCCCAACACCTTATGAGGAAAAGTATAAAAACAAAATCGGAGTCTTTGAAGGCGGAGGTTATGTTTCCAAAGGTGTTTACAGACCATCGATGAACAGTATTATGAATTCTTTTTCATCCAACGAATTTAATGAAGTTTGCAAAAGAGTATTGCAGAACATTATAAATTTTTATTCTGAATAATTATGAATCAAAAAAAATTATTTAGAACTATCGATACTATCGCTTCCGGAAATTTTAAGGATGATGCAGAATTACTTAAATATGTCATTGATCAAATTGTAAGCAAAGAACAATTTAATGTACTTGGGGGAAGAGTATGGAAATTAGAACCTTCAATTCAAGCTTATAGACTATTATTTCAAACCGGCAAAGTACACAAGATTCCAAAAGATTATAAACTTTTTATTAAGGACTATGTGATATTTGATAAAATTACATCATTCAGAACAATCCTTGCAGATGAAACAGATGCTACTTTAATAGCTAAGGGAATTTTTAAATATTCTGCTTCTGGAGTTGGTAAGAAAATTAATATTAATGGGAAAAAATATTATGAATATATAATTGCAATAAACAGTGACCAGATTGGTGACGATCTTCGATATACTCTTAATGTAATTGCAACAGTATTGACTTCTAAGCTAAGAGAAAGATATTTAACTTTATCAAGAAAAAATTTAATTGAGAATATCGATAAAGCTAAAGAACTACAGAGAAGTATTTTACCAGAACATGAATACAAATTTCATTTCTATGATATATTTGGGGTAACAATTCCTGCAGAGAATGTTGCAGGTGATTTTTATGATTATTTAAAGATAGGAGATGACGAAGAACGACTTGGAATTGTAGTAGGTGATGCTGCTTCGAAAGGATTAGCTGCTGCTGCAGAAGCAATGTATATCTCAGGTGCAATTAGAATGGCAAGCAACTTTCAGATTAAAATTTCTCCAATGATGTTTAGATTAAATCAACTCGTTAATAAAATTTTTAGCGACGATAAATTTGTTTCTCTTTTTTATGGAGAACTCTCGACTGACAAAAAAGGCTTATTCCTTTATGCAAATGCTGGTCAAAATCCACCAATTTTCTACAGCAAAAAAAATAATTCATTTATATATTTATATCCAACAGGACCATTACTAGGACCTGCACCGAATTCAAAATATGAAACTGATAGCATTAATTTTCAGAAAGGTGATGTGCTTGTGATTTATTCTGATGGTGTAGTAGAATCAGCTAATGATAAATATGAATTTTATGATGAGAAAAGATTAGAAAAAATAATAAAGAAAACTGCTAATTTTTCACCTAAGGAAATTGTTTATTCTATTTTAGATGATATTTCAAAATTTACAACTTCTGATAGCAAATATCAGGATGATAAAACACTTGTAGTCATAAAAAGGAATGATTAATGAATATTGTTGAGAAAATATTTAATGCTGGAGTAGTTGGAGCCGGCGGAGCAGGTTTCCCAACACACATAAAAGCAAAATCTAAAGTAGAATATTTGCTGGTAAATGGTGCTGAATGTGAACCGCTGATTCATAAAGATTATGAATTGATGGTAAACTTTGCTCCAGAAATTTTAAATGGCGTTGAAATTATGATGAATAATATTTCTGCAGTGAAATCCTTCTTTGGAATTAAAGAAAAAAATGTTCAGGCTGTTGAATCTGTAAAAAGAAATTTATCTAATAAAAAAATTGAATTGTGTTTACTCGGAGATTTTTATCCATCTGGGGACGAATATGAACTGGTTTATGCTGCAACTAAAAGATTGATACCTCCACGAGGTTTACCATTAGATGTCGGTTGTGTTGTTAATAATGTTGAAACATTTTATAATATCAATAATGCTATTAATGATATACCAGTTACAGAAAAAATAGTTTGTGTAACTGGCGCAGTGAAAAATCCATCAACTTTTTTTATACCTATAGGTACATCATTTAGGGAATTAATAGACTTTGTCGGAGGAACTACTATTGATGATTTTGGAATTTTTGTAAGCGGAATTTTAATGGGCAGCCTAACTTTCAATCTTGATGATGTTGTTACAAAAACTACAGCTGGACTAATTATATTACCAAAAGAACATTATTTAATAAAAAGAATGTCACGTTCAGTTCATGATATGAATCGAATTGGAAAATCTGCATGTGACCAATGCAGTTATTGTACGGAATTTTGTCCAAGATATTTATTAGGATATGACGTTCAGCCTCATAAAGTTATGCGCTCTCTTGGATTTACAACTACAGGCAAAGAAGTATGGAATCAATATGCTGATTTATGCTGCTCATGTGGTTTATGTTCACTTTATGCATGTCCAGAAGATTTATATCCAAGAGAAGCATGTAATCAAGGTAAAGAATTTATGAGAAGTGCAGGAATAAAATATGAGCAAAAAAAACCTGTGAAAGTTCACCCAATGAAAGAGGGAAGAAGAGTTCCAATTAATATGCTAATGAAAAAATTAGATTTATTAAATTACGATCATCATACTCCTTTTACACGGGAGAAACCAAAGGTAAAACACGTAAAAATTTTATTGAAACAACATGCTGGAGTTACGGCATACCCAGTTGTAAAAGCAGGAGATATTGTTAACAAAGGTGATTTAATTGGAAATGTTGATGAAAATAAATTGGGAGCTAAAATTCATGCTTCAATTTCAGGAAAAATTTTAGAAGTAAATCAAGATTATGTTATAATATCATCAAATTAAAAATGGTAAGTATATTATGGAAATGAATTCAATTGGTTTAGTAGAACTATCAAGCATTGCAGCAGGAATGCAGGCTGCTGATATAATGTTAAAAACTTCTCATGTAGAATTAATTTTATCGCGTACAATCTGTTCGGGGAAATATATGGTTATGATTGGAGGCGAAGTAGCTGAGGTTCAATCAGCAGTAGACAGCGCAGTTAATCAAATAGATTTTGCAGTAATTGATTCATTTGTTATTCCTAATGTTCATAAAGATATTTTCCCTGCATTGTCGGGTCATACACACATTGATATGTTAGAAGCACTTGGAATTCTTGAGTCATTTTCAGTTGCATCATTGATAGAAGGAGCTGATGCTGCAATTAAAACAGCAAATGTTAAAATAATTGAGATACGTCTTGCAATGGCATTAGGTGGAAAAGCATTTTGCACTTTAACAGGAGATGTTGCTGCAGTACGAAGTGCTGTTGATGCTGGTGCAAAAGTAATCTCCGATAGAGGATTACTCGTAAATAAAGTTGTTATACCTAAACCAAGACCAGAATTACTCAGTGAAATGATTTAATTTTATTCATATTCTTTTGGAACACAACAGATAAAGACAAAACATTTGTCCGCTAATTTATTTTTGTATTGGTGAATTTCATCTGGTAATATTAAAACAAAATCACCTGTTTTTAAAATTATTTCTTCGCCTTTTTCATTGATTAATATTCCTGCTCCTTCTATAATATAATTTAATTGTTCATAATTATGTTTGTGATATGGAGTATGTCCATTGGGCTCAATTGTAAAAACCCTCATAGACATATTTGGGGTTCCATCTGCTTTTGAAATTGGAATTTGTTTGAAAGCATTAAAAGCACCTTCCATTAATACTTTTTTCTTTTCAACATCTTTAATATTAACTACTTTCATATTGAACCTCTAATTTTACAATCTAAATTTATTCAGAAATATTTAATTTTACTTAAATATTAATTTTGAGGTTTATAAATGGAAAATCTTAAAAAGAAATACGGTGAATGGGCTTTAATTACAGGTGCATCTTCTGGTATTGGCGAAGAATTTGCAAAGCAATTAGCCAAGCTTGGGTTGAAATTAATCCTAATCGCAAGAAGAAAAAATAGACTTGTAGAACTATCGAATGCATTAAAAGAAAAATATAATACAGATTCTATTGTAATTCCTATTGACCTATCAAAAAATAATTATCTTAATGAAATAATAAATTTTACAAATGATAAAGAAATTGGAATATTGATTAACAATGCTGGATTTGGTTCTACAGGTGAATTTATTAATTGTAATGCTGAAAAAGAAATTGATATGATAAAAGTAAATTGTCTTGCACCTGTAGTTTTAACACATTATTTCTTGCCATTTATGATTCAAAGAAAAAAAGGAGCAATAATTTTTCTTGGAAGTACAGTTGCATTTCAACCTGCTCCAATGATGGCAACATACTCTGCTACAAAAGCTTTTAATCTGTATCTTGGCGAGGCTTTATGGTGGGAATTAAAAAAATATAATATTGATGTGCTTGCTCTTAATCCGGGTGCAACAAATACTGAGTTTCAGAGAATTGCAAAGATTGGGGTTGGACCAATACCCAGAGAAGCCTCAGATGTTGTTAAAACTGCTTTGCATGCTCTTGGTAAAAAACCTTCTGTTGTTGATGGAATGCAAAATAAAATTCTTAGCTTAATGATTAGATTTATTCCAAGAAGAACAACAATATCATTAGCGGGTATAATTGCAAAAAAATTATATGAAAAAAGTTATAATCAAGATTAAGTAAAATCTTTTTCAAGAGCTTTTATTCCAGCTCTAAATGATACTAATGATAATATAATTGATATTATCAAAATAGCTATAGATGGATATACCAATAAAAAGTAATTAAAATTCTTGTTCAAATTTCTTGATAAAAAGAATTTACTTATTGAATTTATAAATAAAGAAATTATAATTAGTAAAAAGAAAATATTTAAAAGAAATGAAAGTGATGCTCCTCTTGACGATGCTATTCGTACAGGATTTTTTTCTTTAAAATTGACAAACAATCCACCCATTCCAAAGTTAATCATAATAATTGTTGTTGATGAAAATGCGGTTACAAGAGTTGTGAAAATTGTGATTATTAATCCAAATTTATAATTGCTTATTATGTTCAAACACAATGATATGACTAAAATTATTAAATATAATGATATAATTTTTCTAATTGATAATATTTTACTATTGATTGGGGCTGATTTTATTTTCCAGTAAGCTTGCCCTTCCAGACTAATAATTGGGAAAATAAATCTCAATGAAAATGTGGAAACAAGCAGGAAATTGAACAACATAATTGATAAATAAATTGAAGTTTGCAATAAATAATTTCCAAAATCTGCATACTTTATTTTATTAATACTTATCGCAAAAGTTATTACAAGAAATAATAAAATAAAAAAGTGAAATATCTGGCTTGGTTCACGAATGAACAATAAAATATCTTTTTTAATTATAGTTTCTGTGTATGGATTCCTGAATGTTAGTCGAGAGAAGTTTAATATTCTGTTTTGAATTTTGTAAAAAAAAGAATTTTCTTTTTTGTATTTAATAACACTGAATAATGTACCAAAGTATAAATATTTTCCTAAAAATAATGCTAAGATAAAAAGCAATAGTGATAATGAAATCTGATAACAAGATAAAATTAAAGATTCAGCAAAATTATTTTTAACTAACCAATAAGCTGATTCTGACAACCAATGATTTGGCAAATAATTTAAAATTGGATGTATGATTTCACTTATGAACATATCTCTATTTTCAAATGGATAATATTTCATAATTGAATTAACAAGTGTAAGCGGGGATTGTGTTTTGAAAAACATATAGACAATTATTAAGTAAACAACAGAAATTATAACAATTAGCTTCCTTAAACTAATTTTTGATGATAGTTTTAATACTAAAAGTAAAATTATTACTCCCATGCATCCTGCTGAAAAAATATAAGGTAAAAAATTAAATAACAAAAAATATAATGTTGATAAAAGACTCAGCTTAAAATAAAATGAATAACCAAGTAATACGGAAATAATAATAAGTATTAAAGTAGAAGAACTGTAGAAAAAATTATCAAGAAATTTTATTAAAAAAATTTGTAAAGATTTTAAAGGACGAATAATGAGAAAGCTGAGCTCGTTGGATTTATAAAGAGTCGAGTAAGAAACGATAATATTACCAATATTTACAGATAAAAAGAAAATGAATAGAATCATTGACATAAATTCATGTAGCAGAAATAAACCAATTTTTATTTTTGTTAATAAAAACCATATAAGATATTTTGTGAAATAAAATGTCCCAATACTAAAACCGATATAAATTAAACTGCTCCCAAAATTTTTAATAATCTCACTTAAATTAAGTTTTTTCTCGAAACGCAAGAACATTATCAACTTGTATTTTAGTATATGAATTAATTGACTCATGTTTCACTTGTTAATTCAATAAATAATTCTTCAAAGTTGTTATTCTTTTTTGTTATCATATCCTCGAGTGATTTTATTGAATCATGAAATATTATTTTGCCATTATTAATTATTCCTACTGAACTGCAAATTTCTTCGACAATATTTAGACTGTGAGTTGACATAAATATTGTCTTACCATTTTTAACCTGTTCAACAAAAAAACTTTTTACTGTATGAGCAGTTTGAGGGTCTAATCCAATCATTGGCTCATCAATAACAACTAATTCAGGATTATGAAGAAAAGCTGATGCAATTACTATTCTTTGCCGCATGCCTTGTGAATATTCTTCTGTTCTTTTATCAAGCCAGCTCCCAATTTTAAGTGTTTCTGTTAATTCATCGATTTTTTCTTTTATAATTTCTTTATTTAGTCGATACAATCCGCCGCTGAAGTACAAAAATTCTCGACCTGTAAGTTTATCATATAGATATGGCTGGTCGGGTATGTAACCAATTTTCATTTTTGATTTAATAGGATTTTCCCAAACATCGATGTCATTTATAAAAATGTTACCAGAAGTAGGGGAGAGTAATCCAACTATCATCTTGATAGTAGTAGTTTTACCGGCACCGTTCGGTCCAAGAAAACCAAATAGTTCTCCTTTTTGAATTGATAAATTGATATTGTTAACTGCGATTAAAGAATTAAAAGTTTTTGTTAGGTTTTTCAATTTTAGCATTTCTACAAAGCAGGTATATAAATTTTTATTCAGATATCAACGGCTGCTACATCTTCGTATGTTATTGTTTTCAAATCTTCATCAGTTGGATTAATTATAGAGGAAATTCTTTGTTCTTGTTTTGATATTGCAGAATAAAGAATATTTTTTGCTGTAAATGCATTTCTAAAGTTTTCATCCCTGTTTTCATATAGTTGAGTAAAAATTTCAAGCAACATTTGTAAAGCACCTTCATCAAGTATATAACCATGATTATTTGCAATAAGATATGATATTGAAAGTAATTGACGCGGTGTATAATCATCAAACTCAATAATGTTAGAAAAATTTTTGAAAATATTTGGATGAGTATTAATTAGTAAATTCATTTTAGAAGTTATTCCTGAGAAAATAACTACGAATTTATTTTTATAATCAGTCATTCTTTTCAAAATTGTTGATACTGCTTCAATTCCAAATTCATCATCGGTATGAAAAAGCTCATATGCTTCGTCTACAAATAATATTCCGCCAAAAGATTCTCTTATAATTTCATCAGTATTAACTGCTGTTCTTCCTTGATAATTGACAACTAAATCTGTTCTGCAAACTTTTATCAGATGACCGTTACTTAGTATCCCAAGTTCCTTTAATATTTTGCTTAAAATTCTGGCAACCGTTGTTTTTCCAGTACCATCATTTCCAATAAATATTGAATGAAGATTTTTTTCAATTATATGCAAGCCTCTTTCTTTTTTTAGCTGAATAATTTTTGATCCACTGATTAACTGGTAAATTTTTTCTTTTGCTTTTTCAAGACCTATAAGGGAATTTAATTCATCCATATATTCCTGTAGTTTGAGCGGGTCTCCCATTACTTGATATTCAGAAGCATTGCTGCCTTTTCCTGTCACTTCAATAACATCATCAATTGTAATAGTGTTGATTTTTTCTTCTGTTCTTTCAGATTGTGGCAAATCTGCTATACGGAGCATGAGTTTTTGTTTTAGCTGTTCGTAGATGTTTCTTACAATTCTTGCATTCCCAAATTTTTTGTCTCTTGTTAGGTATAAATTGGTGAAATGTTTATTTAAAAATTCTTCTGCATCTGAAGTTAATTTCTTTTTATCTTTTGAAAGATATCTTTTTATTATTTCCATCATATCATCTGGTGTATAATCTTCAAAGATAAGAGACTTAGTAAAGCGAGATTCTAAACCCGGATTTGATTCAATAAATTTCTTCATTTCATCTGTATAACCAGCTGCAATTACAATAAATTTGCTGCGTTCATCTTCCATTCTTTTTAATAAAATGTCGATTGCTTCTTTGCCAAAATCTGAACCCTGATTTTCAGATTTAATTAGAGAATAGGCTTCATCAATAAAGAGAGTACCTCCAATTGCTTTATCAATTATGTTAGTTGTTTTTTCAGCTGTCTGTCCAACATAACCTGCAACAAGACCCTGTCTATCAGTTTCAACAAGATGACCTTTAGATAATACTCCAAGTGCAGAAAATATTTTACTAAAAATTCTTGCTACAGTAGTTTTGCCAGTACCCGGATTACCAAGAAATAGGTAATGGTTCGTAATTTTTTCTCTTAAATCTTCTCCTTGCTCCGCATAGAATTTTGCAAGTTTAACTAAGTCATTTATTTCTTTTTTGACTGAACTTAATCCTACAAGATTATCTAATTCATTAAGAGCTTCTTGAAGTGCTTCTTCGTTAATTGGCAACTTGAAATCTTTTTCTTTCTCTTTTCTTAATATGCTCTTAATATCATCAAGTGTTATAGTATTTAAGTTTTCTTTAGTTCGTTCATTATCGGGTAAATTGATTACTCTTTTACTTAAATTAATTTTTGCTTCTTCGAAAATTTTTCTGACTAATCTTGCATTGCCAAAACTTTTATCTCTGTTTCTATAAAGATTTATGAATTCTTTTTTTAAAAGTTCTAAAGCATCAGGTGTGATATTGTATTCTTCTTTTTTTAGATAGAGATTAAAAATCTGAATAAGTTCTTCTGGGGTATAATCTTCAAATACAAAAGTATGTGTAAATCTTGATTTTAATCCGGGATTAGAATTAAGAAATGAATTCATCTCGTCAGTATATCCAGCGGCGATAACAACAAATTCTCCTTTGCGGTCTTCCATTCTTTTGAGAAGAATATCAATTGCTTCCTGACCAAAATCCTGAGAGCCTCCGCCTTTTTTAACAAGAGTGTATGCTTCATCAATGAATAGTACACCTCCCATAGCATCATTGATTACTTTTTCTGTTTTTTGAGCTGTTTCCCCGATATATTGACCAACTAATCCAGCACGATCAACTTCAATAACATGACCAGATGGGAGAATTCCCATAGCTTTAAAAATATTTCCAAGTAATCTTGCAATTGTTGTTTTACCTGAACCTGGGTTACCAAGAAAAATTGCATTAATAGCAATCTTGTCTTCGGTTTTCAATCCGAATTTTTTTCGCTCGTTTAAAAATTCCAGATATGAAATAAAATCTCGAATAGCTTGTTTAATATTATTCAAGCCGATAAATGAATCTAATTCAGTTAATAATTCATTAATACTTTTATCTGATGAGGGAATTATAGAAGCTGTTGTTTCTTTTGTTTTGGGAACTGGATGTGGCGGAATAATTTCTTCATCGCTAATTCTGAAACTGCTTATTCCAAAATACTTCTCTCCGACTTTAAAATTGTTTATATATACTTCAACTTTTGCCTGACCTTTCTTCCAGAACCCAGGTTTATCTGCACCCATATTTTGTGTGAAAATTACTGAATCCCAATCTTTAGGCACATTTAACTTAAACTCATTCTGTCCAATTTCGAAATCATCAATGTACCAGACAAGTCTGCAATCGTAAGCTCGATTTTCTTTTTGATAGAATGGATTATTGAAAATAACTTCAGCTCCCAACCAATTTACATTTTTATCCACCTGGTTGTAGTAATGTCTTTCGTCAGGTTTGGTTTCTCTTTCAGGATCATAAATTTTTATTGATACAATTTGCACATTGTCATTAGGATAATAAATCGAATTGAACTTGTATTCTTCTTTACGATCTTCAATTTTAGATAAATCAGGGAGTTGAAATGTTGTTTTTCTTTCTGCTGTTTTCGGTTCTTCTGTTTCTTCGTCGGCGGACAAATATTTCTTAAGTGAACTGTAGATGAAATTAAATTTCTTGTTATTATTAAATTTATTTTTAATTAATTCAGCTTTTTTTAGTGCAGGTTTATATTGGAATAAATAAAACATTGATTCTAATTCAATAAGCTCAACTTCATCTTTTTCATTGTCCTGAATTTTTTGTGATAATAATTTTTTAGAGGCATGCAATGCAAACCAATATTCTTTGTCTTTTAATGCTTCTTTTGCATCATTTAATAATTCTTTAATTTTTACAGGAGATAATTTATTGTCATTACTAAAGTAAATCTTTGCTTTGTGAATATATTCTTTTAATACATTCCATGATTTATTTTTATCCTCATCAATCAAGTAACCGATTTTTAATGTTTCTAATGCATCGTCAAATTTTTTAAGACCTGCAAAAGAACGAGCAAGAGTTAAATAGGTCCAGCTTAATAAGTCTCTTTCTTTATTTAATGATTTTTCAATGTCAGCTATAGCGCCTTCAAAAATACTTAAGCGGGAGAGTAAATAAGCTCTAAAAAATCTTGTTCGAGAAGATTCTCCTTTTAATTCAACAGCTAGATTGGCATATTCAAGTGCTTTAGATGGATTTCCATTTTCGAGATATGCCCATGCAAGACAAATAGCTGCTTCGCTATCATCAGGTCTGAGCTGGTAAACCTTTTCTGCAGTTGATAATGCTAATCTGTACCTGCCATTCCAGAGGTGTTCATATGCTTCAGCTTGAAGATTATTTAGTTCTTCGTTTGTCATCTTTTATGAAAAAATTTTATTTCACAATAGAAAATAAAAAAAGTATTAAGTATTTACTACAATTCATAAAATCTCCTGAAAGAAAATAAAACTTTCGATATGTTATTATCGTCTAACCAGTCAAAGTTTGGAGGTTATATGAAAAGAAAAATGATTTCTTTTGTATTACTTATTGCTTTGATTGCTAGTGGTTGTTCATGCGCTTTCTGGGGTATCAGAGGAAATGGAAAGTTAAAAACAGAAAATCGAAACATTTCCGATTTTACTAAATTGGAAGCAGCAGGTTCATATTTAATTAAAGTGAAATGCGGAGAGGAACCATCATTAAAAATTACAGCTGAAGAAAATTTGTTGTCTTTTATTAGAAGCAGTGTTTATGGAAAAACATTAAGAATTGATACGAGAAAAAATATCTCCCCTCGAAAAGAAATTGTATTAGAAATTACTGTTGATGATTTAAAAGAATTAAATTGTTCAGGAGCTAATTCAATAAATGTTAAGAATATAAATAATGATGAATTTACTGTTAACTTAAGCGGTGCGGGGAATATTAAATTATCAGGAGTTACACATATACTTAATGCAGAAATATCAGGAGCTGGAAATTTTTATGCCAGAGACTTAAAAGCTGAAGTTGTTTTTGTATCTGTAAGCGGTGCAGGAAATGCAGAAGTATATTCTTCAAATTATCTTAATGCCTCTGTATCAGGTGTTGGCTCAATTGATTATTATGGGAATCCTCAAGAAACAAAAACAAATGTAACTGGTGTGGGTTCAATAAAACGCAGATAATTCGATGCATGATAACTCCTTAACAAAAAAGCAGGGTATTTTTTGAGCTCTGCTTTTTTGTTTATTATATTTGCTGTTGAATTAAAAGTCTAACAGGAATTATTATGGGAAATAAAACTTTAGTTAGCATTATTATGGGAAGTGATTCAGATCTTCCTGTTATGAAAAAAGCTGCTGAATTATTAGAAGAATTTCAAATTAAATATGAAATGAAAATACTATCAGCACATCGAGTACCAAATCATGTAAAAGAATATGTTTCAGGTTTAGCTGAAAAGGGAGTAAAAGTTGTAATTGCAGGGGCTGGCTTAGCAGCTCATTTACCGGGTGTTGTAGCATCATACACTCATCTTCCTGTTATTGGAGTTCCACTGAAGAGCGGTGCATTAAATGGTTTGGATTCATTATTATCAATTGTACAAATGCCAGGGGGTGTTCCTGTTGCTACTGTGGCGATTGATGGTGCAAAAAATGCAGGATTGTTAGCCGTACAAATTCTTTCTACAAGTAATAATAATCTTTCGAAAAAAATGATTGAATATAAAAAGTCAATGCAAGATGAAGTTTTGAAAAAAGATGCAGAACTGAATAAATAAATTTTTAATAGTTATTCAAAATGTAATTCTTATATAAATCACCGTAAATTTTTATGTATTCGTATAATATTTAATCTTGTCAATAAATTCCTTGCTGTCTATTGGCTTAGGAATATAATCTGTAGCCCCAACTTCAAGGCATTTTTCTCTGTCGCCTTTCATAGCAAATGCAGTTAATGCGATTATTGGAACATCTTTATATTCAGGCATTTGTCGAATCTTTTCTGTAGCTTCAAATCCATTCATGATTGGCATTTGCATATCCATGAGTATTAAGTCAAATTTTTCCTGTTTAGCCATTTTAACAGCATCTTCACCATTTTCAACTACTACAATGTTTTCAAAATTATTTTTCTTTAATAAGCGTGTGACAATTATCTGAGAATGTTTATAATCTTCTGCAAGTAAAATTTTCTTTACACCCTTTTTAGAAAGTACTTCTTCGGCAGGGGGAGGAACTTCGTATCTATTAATCATTGCATTGATAACATCAGCAAGGTCTTCAATATTTGTAGAACGTTTTTCGAGTAATTCATCGAATAAACCTTCGATTTTATGAAGGTCTTCTTTGTAATTTTCTTTTCCTGTATAAATAATAATTGGTAAATGCGTAAATCGTTTTTCGGATTTAATCATTTTTATTAATTCGAAGCCGTTTGGAGAAGGCATATCCAGGTCAATAATAGCAAGGTCAATATCCTTGTCTTTTATAAATTCCATTACATTGGCAGATACATTTTCTGCTAGAGCATTAAATCCAACACTTTCAATTGCCTGTTTAACTAAATTTAATGTGGGTATATCATCGTCAACACACAAAATTGTTGAATTTTTTCTTAACTTGTAACTTGTTAGTACTTCTACTAAATAATTGTAATTAATTGGTTTAATAAAATATTCAACAGCACCCATTAAAAATGCTTTTTGCTGCTCAGGCTCTATTGAACAAACTATTACGGGGACATTTTTTGCGTTTGGATTTTCATGAATTTTTTTCAGTAACTCAAGTCCATTTGTATTAGATAATTCAATGTCAAGAATTATTGCAAGCAAATGTTCTGAATTAATAATATTAAATGCTTGCTCTTCTGTGCTTACAATTGCAGGAACATATCCCCACTTATTTAAATAATTGCTAAGCAGCTTTGATGTCGCATAATCATCTTCAATAACAAGAACTTTATTTTTTGAAGAGGGCTGCGGAAGTTTTGAGATCGTAGATTCTAATTCTGACATCTTTTCTCCATTAATTGTAAAGTAAAATATTATTCCTTTCGGCGATTTATTTTTAATTGTAATATTTCCGCCAAGAAAATTTATATATTTTTGGACTAAAGTTAAACTTAAGCCTGTTAAATTAGTATTCTTAAATTCAGGCAAGCTTTGAAGCTTAAACGGTTCGAAAAAGTTATTTATTATGTCTGCATCAAGATTTTTTCCTTCGTTTGATATAACACATTCTAGCTTTTTATTTTGATTGAAGGAAACTTTTATTAAAATCTTCCCTTCATCTGATAATATCGAAGCAACATATATAAGTGTGCTTAATATATATTTTATTTTTTGTTCATCTTTTTCAACTGATATATTTAACTCTGGTGAAATATCTACTTCAAAATTTATTTTTTTGTTTGTTCTTGTTTTAAAAAGATTGACAATATCGTTGATGAATTTAAATAAATTAATTTGACTTTTACTTAATGATAAATTGTTGGACTCATATTTTGAAAGCTCGCTTAAGTCATTGATGTTTAATAAAATACTTTGAACATTTTTCTTTATTAAAGATAATTGTTCTGAGGAATCAGTATTCTTATTCTCTAAAAGAATATTATATGAATTAATGATTGATGACGCATTTGATTTTAGTTCTTGTGTTGTATGAAAAACAAGATTAGGGAAATAAGCCATCGAATCTGGCTGTCTGTTATACCAGTACTCAATAAATAATCCAATTAAATGAAGAGTATTTTCAATAATTGTTTTTTTAAATTTATCTATTTCAGTTCTGGACGCAATTTTCAATAAAAAATTTATAGAATCGGAAATCTTAATTAATGCACATGCTTCATGAAATTTGCTATCTGATATTTTTATTTTGCAGTCAGTTTTATAATTAAGAACATATTGGGTTTCTTCCGAAATAACATTGCATTCATCACAATTAAAATTATTTGACTTTAGAAACTCATTGCTAATATTATTTGATTTACCTACAAGCTTGAATGAATTTTTTCCATTTACCTTAAATAAAACTGCAGATTCAAGATTAAATTCTTTTACTAAAAAGTTGCATACTTCATTGAGAAAAAATTTATCTCTTTGTTTTGCTAATTCAGCCAATTCATAAATCTTCAGAATAAGTTCATTAATTTCATTATACATATTTTCTCTCTTGTTAAAATAAAATTCATTTTTTCAAAGATATAAAAATTGGTCTTTAGTTAAAATTATATGTTCATGTAATAAAAAATATTTTACTCCTTATAAATTATCGAGGAAATAATTGGTTATTTTAGTAAAAAGATGCAGTGCATCTTTTCCAGTTACACCATGACCGTGACCAATATAAGGGAAATAATCTAAAGGCTTATTTAATTCAGTGGCTTTTTGAACAAATGCTAAAGTATTTTGCCATACGACTACAGGGTCAGATGTTCCATGAACCAGCAAAAGTTTTCCATTTAAATTTCGAACATAATTTAATAATGAAGATTCTTTGTAACCTTCTGGATTGGATTGTGGAGTATCCATATATCTTTCTGTATACATTACTTCATAAAATTTCCAATCAATTACAGCTCCACCGACAACACCAACTTTAAATGTGTTGTTTGTCCTTAACATTAATGATGTTGCCATAAAACCACCATAACTCCACCCAAAGACACCAAATCTTGTTGTATCGATGTATGACAAGGTTTTTAAGTAATTTATACCGCTCATCTGGTCTTTAACTTCAATTGTTCCTAATCTTCTAAAAGTAGCTTGTTCAAATTCTAAGCCTCTGTTTGCCGAACCACGATTATCAAGTGTGAAGATAATGTAACCTTTCTGAGCCATCATGTAAAACCATAAAAAGTATCTTCCATAACCAAAGCTGTTTGTTATTTCTTGAGCATGAGGACCACCATAAACATATACTATTACTGGATATTTTTTCGTTTCATCAAAATCAGGAGGTAAAATCATTCTGCAAAAAAGTTCAATACCATCTTCATTTTTTATACTGAAGATTTTTGTTTCTCCAATTTTATATTCTTTAAGAGGATTATCAGCTTTAAGAAGATTTTTTATTATTTCACCTTTTTTATTAACTAAATTTATTATTCTCGGGGTTGTTAAGTTAGTATAAGAGTTTAAGAAATAGTTTTGATTGAAATTTGGAAGAATAGTATGAATACCAGATTCGTTTGTTAATTTTTTAGTTGCACCAGTTTCTAAATTTATTTTATAAACATGACGTTCAAGCGGACTTTCTTTAGTTGATGTTATTAAAATATTTTTTCCTGTATTATCAAAGCCAATAAATTTTGTGACTTCCCAGTTGCCTTTTGTTATTTGACGAATTAGATTTCCTTCGCTGTCATATAAATAAAGATGTTTAAAACCATCTCTTCTGGAAAACCATAAGAATTTTTGATTTGTTTCTGGAAGAAATATTAAGGGATTTTCAGGTTCAACATATTTTTCATTTTTTTCCTCAAATAAAATTTTTATTTGTTCGCCAGTTATTACATCATATTTTTTTAATTGAAGATGATTCTGGTCTCGATTAAGATGAGCTACGTAAAAGTATTTTTCATCGGGTGACCATGTTAAACATGTTAAATATTGATCTAATGGTTCACCAGTTTTAAGAAAAATAGTTTTATTTGATTTTATATCAAAAATTCCTATAGTAACATTATGACTTGTTTGTCCAGCCATAGGATATTTAATATTTTTTAATCTTGCTGGGACAGAAGAAATGTCTACAATTGGGTAGTCAGTAACCATTGTTTGATCCATTCTATAAAAAGCAATGTAATTTGAATTTGGCGACCAAAAGATTCCGCTTTCGATTCCAAATTCATTTCTGTGAACTGCCTGACCGCATACTATATTTGTATCTTTTTCAAAAGTAATCTGGATTATTTTTGATGGTTCAAGATTGACAAAAAGATTATTCACTTTTGTATATGCAACATATTTTGAATTAGGTGCTACAGTTTTATTTTCTGCATTTTCATCAATAGAATTTACAAGTGTAAGTTTTTTAGTTTCAATATTGTAAAGAAAGAATTTATTATCTATCCAGAAATTAAAAGAAACATTATCAATCCAATGAATTAAAGGGAAATAATTCATTTCACTAAAATTTTGTGATTTAAGCAATTTATTTAATTCATCGAGTTTTAAAATTGTATCAGGCTTTTCAGAATTAATCGAAAATTTTAATAGTGCAGTGTTGGTTTTTGTATCTAAGTAAACATAATTGTTTGTTTTGGGAATCCAGCTGAGTTGCTTGAGATTTGCAGGAGATAATTTTGTGTAAGAATTTAGAACAACATCTTCGATATTTAAAAGCTTATCTTGAGGGAATGAAAAACTTACCCATAAAAATGAAAGCAAAAAGAGAAATGATATTTTTCTCATAGTTTCCTCTTTGAATTAGTGATGTTTTTAAGAACATAAAAATAAAAAGGGGTTTATAAAAAACCCCTCAAAAGAATTCTATAAAAAATTAAATATGTATTGCATTAACTTTTGTTATTATTTCTTATCTTTTTCATTAGTTGGAGCAGCTCGATGAGTTAATATATTATCAATAAGATTATATTCTTTTGCTTCATCTGCAGATAAGAAATAGTCACGGTCACAGTCCTTTGCAATTTGTTCGTAAGGTTTTCCTGTATGTTCTGATAAGATTTTGTAAATAGTATCACGTGTTTTAATCATTTCTCTTGCATGAATTTCAATGTCTGTAGTTTGTCCTTGTAATCCGCCAACCCACGGTTGATGAATTAAAATTTTGGAATGAGGCAGGGCAGAGCGTTTTCCAGGTTCACCACCTGCAAGAAGAACAGCAGCCATACTTGCAGCTAAACCAACACATATAGTAGAAACTTTTGACTTTATGTATCTCATGGTATCATAAATTGCCAATCCAGCCGAAACACTTCCGCCAGGTGAATTGATGTAAAGGAAAATATCTTTTTCAGGATCTTCTGCTTCCAAGAATAATAATTGAGCAATTACCAGACTTGCAATATGGTCGTCAATTGCTGTCCCAAGAAATATAATTCTTTCACGAAGCAAACGAGAGAAAATATCCATTCCTCGTTCGCCTCGTCCTGTCTGCTCAATTACATAAGGAACTAACTGATTAAATATTTCATAATTTTTTGAAAGGTAAGAATTCCAGAAATTATTCATCTTCTTTTTCCCTTTTTTCTTTTAAATATTTTTCTGCATCAACTTCTTTTACTTTGGTATTCTCTTTCAGGAAATTAATTACTTTTTCTTCAAGTAACATATATGGTTTATAAGAATCTTTATAATATTTAATCAATTTTTCTACGCTTATTCCAGTTTTCTCCGAATCTTCTTTTGCTAATTTTTCAATATCAGGATCATCAACAGTTATGTTTTCTGTTTTTGCAATATTATCTAAAATTATCTGCCATTTAGCATTCCACTCAGCTCGTGGTTTGAAATATTCAGTAGCTGCTTGTTCATCAATGTTTTGTCTATATCTTTTGGCATTTTCTTTTTCTTGTTCAACAAATCTTTTGAGCAATGACTCTACTAAGCTCGGAGGAGGCGAGAAATCATTATTCTTAACTACTTCACTCAAAATGTTATTTACAAAAATTTCTTCGGATTGTGATTGATAATATTCATTCAGATTTTTTCTAATTAACTCTTTCCATTCATCAAGATTTGATGCTTTGTTGTTTGTTATTTCTTTAATTAATTCTTCCGTAGGTTCTGGGATTATTTTCTTTTCAATTTTCACAATTTCTGCTTCATAATGATATTCTTCTCTATGTATTTCTTCTCCATGCTTGTGTTCGTCAACAAAATGAAATGGAAATTTATCACCGATTTTTTTGCCAATTGCATTTTCAATAATTTGTTTATTTACTCTTTTATCAGTTAAATCAATTGTAACATTTTCTGTTTTTTGTCCAATTATTGGTAATCCTGAATTATCAGTTCTCTGTAAATTAACAGTGATTCGATAATTATTATCTTCTACTTTTTCAGCTTCTTCAAAGCGAGCTCTGGATTCGAGATAATATTCTATTTCTTTTTCTATCTCTTCTTCATTTACCTTGAAAATTGGTTTTTCAATTTCAAGATTTTTATAATTCTTCAATTCAATTTTGGGAGTGATCTCATATTTTATTTTGAATGAAAGCTTATCGCCTTTGACAAAATCAATATGCGTTAATGTAGGAGTGTTAATAGGATTAATGTTTTCTTTTTCAGCGATTTCCCAGAATCGCTTATTAGCAATTTTTTCACTTGCATCATATTCAATTGCATCACCATAAAATTTTTTAATAAGTGAAAGAGGTGCTTTCCCTTTTCTAAAACCATCGATGGTAATGTTTTTTCTTTCTTCTTCATATGCCTTTTCGATTTCAGGCAGTATTTCATCATAAGTCAAATTGACTTCGATTTCCTGAATTGAATCTCCGATTTGATTTACTTTGTAATCCAATTATACCTCTTAATTTATTGATTATTATGTGCGAGAGGGGGGACTCGAACCCCCACACCTTTTGGGTACTAGATCCTAAGTCTAGCGCGTCTGCCAATTCCGCCACTCTCGCATTGGCTTGCAAAATTATGTAAAACTTAAGAAATATCAAAAAGTCAAACTTGATTTTCATACTGTTATTAAGTTCATTTTGTATTATAATTTATAGCTTATTGAAGTTATTATGCTTTCAAATTATTTGATTTTTAAAATCTTTTGATTTTTATGCAAAAATATTTGCTAATAATTTTCTTATTCTTTACGACAAGAACTTTCTATTCGCAGAATGGAATTATTAGAAGTTATTATCCTGATGGAAATTTATATTACGAAATTTCTTATGTGAATGATGTACTTGATGGCACTTCTTATTGGTATTATCCAAGTGGCAATTTAAAGGCAATGAAAGAATTCAGTAAAGGTAAACTTAATGGATATGTCCGTGAATTTTATGAAAGCGGATTGATTAAAGAAGAATTTTATGTTAAAGATGGAATTAAAGATGGGACACATCGAATTTATTATGAAAATGGAGCATTAAAAGAAATTAATATTTACGAAGAAGGTAAACTTATTTCTTCAAATAAATTTGAATATGATCCAAATTATACTGCACCTCCAGAATCATATCTTGCTGGAAATAGACAGCAAGAGATACTTAAAAAGAAAAAACAGGAATTAATTTGCGATGTTGATATTTGTCCAATTCCAGTTGGTGGTATGAAAATAATTCAGGATAATTTAATTTATCCAGAACATGCATTGATGTACGGATTGGAAGGAGAGGTTATTTTAATTGCATCAATAGATGAAAAAGGAGATGTAATGAATACAGAGGTCATTAAAGGTTTGGGATTGGGTTGTAATGAAGCAGCTGAAGAAGCGGTTAAGAAAACTAAATTCATACCTGGTCAAAAAGATGGAAAAGTTGTTCCTTCAAGAGTAACATTAAAAGTGGAATTCAAAATATTTGATAAGACAGTAGTTCTTAACAATGGTTTGAACAACGAAAAAGATAAAGCTGAAAAAAAGGATGTTCAATTAAATGCTGGTATTCAAACTAAGAATACACCTGTAGATCAAACTAATCAAGATATAAGGAAAAAAACAGAGATAATTTGTAATTACGAAGAATGTCCTTATCCTGTTGGAGGATTAAGAAGCATTAATGACCATTTAGAAATTCCATTTATTGCAAAAAGACTGAAGCTTAAAGGAGAAATAATTATTGAAGCAACAATAGACAAATTTGGAATAGTTCGAGATACAAAAGTAATACAGGGCATCGGATATGGATGTGATGAAGCAGTTGAATCTGCATTAATGCGTACGAAATTTAATCCTGCAAGATTATCTAATAATGATGTTGATGCTGTAGTCAAAATTATTTTCCCTTTTGATTATAATGATTAATTAAATTAGAGATAATTTTATAAAATTCTTTTTCAATGGATTTACCCTGATCCTTAACGTACCATATATGAAGCTGCTCAAGAAATTCTTCTTTGGTTTTTCCCTCTGCTTTTAATTTATTAACTAAATCCTGTGCTTTTTTTGGTCTAGCCCCCCATTGAAAAAGTTCATTTCCTTCATTATCAAAAGCTATTAGTTTTGGAATGCTTCTTGTTCCATTTGTTAAATACAAATCCATTATATCAATGTTTTTATCTCTTTCTAAAATTCTTAAATCAATTAAAGAGTTGCATTCAGCAAATTTTGAAATATATGGAAGTATTTGAGCAGAATCCCCGCACCAATGTTCAGTAAGTATCATCCACAACTGTGGCTCCCGAATTTTTTTAATGAGTTCACATAAATCTTTATTGATATTATAAGTTTTTTCAATTCTTGTTGAGCGTTGATAATTTAATTTAAGCAGATTAGCTGATATTCCTTCATATTCATTCAAATTATTTTTATTTATTAATTCTACTTTTTGTTTTAATGAATCAATATATTCCTGATATTTCATGCCATTGTGAGGTCTCTTTTCTAAAAAGAATTTATGTGCCATTTTTACTCCTGATTATTGTATTCAAAAATAAAATTTATGTACTTTTTAATGAACTTCAGATTAAATAACATATTGTTTTTATAATAAGTTTCTAATAAAAAATTCTGGTATAGATATTGTAAAAATAATTACAAAGCCTGGAGGAAATATGAAACGGAAAATAATTTACTTGCTGTTACTTGTAGGATTGATTGTTTCAACTAATAATGCAAAGCCATTATTAAGAAATCATTCTTATGAAATGTTTTATCATTCATTAAAACCTTATGGTGAATGGATTGAAATTGAAGAAGGTATTGTTGCATGGCGACCAATAAAAATTAGAATAGACTGGAAACCATACTTAATTGGAAGATGGTGCTGGACAAAGTATGGATGGTATTGGGATTCATTTGAGCCTTTTGGATGGGCTGTATATCATTATGGAAGATGGTATTATGATGATTATTATGGATGGATATGGATTCCTGATGATGTTTGGGGACCTTCATGGGTCGAATGGCGCTATGATGATTATTATATTGGATGGGCTCCTTTACCTCCATATGCTCATTTTAGAATTAATATTGGTATTCATTTTACTATAAGCTGGCACTCGCATTATTCATACTGGAACTTTGTGAGATATGAGCATTTTTGCAATCGTAATGTTAGATATTATATTGTCGATTCAAGGCGAATTCCAGTAATATTTGAAAGAACAAAATATAGAAATGATTATTACTATCGAGATGGCAGAATTATTAATGCGGGGATTGATAAAAGTATTGTTGAAAGAAAATCACGATTTAGAATAAGAGAATTTGAAATTAATAACCTAGATGATTATAAAAACATAGATAGAATAAGAGACAGAGATAAAAATAAAATTTATACATATAGATTAGGAGAAAGAGATTATCGCATTATTAATGATAGAAATTTTGAATTAAGAAAAGCAGATAGAAAGACTACTCTTGAACGTGAAAAATTAATTTTGCCAGAGAGAGAAGTTATCAGAAAAAATATAAATGAAAATAAATTTGATTTAGGGGAAAATAAAGAAGACAAAACTTTTAATTTAGAGAAAAGAAATCAAGATTTAGATAAAAATTATAACAGAGAAAGGAATAAATATTTAGAACAAAATCGAAATTTTGAAAAGCAAAATGAAATTAAAAATCAAAGTGAAAGAAATATTAGAGAGCAAAGAAGTAGAGAATCTGAAAACAGAAAAATTAATTATGATAGAAAAGAAAGAAATTCTAATAGTGTGAGAAGAAATAGATGAAAATTTTGTTGAATTAAAAAGAAACCCCGATAAATCGGGGTTTTTTTTATCTTTTATCTCACTTTAATTTTTTTAGTGGTTATAAGTTTTGCTAATTCCCCAGTACCGTTTTTAGCGAGTGTTCTTAATGCGCTGGTCGTTAATTTAACTGTCACAAATCTATTAAGTTCTTTAACCCAGATTCTTTTCTTCTGGAGATTAGGTAAAAATCTTCTTTTTGTTTTGTTATGAGCATGAGAGATATTGTGACCACTTACTGGACCAACACCCGTTATTTGACATCTTCGAGCCATTATTTTTCCATTTTTAATTTTTTTGCACGCAAACATAATAAATTTATCTAAAAAAAAAAATTGATTATAAAATTATTCACGTTTGCCAAGTTCGTGGTCAAGCATAAATAAACTTCCTGCATGTTCACCAATCAGTTTCATGGTATCAACTATTTTTTGAACTGATGAAACTTCTTCTACTTGCTCTTTAACAAACCATTGTAAAAAGTTATTTGTTGCATGGTCTTTTTCTTCAATTGCTAAGTTTACTAAGTCGTTTATTCTTTTGGTTATGTATTCTTCATGTTTTAATGCTTCTTCAAAAGCTTCAAGAGGAGAATTCCATTCTAACTTAGGTTTTTCAATTTTATCTAATGTAACTTTTTTCCCGACTTCATTTATAAATTCAAAAAATTTCATTGCATGTTCATATTCTTCTTTTGATTGTTTTTTCATCCAATTAGCAAAACCTCTCCAATTTTTCGCTTCAAAATAAGCAGCCATCGATAAATACAAATATGAAGAAAATAGTTCTGCATTTAATTGTTCATTTAATGCTTTTTCCATTTTGTTTGAAATCATAATATACCTCTTTTTTTGTTGTAGTTAATTATACAAATTATTACTCTTTCAAACAAAAAAAATTATTTTTAGTTCATTCTTAAAAAATAAAAATAAAATTATGATTAAAATATTTGCATTGCTTATAAAAACTTTTTTGGTATTTACATTGTGGATTGTTTTTATATTAATTGTCTTTAGATTTATAAATCCAGCTTCGTCAGCATTTATGTATTCTTATGATAATAATTCTTTGGGTTCGCTATTCAGCAATCAAAATATAAAATATAATCCTGTTTCGATTGATAAAGTATCGTTGTATGTTCCATTAGCTGTAATTGCTTCTGAGGATCAGAGATTTTTTGAACATTTTGGTTTTGATTTTATTCAAATAAAAAAAGCAATGAAAGAAAATGAACATAGAAAAAGAATTCGAGGTGCCAGTACAATTACTATGCAGGTAGCAAAAAATTTATTTTTGTTTCCTTCAAAAATATTTTTCAGAAAAGTTTTGGAAGCTTATTACACTTTATTAATTGAACTGCTTTGGTCAAAGAAAAGAATTATTGAAGTTTATTTAAATATTGCTGAGATGGGAAAAGGAATTTATGGAATTAAAAACGCATCAAAAATATATTATAAAAAAAATCCTGATAAGCTTACGAAATTAGAAGCAGCCACAATTGCATCAGTTTTACCAAATCCTCGTAAAAGAAATCCGGTAAAGCCAAGTAATTATTTATTGTACAGAAGAAATAAAATTGCAGAACAGATGGATTTAATTGGAGGAATTAGTTTTATAAAAAATAATTTGTAGTTATTTCTCAGCCGTGAGCTCCAGGCATTTTAATAAAATACTTTCAGCATTAGAACCCTCAAGTATTGGAGTGGTATACTTATAATTAATGTCATTTTCATTATAATTGTAAGAATAACTTTTTATTACATTATTATTTTTATCATAATAAATTATTTGAAGAATACTATACCTTTTTAATTTTTTATTTAGAAGGTAATAAGTTTTTGTTTTATAAATTTCTTTATCAATCATTTCGATTGAAATTGGTATCGAATAGATTTCTAAAACCCAAACATAAATATCATCATTATTGTTAATGATATTTGATGAGTTTATAAAAACTTTATAATCGTCTTTGGTTTTTATTTCAACCCAATTTTCTTGTAAAATTTGTGATGAAGTGTTAATTAATAAAACAAATAAAATTGATAAAGTTGCAGATGTAAATTTCATAATTTATCCCTCAATTGATGATTTCAGTAAAAATTATTTCAGGCAAAAAGCGGAGGGGGATTCTCAGCCGGAGGCTGATGAGCCTTTGGCTCAGAACCCCGTGGCTATAATAATTATTTAAGTAATTCATCAAGAAATTTTCGACCATAGCCGCTCTTTAAGAATAATTCTCTTTTTCTTGCTTCAATTTTATTTTCATACTCTTCAACATACAAAAGTTTCCATGGAATACCGCTCTTTGTAAATTTAGATTTAGCATGATTATGCTCATACAATCTTTTTTCAACATTTTGTGAAGAGCCAATATATCTTTTATTAAGCTTTTGACTATAAATTACGTAAACGTAATACAAATAAGAAAAAATGAATTGTTATAAGCGGAGAGGGGGGGATTCGAACCCCCGTGGCGCTAAATTGCACCAAACGGTTTTCGAGACCGCCGCATTCAACCACTCTGCCACCTCTCCAGCAGAATTAACATAAAATCTTAAAATCAAAATTAGGAAAAATCATTTATAATTACATGAGGTTTGGAAGACGGATAAAAATATTTTTAAAATACCATTTAAAATTTTTTAGTAACTATCATTATTTCTATATTTGTATAAAAATTTTTTATGTTCTATAAAATTTTTGAAGTGTTATAAATGTTAGCAGCTTTGGTTGAAAATTTTAGTATGGATTTAAGTTATAAAATCTGAGAAATGCAGGGATTGTTGATTATCCACTTTTTTATAGAGAAGCTGACAAGAATAAATTTTTTATTATAGTTCTAAAAAATTGGAGAGATGCAGGAGTGGTTTAACTGGCACGCCTGGAGAGCGTGTGTCCGCCCATCGGCGGACCGTGGGTTCGAATCCCACTCTCTCCGCTAAGATATTTAAGAATGATATTGCAAAACTACAATTTTAATTTCCCTTTCATTTATAAGAGTCTTCTAAGAAAAATATAATTTACTCAAAAATGAATTAAATAAATTAAACAGCTTTCAATAATTAGATATAAGTTTTGTATTTTAAGCAAACAGCTGAAAATGAAAAGTATAAAAAAATTCATATCGATTTTAATTCTTTATTATTTTTTTTGGATTAACTATAATTTTTATATAATTTAGTAATCGATAAAGTTTACGATATAATTTTAATTACGTAACTTTTCACTAAAATATAAAAGAGGTCAAAAATGACTGCCATCAATCATTCAGAAAATGGCCGAATTACTACAAAAATCGGGAAATACAGATGGGTAATTCTTGCATTAGTGTTTTTTGCTACAACTGTGAATTATCTCGACCGACAAGTAATAAGTCTACTTAAAGATGACTACCTCGAACCTCAGTTTAACTGGAGCGAAACTGATTATGCAAATATTGTGGTTGTATTTCAACTTTGCTATGCTTTAGGAATGTTAGTTGTAGGTTGGTTTATTGATAAGGTTGGAACAAAATTAGGTTATGCACTCTCACTTACTATATGGAGTTTAGCTGCTATTGGACATGCTTTTGCAAGAAGTACTGTTGGATTTATGGTTGCTCGTGGATTTTTAGGAATTAGTGAATCTGGAAATTTCCCAGCTGCAATTAAAACAGTTGCTGAATGGTTCCCTAAAAAGGAAAGAGCATTGGCAACAGGAATATTTAATTCAGGGACAAATGTTGGTGCAATAATAGCTCCATTATCAGTTCCTTTTATTGCTGCAGCTTGGGGCTGGCAGGAAGCTTTTATTATTACGGGTGCAATTGGGTTAATTTGGCTGATATTTTGGTTTGTTATGTATGAAATTCCTTCTAAACATAAAAAATTAAGTAAAGAAGAATTTGAATACATTCATAGTGACAAAGATGAAACTGTAGAAAATCAAAATAAAGAAAAAGTAAGCTGGTTCAAATTACTCACATATCGTCAAACTTGGGCATTCGTTATTGGTAAATTTATGACCGATCCAATTTGGTGGTTTTATTTATTCTGGTTACCGTCATTTCTCAATAAACAATATGGAATGACTAAAACTGATTATGCTTTGCCTATAGCTGTGGTTTATACATTGACAACTGTGGGTAGTATTTTTGGCGGCTGGCTTTCAGGATATTTTATTGGTAAAGGCTGGCCTGTCTATAAAGCAAGAAGAACTGCCATGCTTGTTTTTGCTTTATTAGTTGTTCCAGTGGTTTTTGCTCAGGCTTTAGGTACATATAGTTATTGGTATGCAGTATTAATTATTGGACTTGCAGCAGCATCTCATCAAGCATGGTCTGCAAATATTTTTACTACAACTTCAGATATGTTCCCTAAAAAAGCTGTTGCTTCTGTAACTGGTATTGGTGGTATGGCTGGAGCTATTGGAGGAATTTTACTTTCGAGTTTAGCAGGTTTATTATTAGACCATTTCAAAGCTCTGGGTAATATTGAAACAGGTTATTACATTATGTTCATTATTTGTGGAACAGCTTACTTAGGTGCTTGGGTAATATTTAATTTATTAGCTCCTCAAATGAAAAAAGTAGAATTATAAAATAAATTGGGTTTTATTATGAAAGATGTATTTATTACAGAAAATTTTTTATTGACAAATAAAACTGCTCAGATTCTTTATCACGAGTATGCAGCAAAGAAGCCAATCATTGATTATCACTGTCATCTGCCTGTAAACGAAATTGCAGAGAATAAAAAGTTTGAAAATATTACACAAATATGGCTGTATGGAGATCATTATAAATGGCGAGCAATGAGAACCAATGGTGTCAACGAAAGATATATTACAGGTGATGCTTCTGATAAAGAAAAATTTTTCAAATGGGCAGAAACAGTTCCATATACAATTAAAAATCCTCTTTATCATTGGACTCATATGGAACTGAAGAAACCATTTGGTATTTCTGATAAATTATTAAACTTAGATACTGCCGAAGAAATTTGGAATCGCTGCAACGAACTACTTCAGCAGGATGATTTTTCTACTCAGGGAATAATTAAACAATGGAACGTTGAAGTAATTTGTACAACTGATGATCCTGTTGATTCACTCGAATATCACAAAAAAATAAAAGAAAATCCTTTTGGAACAAAAGTAATACCAGCTTTTCGTCCCGATAAAGCAATGGCTGTTGAAAACTTAGCTGAGTTCTTAAATTATCTAAAAAAACTTGAGCAAGCATCAAATATATCAATTAAAGATTTCCAAAGCTTTATCGAAGCAATAAGAAAACGACATGATTACTTTCATGAAAATGGATGCCGCCTTTCTGATCATGGAATTGAGACAGCTTATGCAGAAGATTATACTCTAAGTGAAATCGAAAATATTTTTCAAAAAATATTATCTAAAAAGGAACTAACACAAAGTGAAATACTCAAATTCAAATCTGCTATGATGTATGAATTTGGAATTATGGATTATGAAAAAGGTTGGGTTCATCAATTACATCTTGGTGCATTAAGAAATAATAATTCAAGAATGTATCGAACTTTGGGACCAGATACCGGCTGGGATTCAATCGGCGATTTTGAAATTGCTCGACCACTTGCAAAATTTTTAGATAGACTTGATAGTGAAAACAAATTAACAAAAACAATAATTTATAATCTTAATCCCGCTGATAATGAATTAATCGCAACAATGATTGGTAATTTCCAGGATGGAACTATTCCAGGCAAACTGCAATATGGAAGTGCATGGTGGTTCTTAGATCAAAAAAGTGGAATTGAAAAACAAATTGATGCTCTATCGAATATGAGCTTGCTTAGCAGATTTATTGGTATGTTAACTGACTCCCGCAGTTTCTTATCTTATGTGCGCCACGAATATTTTAGAAGAATTCTTTGTAACATCTTAGGCGAAGAAATTGAAAAAGGATTGATACCGAATGATATTAAATTAATTGGAAAAATTGTTGAAGATATTTCGTACAACAATGCAAGAAATTATTTTGACTTTTGGAATTAATAATAATAATGAAGGTAAATCATGGAACTATCAAATTTAATGGAAGAAATAAAAAGTAATAACATAGTAAGCAATCAATTAGTAGAACTTCAAATTGGAGATTCTATTAAAATAAAAGCTTACCCATTTTCTGTTAATAACATTGATGATTCTTTTTTCTTTATGGGTAAAGAAAATTTAGAAAAATTTCTTTTTATTGTTTATGCTAAAGACCAATATGCAAAAAACTTTGACGGCGAAGTTATTGATGCCGGCAAACAAGTTTTTATAAAGAAATGTAATCTTACAACAAAAAATAGAATTGAACTGCAAAAATTATTTGACTTCACAATTGCTAAACCTCTTGGATTATGTAATTCATTTGGATGTGGTGATCGATTAGGACTTGCAAATCCAGGCCACATTCGTGCAATAAAAGATTCTGGATTTAAACCAATTTTAGCTCAACAATCAATTAGAGAATTAACCCGCACACAAAGAACTCCTCAAGAAGTGATGGATGCTGCTGTTTGGGCTGTATTTCAAGAAGGTTATAAAGATGGATTTGGTTCCGATGCAGACCACCTCAAAACTTTTGAAGATATTGATTTAATGCTAAGTGCTAATTTTACAATGTTTACTTTTGATCCAAGCGAACATGTTGATAATAATGCAGACCATTACAACGAAAATGAATTAATTGAAAAAGTAAAATCAATTAATTGGGATGAATTGAAAGATTCTTATGAAGAAGCAGAGAAAAGATATGTAAACATAAAATTCAATATTTCTGATAAATTAACTCTCGAAGTTACAAAAGAAAATTTTCTTAGAGCCTATGCAAAATATGGAAAAGCAATAATTCATATTAAAAAAATGTATGATTATCTTTCATCAAAATGTGAAAGCGGTAAATTCGAAGTTGAAGTTTCTGTTGATGAAACTGAATCTGTTACATCTCCATTCGAACATTTCTTTTTTGCAAATGAACTTAATCGACTTGGTGTAAAATATATTAGCTTGGCTCCAAGATTTATTGGTGATTTTGAAAAAGGTATTGATTATAAAGGTGATTTAGATTTATTTAAAAAAGAATATGAAAAACATTTAGCAATAACTAAATATTTTGGAAAATATAAAATTAGTTTACATTCAGGTAGTGATAAATTTTCTGCTTATCGTGTAATTGGTTCATTAAAAGATGCATACACTCATGTTAAAACTGCAGGCACAAGTTATCTTGAAGCATTGAGAGTTGTTGCAGCAAAACAGCCAGATTTGTTTAGAGAAATCTTAGATTTCAGCAAAGGTCTTTACGAAACTGAAAAAAGAAGTTATCATGTTTCTGCGGATATTAATAAGGTAAAGACTGGCAAAGAATATTCTAACGAAGAATTATTAAGTTTATTTAATTCTAATGATGTTCGACAAGTACTTCATGTTACATTCGGTAAAGTATTGACTGAAAAAGATTCTGATGGAAAATTTTTGTTCAAAGATAAAATTCTTAGATGCTTAATTGAAAACGAAGATACTCATTATGAATTTATAGTCAATCATTTCAAAAAACATTTGGAGCCTTTTAAGTGATGAGCAGACAAACAATAATTGAAGAAATATTAAATAGAAAAGTGGTTGCTGTTCTTAGAATTAAAGAACAGGAAAAATTAAAAAAAGTAATCGAAGCATTGGCAGATGGCGGAATTACAATTGCAGAAATTACAATGACTGTTCCAAATGCAATTCAATTAATTGAAAAGATGAGCAGTGAATTGGATGAGAATATTATTGTTGGAGTAGGTTCTGTTCTCAATAAACAAGTTGCTGAAGATGCAATAAAGGCTGGTGCTAAGTATGTTGTAAGTCCTATATTCAAAAAAGAAATAATTGAAACAGCACACAAATATAATATACCTGCAATGCCGGGATGTTTTACACCTACAGAAATTCAAACAGCTTACGAATCTGATGCAGACATTATAAAAGTTTTTCCAGCTGATGTTTTAGGCATGGCATTCTTCAAAGGAATTTTAGCTCCAATGCCTCATCTCAAATTAATGCCTACTGGAGGTGTTACATTAACAAATGCCGGAGAATGGTTAAAAGCTGGTGCTTGTGCTGTTGGTATTGGTTCTGCTTTGCTAGATAAAGAAGCAATTCAAAA
>CAZNFW010000005.1:50252-102433 GCA_964572725.1 uncultured Melioribacter sp.
AATGTTCTCGATAAAGAAGCTTTGATTAATGCTAAAAAAGAGATTAATGAAAAGTTAGGTAAAATAGATGTATTAGTTAATTGTGCTGGTGGTAATAATCCTGCAGCAACAACACAACTTGAATTTCTTACAAAGGATGATATAAATGATTTATCGAAGGGATTTTTTGGATTAGAACTTGATGGCTTTCGTCAAGTATTTGATTTGAATTTCTTAGGTACAGTTTTACCAACAATGATATTTGCTAAAGATATGGTCGGTCGTGGTGGTTCTATTATTAATATTTCATCTATGAGTTCTTATAGACCTATCACAAGAGTTGTAGCTTATTCAGCAGCAAAGTCTGCAGTCAATAATTTAACAGAATGGTTAGCTGTTCATTTAGCAAAATTAAATATTAGAGTTAACGCTATTGCACCAGGATTTTTCTTAACTGACCAAAATCGATTTTTATTGCTTGATAAAGAAACAAATCAATTAACTGAAAGAGGTAAAAAAATTATAGCTCATACACCGATGGGACGCTTTGGTGAGCCTGAAGAAATTGTTGGAACATTGCTCTACCTGATTTCTGATATTTCAAAATTTGTAACAGGTGTTGTTATTCCCGTTGATGGTGGATTTAATGCATTTTGTGGTGTTTAATTTAATATCCTTTATTAATAGACTTTTTTATGAACATAATTAAATGATAACTCTAAAACTTTGAAGAGACTAAAATAAAGAACATGCTTTTCAAGCAGGTAAAAAAGTTTTTATGATTTTTATAATGGCTTTAAAACTATCTTCAAATATTGTAATTAATAAAATGAGGATTAACTAAAATGAGTTATGGATTTAATATTAAAAAAGATACTGCTTTAGACCTTGTTTCATTAGGTGCTTTAGTTCATCGCCTTGATCCCGGAATTATTCCATTTAGAAAAGCAACTGAATGCAAAATTCATGTAAGCGGCGGTGAATATAATGTTGCTGCTAATTTATCTGATTGTTTTAAAATGAATACAGGAATTGTAACAGCGATTGTCAAATATCCTATTGGTGATTTAATTGCTGAACGTGTTCGTGCAATGGGTGTAAAATTATTTGCGAAAGAATTTCAACATAATGGTGTAAATGGTCCAAACATGGCTACTGTTTATAGTGATAGAGGTTTTGGTTCAAGAGCACCTGTTGTTTTTTATAACCGAAGCAACGAAGCTGCTGCATTATTAAAACCGGGAGATATAGACTGGAATTCTATTTTTACTCTGGGTGTAAAATGGTTTCACAGCGGGGGAATATTTGCTTCATTATCAGAAACTACTGGACAACTTATTATTGAAGGAATGAAAGCAGCTAAAGCATCCGGCGCTGTTACAAGTTTTGATTTGAATTATAGAGCTAAATTGTGGAATATATGGGGCGGAGAATCCAAAGCTGTTGAAGTTATTCGTAAGATTGTAGAACATGTTGATGTTCTTGTTGGTAACGAAGAAGATTTGCAAAAAGGTTTGGGAATTCCTGGACCTGAAGTAACTGCTAAATCAAAATTAGACCCTTCAGTTTTCATTGCAATGATTGATGATGTCGTTAAAAAGTTTCCTAATGTAAAAGTTGTTGCTACAACTTTAAGAGAAGTTCATTCAACTAATAGGCATAGTTGGAGTGCAGTTGCGTGGATTAATGGCAAAACTTATCAAGCACCAACTGCAGAACTTGATGTTTATGACAGAGTTGGAGGCGGAGATGGTTTTGCAGCTGGATTTTTCTATGGCATATTAACAGGTGCAGACCCTGAAGATGCTGTAAAACTTGGATGGGCTCATGGTGCTTTATTGACAACTTATCCCGGTGATACTACCATGGCTACTCTTGATGAAGTAATTGCTTTTGCAAAAGGTGGTTCTGCAAGAATTCAGAGATAATACCATGTGCTCCATAATTTATAATTTGAGGAATTTATGATTTACTTTGCATCTGGAGCACCAGATAAAATTTTTAATGAAGCAGAAATTAAAGAAAGTCTTTATTCTGCACTGGACAAATTAGGAAACAAGAAAAAAGTTCTTGTTATTCCTCCAGATTTTACTCGATATCACTCTAAAGCTGGAGATATAACTCGTTATATTTACGAGTATTATAAAGATAATTTAAAAGATATTTTGCCAGCTCTTGGAACTCATACCCCTATGACTGATAACGAAATTGAAACCATGTTTGGAAATGTTCCAAAGAATTTATTTCGAATTCATAGATGGAGAGAGGATTTAGTGACGCTTGGCGAAGTTCCAGCTGAATATGTTAATAAAGTATCCGAAGGAAAAGTAAATTATTCATGGCCGGCTCAAGTTAATAAATTACTTGTGGAAGGTAACTTTGATTTAATTTTATCAATTGGTCAAGTTGTTCCTCACGAAGTAATTGGAATGGCTAATTATAATAAAAATATTTTTGTTGGAACTGGTGGCAAGGAAGGAATTAACAAAAGCCATTTCCTAGGTGCAGTTTATGGAATGGAAAGAATTATGGGACGAGCAGAAAATCCTGTAAGAAGTGTTTTAAATTATGCTTCTGATAATTTTGCAAGACATCTGCCAATAGTTTATATCTTAACTGTAATAGGTAAGGACGAAAATAATAATCTTGTAATGAAAGGACTTTATATTGGTGATGATTTTGAATGTTTTAAATTAGCTTCTGAGTTATCTCTAAAAGTAAACTTTGAAATGTTAGATAAACCACTTAAAAAAATAGTTGTTTATCTCGACCCTCATGAATTTAAAAGTACTTGGCTTGGAAATAAAAGTATATATCGTACACGAATGGCAATTGCAGATGAGGGCGAACTTATTATTCTTGCACCTGGATTGAAGGAATTTGGTGAAGATAAAGAAATCGACAAATTAATTAGAAAATATGGGTATAAAACTACTCCAGAAATTTTGAAATATGTTGAAGAATATGATGAACTAAAAAATAACTTGAGTGCAGCTGCCCACTTAATTCATGGTTCGTCTGAAAATCGTTTTAAGATTACTTATTGTCCCGGTCATTTATCTAAAGAAGAAATAGAAAGCGTTAATTTTAATTATGCTGACCTTGTAACTATGATGAAGAAATACAACCCAGAAAAATTAAAAGATGGATTTAATGAAGTTGATGGTGAAATTATATTCTTCATTTCAAATCCAGCTCTGGGTTTGTGGTCATACAAAGGAAGATTTATTAATTAAAAATAAAAGGAGAATTATAATTATGAGTAAAGCAGATATTGGATTAATAGGACTTGCGGTAATGGGCGAAAATCTTGTATTAAATATGGAAAGTCATGGATTTACAGTTGCTGTTTATAACAGAACAGTAGAAAAAGTAGATAATTTTATTAACGGCAGAGCAAAAGGTAAAAATATAATTGGAACACATTCAATTGAAGAACTTGTGGCAAACCTTAAAAAGCCAAGAAAAGTAATGTTGATGGTTAAAGCTGGAAAACCAGTTGATGATTTTATTGAGTTATTAATTCCACATTTAGAACCAGGTGATATTATCATAGATGGTGGTAATTCACATTTTCCAGATACTATAAGAAGAACAAAATACGTTGAAGAAAAAGGATTACTTTATATTGGCACTGGAGTATCTGGAGGCGAAGAAGGTGCTTTGCGTGGTCCATCAATAATGCCGGGCGGTTCGCCAAAAGCTTGGGAACATGTAAAACCAATTTTTCAAGCAATTGCTGCTAAAGTTGCTGATGGAACTCCTTGTTGTGATTGGGTCGGTGAAAATGGCGCAGGCCATTTTGTTAAAATGGTTCACAATGGAATTGAATATGGTGATATGCAGTTGATTTGTGAAACTTATCAAATAATGAAAGACTTGCTTGGTTTGAGTTACGATGAAATGCACAATATTTTCAAAGAATGGAATGAAGGTGAACTTGAAAGTTATTTAATAGAAATAACAAGAGACATTTTAGCATTTAAAGATGAAGATGGGCAGCCGCTCGTTGAAAAAATTCTTGATACTGCTGGACAGAAAGGAACTGGAAAGTGGACAGTTATTGCTTCTCTCGATACAGGAATTCCTCTTACACTAATTGGTGAAGCTGTTTATGCTCGTGCTCTTTCAGCTTTAAAAGAAGAAAGAGTGGAAGCTTCAAAAATTATTTCCGGACCAAAACCAAAATTTGATGGTGATAAAAAACAATTCATTGAAGATTTACGAAAAGCACTTTACGCTTCTAAAATTATTTCTTATGCTCAAGGTTTTATGCTTATGCGCGAAGCTGCAAAAGAATATGGATGGAATTTGAATTATGGTGGAATCGCTTTAATGTGGAGAGGTGGATGCATTATTCGTTCAGCATTCCTTGGCAAAATAAAGGAAGCATTTGATAAAAATCCAAATCTATCTAATCTAATTCTTGACCCGTTCTTTAAAGAAAAAGTTGAATCTTCTCAGGAATCATGGAGAAGAGTTGTATCAACAGCTATATCAAATGGCATCTGGATTCCAGCTTTATCAACTGCATTGAATTTCTTTGATGGATATCGAAATGGTAGATTACCTGCTAATTTATTACAGGCTCAAAGAGATTATTTTGGAGCTCATACTTACGAAAGAGTAGACAGACCAAGAGGAGAATTTTTCCACACAAATTGGACTGGACGAGGTGGAACTACATCATCGACAACATATAATGTATAATTTTTTTAGATTTGTTAAATATATCTTAAAATTTGTGGAGAAGTAAGTATGAGTAATATTGAATTGAAAAAATTAGCTGCAAACACAATTAGAATAATTTCAGCTGAAGGAGTTCAAAAAGCTAATTCTGGTCATCCCGGTATGCCAATGGGTATGGCAGATGTTGCAATGATTCTCTGGACTGAATTCTTAAAACACAATCCAGATGATCCAAATTGGTATAATAGAGACCGATTCATTCTATCTGCCGGTCATGGTTCGATGTTAATTTATACGCTTTTACATTTAAGCGGATACGATGTTACAATTGATGACTTAAAATCATTTCGTCAATGGGGAAGTAGAACTCCAGGACATCCAGAATATGGGCTTTTGCCGGGAATTGAAACTACTACAGGTCCACTTGGTCAGGGATTTGGAAATGGAGTAGGAATGGCAATAGCAGCAAAAATGATTGCTGCAAGATTTAATGATGATAATTATAAACTTTTCGGAAATCATTACATATATGCAATTGTTAGTGACGGCGATTTAATGGAAGGAATTTCTCACGAAGCTGCTTCGATTGCTGGTCACTTAAAATTAGGTAACATAATTTATTTCTACGATGACAATCATATAACAATTGAAGGAAATACAGATTTAACATTTTCGGAAGATATACAAAAAAGATTCGAAGCTTATGGATGGCAAGTTTTAAGAGCAGATGCATATAATCACGATGAAATTCGTAAAGCAATTATTGAAGCTCAAAATGAAAAAGAAAAACCTTCAATAATTATAACACGTTCTCATATTGGTTATGGCAGCCCAAATAAAGTTGATACTCATGAAGTTCATGGTGCCCCTCTTGGAGCAGATGAATTAATAGAAACTAAAAAGAATCTATTTTGGCCATTAGATAAAGAATTTTATGTGCCTGAAGAAGTAAAAAAACTTTTTGAAGATAGAAAGAAAGAGTTGATAGAAGTTTATAATCAATGGCAAAATGATTTTAATGATTGGAAAAATAAAAATCCTCAAAAAGCTGATTTATTAGAAAAATATCTTAACAATTGGTTGCCTGCAAATCTTGAAGAAGAATTATTAAATGCAGTTCCAAAAGAACCAAATGCTACTCGTTCTCTTTCGAGTAAAGTAATTCAAAAAATTGCTCAACTGGTTCCAAACTTTGTTGGCGGTTCTGCAGATTTGGCTCCTTCAACCAATACTTATATGAATAATTTTGCATCAATCGCACCGAATAAATTTGAAGGAAGAAATTTTCATTTTGGAATTCGTGAACATGCAATGGGAGCTATAATTAACGGCATTGCCCTTTATGGCGGATTTAGACCTTTTGGTGCAACTTTCTTTGTATTTTCTGATTACATGCGTCCTACTATTCGTCTTGCTGCATTAATGGAAATTCCTGTTATATACGTTTTTACTCATGATTCAATTTTTGTAGGTGAAGATGGTCCAACTCATCAACCCATTGAACATCTCGCTGTGCTAAGAGCTATACCAAATGTTACTGTAATTCGTCCAGCAGATGGAATTGAAACTGCAATGGCTTGGGCATATGCATTAAGACACAAAGATGGTCCGGTTGCATTAATTTTAACACGACAAAAAATTGAAGCTTTCGAAAGAGATTCTGATTTTAAACCTGAAGATGTTCACAAAGGTGCTTACATTGTTTCTAAAGAAAATGGCAAACTCGATTTGGTTATTGCTGCAAGTGGTTCAGAAGTACCAGTTGCTTATGAAGCTAAAAAATTGCTTTCGAATGAACTTTCAATTAGAGTAGTTTCAATTCCTTCAAAAGAAATTTTTGAAAAACAATCAGATGAATATAAAAAATCATTATTCCCCGATAATGTTCCGGTTGTAATTATTGAAGCTGCAAGAATGCAGGGTTGGGGAGATTTGTTCAGACAAAAACTTTTAAGAATAGGAATGGAACGCTTTGGTGCTTCGGGTCCATATAAAGTATTAGCAGAAAAATTTGGATTTACTGGAAAACAGGTAGCAGAAAAAATTAAAAATTGGATATAAAATTTATGGAACACAGATGACACAGATTAAGCAGATTATCCAAGATAAAATCAGTGTAAATCATGTCTTATCAGTGTCATCTGTGTTCAATTTAATAATAATTGAGAGGAAAAATTATGGAAGTACGATATTCACCTGATCAGAATGGATTTAAAAGAATGTCAACTGAGGAACTTCGTAAAACATTTTTGATTGAAAATCTTTTTAAAGAAGACGAAATACCTATGGTATATTCAGATATTGATAGGTCTATTACTGGCAGCGCTGTTCCTAAAACTCGTTCTCTTAAATTAACTGCAACTAAAAAAGAAATGGCAGCTGAATATTTCTGTGAAAGGAGAGAGCTCGGAGTTATAAATATTGGTGATAAAGGTAAAATTATACTTGATGGGAATGAGTATGAAATGAATAACAAAGATGCTCTTTATATTGGCAGAGGGACAAAAGAAATTGAATTTGTCAGTATTGATTCAAACAAACCCGCAGAATTTTATTTTGTTAGTTATCCTGCACACAAAGAATATCCAACGAAACATATAAAATATGAAGATGCAATTCATCGTCATCTTGGTTCAGTCGAAACATCAAACAAAAGAACAATTCATCAATATATTATTCCAGAAATTTTGCCAACATGTCAAATAGCAATGGGATTAACTGAACTTGAAGATGGCAGTGTATGGAATACAATGCCTGCTCATACACATCAAAGAAGGTCAGAAGTCTACATGTATTTTAATTTGAAACCTGATGCTTTTGTAGTTCATTTAATTGGAGAACCAACAGAAACAAGACATTTGATTATAAGAAACAAACAAGCAGTATTATCAACAAGCTGGTCATTGCATTCTGGATGTGGTACACAAAGCTATTCGTTTATTTGGGCAATGGGTGGTGAAAATCAGGTATTTGATGATATGGATTGGATTCCAATGGAAGAATTAAAATAAAAAGGAGGCATAAAAATGATATTAGATTTATTTAGACTTGACGGTAAAACAGCAATTGTTACTGGTTCAAATCAAGGTATTGGTCAAAAATATGCTCAGGCTCTTGCCGAAGCAGGTGCAGATATAATTGGGGTTTCTTATGTTGATGATTTTGCAGAAACAGAAAAATTAGTAACTGCTGCTGGAAGAAAATTTAAGTATTATGTAGCAGATTTTTCGAAAAGAGAGTCAACTTATGAATTTATAAATCAGGTTAAAAAAGATTTTCCTCGCATAGATATTTTAGTCAATAATGCAGGAACAATTATGCGCAAACCAATTGCAGAACATCCAGATGATTGGTGGGATAGAGTAATTGAAATTAATCTTACTGCACAATTTATATTAACGAGAGAATTTGGAAAAGATATGGTTGCCCGTGGTTATGGTAAAATTGTTTTCATCGCATCATTATTGTCATTTCAAGGCGGGATACTTGTGCCGGGGTATGCAGCTTCTAAAGGCGGAGTAAAACAACTCACAATGGCATTTGCAAATGAATGGGCTTCGAAGGGAGTTAATGTAAATGCAATTGCACCGGGTTATATTGCAACTGAAAATACCCGTCCATTAAGAGAAGACCCGGTAAGAAATAAAGCAATACTTGATAGAATTCCTGCAGGCAGATGGGGAACGCCAGATGATTTAATGGGAGCTATGGTATTTCTCTGTTCTGATGCATCAAATTATGTTAATGGAACTGTGTTGACTGTTGATGGCGGCTGGATGGGAAGATAAGAAATTTTTTTTGTCAATTTATGTTAGCGTTTAAGTAAAGCATAAAATAGAATAGGTGCAAGAGAAAAAGATTAAGAGCAAGAATAAGAAAAAAAAGCTAAAGAAAAAATTTCAAAAAATCTTAACAGTTGCTCATGCTTTAAGCTCTTTGAAAAATATTGCATTGTCATAAATCTATGGTGGACTCATTGTAATGACGGAAAAGGATTATAAAAGTCATACTGAACGAAGCGAAGAATCTATTTGAAATATGCATAACTTTTAGATTCTTCGTCCGCCAAGGCGGACTCAGAATGACGTTAAGAGAATTTATTAGTCATTATTAGTGAAGAATGACACTTATTGAAAAAGCAAGAGAAAAAAGATTATAAGTAAGAGAAAGAAACAAAAAAAATAATCTTAAATAGGAAAATTTATGTTTGTAAGAAATAATCTTCTCGAAATTTTTCTTGTAATGTTAGTAATAAGTATAAAAACATTTTCACAAACCTTAGCTTTTCCTGGTGCAGAAGGTTATGGAAGATTTGCAAGCGGCGGCAGAGGCGGTGCAGTCTACGAAGTTACTACTATCGAAGATAATAACTTGCCTGGAAGTTTGAGATATGCTGTTAATCAAAAAGGTCCAAGAACAATCGTCTTTAGAGTTTCTGGAACAATTAGATTAAAATCTTCTTTGACAATTAAAAATGGTGATTTGACAATTGCAGGACAAACAGCTCCAGGTGATGGTATTTGTATTGCCGATTATCCAGTAACAATTGATGCAAACAATGTAATTGTAAGATTTTTAAGAATTCGTCTTGGTGATTTATACAAACTTGAAAGTGATGCTTTTGGCGGAAGGAACAGACAAAATATTATAATTGACCATTGCTCGATTTCGTGGAGTATTGATGAAACAGCAAGTTTTTATGACAATACTAACTTTACAATGCAATGGTGCATAATTTCAGAATCTTTATATAATTCTTATCACAGCAAAGGAGCTCATGGTTATGGTGGAATTTGGGGTGGTATGGGTGCAACTTTTCATCATAATTTGATTGCTCATCACTCAAGCCGTAATCCAAGATTTAACGGCAGCCGATATCATAAACAACCTGATAAAGAAATTGTAGATTTTGTCAACAATGTGATATATAACTGGGGTGGAAATAGTGTTTACGGCGGCGAAGAAGGAAATCAAAATGTTAGATTAAATTATTATAAACCCGGTCCTGCAACAAAATCGAGTGTGATAAAAAGAATTTTAAATCCAACGCAAGACAGCGGGACAAATACAGGATATGGAAAATTTTATGTTGCGGATAATTTTGTATTTGGTTATCCTGATGCAACATCAGATAATTGGGGAATTGGAGTGCAGGGAGTTTCAAATACAATTAAGCAGCAAATTAAAGTTGATTCACCTTTCCCAATTGCTGATGTTACAACTCAATCACCAGAAGAAGCTTACGAATTAGTAATAAAATATGCAGGCGCAATTTTGCCAAAAAGAGATTCTATTGATTTAAGAATTATCGAAGAAGTAAAAACAGGTACTGCAAATTTTGGTGGAGCTTGGGGGGCTAAATCAGGTATAATTGATTCTCAAACTCAAATTGGAGGCTGGCCTGAATTAAAAACTTATAATGTTCCAGTTGATTCTGACCACGATGGAATGCCAGATGAATGGGAAATTTCTCATGGGTTAAATCCCAATAATCCAGAAGATAGAAACATTGTTAATTCTGAAGGTTATACAAATCTTGAAGTATACTTAAATAGTTTAGTTGATGTAATTACTGATGTAAAAAAAAATGAAAGTTCATTGCCAATTAATTTTGAGTTGCAGCAAAATTATCCAAATCCATTTAATCCTGTGACAAATATTGATTTTACAATTCCATCAGATGGGTTTGTGAAATTAGAGGTATATGATTTATTGGGAAGAAAAATTTCTACTTTGATAAATGAACACAAAAGTGCAAATCGATACAGTATTGCCTTTAACGGCTCAAACTTAAGTTCAGGTGTTTATATTTATTCTCTTTTTTATAATGGAAAAGTATATTCAAAGAAAATGTTATTAATAAAATAATTTTTTCATGATGAATAAAAAATTAACACTAATATTAATTTTAATTTTAATTCTGGGGTTTTTTGTAAATCATCTTTATTGTGATTTCGAGTATTTTAGCGTAAAAAAAATTGATGATATATTATCTAACGAATGTATTAAAGAAAAACATAAAGCTTCTAAAACAGATATTACTCAAAAAAATAAATTAGAAAAGCTTAGAAAGAGCGGAGCTGTCTGGATTCCAGATAATGGTGATGGTACTTACTCAAATCCAATTATTCATGCTGATTATTCAGACCCGGATGTTATTCGCGTTGGTGATGATTATTTTATGACAGCTTCAAGTTTTTCACATTTTCCGGGACTTCCAATTCTTCATTCAAAAGATTTAGTTAACTGGAAAATTATTTCTCATGCAGCTATTCAATATCCAATTGAAGAATTTAATAAACCGCAGCATGGCAATGGAATCTGGGCACCAAGCATCAGATATCACAATGGTGAATTTTACATTTACTATGGCGACCCTGATTATGGAATTTTTATGACAAAATCGAAAAAGCCAGAAGGTCCGTGGTCCCCATTAAAATTAATTAAGAAAGCAAAAGGATGGATTGATCCATGTCCACTCTGGGATGATGATGGGAATGCATATTTGGTACACGCATGGGCTCGCAGCCGTTCTGGAATTAAACACAAATTAACTATTAACAAAATGAGTGTTGATGGTGAAAAAATTCTTGATGAAGGTGTTTTAGTATTTTGTGATTCATTAAAACATCCAACAATGGAAGGTCCAAAATTTTATAAACGAAATGGATATTATTACATTTTCGCTCCTGCAGGCGGAGTAAAATCAGGATGGCAGGTTGTTCTAAGATCAAAAAATATTTATGGACCTTATGAAGATAAAATCGTTCTTGAACAGGGCTCAACAAAAATTAATGGACCTCATCAAGGTGGATGGGTAGAAACACAAACAGGCGAATCATGGTTCATTCATTTTCAGGATTGTGATGCTTATGGTAGAATTGTTCATCTTCAACCAATGAAATGGGAAAATAATTGGCCCTTAATGGGAATTGATTATGACGGCAACGGAATTGGTGAACCAGTTTTAAGATTTAAAAAGCCTGATGCTGGAAAAGTTTATAATGTTTGTGTGCCTCAAACAAATGATGAATTTGATTCATTAAAATTAGGATTACAATGGCAATGGCAGTCTAATTTTGATTCTTCATGGATTTCTTTGAGTGCAAGAAAAAATTATTTGAGATTTTATACACAGAAATTTCCAGATCCTAAAAATAATTTATGGAATGTATCCCAACTTTTAATGCAAAAATTTCCTGCAAGGAAATTTAATGCTATCACGAAATTAGAATTTCATCCTCAGTCAATTAATGAAAAAGCTGGCTTGGTAATCTTCGGGTTAGACTACTCATATATTTGCATTGAAAAAGTTGAGAAAGGTTTTCATATTTATCAAGCAGTAAACTTAAATGCAGAGAAAAATAATTCAGAAGAAATTATTGATGTAAAAAGTGTAATACAAAATAAAATTTATTTCAAAGTTGAAGTTGATGAAAATGCTAAATGTAAATTTTATTATAGTTTGAACGGAAAAAAATTTTATCAAATCGGGAAAGAATTTATTGCAAAACAGGGTAAATGGGTAGGTGCCAAAGTAGGAATATTTTCATTAGCTCTGCAAAATTCTGTTAAATCTGGTTATACAGATTTTGATTGGTTTCGCTTTGAAAATAAAAATGATTAATAAAAAATACGGGGAGTTAATTTATGATTAACACAAAAAATAAAATTATATGTATATTCTTAACATTAATTTATCTTTTATTTCCCCAGAACGACTTTTCGCAGACAAAGAGCAGAATAATTGGCATTGTAAGAGATGCACAAACTAATGAGCCGCTATTTGGTGCAAATGTAGTTGTTAAAGGTACATATCTAGGAGCAGCAACTGATGAAAATGGTAAATTTTTTATAGTGAATGTTCCTGTTGGTACTTATGATATTCAAGTGTCGATGATTGGATACACATCCCAGATTTTAACCGGCGTAATTGTCTCAGCAGATAGAGTCACAAATCTTGAAATATCACTTCAGCCTACAGTAATTCAAGGGCAGGAGGTTGTTGTTACAGCAAAAAGAGATGAGCTTCATAAAGAAGTATCAAACACACAAATGGTTGTTTCTTCTGGGCAACTGCAAGATGCATCAGGCGTTAGAGAAATTAATGCATTCCTCTCAAAATTACCTGGTGTTTCGACTGAGAATGGATTTCTTACTATTCGTGGTGGAAGCGCAGATCAAACCGGTTCCTTGGTAAATGGATTATCATATGTAAATGCTGCAGTAGGAAATGCAGAAACTTCAATTCCTCTTAGTGCAATTGATCAGGTATCTCTTTTATCTGGTGGTTATAATGCTGAGTATGGAAATTTCAGATCTGGTTTAATTAACATTACAACTAAAAGCGGTTCTAAAGATGGTTATCATGGAACATTTTCATTTTCAAGGGATAATTCTCACATGAGAAGATTTGGTGAATCATTTTATGACCCGCATAATAATGCTTTACGTTCCTATTTGGATGCATCCGTTGCATTTATTGGAACTGATGCTGCTTGGGCAAATAATCCTTACATGAAAGAACAAAATCCAAAATTTACTGGCTGGATTAATCAAGCTTCAATTTATAATAAAGGAAAAGCACCCGAAAAACAAGTTACTCCTTTTGATTTATATTTATTTGCTGCATGGATGCATATGTCTGAACCTGATTATGAAGGACTTGCTAATTTATCCCCAGAATTAAAACAACAAATTGGTTATTACGAACTTTCTGACGAACAAAAGAAATTATTCAAAAATCATAGAATAAAAGAAGAAGGTTCTGATTGGAATTTTGACGGCGGTTTTGGTGGTCCTATTCCACTAATAGGAAAATTTTTAGGTGATGCTACATTTTATATTTCTAATAATTCGAGTGAAAAACATTATGTTATGCCGCTTACATTAAGAAGTCAAAAATCATATACAACATTTGCTACAATTAAATCTCAGCCTGTTCAAAGTTTAAGTGTTACTTATAATGCATTATGGAAAAGACAGATTGGATTAAGTCCAATTCGTCCGCCATGGGGTGATGCACCAAATGCCGGCAATGCAGGTGGTTTTATGCCTCTCGATAATATTCGTTATGTTTATAATAATCCTGAATACTGGTATGACCAGCCATTTTATCCAATCTTGAACCAAACAATTTTAATGAACGGTGTTACAATTAATAAAATAATTAGCAATAAAACTTATTGGGAATTAACAGTTGGCTATTTGCATATAAAAAATCATACACCTACTGGTGATAATAGAGATACAACATTTGTTACTAACTTTGGACCAATTTATGTAGATGAATCTCCTTATGGCAAATGGCAGTTTGCTACTACTCATAAAGTATATAATCCAAATACTAATGATTATTTTACTTTCCCGAGTTATGATGCTCCTCCAGGTATGGCAAGAAGATTCCGCGGCAAGGAAGGAGATTTATATGACAATACAAAAATAAATCAGCTTCAAATTAAATTTGATTTAGCTTCACAAATTGATGAGCATAACTTTATTAAAGGCGGGTTTGAGTATAATTACATCGATATAAATCATAACTTCTGGGAAAAATGGAATAACAATGCTTACAACACTTATGAATTTAATTACCATCGATGGCCAAGTCAGGCAGCAGCTTATATACAGGATCAGATTAGTTTTGAAGGTTTAATTGCAAATTTAGGAGTAAGATTTGATTTTTATAATGGCGGTGGCGGACTCTGGCCTTCTGGTGACCCATTTGCTGAAGAAGTTTTTCGTCCTCAAAAAGTTGATACAAGTCTTTATAGTTATCTTGAAAAAGGTGGTTCATATATATGGGATACATGGTTAAAATATAATGAAACTCATCCGGGATTTTTGCAACCAGTTAAAAATTTCTTTACTATCAGTCCAAGAATTGGTGTTTCTTTTCCTGTTACAGTTAATTCAAAATTTTATTTTAATTATGGTCATTTTCGTTCCAATCCTCCTTATTACACAATGTATCTCTTCCGTTATCGTTACGATAAAAATGGTTTGTATGACATGTCTAATCCAAACTTAGAACCACCGAGAACTATTTCTTATGAGTTAGGTGTTGCATATAATTTTCTTGATAATTATTTACTTCAGCTTTCTGGATATTATAAAGATATAACAGGACAAGCAGGAGAAGTTAATTATCAAACTTCGAGCGGTACATTAAATTATTCTGGACGTGCAAATAATGAATATCAAGACATACAGGGTTTTGAAGTTACTTTATCAAAAAATGATAATTCCTGGATTAATTTCTGGATAAACTTTAATTACATGCTAAGTAAAACAGGTTTAACTGGAAAACAAATTATTTCTGATGTAACTATTAATAATGACAGAGAAGGATTATATCAAGGACAGGAATCAAGAGCTTTACCACTTCCACGATTAAACGCAAATATTACATTTCGTTCACCAAGAGATTTTGGCCCTTCAATTCTTGGTCATAAAATTTTGGGTGGATGGAGTATGACAATTTTTGGTGAATGGAGAGCGGGAGATTACTTTACATATAACCCGCTTAGCAAACTTCATATCAGCAATAATATGAAATGGCCTGATTATTATATGGTTGATTTAAAACTGACTAAATCATTTGATATCTATGGTTTGAAATCTACTTTCTTTGTTGATATTAGTAATGTGTTGAATTTGAAAGTGAGTTTGCTTAACAGAAGATATGCATTTCAGGATAACAACGATTTCAACAAATATTTAGCATCATTACATCTCCCAATGTATGATTCTCCAGAATTTGACCAATTACGTCAATCTCAACCCGGATATTATATCCCAGGAAATGATAAGGTGGGTGATTTACGTTCAGATGAAAAACCTTATATAAATGATCCTAATTATTCGTTTTGGCTTTATGGGCAGCCGCGCGATATCTGGGTTGGCTTTAGAATTGACTTTTAGTTTTGAAAATAAAAGGAGATATATAAATGAAATTAGAAAAATTTTTTACGAAAATATTAATCATAGTTTTTGTGCTTACACAAATAAATATTCATGCACAGCAGGCAGAAGAAACAAAAACAGCAATGATGAAAGTTGGCAGAGTATGGATTGGTGTTACAGCTAATGCAGACAAAGGTAATTTTGATTACCGCGCAGGCTTTTTCCCGAATGATTATAACATTATTGGTTTCAGAGGACAATACCGCGAACTGAATACTGGCTCAGGTTTTCAAATTGGAACTACTTCTTACTGGCCTAATCCCTTTACAGGTTTAGTTGATACTCTTCCAATTTATGGCCCTACTACTCAATGGACACAAATTGGGAAAGTTACTAAACCTTTGACAAATTATATTCGTTACAAATATCCAAAACAGGTAACCAATTTCCAATCTGTTGATTTACAGGATTTTGGTGAATACAATCCTTCTAAATTTACTGATGGAACTTACGACCAGATTATTGAAGTTGGTAATGAATATATTTATGGAATAGAAATGACACGTAAAATTATGGCATGGAGTCAAAATTATAATGATAACTACATAATTTTTGATGTAACATTTGAGAACAAATCCAATTTTACTTTTGATTCTGTATATATTAAAATGGAAGGAAATGGTGCAAACAGTTATTATTCAATAGGAATAAATCCATCTGTTCCATCTAATGAAGTACCAATGTTAACTCGAGTATGGAATCATTATTACGGTGGAAGGATTGGTGATACAGCACGTGTCTATTATCAATATAGCGCTGATGACCCTGATAAACCTGGTGATGATATGGGTGCACCAGTAACATCTCAGGATGGCAGATTATTATTTAGTAATATTTATTTTTATACTATTCTTCATGCTTCAGAACAACCTTTCAGCAATCCTGCAGAAGACAGAGATGATTTTTTGCAGCCCAAAGTAACTTATGCAGCAACTGCAACTTATATACCCTACACAGCAGAAAATGACCAGTATGGAAATAAAAACTTCTGGGCTTTAGCCGGTGGTTTTTCTGATTATTTCCCTATGAGTGGAAATGTATTCCCTGGAACTCATCATGGTGGAAATTCTGATGAATTAGGCACAAGTGATTATTCAAATTATCCGGGGGGAACAAAACAAGGTCCGAATCCTTTGATGGTAAGTGTGTTTGGTCCATACAGAAATTTTGCTCCGGGTAAAAAAATTAGAATTGTTTATGCATCTGGAATTGCTGGATTATCACTCGAAAAAGCAATTGAAGTTGGACGCAAATGGTTAAAAGGAACTCTTGAAAATCCACCAAATATGCCTGACCCTGAAAAAGGATGGCTGCCAAAAGAATTTACATTTCCCCCTGATGCCAAAGAAATTGATAAAAGAAAAGACAGATGGATTAGTTCTGGAATTGATTCTGTTATGTTAACTGCTTACAGAGCTAAATGGAATTTTAAAACTGGATATAAAATTCCTCAGGCTCCTCCACCTCCATCAGAATTAACAGTAACCGGTTATGGTGATGGTGTAGAAATTAAATGGAAATGTCCTGAAGCAGAAGCAATGCCTAATTTTGCTGGTTATAGAATAATGAGAAGAGTTTCAAATCAAGATACTGTTTTTTACGAAGCAATTTATGATTCTGATGCAAGCGATAAAGCAGAAGAACATGTTTATAAAGATAAATCAATTTTATTTGGGGCTCAGTATTACTATTATGTTCAGTCAAAAGCTAAAATTGCTGAAAATAATTTAAATGCTGATCCAACCACAAGAGGAAAAATTATGTATAGTTCGCGTGTTCTTGTTCCAAATATTTACTGGATTAATCCTCCAAGACTTGCTTATGATGATATGTCGAAAATTAGAATTGTTCCAAATCCTTATAATATCAATGATCCGCTTTTGAAAACTTATGGCTTTACAGATCAAAGAGGAATTATTTTCTTTAATCTCCCACCAACATGCAAAATAAAAATTTATACCGAACATGGAGATTTAGTTCAGACAATTATACATGATAATCCTGCTAAATCTGGTTCTGAAACATGGGATATGTTAACTTCAAGTCAACAGGTTATTAGCAGTGGTGTTTATATTGCAGTTTTTGAAAAACCGAATGGTGAAATTTCTTATCAAAAATTTATTGTAATCAGATAAATCGGGAGATTTGATAATGTATAAATCAAAATTAATTTTAATAATATTTTTAATTGCCGTTCAGTCATTTGCACAAGTAGGATTAAATAAATTAGCACAAAGCACAATGAACTTTTTGCTGGTGAGTGTCTCCCCAAAAGCAAGTGCTATGGGCGAAGCTTTCTTTGCTGTTGGAAATTCTTCAGAAGCAATTTTTTATAATCCCGCTGGAATTGCCAATACTAACAATACATTCGATATTAGTCTTAATTATACTCAATGGATTGCTGATATAAAATATCTTGCTGGAACTGCCACATATAATTTAGAAAATTATGGAACTCTGGGTTTTCATATTCTTACAGTGGATTATGGTGAAATTATTGGAACAAGTTTGATTGACCCATCTCAACAAGCTTTATATCCCGATGGTTATATTGATAATGGAAAATTAAGTAATGTGGGTGCTTATTCAGTTGGTTTAAGTTATGCAAAAAGAATTAGTACTCAATTTTCAATTGGTGGAAATGTTAGAATTGCAGGCCAAAATTTGGGTGAGAATTATTTTATTAATGGAACTTCAAAAAAGAATAATGCAACCAAGCTGGTTTTTGACGCTGGTGTTCTTTACAACACTGGTTACAAAGACTTTCGTTTTTGTATGGCAATAAGAAATTTTTCATCCAATATTAAACGAGAAGAAATTGATGAACAACTTCCTTTAGTATTTACACTTGGAACAGCAATTGACCTCTGGAAATTTGTTGATGAAAAAAATTCTAATCAGCAATTAACTCTTGCAGTAGATTTTGCTCATTATAATAACTATTCAGAACGTATGAACTTAGGATTAGAATATAAATTTATGAATATGATTTCTTTAAGAGCAGGATATCAAACAAATCGGGATATTGCTTCGTGGTCTGCTGGTATTGGCTTAAATACAGAGATTGCAGGTAACACTGTCGAAATTAATTACTCGTATTCACACATAAAAGTATTTAATAATGTTAATAGAATTTCTTTGAACTTTGCTTTATGAGAAGGATATAAATTATGAAGCAATTAAATAAGTTGTTGCTGTTCATTATTTGTCTTGGGATAATTTCTAATATTTATCCCAAAGGAAAATTCAGCAAGGATTTATGGTCAATTAAATTTGCTGAATCATTTTTAGCTCGGCATCCAGGAAATGTTACTTATGATTCTTTTATGACAAGCAAAAAATGGAATTATGAACAGGGGCTAATGCTCGAATCTTTAAGAAAAATGTTTTATTACACTGGAGAAAAAAAATATTTTGATTTCATAAAAGGAAATTTAGACCAGTATATTGATGATAAAGGCAGTATTACTACTTACAAACTTTCTGATTATAATATCGATAATATTAAACCAGCTGGAGCTGTACTTTTTGTTTATCAAGTAACCGGCGAAGAAAAATACAAAGTTGCAGTTGATACTTTACGTAAACAATTAGATGGGATGCCAAGAACAAAAAGTGGTGGATTTTGGCATAAGAAAATTTATCCGTATCAAATGTGGCTCGATGGAATTTATATGGGACAGCCTTTTTATGCTGAATATGCTAAAGTATTTAATCGTCCGCAAGATTTTAATGATATAACACATCAGATAATTTTGATTTACGAAAAAACTCTGGATGAAAAAACTGGGTTGCTTTATCATGCATGGGATGAAAGTAAACAACAGAAATGGGCTGACCCTGTTACAGGCCGTTCACCACATTTCTGGGGCAGAGCTATTGGTTGGTATGTCATGGCTATAGTAGATGTTCTAGATTTTCTTCCATTTGAACATCCAGATAGAAAGAAAATTGTTGACATCTTGAATAATGTTTGTAATGCTTTATTGAAAGTTAGAGACTCAAAATCAAAAGTTTGGTATCAGGTTTTAGATCAGGGAAGTCGTGAAGGCAATTATCTAGAAGCATCTGCAACTTTAATGTATATTTATGCTTTTGCAAAAGGTTATAACAATGGTTATTTACCAAAAAAATTTATTGATGAAGCAAAAATTTCTTTTAAAGGTGCATTAAAAGAATTTGTTAAACTTGATAAAGATGGTTATTACAATTTATATGGAACCTGCAGAGGTGCTGGACTTGGCGGTAATCCTTATCGTGATGGTTCTTATGAATATTATGTAAGTGAAAAACCAAGAACAAACGATTTCAAAGGTTATGGTCCCTTAATTCTTGCAGCAATGGAAATTGAAAAATCAGATGCTCACTTGCAAAAATATAATGTTCTTCTTGATAATTATTTTAATAATGAATTTAGAACCAATAAACAGGGTATAAGAGAAAGATTTCACTATATTCTTGATGATACTACTGATTCAGGTTTTTATGTTTTAGGTAATTTATTCAAAAAATATGGAGCAAAAATTTCTGAACTTAGAAAATCACCAGATGAAAAAAATCTCAAAAATGTTGATGTTTATATAATTGTTGATCCTGATACTCCTAAAGAAACTGATAAACCAAATTACATTGACGATAATAGCATAAATAAAATTGAAAAATGGGTTAACAATGGCGGTATATTAATGTTGTTTGCTAACGATAAAGGCAATTGTGAATTTGATCACTTAAATAAATTAGCGAATCGTTTTGGATTTGTGTTTAATGAAGTCAGTCTTAACAGAGTTGAAGGAACAAAATACGATATGGGTGCATTTGTTAATTTGCCCTTCAATCCAATATTTGCAGGTGTAGATAAAATTTATATGAAAGAAATATCTTCAATAAGTTTTGATGACAAACCATACATTTTATTAAAGAAAGATGACGAACCTGTAATGATTCTTAAAAAATTTGGCAAAGGTTATGTATTTGCTGTAGGAGATCCATGGTTGTATAATGAATACATTGACAATCGAAGATTGCCAAAAGATTTTCAAAATCTTCGGGCTGCAGAAAACTTAGTTAAATGGATTTTAGAATTATCGTATTTTATAAAAAATTAAGAGAAGACAATGAAAAAGTTACTAATCATAATTTTTTCTTTTAGTTTATTATATGCACAAGAGCATATCAATGAAGAAATAAAAAAGTATTATAAAGATTTGCCATTTGATATGCCTTTTTTAAAAGCTCCATCGTTTCCCGATAAAGATTTTTTAATTACTAGTTATGGAGCTGTAGGCAATGGAATTACATTAAACACAGAAGCTTTTAGAAAAGCAATTGAAGAATGTGAAAAATCAGGCGGAGGCAGAGTAGTAGTTCCAAAAGGTATATGGTTAACAGGGCCTATTGAATTGAGAAGTAATGTCAATCTTTATTTAGAAAGAGGTGCTTTGATTCAATTCTCGAAAAATTTTGACCATTATCCATTGGTACTTACTACTTACGAAGGCACAGAACAATATAGATGTCAATCACCTATAAGTGGAAGAGATTTGGAAAACATAGCAATTACTGGTTATGGAGTTATAGACGGGGGTGGTGATGCATGGAGATATGTAAAAAAATCAAAACTGACTGCAAATCAATGGAAAGAATTAGTTGCATCAGGCGGAGTTGTTGATTCAACTGGAAAAAATTGGTGGCCTTCTGAACAGGCAATGAATGGAGAAAAAATTCTAACACAACTCAAAAAAGAAAAAGGCGTATTAACAAAAGAAGATTATCAGAAAGTCAGAGATTACCTTCGTCCCGTAATGGTTAATTTTATTAATTGCAAAAATATTTTACTCGAAGGTGTAACATTTCAAAATTCTCCTGCATGGAATATTCATCCATTGATGAGTCAAAATATAATTTTAAGAAATGTTACTGTAAGAAATCCATGGTATTCACAAAATGGTGATGGAATTGACGTAGAATCTTGCAAAAATGTGATTATATATGATTGCAAATTTGATGTTGGCGACGATGCAATTTGTATGAAATCAGGAAAAGATGAATTTGGAAGAAAACGTGGAATACCAACGGAAAATGTTATAATAGCAGATTGCATTGTTTATCATGGTCATGGCGGTTTTACAATTGGGAGTGAAATGTCGGGCGGTGTAAGAAACATAAAAGTTACTAATTGTAATTTTATTGGGACTGATATTGGACTTCGCTTCAAAAGCACAAGAGGCAGGGGTGGTGTTGTTGAAAATATTTACATCGATAATATTTTTATGAAAGATATTCCAACAGATGCTCTAAGTTTTAATATGTATTATGGCGGTTTTTCTCCAACAGAAGATCTTTCTGTTGAAGAAAAATTAAAAAACAGAGCAGGATTTACAGTCAACGAAGGAACCCCTCAATTTAGAAATATTTTCATGGAAAATATTTTATGTATTGGTGCAAAAGATGCAGTTGTTATTCAAGGTTTGCCGGAAATGTCAATAAAAAATATTGTACTTAAAAATGCCATGTTCAAGGCTGTTCATGGATTATCAATTTATGATGCCGAAGACATTAAAATCATCAATACAGAAATTTATTCATCTGAACCTGTCGTAAAAATTTTCCAGAGTAAAAATATTTTTATAGATAATTTTCTAACAGATAAAAATGTGAATACAGTTTTCAAACTTGAAGGTTATGAAACCAAAGATATTAAACTTAAAGGAGCTAATGCTGAATGGTTAATCGAAAAAACTATGTTTGAAAAAACAAAATCAAAAGACATAATAAAAATTATGAAGTAACTTTTAAAGAAAAATAAAAACATTTTCATTTTTTTAAATAATTAATTTTATTTCTCATGCTGAATTTTTTAATCTCATTATTTTTACTTTTCAAATGTTTTTCTTCTGGAGATAGACAACTTGTATATGAAATTAAAAATATAATTTTCAATTCAGTTAAATATTTTGACGAAAATATTTCGTGGAATGGTGGATATGTCTGGTATTATAAAAAGGATTTATCAAGAAGATGGGGTGAACTCGAAGCTTTTCCTTCAATGATTTGGTTACAGGGTTATGGCACTGTTGCAATGGGTAATCTATTCCTTGATATTTACGAAGTTACAAATGAGGAATATTACTATGAATTAGCAAAAAAAACTGCTTTTGCATTAATTCAAGGTCAACTTGAATGCGGGGGATGGAATTATTTTATTGATTTTGCTGGAAAAGAATCAACTTTAAAATGGTATTCTACAATTGGTGCAAATGCGTGGCGGATGGAAGAATTTCATAATTACTACGATAATGCAACATTTGATGACGAAGTTACAACTGGAGCTGCCAAATTTTTATTGAGAATTTATCTTCTAAAAAAAGATACAATTATTAAAAATGCCCTTTATAAAGCCATTAAATTTATTGTCGATAGTCAATTGAAAAATGGTGCCTGGCCTCAGCGATTCCCTATAATTACAAATAACTATACTGGTTATGCAACTTTTAACGACAATGTTATATGGAACAATATTAAATTTTTGATTTTGTGCTATGCAACATTAAAAGAACATTATCTTATAGAACCAATTAAAAAAGGGATGGAATTTTATCTTATATCACAATATAAATCTCCTCAAGCTGGGTGGGCTCAGCAATATAATGAAAATCTTGAACCAGCAATGGCACGAAGTTATGAACCTGCTGCTCTCGACCCTGAATATACTGCAAGACACATCAACATTCTTATTAAATTTTTTGAGATGACAGGAGATAAAAAATTTTTATCCAGAATACCTGAGGCAATAAACTGGTTATATTCTGTTGCACTCGAAAATAAAGATTCTATTTTAACAGTCCCCAAATTTGTAGAACTTAAAACTAACAAACCTCTTTTCATCCACAGAAAAGGTACAAATAAATATTTTGGCAGATATTTTATCGATTATGAAAATAAAAATATTGTTGCTCATTATCCGTGTACAAGAATTGTTAATATAAAATCAATTTTAAATCGTTACAAAGCTGCTTTAAGTAATGCAGGCACAGATAAAAGTATTATTAAAATTCCTTTATTAAACAATGATAATTATTCTATTAAAAGTCTTGAAGAATATTTGAAACTGCCAGAAGAAAAATTTTTTGATTTAATGAAAAGAGAAATTTCAACTAACAGAGTTAAGGATTTAATATCAAGAGTAAAAACAGAAGAATTATGGTTATCAAAGAATGTTTATGTTTCTAATCCTTTTATTGATGATATAGTAACAGGTGATAGTACTTCTGTGAATTATAATTGCAGTTTTGTTGGAGATAAATTTGATACTTCAACATATCCTAATCAAACCGAAGAAGAATTTATTTCTGTAAGAGAATTTATAAGTAATATAAAATATTTGTTGAATTATTTAGAAATAGAATTAAGAAAAGTGGATAATTAAAGAATGTTAAAAAAAATTTTGTTCATTTTGTTAATTAGTATTTCTGTTTACTATCCGCAAAACTTATACGATATAGTTGTTGCAGCAGATGGTAGCGGCAACTTTAAAACAATTACTGAGGCAATTGCATCTTTGCCCATGTTTAATTATAAAAGAGTAGTAATTTTTATTAAGAACGGTACTTATAATGAAAAAATTAAAATTGAACAGGATTATGTTACACTTAAAGGCGAAGATAGAGAAAAAACAAAAATTATTTACAGCCAATTAAGAGAGGATTGGAATAAAAATCCCGATAATATTGGTCCCGGCATTATTAACATTTATGGTGATGATATTATCTTAGAAAATCTCACAATAGAAAATTCGCAACCGCAAATTGGTCCGCATGCATTTGCAGTTTATGGATATGGAACAAGAATAATAATTTATAATTGCAATGTAATAAGCAAAGGTGGAGATACAGTTTCACTCTGGAATTATAAAGATGGAATGTATTATCATGCAAATTGTTATTTCGAAGGTGCAGTTGATTTTGTTTGTCCAAGAGGTTGGTGTTTCATAAGAGATTCAAAATTTTATGAAGTAAAAGAAACAGCTTCAATCTGGCATGCTGGTTCATACGATAAAAATCAAAAATTTGTAATTGTTAATTCTCATTTTGATGGTGTTAAAAATTTTGAACTGGGAAGACATCATTATGAATCGCAATTTTATTTAATTAATTGTTCATTCTCAAAAAATATGGCAGATAAACCCATTTATCGTGTAACTTATAAAGATGACCCGAGTAGGGATAGACAATTTATTTGGGGACCAAGATATTATTTCTACAATTGTAAAGGTGATTCGATAAATTTTGATTGGTTCAAAAATAATTTAGATGAAGCCGAAGGTTCTCCACAACCAGAAGAAATTAATCCCGAATGGACATTTAATAATCGATGGAACCCAGAATCAACTTCTCCAGTGGCATTAAAAAATTATTTTATAAGAAATAATTTGTTGATATTGCAATTTGAAGAACCTGTTACAGTTATTGGCAAACCAATTTTTAAAACTGATAATGGAATTACATTTCAATTTAATTTAGGCGGAGAGAACGATACAATTCAATTGATTGCTGATAGAAATTTTACAAAAGATGACTTGAAAGGCATAAAAATTATAAACGAAGCAAAAATAATTAGCAGCATTGCATCAATAAATGAAAGAAATGTAGCAATTGAATTTTGATGCAATAAAATTTACTTACTAAAATTCCGTATAAAATATAATTATTTTTGAATTTTATAAAAGTTTATGATTCTCTAATAGGTTAACTATTCTAAGATTATAAATAAGTTATATTTTTAGAAAATAGAACACGAATAACGCAGATTGAACAGATTTTCACGGATTAGAAAAATCAAATGAAGATAAATATTAGTTACATAGAATTAAAAACTACACTCAAGAAAATTTTATTAAATTATAATTTTGAAGAAGATGACGCAGAATTATGTGCAGAAATTTTTGCAGAGAATACTTTATGCGGTGTTCAATCTCATGGGGTAAATCGATTTCCGTCATTTATTGAATTAGTAAAAAAGGGAAGAATAATTCCAAAGGCAAAACCACAAAGGATAGAATCTTTTAATTCTATAGAACGATGGGACGGAAATTTTGGTGCAGGCCCATTAAATGCCTGGAAGATGACTTGCAGAGCCATAGAATTAGCAAAAAAATTTGGCATTGGTTTGATTGCGTTAAAAAATACAAATCATTGGATGCGTGCTGGAACATATGGCTGGAAAGCTGCTGGTGAAGGATTTTTATTTATTTGTTGGACAAACACTATCCCTAATATGCCGCCATGGGGTTCAATAGAACCGAAAACAGGAAACAATCCAATTGTTTTTGCTTTCCCGCGCAAAAATGGAAATATTGTTCTCGATATGGCATTGTCTCAATTTTCTTATGGCAAGCTTTCTACTTTTATTAATGAAGGTAAGAAATTACCACTCATTGGAGGCTATGATGAGAATAACAATTTAACAGATGACCCGGCAGCTGTCTATAAAACTCAAAGAACATTGCCGATTGGTTTTTGGAAAGGTTCTGGTTTATCTCTGTTACTCGATTTATTTGCAACAGTTTTATCCGGAGGTAATTCAACGGCAGACTTAAGTAAATTTGATGATGACTATGGAGTGTCACAAATTTTTATTGCAATTAATCCTAATGTTTTTACTTCACAAGAAGAAATTGATTTTACAGCAGAAAAAATAATTAATTATTATAAAAGCTCTAAAAAATTAGAAGGAGAACAAATATTATATCCTAGCGAAAGAACTTATTTAACCCGAAATGAAAATTATAAAAATGGAATTCTAATAGAAGAAAAAATATGGGAAACTGTAATTAATCTTAAATTAAATAAGATTATTTAACTAATTCCCTTCACTTCCATATTACGTTCTGATTAGTTGATATTTCTAATCAGCAACATTATAAAAAGATTTTTATATTTCTTAATAAAGAATAAATCTTTTCCATGGAAAATTTAATCGGTATTCTTATTGATAATTATAGGATTGTCTCTGTCCTAGGCAAAGGGGGAATGGGTATTGTTTATAAAGCTTACGATATAAAACTCGATAGATATGTTGCTATAAAAATGTTAAATGCAGAAACATATGACCATGCAAGATTTGTAGAAAGATTCAAACGGGAAGCCAAAAATCAGGCAAAGCTGTCGCATCCCAACATAGTAACAGTTTATGGATTTATAGAATATGAAGATTTACTCGGCATTGTGATGGAATATGTTGAGGGCGAAAGTCTTGAAAAAGTTCTTCAACGTCAAGGTAGATTTAATCTTTATGATGTAATGTATATTTTAAAACAAATTTTGCTTGGTCTGGGATATGCTCACTCAAAAGGGTTCGTGCATCGCGATATTAAGCCTTCTAATATAATATTGAACAGGGAAGGTATAGCAAAAATTATGGACTTTGGTATTTCTAAATCAATGTTTGATGATAAAGATTTTACTAAACCAGGAGCTAAGATTGGAACTGTTTATTACATGAGTCCAGAACAAATTAAAGGTGGGGATGTCACTAATAGAAGTGATATCTATTCAATTGGATGTACAGCATATGAAATGATTGTTGGAAGACCTCCATTCGACAGCGATAGTGAATATGAAGTAATGGAAAGCCACCTGAAAAAAACACCTCAAAGAATTTCTTCTATATTGACTGGAATACCCGAGGAAGTTGATAAAGTTATATTTAAAGCTATGGAAAAAAATCCTTTGAACCGATATGCAACATGTGAAGAAATGTATGAAGATGTTCAACAACTTGATAAAGCAGTTTCAAAAATTTATACAAGTTATTTCAAGAAAACAGAAGAAAGAAGCAAAACTTATAAGTTTGTTTCGGCATCGGCATTTGCATTTTTTTTCTTATTATTAATTGCGCTTTCATATTTTGTTTATAATCAGGTTCATGAACTAATAACGAGTAATAAATTAGAATCGTTGAAAAAATATGATTTACAATCACTATTTTCATCGAAAGAAGATGAGTTCAAATTCACTTCAATAGAAAAAGTGGAAAGTAATGTAAAATACAATCTAAATTCTATCTTTTTTATTAATGAAAAAAATGGAATTGCTGTTGGAGATTCTGGCACAATAATATTTTCTAATAATGGAGGGAACACATGGCTTCATAAACCAATTGATAAAAAAATTAACTTAAATGATTTATATTGTTTTCCTACGGGTAAAGTAATTATAATTGGAGATTCATCAACAATTTTTTATAGTAAAAATTTTCTGGATACACTTCAATTAATTCCATTACAAAAAGGTTATACTTTTTTCAAAGTTAAATTTATTGATGAACAAACAGGCTTTATAACTGGAAATAAAGGATTAATATTAAAGACAATTAATGGCGGCATAAACTGGTATAAAGTAATTACAAATACTACTACATTAATTTTTGATGTTGACTTTTTTGATTCTCGAAGAGGGTTTGCAGTTGGTTGGAACGGACTGCTGCTTAAAACAACAAATGGTGGTGAAACATGGCAGAGAGTTGATAATTTTTCTACAGATAATTACTTGAAATCAATTGATCTTGAAAATAATGGTTTTGGAATTATAGCTGGCGGAGATGCAACTGTAGTTAGGACTACAAATTTTGGTGAAGAATGGGAATTAAAAAGAATTGCTGATGTAGGCGGTTTACAAAAAGTATATTTTCTTTCGGAGAATTATGTTTCTTTAATTGGAAGTAAAGGTACATTTATGATTTCTAAGGACAGAGGACAAAATTGGAATTTAATTGATACTCGAAGTTTTACCAATATGAATGACATTGCTTTAAATCCTAATGGTCAACTTTATTTAGTTGGATATAATGGGCAGATATTAAAAATTCATTAAGGAGAAATTGTGGATAAATTTATAATAAGAGGTGGGAAAAAATTAAGCGGCAGGGTATCAGTAAGCGGAGCCAAAAACTCATCTCTTGCATTGATGCCTGCTACTCTGCTTACTTCTGGTGTCAGTAAAATTTATAATGTCCCTGAAGTAAATGATATTTATACTATGATAAAACTTTTAGAACAGCTTGGAGCTAAAATTAATTTTTTTAATAATACCCTAAAGATTGATACAACAAACATTAATAATCAAGTTGCACCCTATGAACTTGTAAAAAAAATGAGAGCTTCCATTTATGTTTTAGGTCCACTTTTAGCGCGTTTTGGTTATGCAAAAGTATCAATGCCGGGTGGATGTGCATGGGGTCCTCGCCCTATTAATCTTCATCTTGAAGCAATGAAAAAATTAGGTGCTGAAATTGAAATTGATCAGGGATATATAATTGCTAAAGCTAAGAAGTTAATTGGTACAAAAATTCATTTTGATATTCCTTCGGTTGGTGCTACTGGAAATACCTTAATGGCAGCTGTCCTTGCAAAAGGTACTACTGTTATATCGAATGCAGCTATAGAACCGGAAATTTCATTGCTTGCTGAATTCTTGCAGTTAATGGGAGCAAAAATTTATGGTATTGGTACTACAATTATGGAAATTGAAGGAGTTGATGAGTTAGTCAGCTCTGATATAATTAATATTCCAGATAGAATTGAAGCAGGAACATTATTATTAGCAGGAGCTATTACAGGAAGTAAAATTGAACTCGAGAATGTTGTAAAAGAACATCTTGAATCAGTGCTAATTAAAATTGAAGAAAGTGGAGTTAAATTATCTTTTAATAATGGTATATTAAAAATAGATGCAGAAAATCTTAGTATTAAAAATGTTGATATTACTACAGCTGTTTTCCCGGGTTTTCCTACTGATATGCAGGCTCAATGGATTGCTTATATGTCAATTGCAGACGGAATTTCTACAATAACTGATACAATTTATCCAGATAGATTTAATCATGTACCAGAATTAATCCGTCTTGGAGCAAATATTGAGGTTATTAATAACAGCGCTATAGTTAAAGGAGTTAAAAATCTAAAGGGAGCAAAAGTTATGTCAACAGATTTAAGAGCAAGTGCTTGTCTTGTTCTGGCAGGTTTGGCAGCAGAAAATACTACAGAAGTTTTGAGAGTTTATCATCTTGACAGAGGGTATCAAAGAATTGAAGAAAAACTGAGAGCATTGGGAGCTGATATTGAAAGAGTTCAAACTGAAGAATATTAATTCTTTTCCATCTATAATTCTAACTATAATATTTCTCGTTAACCTCTTATTAAATAATATCCCGCTTCTGAAAATATTTAATTATGAATTCGCTGCCATCAATTCAATTATTCTTTTTATTGCAGGTGGTTTATTAACAATTTGGAATAATAAAGTATCCAATACAAGTTTTTTTCAAGTTATAAAAAATCTTAAAAACTATTTAATCTTTCTCTTTTTGTTACCATTAGCCGTTGGATTAATAACTTCTTTTTTCTTTTCAATTTGTCCCATTTGGAACGGATTAATATTTTATTTTATTATTACAATACCTGCAGGATTTTTTGGAATTATTACTGGTAAGTTTATATGTGTCATTTTTGGAAAATTCAGATACTTAATTTTTGTTACTACCTTTTTACTTATTCTTTTTGTACCAATTGTCGAGTTTTATTTTAATCCACAATTATTTTTCTTTAATCCTGTATTCGGATATTTTTCTGGAACAATTTATGACGAAGAAATTTCGGTAAGTTATTTATTAATTTCATATCGACTGCTTAATATTATTTTTTTTACTTCGATTGCCTTTTTATCTGATTTTTTATTGACAAAGAAAAGAATTGCAAAAAATATTTTTTTTGTTTTAGTAATAATTTTTATAGTAATCTTTATACTTATCAAACCTTATTTGCATTTTTCAACTTCTTATAATTCATTAGTAAAAAGTTTAGGAAAGTCATTAACCACTGAACATGCTGTTATATTTTATTCAAACAAAATTAAAGATGAGAACCAGATTAGATTAATGGGGTTGATGCATGATTTTTTTTATGAACAAATTAAAGATGAATTAAAAATAAAAAGTAAACAAAAAATTTTATCATTTATTTTTTTTGATGAAGAAGAAAAAAGGGAATTATTAGGTTTTGCTAAAGCCAATGTTTCAAAACCATGGCTCAATCAAATTTATGTTGATTTTAATTCTTTCACGCATACACTCAAACACGAAATGGTTCACACTTTAGCTTCTGAATTTGGAGCTGGAATTTTTAAGACAAATAAAAATCTAAACCCTTCAATTATTGAAGGATTTGCAATGGCAATTGAAAATAATTATGATAATTATCCTGTTCATTATGCAGCAAAATTAGCATTTGATTCAGGGATAAGAATTCAATTAAAAAAACTATTTAGTGGCGTTAGCTTTTTCTTGAATTACTCTGCAATATCGTATGTGTATACAGGTTCATTTTTTAGATATCTGCTTGATAATTATGGAATTGAAAAGGTTAAACTATTTTATAGAACTTCTGATTTTATTGAGTCATTTAAAAATAATGTAGATGATTTAGAAAAAGAATACTTCAAATTTCTGGGTAAATTAGATGTTCAAAAAAATCCAGATAAAGCAAAATTATATTTTGGAGGGAAACCAATATTTAATAAAATCTGTCCAAGAACTGCTGCATCAGAAACAAAACGTGCAATTTATTATTATAAAGATGGAAATTTTTTAATATCAGAAAAACTTTTTTCTAAAATTTATAGTTATGCAGAAACTTATGAATCATTATCAGGTTTGATTAATTCTTTGTTGAAACAAAATAAAAATTCAGAAGCAGAAATATTGCTATCAAGCGAGCTGAAAAAATTTAAAGGTAGTTCTTACTTTTATAATTTAGAATTAACATTATCCGATATTTATTCGATTAATAATAAAATTGATTCAGCAGAAAAACTGTTAGATAGTTTGATTGCTCAGAACCCACATATAGAATTTTTAAATCATGCTTTGATAAGAAAAACTATACTTAAAAATGATATTGAAAAATTAAAAATATTCTTAAAAATGAAATCTGATGATAAAATAAAATATCTAATAGACTTAAATCAAAAAGATATTCTTTATTTTACCATACCATATATTTTGGAATTATGCAAAAATGATTACATAAAACTTTATAGTGTAGTAAATTTTTTTAAAGAAAGGATAACTGTGAATGATTTTTTTTCATGTTATGCTGGTTTCAAATTATCTAATGCAGCTTTAATGATAGGAGACTATAAAACAGCAAAAGAAATTGCTGTTAAGACACTAAGCTATAAAGGTGATAAATTTTTTTATGAAACCCTTGTTAACAATTTAAGGTTTATTAATTGGGTGAATAACTTCGAGTAAAAATTATTTTCAATCTCAACAATTTTGTAAATATGGGAATAAACTTTAAAGAAATAATAAATAAATATGATTTCATTAAAACAGCAACAGAAATCGCAAAAAAAAGAAAAGAAGAAATTTATCTTGTAGGCGGTTTTGTTCGTGATATAATTCTTAATAGAAAAAGAGATGAGCTGGATTTCTTGATTGTTGGAGATGGACCTGCTTTCGCAAAAGAATTTGCTAGTCAATTAGGTATAGAAGATATAGTCATTTACAGAAATTTTGGAACAGCTCATTTCAAATACAGAAATATATCACTTGAATTTGTTGGTGCAAGAAAAGAATCTTATAAAAAATACAGTAGAAATCCAATAGTTCAACCAGGTACACTTGATGATGATATTTGCAGAAGAGATTTTACAATAAATACACTTGCAATTTCTTTAAATGAGAATTCATTCGGAGAACTGTTAGACAAGTTTAACGGCATAGAAGATATTCATAATAAAATAATTAAAACTCCTTTAGACCCATTTAAAACTTTTGATGATGACCCGCTGAGAATCATGAGGGCTTTTAGATTTGCTGCTCAATTAGAGTTTAATATTGAAGAAAATACTTTACATGCTGCAAAAGAAATGAAAGAGCGTCTCAAAATTGTAGCACAAGAAAGAATAACAGATGAATTCTTAAAAATTTTATCTGCGCCGCGTCCTTCAATTGGATTAAAATTATTATATAAAAATGAAATCTTGAAGGTAATATTTCCTGAAATACACAATTTAGGCGGTGTAGAGCAGCGTCAGGATTATCATCATAAAGATGTTTTCTATCATACTTGTATTGTTGTTGATAATGTTGCAGCTGTTAGTGATAATTTATGGCTTAGATTTGCTGCATTAGTACACGATATTGCTAAACCATTAACAAAGAAATTTGTAGATGGAATTGGATGGACATTTCATGGACACGAAGAAATTGGTGCAAGAATGATGAAAGGAATTTTTACTAAACTGAAATTGCCATTTAATAAACTGCCTTATGTTGAAAAATTAGTTCGTTTACATTTAAGACCTATCGCACTTGTTGATGAAAAAGTAACTGATTCAGCAATTAGAAGACTTGCTGCAGCAGCAGGTGAAGATTTAGATGATTTAATTACTTTGTGCCGGGCTGATGTTACAAGTAAAAATATTGTAAAAGTCAATCAATATCTTGAAAACTATAATATTGTCATGCAAAAAGTTAGAGAAGTACAGGAAAAAGATAGATTGAGAGCATTTCAATCTCCAGTACGCGGTGATGAAATAATGAGAGTATGCAACATTCCTCCTTCTAAATTAGTAGGAGAAATCAAAAAGGCTATAGAAGAAGCCATACTTGATGGTAAAATTCCAAATACATATGAAGATGCTTATAATTATTTTCTTTCAATTAAAGATAAATTTCTTGCTGAAAATAAATTACAATGAGGGAAAAATATTTTGTAACTTTAGTATTATAATTCCGTCTTAATAACCAGAAAATAAAAAGTGCTAAATGTTAATGCACAAAAAGGAGCTGCAATGAAAAAAATAATATTGTCATTTTTGATTTTAATTTCACCATTGTTTGCACAAAAAAAATTAACATTGGAAGATGCAATCTCAATAGCACTTCAGCGTAACACCGCACTGATTAAAACAAAAAATAATTTGTTAACAAATCAATCCCAATTAAAAAATGCTTATGGAGAATTACTTCCTTCATTAAGTGCACAAGCTCAATGGAACTGGCAGAGAGTAAATGATGCAGGAGGTACACAACGAGATTATTTTGGCAATATTGTTACAATTCCTCCTTCACAAACTGACAGCAGAAATTATTCACTCGGATTTGGAGGTGGAATTACACTTTTTGATGGACTTGCTAATATTTCTTATATCAATCAGAAAGAATATAGTTTAAAGGCAGCTGAATTTTATCTTGAAAAAGCTAAACAAAATGTAGTCTATCAAACAACAGACCTGTATTATCAGGTATTAAATGCTGAAGAATTAAAAAGAGTTCGTGAAGATAATGTAAAATATTATCAAAAATTTTATGAAACAGTTCAAGAAAGAAATAAATTGGGTTCAGTTGCAAAAGCAGATGTTTACACAGCTCAGGTTCAGCTTGGGAATGCTGAACTACTTTTAATTCAGGCTCAAAATGCATACGAAACTGCAATGAGCAATTTGCTTAACTATCTTGGATTAAATGTTCTTGATGATTATGTACTTGTTGACCCTTTTGGAGGTCAGAGAGCTGTTGATACTGATTCTTATATGAAGGATTTTGAAGATATTCAAACAATGGTAAGTGTTGCACTTGATAATCGGTTCGACTTCAAAAGTCAGGAATTAACTGTTAACGCTGCAAAGAAAGGGTTATCAATTGCACGCTCAGGATTATTCCCTTCACTTTCTGGAAGTTATTCCTGGTCAACTTCTGCAGTTGAGATGAACAAACTTTTTAATCGAAAATTATTTTATGTGGGCTTAACATTAAGTTTTCCAATTTTTTCAAATTGGGCTACAGAAAACCAAATTCAACTTGCTCAAGTAAATTACATGAATGCACAGGAAGATTTGATGGCTCTTGAAAGACAAATAAAAATTGAAATTAAGCAGGGTTATCTTGATTTGGTTGCTGCAAAGAAAAGTCTTGATGTTGCTACAAAAAATGTCATAGCGGCAGAAGAAAATAGAAAAATCAATCAAGAAAGATATAATCTTGGTTCGGGAACAATACTTGATGTTTTGCAGGCAGACAGAGATTATACCGATGCATTAAGAAATAAAATAAATGCACTTTATGATTTTTATACTAAACGCGATAAACTAAATAATTCACTTGGCAAACTCGAATACAAAAAATATGAATAAAATATTTCAGGGAGTTAAATAAAATGGCTAATGGTAAAAAGAAATCAAAGAAAAAGATTATCATATTTGGTGGACTCGGATTATTACTTCTTATTTTGATTTTGCTTGTTGCTTTCAGCAGTAATAAAGAAGAAGTAATTTCTGTCCAAACAGAAAAAGTAACTCGAAGAACTATTACACAGGTTGTAACTGCAACTGGGAAGATTAATCCAGAATATCAGGTAAAAATAATTGCAGAAGCAACCGGTGAAATTGTTTATCTGCCAGTTCGAGAAGGTGATGCAGTTAAAAAAGGTCAACTATTATTAAGAATAAAACCTGATATCTACGAAGCACAAAAGAATAGTGCCGAAGCTCGTCTTGCTCAGGCAAAAGCTAGTTTGAGTGCTACTAAAGCTTTACTCGAAAAAGTTGAATCTGAATATAAACGCATTCAGGGTTTGGCTCAAAAAGGTCTTGCAAGCGATGCAGACCTCGAAGCTGCTAAATCTGCTTATCTTCAAACTCTTGGTAATTATGAATCCCAAAAGTCAATTGTATCGCAGTCCGAAGCTGCATTAAAGGAAGCAATTGAAACATTAAATAAAACTTATGTTTATTCCCCAATGAATGGAACAATCAGCAAACTTTCTGTAGAATTAGGAGAAAGAGTAATTGGCAGTGCATTTACAGGAACTGAATTGTTAACAGTTGCAGACTTGAGCAATATGGAAGCTACTGTTGATGTTGATGAAAATGATGTAGTTCTAGTTTCAATAGGCGATACTGCAAGAATTCATATTGATGCTTTTGGAGATAAAGTTTTTAAAGGTGTAGTATCACAAATTGGCAATAGTGCAAAAACAACTGGATTGGGGACACAGGAAGAAGTTGTAAATTTCGAAGTAAAAATCAAATTACTTGAACTAGATGATAAAATTAGGCCGGGTATGTCCTGCGATGCAGATATTGAAACAGAAACTAAACATAATGTCTTAGCTGTTCCAATTCAAAGCGTTACCGCAAGAATGCAGGAAAAACCAAATCCTGCACAAAACAAAGAAGATAATCCTGATAACAATTCCAAAAATGGAAAACGAAATAAACCAAAAGAAGTTGTATTTATTGTTGATAATGGAAAAGCAAAAATGGTTGAAGTAAAAACAGGTATAAGTGATGATAATTATATTGAAATAATTGAAGGTCTTAAAGGAGATGAAGAAGTTATTAGTGGACCATACAGAGCAGTATCAAGAGAATTAGAAGATGGCAAAAAAATTTCTATAACTTCGGCAAAAAAGATATTAAAGAAAAATGAACGGTAATACTATGAATATTATAAACATTGAACATGTCGCAAAAATTTATCAGGTAGGAAGCGAAGAAGTTCATGCTTTGAGAGATGTTTCACTAAAGATTAATAAAGGTGAATATGTTGCAATTATGGGACCTTCTGGTTCTGGAAAATCAACTTTAATGAACATTCTTGGATGCCTTGATACCCCAACGCACGGTTTATATGAATTTAAAGGTGTCAATGTAAGCCAGATGAATGATAATGAACTTGCAAAAATACGTAATAAAGAAATTGGTTTTGTATTTCAAACTTTTAATTTGCTTCCACGCTCCAATGCGCTTCATAATGTTGAACTGCCTTTAATTTATGCTGGTGTCCCAGCTTCTGAAAGAAAAGAAAAAGCAAGATTGGCATTAGAACACGTTGGGCTTGGTGATAGAATCTATCATAAACCTAATGAACTATCTGGGGGACAACGTCAAAGAGTAGCAATTGCAAGAGCGCTTGTTACAAATCCTTCTATTATTCTTGCAGATGAACCCACAGGAAATCTTGATACTAAAACTGGCGAAGACATAATGGCATTGTTTAATGAAATTTATGAACAAGGAAATACAATCATTCTTGTCACTCATGAAGAATATATTGCAGAACATGCAGAAAGAATAATTAGAATTAGAGATGGTTTAATAGAAAATGATGAAAAAGTAGTCAATCGATATATTCCTCAAAAAAATGGAGCATCAAAACTTTAGGAATAGAAATGAAAACATTTTTTTATGAATTAAAAGAAGGTTTAATAATCTCGTTTAATGCAATTCGAAGTAATAAAATAAGATCTATACTTACAACACTTGGAATTGTTATTGGTGTTACATCTGTTGTTTTGATGTCTACAGCAATTAATGGAATTGATAATGCTTTTCAAACCGGGATGTCCTCGCTGGGTTCTGATAATCTTTACATTGATAAATGGGAATGGTTTAATAATGATAAACCATGGTGGGAATTGAGGAATAGAAGAAATATTACAATGAAAGATTTTGAACAATTTAAGGAATTAGCAAAATTACCAGCTGCAGTTGCACCGGATACATGGACTGCCCAAACAGTTAAATACAAAAATAAAACTGTGGAAGCTGTTATTGTGCGTGGTACTAATAGTGATTATGTCAGAGCAACAAATTTAGTTTTAGGAGAAGGAAGATTTTTTAATGAACTGGAAAGCAATGGCGGAAGAAATGTTGCAGTGCTTGGAAGTGAAATAGCAAAAAATTTATTTAATAACACGAATGCTATTGGTGAAGAAATTAGAATAAAAGGTCATAAGTTTGTTGTTCTTGGGGTGCTTGCCGAACAGGGCAGCTGGATAATGGGTGAATTCAATCCAGATAAACAAATTATTATCCCGATACAAAATATTTTTAAATACTTTGCTAACGAAAATAATAAAACAATTACAATCACTGTAAAAGCAAAAAATAATCAAATGGTTGAGCAGACCAAAGAAGAAGCAATTAGTATAATGAGAAAAATTCGTGGTTTGAAATACAATCAAGAAGATGATTTTTCAATAAATCAACAGGAAGGATTATTAAAAAATATAAATCAAACTGTAGGAGTAATTCAAATTGCAGGTTTGTTTATAACGGGTTTGTCGTTGTTTGTTGGTGCAGTCGGAATTATGAATATTATGTTTGTTTCTGTAAAAGAAAGAACTAAAGAAATCGGAATAAGAAAAGCAATTGGGGCAAAAAAAAGAACAATCTTAAGCCAATTTATTACAGAAGCAGCAATTATTTGCCTGATTGGTGGATTGATTGGATTATTCATTGCTGTACTGCTTAGCAAAATTGTTAATCAGTTTTTACCAACATCGGTTCAAGTAGAAACTATAATTCTTGCTATTTCTATTTCAATTATTACAGGAATAATTTCTGGATTTGCACCAGCATATACAGCAGCAAAATTAGACCCAGTAGAAGCATTGAGGTACGAATAATGCAAATATTAGAAATCTTAAAAGTTGCTATTAATTCTCTTAAAGCAAATAAGTTAAGATCAGTACTTACTATTGTTGGAATTGTTGTAGGAATTTTTTCAATAATTGCAGTTAGTACAATAATTGAAATGATGCAGACAAGTATTGAAAAAGGTACAGCAATGCTGGGGCAGAACACATTTCAAATTCAAAAATGGCCAGCTGTTCAAACTGGTGGTCCAGGTTCTGGATTAAAATATCGTAATCGTCCTGATATCACTTTAGAACAATTTTATAGATTAAAAGAAAAATTAAATAAAGCTAAATACGTCGCTGCTGAAGAGTGGGAATATGGTAAATTACTAAAAGTGGGAAATATTGAAACAAATCCAAATGTTATGGTTGCTGGAGTTACACCTGAAGCATTCCCGAATAATCAATGGATAGTTGACGAGGGGCGAGCAATAAATGAACGTGATGTTCAGAGATATGAAAATTCTGTAGTTATTGGAATAGATATTGCAAAAAAACTTTTCCCAACTTCTAATCCATTGAATCAGTTTATTACATTAGAAGGTCATAAATTTAGAGTAATTGGAATACTTGAATCGCAGGGAGAATTTTTTGGCCAAAGCCGTGATAACTTTGTTATACTACCAATTACAATATTTCAATCATTATACGGAAAAAGAAAACATAGTATAAATATTACTGTAATGTCATTCGACAGAACTTCTTATAATGATTTGATAGAAGAAGCAGAAGGACATTTTAGAGCAATAAGAAAAGTTCCTCCGGGAGAAGAAAATGATTTCGATATATGGTCTAATGAACAATTATTGACAAGAATAAATGAAATTACATCGGGTGTAAGAATAGGTTCTATTGTAGTTGCTGCTATTGCTTTACTGGCAGCCGGTGTTGGTATAATGAATATTATGCTTGTTTCAGTTACAGAAAGAACAAAAGAAATTGGTATTAGAAAAGCTGTCGGTGCAAAAAAAATAAATATTCTTACTCAATTTGTTATTGAAGCTATAACTCTTTCTTTAATTGGGGGATTATTTGGAATTATACTTGGAATAATTGCCGGAAATATTGCAGGCTCATACCTGAATGCAACAGCAGTTATACCAATTGACTGGGTAGTAATTGGGGTTCTGCTTTGTATTGTAATAGGTGTTGGTTTTGGAACTTATCCTGCTTATAAAGCTGCTAATCTTGACCCTATAGAATCACTCAGATATGAATAACATTTTTTTCTTTTGTCCACATAAAAATCATAATAGAATTTCATATCTAAACTTTAAACAGATTTTTTATTTTTAATTGAAAAAATTATATTGCGTTATTCATAATTCATAAAGTGATGAAAAACTTCTTTATTGAATTTAGAGAAATTTTATTAATTGCTTTTCAGGCTATAAAAGCAAATAAATTACGTTCCGTTCTTACTACTCTTGGAATTATTATCGGAATAGTAGCAGTAACAACCATGTCCACTGCAATAGTTGGATTAAGAGAAGCATTTATGAACTCAATTTCTTCTCTTGGAAGTGACGTGCTTTATGTAGATAAATTTCCTTGGTTTGCAATGGACAGATGGGACCAATACAGAAATCGAAAAGATATTACGATTGATCAATATGAAAAACTCAAATTGATGCTGAAAAATTATGAAGCTATGGCTCCTACTAAAAGAACTTTTAATGCATCTGTAAAAAGAAAAGATCGTTCTGTTCAAGCAGCTTTAATTATTGGAACTACTGATGAATATCAAAGAACAAGTCAATTGGTACTTGAAGAAGGAAGATTTTTAAATGAACTCGAAGTTAAGTCTGCGAGAAGAGTATGCATCATCGGAAAAGATATTCAAAATGAACTATTTCCATCAGAAAATCCTATAGGTAAAGAATTACGAATAAATAATGTGCCTGTTAGAGTTATTGGTATTCTTGAAAAACAGGGAAGTGGATTTCTTGGTTCTTTCAGCATGGACGGCCAGATTATTATTCCGCTGAAAACTTTTGAATCAATAATTGGCGAAGCACGCAATAGAATGAGAATAGATGTCAAAATTGGTGATATTACAAAACTTGAAGATGCTAAAGAAGAAATTAGAGCATTAATGAGAATAATTAGAAAAGTTCCTCCAGATAAACCAGATGATTTTGCTATTAATCAGCAGGAAGCTTTTAAACAAATGTATGATCAGACAATTGGTGTTATTGCAATTGCAGGAATTGTGATCACTGCATTATCATTATTTGTTGGAGCAATTGGAATTATGAATATAATGTTTGTTTCTGTTACAGAAAGAACAAAAGAAATTGGAATTAGAAAAGCTGTTGGGGCAAAAACTTGGTCAATCCTTTTACAGTTTCTTATTGAAGCAGCAATTATTTGTATGATGGGCGGAGTTATTGGCATTATGATTTCTTTCCCACTGAGTTTAATAATAAATCAATTCTTGCCTACAGCATTGCCGTTAAATATTGTAATTTTATCTTTAATTATTTCTGCTTTTGTTGGAATTATTTCTGGCTTTGTGCCGGCATGGAAAGCTTCTCGTTTGAACCCAGTTGATTCATTGAGGTATGAATAATGCAGGTAATTGAAAGCATAAAATTAGCTTATCATTCTATTATGGGGAGTAAGCTTCGTTCCATTCTTACACTTCTTGGAATTGCTATTGGATTATTTTCAATTATTATTGTTATGACAGCTATTAGTGCAATTCAGCAGAATATAGAAGATGTATTTAATTCGATTGGAGCAAATAATTTTTTTATTCAGAAATATCCGGCTTTTCAAGCTGGCGGACCTCATGCACGAAGACAATATAGAAATCGAAAAGATTTGAAAGTTGAAGAAGGGAAGAAACTACGTGAGATGACAGCTCTTCCAGCAGCAGTTGGCATCGGTCTTAATATTAGTGGTAAAGTTGTAAAATTTGGAAATGAAAAGACAAATCCAGATGTAATTATTTCCGGGACAAATTCAGATTATTTTGTTGCTTTAGATATGAAAATTTCTGAGGGTAGAATTTACTCAAAATCGGATGAAGAACTTGGACGTCCAGTTGCGGTTCTTGGTGCAGATGTAGCAGAAAAATTATTTAAAAACATTGATCCAATAGGACAAATAATTAAAATAGAAAATTTCAATTTTCAGGTTATTGGTGTTTTTGCAAAAAGAGGTTCTGTTCTTGGAAGGTCGCAGGATGGATTTGTTTGTATTCCATTGACCGTATTCCAAAAATATTTTGGAGAAGAAAGAAGCGCATTTTTTTTAGTAATGGCAAAAAATAAAGACTTACTTGAAGAAACAAAAGATGAAGTTATTGGCGCTCTCAGAAAAATAAGAAAAGTTGAAGCCTCTCAAGAAAATGATTTCGAAATTGTAACTAATGACCAGCTGATACAACAATTTAATGACCTGACAAAATATTTCAAACTTGGAGCTGGTGTTATTGCTTTTATAGCAATTATTGCTGCAGGAATTGGAATCATGAATATTATGCTTGTAAGCGTAACCGAACGAACAAGAGAAATAGGAATTAGAAAAGCTGTTGGAGCTAAAAAGAAAACAATTCTCACTCAATTTGTAATTGAAGCAACAGCATTAAGCTGGATTGGCGGTTTAATTGGAATTATTCTTGGGTTAATTGGTGGAAATATTGTTGCAGTTCAACTTGGTGTGCCTGTTTATATACCTGTTGAATGGGTTATAATTGGTTTATTAGTTACAACATTTGTTGGGGTAGTTTTTGGTGTTTATCCTGCTCTTAAAGCTGCTAATCTTGATCCAATTGAAGCTCTTCGTTATGAATAATCTTTAATAAAATTGTAAGGATTAATTGATTTATCTTTACAGAACAATTTGAAAAGTTAATTGAAAAAGATTTATTTCTTAATTCTTATCTTTTATGCATTTCAACTAAAACTGAACTATGCTCAAATTATAAGTGTGAGCGATACTTTTTTAGTCAGCAAAAAAAATCAATATAAAATAAAATCTCTTCACATCGTTCCATTCAGCGAAAAGATTTTTGTATCTAAATTCTTAATTAATAAAAATCAATATAAAATTTCTTATGAAACAGGCATTTTTTCATTAAATGAAATTGATAAACTTAGTGTTAATGACACAATCATAATTGTATATCAAAGTTTAAAGATAAACTTAAGAAATGAATATAAGCGAAGAAACATAATAACAGTTTATGATACACTCTCAAAAGATTCAATTAAATTTTCCAGACCATTAAAAAATATATTTTCAAGTGAATCAATTTTTGGTAAAAATATTCAAAAAAGTGGTGCTTTAATTAGAGGATTTACAATTGGCACAAATCGAGATTTTACATTAAACAGCGGACTGCGATTACAATTAAATGGAAAAATTTCGGACGATATTGAATTGATTGCTGCACTAACTGATGAAAATACACCAATTCAGCCAGAAGGTAATACAGAAACTCTTCAAGAATTGGATAAAGTGTTTATTGAACTTCGCCATAAATATGCAACCGGAACTTTTGGTGATTTTGATTTCATAGATAATCAATCAGAATTTTCTAAGCTTAATAAAAAACTTCAAGGATTAAAAGGAGGATTTTATTTACAAAAAACTAAAGGAAATATTGTTATTGCAAGCTCGAGAGGCAAGTTTAATTCCATTCAATTTTTTGGCAAAGACGGTAATCAAGGCCCTTACCGGTTATACGGCATTAATAATGAACGCACAATTATTATAATTGCAGGCAGCGAAAGAGTTTATATTGATGGACAATTAATGAAGCGCGGAGAAAACAATGATTACACTATTGATTATTCAAATGCAGAAATTACATTCACTCCTAAAAGATTAATTACTTCGTTCAGCAGAATCTCAATTGATTTTGAATATACCGACCAGAATTACTCGAGAAATTTTTTTGGTGCTAATTTTTCTACACAGCTTTATAAAGACAAAATTAAACTTGGCATCAATTATTACCGTGAAGGTGACGATGAGAATAATCCAATTAGTATTAGTTTGAGTGATAATGATTTGAAAATTCTGCAAAAAGCCGGTGATACTCGTAATGCAGCTGCAAAGTCCGGTGTTTCCTTAGCTCAGCCAGATTCTTCAAACAACATAAGAGGATTCTATTCAAAAATTGATACAGTAATCAACTCAAAATTATTTTCATATTATCTTTATGCCCCCGGTAATGTGAATTCAATTTATAATGTTTCTTTTAGTTATGTTGGAGATGGGAAAGGTGATTATGTTAAAGAAAGTCTAGGTAATTACAAATTTGTTGGAATCGGTAAAGGAAGTTATCTCCCTGTAATTTTTCTTCCAATGCCTGAATTAAAGCAGTTAATAAATTTTTATATCAACGCAAATCTTTCTAATGGAATTAAATTAAGTGGTGAATTTTCTGGCAGCATATGGGATAAAAATAGATTCTCAGCAATTGATGATAACGATAATTTTGGTTATGCAAGAAATTTATTATTTGAAATTGAACCTCACAAAATGAAAATAGGAAATATAAATTTTGGTAAAGCAGGTATAAGTTATAAAGATAGATTTATTCAAAGCCGGTATACTTCACTCGATAGAATAAATTCAATTGAGTTTAATAGAAACTATAACATTTCAGAATTACAAAATGATAATCAAGTGCTTCGAGAAATTAGTTTAAATTATTTCCCTTTTGAAACTCTATCAATTTTTTCTCAATATGGTTTTCTGAAAAATGGTAACAGGTTTGCATCTGACAGATATTTTAATGAAGTTAAATTCAGCAACAATAAGGACTATAATTTTTATTATAAACTTGATTATGTTAAGTCGAATAATGACAATATTTCAACAAAATGGAACAGACAAAATTCCTCTAATTTTTATTCTTTTGGAATAATAAAACCCGGTTTAGAATTATTATTCGAAAATAAAGAAGAAAAAAAATTTGATAGTTTGCTTTCTAGCAGTTACAAATATTCAGAAATAATTCCATCACTGGAACTAATTTCATCTTATCTGAATTTTAAATTTAGTTATTCATTTCGGGAAGAATATTTTCCAATTGATAATTATTTAGAAAAGCAGTCAAATGCAAACATCACACAAATTCAGATTGGTTTTAATAAGTTTAAGGAATTTACATCTTCATTAAGTTTCACATTTAGAAAAAAGTATTACACGGACAAATTTGTTAAAATGGGCTTTGTGAATAACGAAACAATTCTTTTTTTGTCTCAAAGCAGATTTAATTTTTTCAGGAATTTTATTTATGGTGATTTGTATTATCAAGCTGCTACAGAACAAACTTCTAAAATGGAAAAAGTTTTTATGAAAGTACCAAAAGGTAATGGCAATTATGTTTATATCGGAGATACTAATAATAACGGTATTGCTGATGAAAATGAATTTGAACTTACATCTTACGATGGTGAATATATTCTGATTACTATCCCGACAGAACAATTATTTCCTGTTATTGATTTGAAATCTTATGTAAGATGGACAACTGATTTTGACAAAATCATAAGTGATAAAAATTTATTTACTTCTTTACTAAAAAATTTATCATCAGAAACTTTTTTACGCATCGAAGAAAACAGTAAAGATAAAAACACAAAAGAAATTTATTTGATGAAGTTATCAAAATTCTTGAATGACTCCACAACTTTAAGAGGTTCACAACTTTTCCAGCAGGACTTATATTTTTTCAAGAATAATTCAAAATTCTCAGTAAGAATGAGATACTTTCAGAGAAAAAGTCTTAATCAATTTAGCGGAGGTGTGGAGCGAGGCTATTTCAAAGAAAGAAGCATTCGTATAAAATTTCGTCTTGTTAAAGAAATCAATAATCAAACTGATTTTGTTAATCAAGCAGACAATCTTTTGCCAACAACAATTTCCAATCGAGCAAGAAAAATTAACAGAAATGATTTATCGACTGATTTTTCATACAGACCAAAGAATAATTTAGAAGTTGGTTTTAAAATTCAAACAGGTAGAAGTACAGATTCATATCCTCGTATTCCAACAAGAGTTGATATGAATTCTTTATTACTTCGGGTTAATTATTCTATTACAAATGCTGGAAGAATTAGAATTGAAACAGAAAGATTAGAATTAACATCCAACACATCAATTTCTAATATTCCATTTGAAATAACAAGAGGAAATGTTATAGGAAAAAATTATTTTTGGAGAGTATTCTTTGATTATAGAATTGGAAACAATCTTCAAACTTCTTTAAGTTATGATGCAAGATTACTTGGGAGAAACAAAGTAATTCACACAATGAATGCAGAAGCAAGAGCTTTTTTCTAAGTTTTATATGAAAATATCTGTCAATTTAATTGAAGCACATATAATAAGAAGAACAAAAACAAGCATAGAGTTTTTACTTCTTAAACGTTCAGGCAAAGTAAAATATCCAAATTTATGGCAGATGGTTACAGGCAGCATTGAAAAAGGTGAAAATGCTTTTGAAACTGTGCTTCGAGAAATTCATGAAGAAACAGATTTAATTCCCGAAAAATTATGGCTTGTTCCAAATGTAAATTCTTTCTATGACAAAAAGAATAATGAACTGAACTTAATTCCAGTTTTTGTTGCACTCGTTGAAAATAATAAAGAAATAAAAATTTCCGGAGAACATACAGAATACAAATGGGTTAAAAAGAACAAAGCAAAAAAATTAGTTGCATGGGATGGTCAGAGGAAGTCAATTGATATAATTTATGACTTCTTTATAAAAAGAGAAAAGGAAGATGAATTTATTGAGATGAAACTTAACAACAATAAAAAATGATATGTAATTATTTATATTAGTTACAAGAAAAAATTAAAAATAGGTATAAAAGTGGGACTTCTAATAGTTGGTTCAATTGGATTTGATAATATTGAAACACCATTCGATAAAGTTGAAAATGCTCTGGGTGGTTCAGTTACATACATTTCACTTGCTGCAAGTTATTTTACAGGACCAATTAGTATTGTTGGCGTTGTAGGAGAAGATTTTGACCATCAACACATTAAAATGCTCGAAGACCACAATATTGACCTTGAAGGCTTGCAGATTGTTAAAGGAGAAAAAACATTCAGATATGGATGCCGCTATCATTATGATTTAAATGTTCGTGATTCACTCTTCACTCACTTAAATGTATTTGAACATTTTAATCCAGTAATTCCAGAGAAAAAAAGAAAATATCCTTTCGTTGTGCTTGGAAATATTTCACCACAGTTACAATTAAATGTTCTTGACCAGCTTGAAAACCCCAAGTTTAGTGTTTGTGATACTATGAATTTCTGGATAGAAGGAGCTAAAGAAGAATTATTAAAAGTATTGAAAAGAGTAGATGTATTAATTATAAATGATTCAGAAGCACGATTACTATCTCAGGAACCTAATTTAATTAAAGCAGCAAAAATTATTTCTTCAATGGGTCCAAAATATTTAATAATTAAAAAAGGTGAACATGGTGCATTACTTTTTGGTGAAGATATGATATTTTCTGCTCCTGCTTATCCAATGGAAAACATATATGACCCCACTGGTGCAGGGGATGCATTTGCTGGAGGATTTACAGGCTATTTGCACAAAACAAGAGACTTATCCTTCGATAATTTGAAAAGAGCTGTTATTTATGGAAGTATTATGGCATCTTTCTGCGTCGAAAAGTTTAGCACAAAAGGCCTTGAAGATTTGAGTTACTTAGAAATTCAAAATAGATTTTATGAGTTTCGAGAATTATCAAGCTTTTCTTAAAATGAATATCCCTAAAGCCATAGATTTCAAAGATGATAAACTTATAATTCTTAATCAAACTAAACTTCCATTATCCGAAGAATATATTGTAACTGATGATTTTGAAAGAATTGCAATTGCTATTGAAAGATTAGAAGTTAGAGGAGCTCCTGCAATTGGTATAGCCGCTGCGTATGGTCTTGCATTCTCAATTAAAAATGTAAAAAATAATTTAGAACAAATTTTTATAAATGCTTATAATCGTTTATCTTCTACACGACCTACGGCAGTAAATTTATTTTATGGATTAAATGAAATAAAAAGAATTTTTGACAACTATAAAAATGATACAAATATTTATCATAAGCTGGTGCAAAAAGCTAAGCAGATTCATCAAGATGATATTAAAATGTGTGATGCTATAGCAAAAAATGGATTGAAAATTTTCAGTAAAAAATCTCGAGTACTTACACATTGCAATGCAGGTGCACTTGCTACTGGTGGTAATGGAACCGCAGTTAATGTGATAAGATTAGCTTTTGAAAATAATTTAGTTGAATTTGTTCATATTGATGAAACCCGTCCTTTACTTCAGGGTTCTAGATTGACTGCATGGGAATTAAATAAAATGAGAATTCCTTTTTCAATTAATACAGATTCAACCGCTGCAGTTTTAATGAAAGAACATAAAGTGGATTTGGTAATTGTCGGAGCAGATAGAATTTCCATAAATGGAGATACAGCAAATAAAATTGGGACTTATAATCTTGCTGTACTTTGTAAATATCATAATATTCCATTTTATATAGCTGCTCCTTCTTCAACAATTGATAAAAATTGTTCTAACGGAAATGAAATTAAGATTGAAATGAGAGATAAAAGAGAATTAATTTATTTTAATAATTATCAAATAACATCAGAAGAATATGATGTTTTCTCTCCTGCATTTGATGTTACTCCACATGAATTAATTTCAGGAATTATTACAGAAAAGAATCTGCATTTGCCACCATTTGATTTTAGCAATGTCTGAATTAGTTAAAACAAGAGCAATTGTTTTAAGAAAAATTAATTATGGTGATACAAGCAAGATAGCTCAATTTTATACAGAAGAATTTGGAAAACTTTCTGCTATCATTAAAGGAGCGCGTTCACCAAAATCTAAAATTGGAATGATTATAGACACATTCAACCTTCTTCAAATTGTTTTATATAGAAAAGAAACAAGAGATGTTCAGCTTGTGAGTGATGCAGATTTACTTCAACATTTTTCAAATATTAAAGAAGATTTTGAAAGATTAAAATTTGCTTCGGCAGTAATAGAACTACTCTTAAATTTAACAATCGAGCATGACCACAACCTTAGATTATTTAATGGTTCTGTGAGAATATTGGAGTTATTAAATGATAAAGAAAAAAATCCAAAATTTTACTTTGCAAAATATTTTCTATTCTTTATAAAAGAAATAGGTTATGAATTTCCGACTACTCACTGTTCAATTTGCAAAAAAGAATTGACCAGCAGTTCACATGTTTCTTACAATTATGAAAATGGAATTTTGTGTGATGAATGCCGTAAAGAGAGATTAATTCACTTCGACTTTACAGAGGAACTTTTCAATTTATTAAAATGTCTAAGCACCAAAATTAATAACATTAATTACAAAGAAGATGACCTTAACACAATCATTCGTTTGCTTGAAAAGTTTATTAAATATCATATCAATGAATTTCAAGGTATAAAATCATTAGAATTAAGTTAGCAGGAGGATTAATAAATGAAACGCAAAAATATTCTTGGAACCATATCACTAATTTTATTTGGAGTAATTTTTGGAGCGATACTTGTTTCTGGTTTTGGATGGGTAAAACCAGGTTATGCCAATATTCAAATTGGTGCTGCAAAACCGCCAGTCGAAAAATTAGACCCACAGGCAGAAGCTTTCAATAATGCATTTATTCTTGCTGCAGAAAAAGTTACTCCATCTATTGTACAAATTACTGTTGTAACAACAGTTAAAAATAAATTTCCCGAAGAATTTCATTTCTTCTTTCCATTCAAAGATGATATTCCAAAAGAACAACAGGGTGGAGGTAGTGGAATTATAATTTCTGAGGACGGATATATTTTAACAAATAATCATGTTGTTGAAAATGCAAAACAGGTAACAGTAACTTTACACGATAAAAGAGAGTACGATGCTGAAGTTATTGGAACAGACCCATTGACAGATTTAGCAGTAATTAAAATTGATGCTGATAATTTACCTGTTGCATATCTTGGTGATTCAGACAAAATTAGAGTTGGACAATGGGTAATGGCAATAGGTAATCCATTGTCTTTAACTTCAACTGTTACAGCAGGAATTATTAGTGCTAAAAGCAGAAATATTAATATAATAAAAGACCAATATGCAGTAGAAAATTTTATTCAGACTGATGCAGCAATTAATCCGGGAAATAGTGGTGGTGCACTGGTAGATTTGAACGGTGCAGTAATTGGTATTAACTCTGCAATTGCTACAAACGGAATGACACAAAGTTATATTGGCTACGGTTTTGCAATTCCAATTAATCTTGCTAAATCAGTAGCAAGAGATTTAATTGAAAATGGAAAAGTAAATCGTGGGTATATTGGTGTAAGTATTTCAGAAGTTGATGCTCAAACCGCAAAAGCAATTGGATTGAAAGAACCAAAAGGTGTTCTGGTTCAGGATATTGTAAAAGGCGGTGCAGCTGAAAAATCTGATGTAAAAGAAGGTGATGTAATTCTTAAAATTGATGATAAAGAAGTTAATCAACCAAGTGAATTACAGTCCTATGTTGCTTCAAAACGTGCTGGGACAGAAGTAAAGTTAACAATTTTCAGAAACGGAAAAGAAATTGAAAGATATGTTACATTAAAACCAAGAGATGAAGATTCTGACAAAAAAACTACAACTGCTTCAAAAAAAGATAAGTCAAAAGAAGAGAAAAATCTCAAAGAATATAATTTTGAAGAACTTGGATTTACAGTTCGAAACATTACTAAAGAAGAATTGAAAGATTATAAAGTTGAAAACGGGGTTTTAATTACTGATGTTAAAAGATTTAGCAAAGCTTATAATCAAAGAATTGGAGAAGGACTTGTTATCACTGCTGCAGATAAAAAAGATATTCACAATGTTTCTGAATTGAAATCAATAATTGAAAGCAAAAAAGGGGAAGCAATTTTACTTAAACTTGTTGATAATCAGGGAAATTCGAGATTAGTTGGATTAGAAATACCTAAGTAAAAAATTATTTTTATGTAAAGAAATGAAAAAGCGTCCTAATTATGGACGCTTTTTTTATATTTGTCAAACAATAATTTGAGAGAATTAAATGATAAAATTAATTACTGCAGGTGAATCTCACGGAAAAGGATTAACAACAGTTGTAACTGGTTTCCCTTCAAATCTTGAAATTTCTCAAGATTACATAAATGAGCAATTGAAAAGGCGACAAGCAGGATATGGCAGAGGACTTAGAATGAAAATAGAAACTGACCGTGTCGAAATTATTTCAGGTATTCGACATGGTAAAACTCTTGGCTCGCCTATTTCAATGATTATATGGAATAAAGACTGGGAGAACTGGAAAGAATCAATGAGTGCAGAATTAGTTGATAAAGAAATTGATAAGGTTACAATTCCAAGACCGGGTCATGCAGATTTAGTAGGTATTACAAAATATAATTTTAATGATATTAGAAACTCTATAGAACGTTCAAGCGCAAGAGAAACAGCAGCTCGTGTTGCCGGTTGTTCAATCGCAAGAAAATTTTTAAGCGAATTTGGAATTCATATTGGAAGTTTTGTTGAAAGTATCGGAGGAGTATATTCGAAAGAAAATATAGCAGAAAAATTCTTTTTGAATAAACTTTCAAGTAATTATTCAGCAGAAAAATTAAATAAACTTTCGGATAAAAGTTCAGTTCGTGTTCTGGATAAAAATCAGGAAGAAAAAATAATTCGTAAAATAAAATTAGCCAAGAAAAAAGGGGACACTTTAGGCGGAACATTTTATGTAATTGTAACTGGTTTACCGCCCGGAATTGGAAGTTTTGTTGAATATGATACAAGATTAGAAGCAGAACTTTCTCTTGCAATAATGTCTATACAGGCAGTTAAAGGAATTGAAATTGGTTTGGGCTTTAAATCTACTGAACTTTTTGGTTCAGAAGTTCATGATGAAATTATTTTGAAAGGTGAAACATTTTCACGAAAAACAAATAGAGCAGGTGGCATCGAAGGCGGGATTTCAACAGGTTTACCTTTAATAATTAGGGCTGCTATGAAACCAATTGCAACATTAATGTCGCCAATTCAATCAATTGACCTTTCAACAATGAAAACCGTTGAAGCAAGAAGAGAAAGAAGTGATTTTGTTGCTGTGCCTGCCTGCGCAGTAATTGCAGAGTCAATGGCTGCATGGACAATCGCAAAACTCTTTCTTCAAAAATTTGGCGGCGATTCTATGGAAGAAGTTAAAGATAATTATTCCAATTATATGAAAAAATATTTTTCAAGAATTAAAAAGAACTTTGCTTTATAATGATTAAAGTTCAGAAATTTATTTTCAATCCATTTCTTGAAAATACATATATAGTGTGGGATGATAAATCAAAAGAATCAATTGTAATAGACCCCGGATGTTCTAATCAGAACGAAAAAAAATTATTAGCCGATTTTATAGAGAATAATAACTTAATCCCAAAATTTATCATCAACACTCACTGTCATATCGACCATATACTTGGAAATTCATTTATCAAAGAAAAATTTAATCCAATATTATTAATGCCAGAAAAAGATATTTTTCTTCTTGAAATTATGAAAGAACAGGCATATTACTTTGGAATCGAGTTCGAGCCATCCCCATTGCCAGAAGAATTTATTTCTGAAGATAAAATTCTGAAACTAAATAATTGTGATGTAAAATTTCTTTTTACACCAGGTCATTCACCAGGTGAATTTTGTGTTTATTTAGAATCAGAAAAAATTTGCTTTACAGGTGATGTCTTGTTCAAAGAAAGTATTGGCAGAACAGACTTATGGGGTGGCAACTATGAAATTTTAATCAACTCAATCAAAGTAAAACTTTTAAACCTTCCTGATGATGTAATTATATTTCCTGGTCACGAAAATGAATCTTCTATTGGCTATGAAAAACAATTTAATCCATATTTAATGAATTTATAGTTTGATTTAAGATTTTTTTATAAATAATTTTCTATTGAATTCAATATTCATTACAATTTTAATATACAAATGAAAAAAAATAATTGGAAAAATCAATTTTACTTTTTATTTACAC